>JAJDWA010000075.1 GCA_022825825.1 Candidatus Poribacteria bacterium
AATTGCAATAAAACCTGGCGTAGATGTCGCTTCGCCGCTGACCCCATAAGCGGCACGGCGCTTTCGCACATGTCGCCGAGGTGTCTCACCGATCCGAATGGAAATCGCCGTTGTGCCGAGTAAGACGGCATAACTCTCAAATAAGCAGGTACCCGAAAGAGTGCCTGCTTATTTCTTTATGTCTGCTGGGTGTGGCATCTTTTCGTACCGCAAACTAAAAGTTCATGTTACTATGTGGCAACTTAGGTTATAATTGAAAAAAATGCTTGATTTTTTTATGAATCTAAACTAAAATTATAGATACGGATCTAAAATACGGAAGGTGAATTTTATGGCCGGTGCCGAATTTATAACCACTCGGGAAAATGCGGATGTCAAAATTATTGATGTGAAGACTGACTTAAGCAGTTACGCTGCCTCGGATTTGCGGAAAGTTCTGGAAGATCTTTTGGCAGAAAAGGTGAATAAGGTTGTAGTAAATTTCAGTGAAGTTAGCCACATTAACAGTACCGCAGTAGGCACGTTAGTGGGCATCGCAAAACGACTCCGCCAAAACGGTGGTGACCTCAAACTATGCAATTTAGCTGCAACCCTCACGCGGACTTTTAATCTTATAGGGGCTTCCAGCGTTGTTGAAATTTATGAATCTGAGAAGAGCGCAATTGCGGCTTTTTAATCAACGTCATAAGATTGGAAAAGACTGGTGTTAGCCCATGGAGAATGCCTACATTGAGTTGAAGCTGCCGAGTGATGTGTATTACCTCGAGTCGGTACGTGCGTTTATTGGGAAATTGTGTGAAACGCTGAGATTTTCCAAGAAACGGATAGCCGATATTCAACTTGCTCTTGACGAAATTTGTAGTAACGCTGTTTATCACGGGTCCACGTGTATATCAAGCGGAATTCAATTGCAAATCTCTATGGATAAGCGTGCTCTTGAAATTGTCGTCCGAGATAAAGGCGGAGATAACACACATGATTGGTTAACACCTGAGCGTTTAGAAGAGATTCAGGCGAAACGCTCACCATCAAGGGAAAGTGGGCATGGTCTGCATCTCATAAAATGTCTCACCGATGTTTATAAACTGGAAGCGAATGCGGTTGGGGGAACAGATGTGACCGCAATTTTTTATCGAGATGTTAATTCAGACGAAGGTTAACCCTGAACAGCGACAAGTGTAAAGTCATCCTCATTGGGGCGGGCATCCGTCCATTCCGTGATAGTGTCAAAAACATATTGGATAAGCCGCGCAGGCGATTCTTCTTCACACATCGTCACCACGTCTTGGAGTTGTTCTACGGTAAATTCTTCACCTTGCGGATTTTTGACCTCATAGACACCATCGGTATAGAGAAAGGTTCTGCTTCCGGAATCAAATGGGTAATAGCAATTTTCGTATATAGATTCTTTCCGAATTCCCAAACCGTTCCCGCTATTTTTATCGGTAATCTGTTCACATTTTGACTGTGAATTGTGTTGCAAAAACGGAAATGGATGTCCGGCATTCGCACAGATGAGTTGTTTTTTTGTCAGGTCAAAGATGCCACAGAAGGCAGTAGCAAACATAAATAGACGGGAACTAATTATATCGTTAAAACGCTCGTTAAGTACGTGTAGCAGCTGAGCAGGGTTATCCTCTATATGTTCCCGATGTTCTGTTAAAACCGTTTTAATAAAGACAGTAACGAGGGCAGCGGACGCTCCATGTCCCATTACATCAGAAATTAAGACACCTATCCGATTTTTATCAATTTCCCATAAATCAAAAAAATCCCCGCCTACAGCGATTGCAGGAGAACAGTATGAGGCTGTGCGGAATCCTGCTAAATCTTGGGGACCGTTCTGAGGAATTATTATTTCTTGAACACTCCGAGCCATCTGGAGTTCTGTCTCTAAACGCACATTGTGTTGCGCAAGCGTGTCGTGATAATGCTTAATGCGTAAGAGGGATTTAATCCGAGCTAACACTTCAAAACTATTGAAGGGCTTTTCTATAAAGTCATCTGCCCCAGCTTCAACAGCCTGAATTCGGTTTTCTTCTGTATCGCGCAGAGCAGTTATCATGATAATCGGGATAAATTCTGTCGTTTTGTCTGCTCGGACCTTTGCTAACACTTCATATCCATCTACTTTCGGCATGTTAATATCTAACAGGATCAGGTCAGGTGTTTGGTCCCTTACAACTTCTAAAGCTTCCGCTCCATCGCCAGCAGTGAGGACAACGTAACCGCGTGCCTGAAGTTGAATCTGGAGAATTTTGACATTGCGCGGTTCATCATCAACAACAAGAATTCTTGCTGCTTCTTCAGTGTTCATGTTAGATTTCCTTTGAGATGGTGGGCTACGCGTTTTAAAAGTAATTGGGTATCAATTGGTTTGCTGATGTAATCATCACACCCTGCTTTGAGGAGTCGTTCACGGTCTCCGGACATTGCTGCAGCGGTTAATGCGATAATTGGTATACAGCGCAAATTTGGGTCGGCTTTAATTTGTCGGGTTAGTTCTTCACCACTCTGTCCTGGCAGTGCGATGTCCATTAGAATGAGCGCGGGGACAACCTTTTCTAAGCACGCTAATGCCTCTGCTGCATCAACCGCTTCAATAACCTCATAGCCTCCAGATTGCAGGACAATGCGGGCAACTTTTCGATTCAACGCTTGGTCTTCTATGACTAAGATTGACTGCGGATTCTCGGTAGTCAATGTATCGCTCCTACGCCCAGGGATATGGCAGAAATTGTTTCAAGAGAGTAAATTTGTTTAAAGATCAATTCGAAATATCACAAAGGTTACCGATTGTAAGTTATAGAACAGGAGGACATTGGCAACGACAGTAATTTATAGCGGATCTTAGAATTAATGAGACGCTTTGCACCAGCACGGTTAGGAAACCGTGCCTACCGCGGGAAGGCGAAAGTGTGTATTTATTTCTAAGCTTTACTATAGGAAATTAATCAATTAGTTTTTTGTACTATCTGAGTCGTTGGTATATTAAAGGCAAAAGTGCTTCCCTTTCCCTCTTCGCTTGTTACCTGGATTTGTCCGCCATGTAACTCAATCAACCGTTGTGTCAACGCAAGGCCGAGTCCTGTCCCTCCATATCGTCTCGACTTTGAAGTGTCAATTTGTGTAAAAGGCGCAAAAAGCTTCATTCTATCTTCTTCGGCAATTCCTATTCCAGTATCTATTACTTTGACGTGTAGATCGGTAGGTGTAACTTCTAAGTGTGTCGTTACTTTACCGCCTTCTGGCGTAAACTTGATAGCGTTTGAAAGCAAATTGTAAAAGATTTGCTTCACTTTGACACGATCAGCGTGAATCGTAGTATTTTGCTGGCACTCCAGTGTAAGTTCGATATTCTTTTTGAGAGCAAGTGCCTTAATGATTGCGTTAACTTCTTCAACCGCATCAACGATTGCAAATTCTTCAAGTTGTAAGAACATCTTTCCAGCTTCAATTTTTGAGAGATCCAAAATATCGTTAATCATTTCGAGAAGATGTTGCCCACTCATGCGGATATCGTTGACACATTCTTTTTGCTCATCGTTAACTGGTCCCACAAGTTCATCTCTGAGAATTTCTGCGAATCCGATAATAGCATTCAAAGGCGTTCGCAATTCGTGGCTCATGTTGGCAAGGAAATCGCTTTTTGCTCTGCTTGCATATTCAGCTGTTTCCTTTGCACTTTGCATGGCTTGTTGTGCTTTTATGCGATCAGTATTGTTAAGAGCCATGCTGATGATGATCCGTTGTCCATCAGGTTGAGTGCCAAGTAAAGAGGAACTAAATTCCCATATCTGTTTTTTGCCTGCCTTCGTCATAATTTCGTATTGTTCTGGCGCGCTCCGTTCCCGCTTCTGATTCACTTGTACGAGGTATTCTTGAATCTGTTCGCTCATTTCACTGTTTGCTTGTTCTAACCATTTAGAAATAGTCGTCATCTCCTCAGAAGTATACCCGGTAAGTTCTGTCCATGCGCGGCTAATGAGAATTACCTCGCCATTCTCGGCATGAATCATAATCGGTAGGGGAGCATTTAGCACTGCGCGACGAAAACGTTGTTCGCTTTCTTGCAATTCTGTTTCGGCTTGTTTCCGGTCTGTAATATTTGTTGAAGTCATAACAAACCCAACAAGTTTTTCTTCCCGTTTAATGGGGGCGATCCATGAGGCATACCAATTTCGACTGATTCTTCCCTGAATCTCATAGCCTGCGACTTCACCGGTTTCAATAACCTGTTGGCATGCCTGTCGAAATCCATCATGATGCTCATCGGTCAGAAAATCAAACACACTTTCCCCAACGACATCATCTATTGCGAGGTCAACACCTGCTGGAATCCGATTGATAAACTGCAATCGGTGATCAAGGTCAAGTGTCGTGATAATGTCAGGAGCGCTTTCCACCAAGGACCGCCATTTTGCTTCAGAATCGCGAAGTGTCTGATCGGCACGATGATACGCTGTAATGTCTCGAGAAATACCACATGTGCCTTTGATACGTCCACTTCTATCTCGAATCGGCACTTTTGTAGTAGATACCCATGTATCTTGTCCGCCTGGCCAGGTTTCTTTTTCGCGTTTTCCCTCAATCGGTTTTCCTGTGTCAATTACCGTTCGTTCATCTTGATATGCTTGTTGTGCATGTTCGCGCGTAAAAAAATCGAAGTCGCTTTTACCGACGGCTTCTGCAGGATTTTTGATACCGAATCTATTTGCAAGTGACCGACTTATGCGTATAAATTTACTCTCAATATCCTTAAAATAGATATGGTCGGGGGCATTATCCATGAGGGTATGGAGGAAATCACTTTCTTGTGAATGAGTTTGCGCCAATTGCTTAAACCTTGTTTCATTTTCCCGGAGTTTTGCCTCAATCTGCTTTTGTCTCGTTATATCCTTAGCAATCGCACAATAGCGGGGATGTTCTGGATCGGACTGTACTGACCAGAGAAGCCTTTTGTAATCTCCATTACTACACAAATAGCGATTTTCAAAAGAGATGATGTTGCAGTCTTCTGTTTTTAGTTTCGTGAATTCTGTTAACGTGGATTGTTGGTCGTCAGGATGAACAAGTTCTATCCACTGCCGCGATTGGAGTTCTGTGCAGGTGAAACCGAGGATGTGTTCCCATGCAGGATTGAGTGGGAGAAGTTTACCGTCAGGATGGATATATCCAAACATATCCGATGACATCTGTAGAAAAGGCAGGTTTTTAAGAGTTTCAGATGCCATGTGTGGATCCCCATTATTTCGTTACTAAAACAGCACGATTGGCAAGTTTAACGACAGTTTGTGTGGTACTTTGAAAAACCATCTCATACAATCGTCCGTGGTGGCTTGCACTGAGAGCGATTAGATCGCAATCATTCGCTTCCGCGTTTTCCAAGATGTTTGTTACTGTAAAACCGAGGGCAGTGAGAAATTCAGTGGTGACATCGTAGAATTTAAGGTAAGCTTCCATCTGTTGCTTAATCTCTGTTGCTTCTTGAGTGGTATTTGAAAGGGCTAAACCGAGAATTTCAGATTTCGTCAATTCACCGATTTCTGCTGAAAGTGAGAGGACATGGTCAGAATAAATATCCCCATGATTAACGACTAAAATTTTGCGTAATAGGGTGCACTGTTCGTGGACGATGATGATAGGCTTCGTAATATGTGCGAGGACATCATCAATTTGGTTTTGAATGAGTTTTAGACCACGCGTTTTAATATCTTCGGGGAGTCCGACTACGACCAAATCAGCGGAATGTGCTTTTTGACAAATCATCTGCCGCGGGTTGCCTGCCACCGCTTCAATGTGGTAATCCAAAAAATCGTAAAGTGAACACTCTTTTTCCGTTCGGCGCAGCACTGTTTCCGCGACTTCTGCGCTTCCACCGTGTGAACTGTCTTGAAAAAAGACACAAGAGAGGTGTGTTCCTAAAAGAACAGCCAGTTGCCCTGCGTAATCAAAGGCGTTTCTTTCGTAATCAGTATCACCTATAGAAACGAGGATATTTTTTATCATGAGAGACCGCCTTGCAAATTATTGTGGCGACTCGGATGGCGGATTCAATAGTGCCCACACTGCTTCGTCTTCACTCTCAAAGTTACGGAAGACAGTGATGAGTCTCGCCATAACAATGAGGTTTTTAACATGTTTATTGACATTTATCACAGCAATTGTTCCACCGAGTGGATGAATATCAGCATAGATTCTCATCAAGGCACCAAGCCCTGAACTATCCATACTGGTAACGTCTTTGAAGTCAAAGACAAGTTTAGGTGAGTCATTTGCCTGTGAAAGGGTGTTTTGAACGACATCTGTTAGTTCTTGGACATCGGGCGCTATAATTCTACCATCAAGTTTAAAAATGAAAACGCCATCCCGCTCTGATTGAGTGATCGCCATTGGTGCAGCCTCCAAGTTGCTGCGTTTATGAAATGTACGTTAGGCATCGCTGCTTAAAGCTGAGACAGCTTCATCTTCGGTGTTGAAGTGCTCAAAGATACTTGCAAGCCGACTCCGCACAATTAGATTTTTGATATTTTTTCCGACATTGAGAACACCTACTCTACCACCCTGCCGAGTAATAGTGACATGTGCCCCCATGAGCGTTCCAAGTCCTGAACTATCCATCATATTGACCTTTTCAAAGTCAATTAGAATTCTCGGTGTATCGGAGGCGTCTACCTCAGCTGTAATTACCTCTCTTAGTTCCGATACCCCGGTACCCATAATTTTTCCTGATGGCTCCAAAATTGTAACACCATCTCTGTAGCGAACCGTGGTTGCCATGTTTTTCTCCCTTTTATCAGTTTTAAATTATACGGCATTTTTCTTAAGTCTATTTCTATTATATGTAATTTTAGTTTATTTGTCAAGAAAACTTTAAATCTGGACAGAAATCGTTTAGTTTGTTAACGATTTTGATAGATGTGTTTACAGTTTTTAGTGGAATTCATGAAACCATTAAGTTTTTGACAAATTCACTTGCCTTTATTACCAAAACTGACTATACTTAACCGAAGATAGAATACTCATAATAGATTGAAAGGAACGAGATGTACTCCGTTGACAGATTACGAATCAAAGACCTTCCGAAAGACGAACGCCCTCGTGAACGACTTTACAAACACGGCCCTTCACATTTAAAAACCTCAGAGTTACTTGCGCTTATCCTCAAAAGTGGCTTCAAAGGTACGACTGCTGTCCAACTTGGTGAACAGATACTAACTGAGTATAATAATGATCTCAAGCGGATGGCAGAGAACCGTCCTAAACAGTTTGAATCTATTAAAGGTGTTGGTGCTGCAAAGGCTGCACAACTGGTTGCCGCATTTGAATTGGGACGGCGTTTAGCACGTTCACATGCTGACCGTGTAAAAATTAGTTCGCCAAGCGATGTTGCCGATATGTTAATGCCGCTTATGCGCGACCTCCGAAAAGAAGTCGTTTGTGTGATGTGTCTTGACACTAAAGGCGGCGTTACAACGCAAGGCATCGCGGGTGACTCCGATAACGAGATTCAGTGGGGTAAAAAACTTATCTCTGAAGATACAGTGTTTGAAGGCACATTAAACGCAAGCGTCTTTCATCCTCGAGAAATTTTTCGATTTGCAATTGAAGAGTCCGCAAACTCCATTGTACTGGCACACAACCATCCATCTGGCGACCCGCAACCGAGTCAAGAAGACATCCGTGCTACCAAACAATTAATTGAAGCTGGCAATTATGTCGGCATCAAAGTGTTAGACCATATTATTATTGGTGATGGTATCTTTTATAGTTTAAAAGAGGAAGGTGTTATTTAGCACCACGTTGCCGAAGGACTTCGTATAACAGCACCCCTGCTGTTACAGACACGTTTAGTGAACGTATCTGACCTAACATCGGCAGATGCACGAGATAATCGCATTTCTGTTTGACGAGTC
Source organism: Candidatus Poribacteria bacterium (assembly GCA_022825825.1). GTDB lineage: Bacteria > Poribacteria > WGA-4E > WGA-4E > WGA-3G > MSPOR6. The sequence goes on from JAJDWA010000075.1 coordinate 7,917, forward strand.
TCCGAATTCCTTTTCCTTCGTTACCCAAAACGATGCATAATGGATCTGTGAAGTCAGCATCAGTGTATGTAAGTTCTGCGTCCTCAGCAGTGCCAACAACCCACACCCCAACTGACTTTAGTTTTTCAATGGTTTGCGCAAGGTTTGCTACCTTAATAATCGGTGTCCATTCTGTGCTACCCGCTGCTGCCTTGTGGACTGCAGCTGTAATCTCAGCAGCGTTGTTTTTGGGTATTAGCACACCATCCGCACCCGTTGCGTTGGCAGTGCGTAGAATCGCGCCTAAATTTCTTGGGTCATGAATCTGATCTAACATGAGTAAGACAGGCGGAACATCTCTTTTATTTTTAATTTTCTTAAGAAGTGTTGATATATCCGTATACTGAAACTCACTGATATAGGCGATGACGCCTTGATGATTCGGCTGCAGGCTATCCAGATGATGCCTTGGACAACGTTGATATGGAATACCTTTGCGCTCAGCTGCATCAATTATTTGTCGGAGACGCGGATGTTCACTACCTTGAACAATCAAAATTTTTTCTATCTGCCGCTCCCCACTCCGAAGTGCTTCCATAACGGGATTTCTACCAACAATTTGTTCCGACATATAGATTCCTCTTTAGAAAAGTGTAAAGGTGGTTCTTGACTAATCCCCGCGAACAAATTTGACATCAGGACCACGCGGTGTAATCTTAATATCAGGATCGTCTACTTGGCACTGAACACAAGTGATGTTACCGACATTTGCGTTTTCCATGCGCGGTGCAAGTTTCCCTAATTTAAAGACGAAACGCATCATCTCATCAGCAGGAATTGTGCGATCACAGTGGCTGCACGGAATGGCTTCACCTTCTTTGAGTTTAGTTAATAATTCTGATGCTTTCATAACGTTACATTCTCCTTCTTGGGATTTCGACTGAAGTCTATTTTGGAAATTGTTTGTAGGGGCGGGTCCCTGTGCCCGCCCATTGCTTTTACTAATACTTAGAACTGGCGAGGCACAGAGACCTCGCCCTACAATGATTGATGACACCTTTTGTGCCGTGTTACTTTATGAAAAGTTGATGAACCTAACCGAGAAAATATCGCTCTTTCTGTTTTGCCTCTTTATATTCTTGATATGCCTGTTTTGCAGAATCTACCTCTGAAACTTCCGCAACAGGAACATCCCACCACGATTCATACTGTGGCACTCTCACGTCAAAATCCACATCAATCTTGACAACGGTTGTTCGGTCAGCTTCCCGTGCTTCTTGTAGTGCAGCCTTTAAACTTTGCGTAGTTGTTGCCTCAATGACGTTAGCACCGAGACTCTCTGCATTCGCTGCAAGGTCAACGGGTAAAATGTCTCCTTTCAGTTCTCCGGTGTCGTTATCACGGTATCGGAATCGGGTTGCAAAACCTTGTGCGCCTGTTGCTTGCGATAATCCGCCGATGCTGCTGTGTCCATCGTTATTGATAAGCACAATAATCAGTTTATAGCCTTCCTGAATTGAGGTGATGATTTCTTGTGCTAACATGAGGTACGAACCGTCTCCGACAAGCACATAGACGTCGCGAGTAGGATCAGCCATTTTAATGCCTAATCCACCAGCGATTTCATATCCCATGCAGGAGTAGCCGTATTCCAGATGAAACTGCTTAGGATTACGTGTCCTCCACAGTTTATGGAGATCACCGGGGAGACTTCCTGCTGCACAAACAACAACATCTTCAGGTCTTGAAAATCCATTAACAACCCCAATAACTTCACTCTGACTTGGTAGTGGCTGATGGTCGAGATGGAAGAGTCTTTCCACTTCCTCTTCCCAAGCATCTCGGTAATTTTCAATCTGTGTTGCGTAATCGCTATTAATTCGATATGTTCCGATAGCGTCTATCAATTCAGATAGCGTGACACGAGCGTCTGCAACTAACGGTAGCGCAGCATGTTTCGCAGCATCAAACTCTGCGATATTAATAGCGATAAACCGAACATTCGGATTTTGAAAAGCAGTTTTAGACGCTGTCGTGAAGTCGCTCAATCGAGTTCCGATGGCTATGACTAAGTCTGCTTCGCGCGCAGCGATGTTTGCGCCGGGTGTGCCAGTAGCACCAATTGCGCCAAGGTTTTGCGGATGGTCGTACCGTAGCGAACCTTTGCCAGCAAAGGTTTCACCGACAGGGATACCCGTTTGCTCTGCAAATTTTGCTAACTGTTCCGTTGCCTCGCTATAGATGACACCGCCACCTGCAATGATTATTGGTCTTTCACTATTCGAAATCCATTGGACAGCCCGGTTTAGCAGATTCGCGTCTGCACGAGGTCTCGGAATGGTATACACCCGTTTTTCAAAGAGTTGTTCAGGATAGGGAAACGCTTCCGCTTGCACATCTTGTGGTAGGGCTAATGTCACAGTTCCCGTTTCTGCCTGTGAAGTCAGTACTCGCATCGCTTCTGGCAGTGCAGTGATAATCTGCTCAGGACGATTGATACGGTCCCAATAACGAGAAACTGGTTTGAAACAGTCGTTGACCGAAAAGTCTTGTGAATTGGGTGATTCCAACTGCTGCAAAACAGGTGCGACCAAACGCGTTGAGAAAATATCCCCCGGTAACAGCAGCACAGGTAATCGGTTAATTGTTGCTCCCGCTGCACCGGTGAGCATATTCGTTGCACCTGGACCGATAGAAGTGGTGCAAGCAAAGGTGCTTAGGCGGTTAGACATCTTAGCATACGCGGCGGCAGTATGCACCATAGATTGTTCGTTACGCGTTTGGTAAAAACGGAACACATCGGCGTATTGGTGCAACGCTTGCCCAATCCCCGCTACGTTGCCATGTCCGAAGATACCGAACATGCCTGCAAAAAAAGCCCCCTCAATTCCATCACGTTCAACATATTGCTGCGTGAGAAATTGGACAATGGCTTGTCCCATCGTTAGTTTTCGAGTTTTCATTTTAAAATCCTCTATTCTATTCCTTATTATAATGAGTTACAGTTCACCACGTTGTGCAACAAAAGCGTTGACTTCTTCCATCGTGGGCATAAAGTTTGCACACCCGTGGCGTGTAACAACAATTGCCCCAGTCGCATTGCCAAGACGGGCCGATTTTCGCCAATCCCATCCGTTTAGGACACCGTAGATAAACCCGCTTGCAAATGCGTCTCCTGCGCCGAGCGTATTATAGATTTCAACCGGAAACGGTTCAGCATGCGTAACTTCCCCATGTTTTAAATAGATGTCTGCGCCATCACTACCCCGTTTTACTACCAGAGCCTCAGGTCCCGCATTTAGAATTGTTGCGATGGCAGCTTCCATATCTCCCTCAATGTTTGGATTTGAGATTTGGGAATGTTCTATTGACATGTGTGAGACATCGGTAAGGGATGCTGCTTTGATCTCTTCCTCAGTTCCAATAGCGATGTCGACGTTGTGTAAGGTAGACCGAACATTTACACCGAAAGCACGCGGGTCATGCCATTGGTCTGCGCGAAAATCCAAATCCAGAAATACCAAGCGACCCATCGCTTTTGCTTGTTCTGTAGCATAAATTGTAGCACTCCGACTCGGTTCTTTGCTGAGACCGGTGCCAGATATTAGTACTGAACGACTTTCAGCAATCGGTGACGCAATGACATCATCAATTGTAAGTTCAATATCTGCGCAGTTATCGCGGTAATAGATGAGTGGAAATCGGTCAGGCGGTTCAATTCCGAGAACAACTGCACTGGTTCTGTGCCCTGGCTTATTGACGATGAAACGGGTTTCAACGCCCTCATCATTTAAAAACTTGAGTAGGAATTCGCCTACGGGATCATCGCCAACTGCTGTGAGTAGCGCTGATCGAAGACCAAGACGCCGTGTCCCTACACTGATATTGGTAGGACACCCTCCGACAAACGCGCCAAAACTTGTGATTTCAGGAAATGGACTCCCGACATCATTAGAGTATAGATCTATGGAGCTGCGCCCGATCGTAAGAATATCATAGTTTTCCATTGTATCTGGTTCGCTCAGGTCAAAAATATATACGGTTGAACGATTTGTGAAATAAAGTTATAGGTGCCATCACACACAAGACAACGGTAGATTTGAAGTTGATTTGCTTCAGTAGTGCCAAAATCACAGGCCTCCTTCACACAAGCACCGCAATGTAGAAGGTGTAGTCCATTCAGATGGTAATGAACCAGCAACCATTCTGCTGCACGATCATCAATAAGGCCTATTATTGGAAAATCCATACTTAAGAGTTTACCAACTTTCAAAAAAATTGCATCAATTTTTTACATGAGCGAATATATTATAGTGAAACCAATAATTATTTGGACACTACGGTCAGTGCGATTTCCTAATCGCACCCGATGGGTCTGGGACATGGGTATGTCAGAATACGCGTATGGTATTCTGAATTGGTTAGGAAACCGCACCTACCAGGGAGAGTGTTATGAAAATGCGATCTGTTTTTTAGATTTTTCTTGACTTTTAGCGCATGAAATAGCATCCTAATTGTTAAATGACTACAGATTCATAGATTAGGCGATTCTCTCCTGCAAAACATCTTATCAAATCTACAAAGTATTTTCAACACTTCTCTACTCTAACTTTCGAAAATGACATTGGAACTTGAAGAACCTTGCTTAGACTTTCTGGACAAAGACAGATACTGTCTACGCTGAGAGAGCATTTTCATAAACAAATACCAACTAAACACTGATAAACGTTGAAATTTCAAGAACTTTGAGAAATATCAGATAATGAACAAGCGATTTTTTCACCTACGGCTGAAGTGGTTATGGCTACTTCACACACATACCGGACTAAAACCGGTTTGATCAATCTAAACAAGGAACGATAATAGATTTACAACTAACGATATACCTAATTGCACGCCACAAAGTGCAAGAAACACCCCATCCAAATCCTACCAGAAAATATCCACATATTTATAGTTCACCATAAATTTCAATCTTTTAAGGTTGTAGAAAGTTGCTCCTACGACAAGCATCTGTCAGCAAAAGGAGGAAATTAAGGAAGCCCCGAATCGCTCTATGTTCTGATTTGATTCTCTTTGCTAAATGTGCTATTATTTTAATGATTGTAGGGATGTTTATTTCAGAGACGTGTAGTTTTTCGTTTTCCAACCCTAATTCTATTAGTTATGTCCTTTTATTATTTGTAAGTTTTACCCAGAGACAGATGCGTAACCTCTTTTCGGCACGGTGTTGGATTCTTGTTTTCTTAAGTTTCTATGTTACCGTTGCACACGCCCAAGATAATATTCCGACTCATCCGGTAGATGGTACGTTCATTAAAGAATGGCTGGTACTGGGCCCCTTCTTTCCAGAAGATTTGGAGACCGATTTCCTCGCGTCAGTTAACGGTGAGGCTCTTGCCAATCCCAAACCCGGTGATACAGTGACTGCTGCTGAAGGCAAAACGTTGACCTGGACGGTATACCGTACCGAAGGAAACATCATCGACCTGCAGCGTGCAATTGGGAAACATGAAAAAGCAGTTTGCTATGCGTTTTGTCTATTGGAAAGCGAGCAGGGTGGTGATGGAGAGTTCCTTGTCGGCAGTGATGATGGCGTTGTGGTTTTTCTCAACGGTCAGAGGGTACACACCCAGCCAGTTAATAGAGCAATCCGCGTAGATGAGGATAGGGGCACCGTTTCATTGCGTCCGGGTAAAAATCGCTGTCTGGTGAAAGTTTCTAACGGACTCAGCAAGTGGGAACTTGCAATGCGTGTTGTTCCACCCACACGTGCGGTGATAGCTGGGATTGCAACCGATGAGACGGGAAACACCTTAGCTGACGCCATCGTACATCTATGGCAAAATAGCATCCTAATTGCAAAAACAGAAACCGACACCAAAGGTAATTACCAGTTTTCTGTCTACCCAGCAAGTGGACACTATGATATTGAAGCCACCCACGGAGACAAAGGCACTTGGGAAACGGGCGTCCAACTTTCTGCAGGTGCTCGTGTCAATATGAACTTGACGCTTCAGCAGGCTGTTAGCATCTCTGGGACCCTGTTGAAGTTTGATAATACGCTACATGTCGGTGTTGTTGTCGAAGCATTATTACTGGCAGAAAATGGTTCCAGTCAAAGACGGGCAACGACCCTCTCGGATAATAGAGGTCAATATCAATTCATCAACTTGGCTGCTGGACGATATCAAGTGCGTTGTCACACCTTGAAGACGCAGCGTGAAGATTCAAACAAAATTGTTTCTGTTGTCACACAAAGGACGCTTGAGAATGTTGATTTCCGTTTTCCACCTTTTAAACATGGGACATGGAAGCACTATACTTATTTAGAAGGGCTGGGAAATAACAACGTACGGTCGATTTATCAAGACCGAGAGGGTTTCCTCTGGTTTGGCACCCGCAACGGTGGGGTTTCTCGATACGATGGCGAAGCGTTCGTCAACTTTACAACTGATGAGGGACTCGCACACAACATCGTATTGTCAATCTATCAAGACCGAGAGGGTTTCCTCTGGTTCGGGACAGACAACGGAATTAGTCGATACGATGGTGAAGCGTTCGTCAACTTTACAACCGATGAGGGACTCGCTGCTAACGACGTATGGGCCATTTATCAAGACCGAGAGGGTTTCCTCTGGTTCGGAACTCTGAGAAATGGGGTTTCTCGATATGATGGCGAAGCGTTTGTCAACTTCACAACCGATGATGGACTCATTAGTGACACTATAAATTCAATCTATCAAGACCGAGAGGGTTTCCTCTGGTTCGGAACACTCGAGGGACTCTCTCGCTACGACGGTGATCAGTTTGTTAACTTTAGTACCAATGAGGGACTCGCCCACAATTTTGTGTGGTCGATCCATCAAGATCAAGATGGACTGCTCTGGTTCGGGACAAATGGCGGTGTTTCTCAATATGATGGTAATCAGTTTGTGAACCTCACAACCAGGAATGGACTTGTTAGTGACCTTGTTGGGACAATCCATCAAGACCGAGACGGATTCCTTTGGTTCGGGACTCAGGATAATGGGATCTCTCGATACGATGGCAAAAATATCGTCAACTTCACAACCAACGATGGACTCGCAACGAACTCCGTATGGTCCATTTTTCAAGACAGAGAAGGGTTCTTTTGGATTTCAAGTCTCAGTGAGGGACTCAGCCAATACGATAACAGCGGATTTATTAACTTCACGACTGCTGATGGACTAGCAAGCAACACTGTTTCCACCATTCTTCAAGACCGAAACGGACTCTTATGGTTCGGAACAGACAACGGAATTAGTCAATATGATGGGAAGAAGTTTATCAATTTTACAACCGATGATGGACTTGCCCATAATTTAGTACGTTCGATTTTTCAAGACCGGGAAGGTTCCCTCTGGTTTGCAACAGACGGTGGTGCTTCTCAATACAAAGACGGTCAGTTCGTTAACTTCGACGATAAGCTTGTTAACTTCATGACCAATCGTGGAATCTTTATTTGGGCATTCTATCAAGACCGAGATGGATTTTTTTGGTTCGGAACGTCTAATGATGGAGTCTATCGATACGACGGTAATCAGTTCGTCAACTTTGCGACCCATGAGGAATTGGCGCAAAACGGTGTGCTCTCAATTTATCAGGACTGGGACGGTTTCCTCTGGTTTGGAACCGATGGGAGTGGTGTCTATCGTTATGAAGGTAATGAGTTTGTCAACTTTACAACTAATGATGGACTCGCATCTAATTCTGTACGGGCGATTCACCAAGACCGAGACGGATTTTTCTGGTTTGGAACAATTCGTGGTGGTGTTTCTCGTTATGACGGTGAAAAGTTTGTCAGCTTCACAACTAATGATGGACTCGCACAAAATGATGTGTCCTCAATTTACCAAGACCAAGAGGGTTCTCTCTGGTTTGGGACGCAGGGTGGCGTTTCTCGATACGATGGAACCGCATGGACATCTTTAGATACGCGAGATGGGCTCACAAATAATACGATTTTAAATATTTATCACGATTCGGATGGGAAACTCTGGTTTGGAACGCTTGAAGGGGTCACCCAATACAATCCGAATCGAGTTTCACCACGTGTGCGTATCGTTTCAGTTCGGAGCCACAAAACATTTGCACAAACTGGTTCTTCTGAGACAATGACAATTGAAGATATTACGACCGATACTCGTGTAAATATCGAGTACAGCACCGATACGCTTGTAACTATCAAGTACAGCAGCATTGACTTCAAAACCGTGAAAGGGAAACGACAGTATCAGGTGCGTATTAAAGAGATTGATTCCGATTGGAGCGAACCGACTCGGTCAGGTACGTTCAATATCAGCTTTGACAAACCCGGCACTTATACTTTTGAGGTTATTGCCATTGACCGGGACCTAAACTACTCTACCCCTGCCAGCCTAACGTTGAACGTTGTGTTGCCGCGGGCCCAAAGTGGATGGATTCTGCCCTTATTAGGAGGCGCGATTGTTGCGTTACTAATGTTTTGTGGTATTTTTGCGTATCGCTATTACCGCCAGCGGCAACAAGTTTTAGCCTATCAGCGAGAAGCGGTTTCCGAACTTGCTGATGCAAGGGAGATGCAGATCGGATTAATACCGCAAGCTGCACCTGAGGTCCCAGGGTTTGAGATTGCAGGAGTCTGTATCTCCGCCCGTACCGTCAGTGGGGATTTTTTCGACTATGTTCCGCTCAGCAACGGCGCGCTTGCTGTTGTGCTGGCAGATGTCGCTGGTAAAGGTATGAAGGGAGCAATGAATGCTATTTTATCTTCTGGTGCGCTTTATTCTGTGGCGCAGTTGGAACTGTCTCCATCTCAAATGTTGTGGGCATTAAACCAGAACCTTTATCCTCGATTTCAACGATTTACCAACTGTGCAATGGCGATACTGACCATTGACCCAAGGGATAAGACGTTTAAATATACCAACGCCGGAATCCCTTATCCCATTATTAAGCGCGGTGAAGGTGATGTTGAAGAAATCTCAATAGATGGTCTCCCATTGGGCGCGTTTAAATCCTCTGAATATGAAGAAACGCCGGCAATCGAACTGAAATCTGGAAATACAATTATCCTTTTCAGCGATGGTATTACCGAAGCATCTCAAAGAGACAATTCTGACCAACTTTATATGGAAACTGACCGCTTGCCCGATCTTATCAAAGGGTTGGATAAAACAATGACTGCAGAAGCGGTGATAGATGCGATTATTAACGATGTCCGTGATTTTTCCGGTGACACCCAACAGAACGATGATATGACCATCGTAGTTATCAAAGTTTTGTAAGAACTTAGCAAAGTCAAACTGCCAGAGACATTCAGTTTTCAGCAGTCAGCAAATAAAGAAAGGAATGAAGTTATTATGGAAGGCTTCGGCGTAGGTTTAGGTGCAGGCATCGCTATAGGTTTTGGCGGAGGTTTCAGCACAGGAATCGCAACAGGGATTGCAAGCAGACATGGTAAGCTTAAAAAGCAACTAAGCAAAGCGATAGAGGACAACGAGATATCTATTCACGATAAGAATGGAGAACCGTTGACGATTGAAGCACTTTTCGTGCTCCTTGACAAAAACTACAAGAAGGTATGACAATGGCATTATTAACACAAGCACATCACGATCATTTTGATGAATACGGCTATATGGTCATAGAAAATGCCGTCCCGATTGAACTTTGTGAGGCAGTTGTTGACGCAATTTTCGCGTTTTTGGAGATGGATCCTTCAGACCCGAACGACTGGTATCGTGCACCTCACAAACCTGGGGCAGGCATGGTAGAAATGTATTTTCATCAAGCCATGTGGAACGTATACCAACATCCACCGATTCATCAGATTTATAGCGAGGTGTATGGTACTGAGCGAATTTGGGTTCATATTGATAGAGTTAATATGAAACCGCCTAAACATCCTGACTATCCTGAATGGGACCATAAAGGGATGTACCACTGGGATGCAGATACCTCAAAATTACCGGTTAGGTTTAGCACACAAGGTGTCCTGTTTTTAAGAGATACAGCTGACAATCAAGGTTCTTTTGTGTGTTGGCCAGGGGCACATAAGTCGTTGATTGATGAAGAAAACCCGTGGGTGCCAGAACTTACGCCGGAAATATATAGAGAAAAATTCGTCCAAGTACCAGCGAAGGCGGGTTCACTACTGATATGGCATGTAGCACTTCCACACGGCAATGGTCGCAACACATCCGATAAGCCACGGTTAGCACAATACATGAACTATTATCGCGCTCCTAATCCTATGAATGAAGAACGGCGTCAAGAACGTCTTACACTGTGGCGCGAGCGGAGAGCATTAGGACACGGGCCTTATCCCGGTGATCCGCGTGGGTGGGAAGCCGAAAACTACGGATCGCCGGAATTAACACCTTTGGGACGAAAACTATTAGGTCTGGATTTATGGGATTAATAGTTTTTAATCATTGCCCAACTTATTGCTAATTTGCCTTGTGGGTCTATACCAAGTGCAGTTTGTAACCCAGTATTTCGGATGGCATTAATCTGCTTCAAATCCAAATCCACATTAAAGATAGCGACTTCATCCAATGTTCCGAGCATAAAGACGTGGTTAGCCAACCGCGCACCCATATTGACATCTTGTGTATCAATATTGGTGTTCATAGCTTTATCGGTACCCTCTTTGTCTTGAAGTTTACCGTCCACATAGAGATCATGGTCTTTCACTGCATCTGACCCTTCCGGGAAAACGACAGCACAATGATGCCATTCACCGTCACAGACGTTGTCCATTCCGAAATTTTGCCCACCGTTGACTTCTACCCGTAAATTACAGGCATCACCTCGGATGTGGGATCGGATGTAGTATTTTTGTTCAGGAGAATTTATTCCCCATTTTACCCATGAATGCTCGCGCACTACATCAGATTTAAACCAAAAGACAGTAGTTCTCGGGTCCGTGCCACCTATGCCTTTAAAACCTGTGACAATGACGTTGTCATCGCTTCCATCGTATTCTAAAGCGTTTCCGAACACACCTTTAACACGTTTTGTCCCAATGATTTCGCCATGTCGGTCATTGCCAGAAATATCTTTGGCGACGTTGCCTTCACTCTCATCAAACAGGTAAGCGACCTCCAGCGTCCCTTTTTCAATAGCTGCAGCTTGGCTTACATTGACAATTGACACTGTAAGAATAATGGTACTTAGCCATAAGACCATCAATATACTTTGACTACCAATTTTCATTTTTCCCTCCATGATAAAAATGTCCTCTTCAATGTGAGATGTTGAATCATTTACCTGATTCAAGGTTTTGAAAATGATTTTAGCAAAATTGTGTAAAATAAACAAGTGGAAAAACACTGGACTCAGGGTTATTTAGTTTTAGGTTTTTCGGGCATATTTATCATAGTTGTTAGTATTTATGAAAAGCAGATATAGCGTGATTTTGGACACCATATCTGCTGGACTTCACTTTAAAAACTACCTATTTTGAGATGAATAATGACAAGAAGAAAATCTTGCCACTTGTTAGGTATTTTAGCAAAACTTAAAGACCCACGCAAGGATAAAGGGAAACGACATCCGTTGAAATCCATTCTCGCACTTATCGTTATCGGATTGATGTGTGGACATATATCGTTATTCGGACAAAAATCAGAAAACAGGAGAAGAAACGCACAAAGTCCACTATGGTATCACAAGTCTAAATACCGAAGCAGCATCTGTCGAACGCTTAATGGCTGGACGGCGTGGGCATTGGTCAATAGAGAACAAGTCGTCCTGGATGCGGGGAATTTTACTTGGAGAAGATGCATCACCTGTCCGATGTGGCGCAATACCACAAGTCATGGCAGCTTTGTGCAGTACCGCATTATCTGTCCTCTGTTTCGCAGGAATAACGCGTATAGCGGATGAGATGAAATATTATGCTTCAAATCCTAAACTTGCAGTTAACATGATAAAATGAGAATTCATAAAACTAAATAACCTGTCGAGGAATGCCTAAAGAAGCATGCGCGAAATCAACGGTATGAATGCTTTTGATAGAATGCGCGTTTGGCATTCTACATGATTCCCCGTGTGGCATGCTCCATAGATTCGGACCGTTGATTTGGTGCCTCGCAATATTGACGGACCCAAGAAACGCCTAATCAAGTTAATTTGGTATTATTTCATTTGCTTGAGTATTTATGGATTTTACCAATTGGGGTCATAGTCCCAATTGACGCGTTGTCTGCCAAAACGGGTCCCATCAATTTCGGTTTGGTGGCAAACAAGACATCTGTGAAAATCAGCAGCACCGTGCAGTTCATGGGCGGATATAAGTTCCGGTGTGTTGTGTTCGTGGCAGGTGATACACGTGTAGCTGCGATATGGAGAGTCAGCGTAGAGCGCGAGTTGATCAGTCTTTTTCCTGACCTTATAGCTGAAGCGATTTTCTTCGTCGGCAATTATCCAAACGTTACCAATTTCCTTGACGAGAACTTTTGCTGTATCAGGTATCTTTACATCATGCTGTAAGAACCACCAATGTATATCATCTGGGATAGTTTTGGACGTATCCATTTCTTGTTGTAATGTAGTTGCTTCGACGTGGAAAAGGAACGGTTCAGATGTGTGGCATCTTGCACAAGGAACATCGTGAACATCGGTAAGTGGGAAGAACTCATCGTGGTCAAGTTTGGCTTGTCCATGAAACACAATGCTGATCAATAGAATTGGTGCGAGGATGAGATGAACTCTGAGCAGCGTCTGGCGCACTTTCCGAGCGGTAAGACTAACAGCAATTCCAGTGCCTAAATTCGACAAGGCGAGTAAAAATGTGAGCCATGAATGCCAAGCAAGCGGTTGAAAAGCAGAGTGCAACAACACAAGGCACAAACCGAGGGACGCAAGCCGTTGATGGTACTTTAACCATATCCGACGATTGCCCCAGCGAATCCAACGGCTTCGGAGAAGATAGAGACTCGCAATAAGGATAGCGATAGCACCGATAATACTAATCGTATGCCGTGCTTCACCAAAACTGCCTGCTCTCCAGATACAGAAAAAGGATAGGACAGCTGCACCAATGATGCCGTGCCCGATTTGGATAAAAACTTTCATAGGATCAGTTTAGCAGGCCCACGAGGTGGTGACAAGTGAAAAGTTTTTAGGTGCCTACTTCTTCCTTGAATAACGAACCGAAATCTGATATAATTTGAGATATTGATAATATCAAACCTTTTGGAAGTTTAACAAATCGGAAAATTTTACGATGATTTCCTTTGATTCTGATTTGGCACAACGTGTAATTTTTGGTGAAAACAGTATTGAGAAACTGGCTGAATCCACGGTTGCCCTTGGCGGTAGTCGTGTTTTAATTGTAACTGACCCTGGCATCCAAGAAGCAGACATCCTAAAACGTGCATATTCAGTACTAAATAGTGAAAAAATTCCATGTTGTGTTTTCACGAATGTTGAGCCAAGCCCGACAACGAAGCACGTTGACGCTGCTGTTCAATTTGCAAAGGCGAACGCACCGATTGACCTGATTATTGGACTCGGTGGTGGGAGTGCGATGGATTGTGCCAAAGGTGTAAATTTTCTGCTAACCAATGGCGGCAAAATGGAGGATTACTGGGGAACGAACAAAGCAACGCAACCGATGCTTCCGTCTATCGGTATTCCTACAACGATTGGCACCGGAAGTGAGGCGCAATCCTTCGCTCTGATTGCACAGGCAGAAACACACATCAAAATGGCGTGTGGTGATAAAAAAGCGCAATTCGGCACTGTAATTTTAGACCCAATCTTAACAAAAACCTTGCCGAGATCGGTAGCAGCGGTGACCGGTATAGATGCTATAGCACATGCTATAGAGAGCTATGTTTCAACCAGACGCAACCCAATGTCACAGATGTTCTCACATCAAGCGTGGACATTATTAAACGCTAATTTTGAAATGGCACTTGAAGATAATAGTGAAGCACGCGGAAAGATGTTATTCGGTGCATACCTTGCTGGCGTTGCAATAGAAAATTCAATGCTTGGTGCCGCACATGCATGTGCAAATCCATTGACAGCCAGATACGGTATTACCCACGGTATCGCCGTCGCACTGATGTTACCGCACGTCATTCGATTCAACAAAACGGTCGTAGGAGAATCCTATAACGAACTTTTCGCAGATGGAAATTTAGCAGACAGAGTTGAAACGTTAATGCAAACGGGCAATTTACCGAACACATTACAAGATTGCCCTGTCCAACATCATGTCCGATCAACTGACATATCTACATTAGCAAAAGAAGCCGCTGCGCAGTGGACTGCACAGTTCAATCCACGTCCTTTGGATATACATGATTTTGTGAGACTATATGAACAAATTTTTTGAAAAATTGAAGATATTACTACATTGGGGTATCCTCGCTGCTGTTTTAGTTTTTCTATTATTGCTCGGAATACACACCGCTTTTAGCAATTGGACGAGTTTCAGAGGAAATCCACAGCTCACAGGTGTAGCGGATTCACAATTTCCCGCAAAACTTGAATTGCTCTGGACATTTAAGGCGGGAGATATGATTGAATCCACTGCTGCAATCGTTGATAATATGGTGTATGTGGGAGCATCAGATGGATTTCTATATGCAATCAATGTACAAAGCGGAAAAAGCACATGGAAATATCAGACAACTGCACCTATCAAGTCATCACCTTCTATCCATAATGGCATTATCTATTTTGGGGATGGAGATGGCATTTTTCATGCTGTGGACATTGCTACTCGAAAAAAGAAATGGCAGTACACTACTGAAGGAGAGATTATCTCATCAGCAAATTTTGCTGGTGACCGAGTGCTATTCGGTTCGTATGACGGATTTCTCTACTGTCTCAATATAAAAAAAGGTGAATTGGTATGGAAATTTGAGACAGAAGGATATGTACACGGCACACCTGCAATTTTCGGAAATTTCGTAATTGTCACAGGATGCGATAGTTATCTGCGTGTTATCAATATTGACGATGGTTCTGAGACACAACAGGTAAATCTTGGCGCGTACGTTGGTGCGAGTCCTGCGATTTTAGTCTCTAATGCAGACTCACAAACTAATCCTGAAGTTCGCGCGTATTGTGGAACGTACGGTAACGAAGTGTTAGGTGTTGACCTCACATCCGGTGAAATTGCGTGGCGGTATGAACATCCGATGCGCAAGCTTCCGTTTTTTGCGTCAGCTGCCGTAACAGAACGACTTGTTATCATTGGCGGGCGCGATAAGATGGTGCATGCACTCTCGCCAGAAAAAGGTGAGCCGCAATGGACTTATACTGCTAAGTCCCGGATAGAATCTTCACCCGTCATCGTTGGCAAGCGCGTCTTTTTTGGAACGACTCGCGGCGTATTTATTGCGCTTGATATTACCAACGGGGAACAGGTGTGGAAATTTGAAACGGGCTCGTCAATTGTCGCATCACCGAGTGTGGCTGATGGGAAAATATATATCGGAAATGAGGACGGTATTCTCTTCTGCTTTGGAGAAAAGTAACTCAGTAATACAGAATCGTAAAAGGTTGTTTTCCCGGCTGGTCTATGGTAAAATTTACAATAATTTGGTAAGTGTAAACCATCCAATTAAACCTAATCAGAGAAGACATCACAATGGATAATTTGTCAACTATTCAAAGAATTGTAGAATGGTTAGGAACGTTTTCACCTATTCACCAGAAGCAAGTTTAGATTTCACCTTAGAACTTTCAGACGAAATGCCAGAGGGTGCCTCAATTCGCGAATTCCTTAAATTTTCAGGCACAATTCCATTAAAAAACCTTGAACAGATGAAGCAAGCGATTGAAGAGAGTTGTGAACAAGTCTATGCTTCAGAATGGTAAGGAAACAAAACAATGTCTAAAACAAAACCGGAACCTGCAACAGCAGGAATAGAATCAAAACAGACAACTGTCGGTAGTGTTTTTGTATCCAACTATCCACCATATTCTACGTGGAACGAATCAGCAGTAGAGGAAGTGCATCACGCTCTCGGCGAAGAACCTCGCCCAGATGCTACGCTTGGACTTTACTTGCACATCCCTTTCTGCAGAAAACGTTGTAAATTCTGCTATTTTCGGGTTTACACTGACAAAAACAGTTCGGAAATAGACACTTACCTAAACGCTCTTGCGAAAGAGGTTGAACTGTACAGCAAGCAACCGGCAATTGCGGATAGACCTTTGCGGTTCGTCTATTTCGGGGGTGGCACTCCTTCATACATTAGTGTCAAACACCTGACAACATTGGTGGATAGAGTGAAGAGGGTTATGCCATGGGACGCTGCAGAAGAGGTCGCGTTTGAATGTGAACCCGGCACATTGACACAAAAGAAATTAGAAGCCATCAAAGCGATCGGTGTCACCCGATTGAGTCTCGGTGTTGAAAATTTGAATGACGATATTCTTGCAGAAAACGGTAGGGCACACCTCTCAAAAGAGGTATATCGGATTGCCCCTTGGATCAAAGAATTGGCATTTGACCAAGTTAACATTGACCTTATTTCGGGTATGATTGGGGAAACCTGGGAAAGTTGGCGCGAAACAGTCAAAAAGACGATTGAACTTGATCCCGACAGCATCACCGTCTATCAGCTTGAATTGCCATTTAACACCGTTTATTCCAAAGACATCCTTGGTGGAGATGCCTTGCCTGTGGCAGATTGGAAACTGAAACGAGAATGGCATCAATACGCTTTTGAACAATTTGCAAAATACGGTTATGAAATATCCAGTGCTTACACAGTGCTTAAAAAAGACAAACCGTGCCAGTTCGTCTATCGTGATGCAGTCTGGCAGGGAAGTGATATGATAGGTACAGGCGTTGCGTCTTTCTCGCATCTCAGCGGAATTCACTTCCAAAATGCACCTTCATGGGGAGACTATCTCAGTAATCTTGAGGAAGATAAACTACCTATCTACCGTGCATTGAAACCGACAGAAGCGGAAAGATTGACACGTGAGATGATTCTGCAACTCAAACTGGGAAAAATAAAACCTTCCTATTTTCAAAATAAGTTCAACGCGAAAATTCTAACACTTTATGCTGATGCTTACGCGAAACTTCAAAATGATGGCATGTTGCGTGTTAACGCTGAATCAGATGAAATCCTGTTAACACAGCGCGGTTTGCTGCAAGTTGATAGTTTGCTTCCAACGTTCTATGCACCTGAGTATCAGAATACGCGGTATACCTAAGCAACTATATTTCTATTATGGAAGGAGTGAAAACATGGATACAAAACTCATCGAATGCAATCCGTCAATTATGATGGGTAAACCTGTTATTGCTGGCACCCGAATACCGGTTGAATTAATATTGGAAAAATTTGCCGCAGGTGAAACAATTGAACAATTGCTTGAATCTTATCCTCGCCTGACTCATGAAGGTGTACTCGCAGCTTTAAATTTTACATTTCAGGATCCAAGCTCCACTGAGTAAACGCTAAAACATGTCTACAAAACCACAATTACACCGCCTACGCGAAATGCTCGCTCCAGTATTAGAATCAAACGCATTCTATAAGCAAAAACTCACCAAAGCTGGAATTACACATCCAAACGATATTCAAACATTCTCAGATTATCAGCAACTTCCGTTTACCACAAAGGATGAACTCAGTGCAGATCAGGTGTCCCATCCTCCTTACGGCACAAATCTCACCTTTCCATTGGATCAATATACCTGCCTACATCAAACATCAGGGACAACAGGCTCACCTCTGCGATGGTTAGACACACGGGAATCGTGGGACTGGTGGGGGAAGTGTTGGCGAGATATTTATAATGCTGCGGAGGTAACATCGTCAGATCGACTCATGATGGCGTTTTCGTTCGGTCCATTTATCGGTTTCTGGAGTGCATATCACGGTGCTCAGCAGCTTGGCGCACTTACCATTGCAAATGGTGGTTTGACTTCCGAACAACGGGTCCGTGCTATCCTCAGTAATGATGTGACGGTGGTAATTTGTACACCGACCTATGCATTACGCCTTGCAGAAGTCGCAGAGCAAGAGGGAGTTAACCTCAGCACAGATTCTAAAGTTAGAGTAACAATCCACGCTGGTGAACCTGGCGCGAGTCTACCTGCAACAAAACAACGTATTGAAGATCGTTGGGGGGCACGGGCCTATGACCATGCAGGTGCTACCGAAGTCGGTGCATGGGGTGTGATGTGCCAACCGCAAGCAGGAGTACATCTCAACGAAGACGAATTTATCTGTGAAGTGCTTAATCCTGAAACAGGCAATCCAGCAGACGAAGGGGAGTTAGTAATAACCAATTTAGGTCGGATCGGCATGCCCGTGATTCGCTATCGCACAGGGGACTACGTCAAGCTCAAACCCACACTTTGCGAATGTGGAAGCCAACATCGTGTCCTTGATGGCGGTGTTATCGGGCGTTTGGACAACGCTATTATTATTCGCGGTTTGAACGTCTATCCTGCTACGATTGAAAATATTGTCCTTAAGTTTCCTGATGTGAGCGAGTTCGCTGTTCGCGCTTACCGCACAGAAACGCTCGATGAACTTGAAGTCCAGATTGAATCTACAAACCCAAATCCTGCTGATACAGTAACGGCTGTAAGTGCAGCTATTCGGAATGCTTTAGGTTTGCGCACAATTGTTAAAGTAGTACCACATGGAACTTTACCGAGATATGAGCTCAAATCAAAACGATTTACTGATGAGCGTGCCTTATAGATGAACAAGCGTTTTCCTTGACAATTCAATTCTTGAGAGGTTATAATTGTTAAATAACGAAAAACAACATCGCGTCTACATTGAAACGACAATACCGAGTTTCTATTACACATTGCGCAGGGATATCGAATCCCGCGCTATGCAGAGTTGGACCCGGAAATGGTGGGCCCAATACGCAGATCAATTTACCCTCGTTTCAAGTTTAGCTGTTATTGAGGAACTCAGGGACGGAACGAGTAAAAAAAACGCAAGATCGGATTGACTTGGTGGAAAATCTGGAGATGTTGTCAATCTCTCCAAGAATTCGCAGCATTACACAAACCTATATTGATAGGTTAATAATGCCTCACGATCCTTTTGGAGATGCACTTCATTTGGCAATTGCCTCGTTTTATAATGTAGATGCTCTTCTAACGTGGAATTATAAACATATTGCGAACCTTAACAAAATTTATCGCATCCGGCAGATAAACCAAGAACTAGGTTTACCAACGCCAGACTTGGTGACACCCCTCAATTATTTAGGAGTTGATGACTAAATGGCAGACTATGAAATTAATGAAATTCGCAGAATTCGACGGGAAATCTCCGCGCGATTTGATCATGATGTTGACAAACTGATCGCTCATTATCAAGCATTAGAAAAAGAATACCGGAAGTCTGGCAAATACAAATTCGTGGATCCACCATCCGAGAAACCCGAATCCACCGAATCAGGAGACGAAAAAGCGACAGATTAACACTATTTAGGAGTTGACGACTAAATGGCAAACTATGAACTTGACGAAATTCACAGAATTCGCAGAGAAATTTCAGCAAAGTTTGACCACGATGCCCGCAAACTGGGTGAATACTACCGGAAGTTAGAAAAAGAATACCGAAAAGCAGGGTACAAATTTGCAGATTTACCGCCGGAGAAGCCCGAAACTCCGAAACCAGCAGGCAAAGAAGCTGCGGATTGACTTGCTGCGAACTTTCTGTTTTTCAAACAAATCTAAGCGAAACTATAATGTCTATTTTAAATAACTTAAACCGCCCCCAGCGAGAAGCGGTTAAGCATACAGAAGGACCTCTTCTGATTATTGCCGGACCGGGTTCTGGCAAAACTCATACAGTTGCTTGTTCTATTGCTTACGCCATAGAAGAAAATGGGGTGATACCGGACAAGATTTTGGCATTTAGTTTTACGCGCAAAGCCCGTGAGGAGTTGAGACACCGTGTGCAAGAAGTCATGGAGCGAGGCGAAAACGCTACTGACGTTTGGATTTCTACATTCCACAGTTTTTGCGGGAAGATTCTGCACCAAGATGCGCAGCAATTGGACATAGGTAACAGGCAAGAATTTACCGTTAATGAGTTAACACACTTCTATAATGAAGGTGCGCGTGCCCAAATTGAATATCTCCAGCATCATCAATTTGCCGAACCCGAGGATGCACTGCGTTTTATCAATGAATGCAGAGCAGCGAATGTTTCTCCTGCCGAGGCAGGAAGTTACGCTCAGCATCGCCACATGTCACAAGTCTATGTAGAAATCTACCAGAGATACATACAACTTGCTGCAAATGACGAGGCTAATTATACCGAATACCAACTATTGACGAATGCTCTCCTCAGGGATGTTCCTGAAGTTAGAGAAAGATGGCAAGAGAAATTTGATCTTATCTTCGTTGATGAATACCAGGACACGGATCCTATTCAATACCAAATTATCAAAACTCTTGCAGGGAGGCATCAGAACCTACGGGTTGTTGGGGATGATGACCAAGGTATTTATGGATTTCGGGGTGCTGATATCCAAAACATCTTAAATTTTGAGGAGGATTATCCAAACGCCGATGTAATTTCGCTCGGACAAAACTATCGTTCTACACAGCGGATAGTCGAGGCATCTCGTGCTTTAGCAGAGTTCAATCCAGTTCGACGAGACAAGGAATTGTTCACGCGGAACCCTGAAGGTGAAAAAGTAAGACATCTCCATTGTGAAGACAATGAAAAAGAGGCTGCGACTATCGCCGAGTTTATCTCTCACGCTATCCAAGAAGGACGTAATCCGAGTGATTTTGCTGTATTGTATCGCATCAATAGGCAAGCTGAGGCTTTTACAGAGGCTTTCAATGAATTAGAAATTCCGTGTCATGTTGTTGGTAATTCTTCAAATGGATATACAGATGGTGTGTCTCTCATGACAATCCATAAATCCAAAGGATTAGAATTTCCAAACGTATTTGTTGCAGGCGTATGCACCAGTTTATTACCTTTTCACAATTCTAATGAACAGGATTGGGGTGAGGAACTTCGGCTCCTTTATGTAGCGATGACACGTGCAAAGCATTGGTTGTGTCTGTCGTCTTATGAAGAAGACGCGCAATACCCACGGGGGAAATCTCAGTTTTTAGACTATATTCCGGCTACTCTCGTTGAATCTATAGAAACGCTTGAAAACATTCCGATTCCACCGCGGCCCGATGAAATGATGCCAATAATTACTGAAGAACCATCGGACTATGTTGAACCTCTCCCCGAGCAACTACTTGGGGATGGTATGACTGTCATCGGCGTTGACCCTGGAAATATTGGTACTCGGAATACAAATGTAGGTTGGTCAGTTACGCAAAAAACCTCTGATGGATATTCTGTTCTTAACTTTGACACTGAGAGACCTACGGGAACCCCAGAAAACAAACTTAGACATATAGAGCAAAAAATAAAAGCGTTGATACAGTCTCCATCAAATCGACCGCATGCGATTGCAGTTGAGAAACTTGAAGTTGCAACAGAGGAAGCAAGAAGGGAATGGTTCTTGTATGTCGCGGTGTGTGTAGCAACTGTAAGAAATATTGCCGACACGGAGGGCATAGAATGTCGACTCTATACGCCACAGCACGTTAAATATGCTGCCACGGACAACAGAAATGCATCTAAG
The DNA here is from genome assembly GCA_022825825.1 of Candidatus Poribacteria bacterium. Taxonomy (GTDB): domain Bacteria; phylum Poribacteria; class WGA-4E; order WGA-4E; family WGA-3G; genus MSPOR6. Next base: position 29,529 of record JAJDWA010000075.1, read on the forward strand.
AGGGATGTCCAGAAGGCTGTCAAGCGGATGTGTAACCTCCCGCAAATTCCAGAACCGCATCATTCTGCGGATGCTATCGCGACAAGTCTCTGTTACCTGCGAAGCTATCTGAACTCAACACGATTTGAAGGCAATAAACGAAAAAAAGAAAACTTGAACAAAGGTTGTGCGTATTTAGACAAAAGGCAATATAAGGTAGCGGTATCTGAATTCAAGGAAGCGATAAATATAGATCCTATTTATACAGATGCATACTCCGGAATGGGGCGAGTGCACCTTGCACAAAGCAATGTAGATGCAGCAGAAAATGCAGCTAAAAAAGCTCTAAAACTTGCAGATAATAATCATCCTGATTCACAGAAACTTTTGGATGCTATAAGGCATTACCGTTCTGGTTGTAATTCCTTGAACAATCACGAATGGAATATAGCAATTGACAAATTCCAAGAATCTGTAAATATAGAACCTATCTTTACTGATGCACACTGTGGGCTAGGACGTACACACCTTGCACAAGGCAATTTGGATGAAGCAGAAAATAAAGCCAAAGAAGCCATAAGGCTTACAAAAAATAGTCATCCCGATTCACAGAAGCTTTTGGATGCTATAGCGCATTACCGTTCTGGTTGTAATTCCTTGAACAATCGTGAATGGGGTATGGCAATTGGCAAATTCCAAGAAGCTATAAATATAGAACTCATCTTTACTGATGCACACTGTGGACTTAGTAAGGCATACCTTGAAATAGATAATCTTGAAGATGCAAAAAATGCAGCCGAAGAAGCATTAAGTATCATAAATGATTATTCACCTGCTCTAGAAATTTTGGAAAGTATTAAGCAAAAATACTATGAACATGGGATGAGTTATCTTAATCAAGATAACCTTGTATTAGCAGAAAAAGCAGTTAATGATGCACTAAGACTTGACGTTAACAACCAACCTCCTCGTGAACTATTACACGCTCTTAAAGAGGCGTATTGCAACCGGGGTCATAATCACTTGAACAACCAGCAATATGGTAATGCCATCGCGGCTTTTGAGAAAACTATAAACATATTTCCGATTTTCATAAAGGCACATTGCTTCAAAAAAGCACATTACGGTCTTGGTAGAGCGTATCTTGGACAGGACAAATTGGCTGAGGCGGAAAAATCAGCTAAAGAGGCATTAAGGACTGATGCTAATTACCAACCCGCTCTCAAACTATTGGACGCTATTAAACAGGTGTATTACAACCGTGGATGCTGTTACTTAAACAGCAAGCAATACAATGAAGCTGCTGGTGAATTTAAAATCGTTGCTGACATGGATCCAAATTATATGAATGTTCAAAACAATCTTGGCTTCGCTTACTATTGGATGCAAGATTTTTACTCTGCTATTAATTCTTATACTACTGCCACCGAGATAGACTCTAACGACATAAAAGCCTACATAATGCTCGGATTGTGTTATATTTCGAATGGCAAGTATGATTGTGCGGTGAGTAAATTTCGGAAAGCAATACAAATTGATCCACACTGTAGAGTGGCTCATCTTGGACTTGGATGTGCCTATTATAAGCTAAGGAAATTCGAAGATGCAAAACAGGCAACTATGAAAGTATTACGGATTGATCCAACTTATCAACGTGCTCACAATCTTTTAAGAGATATAGAAAAGCAAAATTAACCTTTAGAATTGTTTAGAAGAATTCTATAGAAAAGAACATCTCCTGGATGAGGGAGTTAAACCGAATTTTCACATTTTGTTTTTGAGTAGACTATCAAATGAACAAACACCAAAACTACGACACCATCATTATCGGCGGCGGGCCCGCAGGAAGCACCGCTGCTGCACTTATCGCGCAGGAAGGTCACAGCGTTCTACTCCTCGAGCGTGACGCTGAACCGACTTTCAAAATCGGTGAGTCTCTCATTCCTGCCACATACTGGACTTTCAAACGACTCGGCATGCTTGAAAAGCTGCGAGCGAGTCATTTTCCGCAGAAGTTTAGTGTGCAGTTTTTTACGCGTACGGGAAAAGCCACTAATCCGTTCTACTTTTTTGAAACCAATCCACATGAAAGTGCGGTCACATGGCAGGTTTTGCGTAGCGAGTTTGACCAGATGCTTTTGGACAATGCAACAGAGAAGGGGGTAAAGGTAAGACGAGGTGTCAGTGTTCGCAAAGTGCTTTTTGAAGGGGATAAGGCAATCGGTGTAGTGGCACAAGAAAAATCTTCCCCAGATAAAAATAATGACCTTGAAACAATACATACAACGGTTATTGTGGATTCTACCGGTCAACGTTCTCTCATCGGAAGGCAGTTAGACCTCAATACCATAGAGCCGAACCTCAAAAAAGCATCGCTTTTTACACATTACGAAGGGGGACATCGGGACAAAGGAATTGACGAAGGTGCTACGCTTATTCTGCATACCGAAGATAAAGACTCTTGGTTCTGGTCAATTCCACTACCGTACAATCGCACCAGCATCGGGGTAGTCGGTGAGTTGGACTATCTTCTCCAAAATCGCAGAGAACCTGACGGTAAACTCAACGCACAGAAAATCTTTGACGAAGAATTGGAGAAATGTCAACCTTTGAAGCAACGGCTTGAAGGTGCTAAACAACTGTTTCCTATCCAAACAACAAAAGATTTTTCGTATCGTGCGAGCCGTATCGCAGGTCAGAATTGGGTTTTGATAGGAGATGCATTTGGCTTCTTGGATCCTGTGTATTCAACAGGTCTGTTTTTAGCACTTAAATCTGGTGAAATGGCAGCAGATGCAATTATTGAAGCGTTCCGAGAGAGTGACTTTTCTGAGATGCGGTTAGGAAGTTTCGGACAGACGTTTGTTGATGGGATGGAAGCATTTCGGAAACTTGTTTACGCTTTCTACACAAAAGAATTTAGTTTCGCGCGATTTCTATCTGAGTATCCAGAACATCTTGGCGGCATCGTTGACATATTAAGTGGAGATATCTATAGGCGAGACGTAACACACATCTTTCCAGACATGTCAAAGATGTGTTATTTTCCACCTGAGGTGCCGCTTGCACATTCTGCATAACGAATCTTGCATTTCAAAAACTACATATTGTAATTCGGTTAAGAATATATGTAGTCAATCTACTTTATCTTAGTCTTTGACTTTATTTTTATAGGAGAACCTAAATGAAATTCATCACCTCGTATTTATCCATTTTCTGTTTTATCTATGCCTTGATTTTCGGCGTAGGTTGTGATAGCACTTCAAAACGTCGTCATGTCAGTATCGGCACAGCACCAATAGGTGGCGCTTTTGCTCCTGTTGGTAATGCAATTGCTGATGTTGTTGGGCGTAACATTTCGGAAAAAAACTGGGAAGTCGCTACCACAAGCACAAAAGGCACACAAGAAAATATTCGTTTACTTGTCAGTGAAGATGGCGAAATAGAATTCGCTCTCGCTAATGCCGCAATCTCTTACTTTGCGGTTCGCGGGGAAGGCGCAGCATGGAAAACCGAACACCCAATCCGTTCAGTGATGACGCTTGCTCCCAATGTCGGCCTATTTGTCACACCGAAATCTACAGGTATCCGTTCCATCGCTGATTTGAAAGGGAAACGAGTCGTTGTGGGTCCTGCTGGTGCAGGTTTTGAGCACTTTTTGAGACCGATTTTAAAAGCACACGGTGTCACTTATGAGGATTTCAATCCTCTCAACGATATATACACCGCTGCAGTAAGTCTATTAGCTGACGGTGCTGCTGATGCTGCGTTTATGGGTGGTGCAGTTCCAACTCCAGCGGTTAAGCAAGCCACATCGACCCAAGATATATTCTTTATTCCGTTAGATGAAACCGCCAAACAGTCACTTGTTGAACAGTACCCCTTCTTTTATCCTGTTACGGTCCCCGTTGACGCATACAAAAAAGTACTAACAGAACCGTTTGAAACCATGAATGTTGGTTCAATGCATATTATCACTGCAGAGAATGCAGATGAAGACATGGTTTATAATTTTACAAAAACCTTATATGAACATCGTGCTGAAGTTGTTAAGGCACATCCAGCTGGTAAAGCCATCAATGAGAAAAATGCTGCTAAAGATGTTGGTACGCCTTTCCATCCAGGTGCGATCCGTTTCTATAAAGAAATTGGTATTTGGTCCGAATAAAATCGCTAAAAGATTTGACAACTGATTTAATTTAATGGTATTATATATACCTAAAGCCGAGATAGCTCAGTCGGTAGAGCAGAGGACTGAAAATCCTTGTGTCGGCAGTTCGATTCTGCCTCTCGGCATTTCTTTTTGCACAATATGCTAAGCCGGTGTAGCTCAGTGGAAGAGCAACTGATTCGTAATCAGTAGGTCGGAGGTTCAAATCCTCTCATCGGCTTTTTTCTTTTTTAGCTTATCCAATCTGCATAAGATCGACTAAACCTTAGCCTACAATGCTAAAAGAGTTGTTGAGCAGATGTCTGACTATTATGAAGGGAAAACTTCAATGCCCAGCTTCCATGCCTACTTCGCTATTCTAATCCTACATCCTTATCTTCTGTAGCAACATCTTCTTCAAGTGATTTGATTATTGCTAAGAAAGTTGCATGCGGTTCAAGTTCATATACTTTTCGGTACATTTCAAGTGCCTTCTGTTTATCTATAAGGTAGCTTTCATAAATTTCAGCCATTTCCTGCCATGCTTGAACCTCAGATGGATCCAATTCAACAATCTGTTCATAGACTTGCAGTGCGTCTCCGTATGGACGTGTCGCAGCTTCACGTTTAAGTGCGTTTGCCCGCACATAGAGTAAACCAACCAAATCATTGACAATTTCTGGCATCCCCGGTTGTTTCTGGAGAGCCTCTCTTAAAAGAATAATCGACTGTGCTTCAAGACGAGATATTTCCGCCATATCTTCACTGGTGAGTTCTCGGTCAAGGAATCGGTAACGCTGCAGCATCTTATTGTAGGTGCGTGATAATTGGAGGCGAGCGAGGACACCGATAGGGGCTTTTTCAGACGGAATATGTTGGAACTCAGGATCACCTTTAATTGCCGCTGTGTAGTGTGTTGATGCTTCTTTATACTGCTTGTTCCCTTGATACAGAACACCCAGAAGATAGTGTGCTTCAGAGTTGTTAGGCTTCTTTTCTAATACTGCTAAATACTGCTCAGTTGCCTCTTTTAGCGAACCTTCGTCGCGAAAGAGTTTACCGCTTAAAAGGAGAACATCTTCATGTTTTGGTTGAATATATGAGGCATATTCAAGGCGCGATTTAGCATCTTTTAGCCAACCACTTTGGGAGTAAATTTCCGCAATGCGAAGGTTCGCGTGCAAACGGTCTGCTTCATTTTTTTCTGTTTTTGCAGTTTCAAATGTCTGTAGTGCTTGCCAATACAGGAACACCGCCTTAACCAAGTTTTGCTCGTCAAAGTATGCATCCGCTTCGGCAATGAATGTTTTAGCTTGAGATAACGACGGTGGTTTGGGCTCAGCACCGCCCCGTTGAGTGAAAAACGCTGCTATGACTACGAACCCAATAATTGCAATAATTTCTGTATACAAAAGCCAACGATCAAATGAAAAATACGACTTTTTTTCAATCTGGTTATTTGATTCCATGTGTGCTCCTTTACAAAGTCCTGCTCTTAGCCGATTTAGCTTCAGCTTCAACATTTTCTATTATTTTCAACATATTGTCTGCATCAACAAACTTTTCAATTCGCTCAAAAATATTGCCTTGAGCATTCATAAAAATAACAACAGGCAATCCACGAATCTGATACTTTTCTGTCAATACCTTATCAGACTCGGCACTAAAATCAAGCTTGACAGTAATAAAATTTTCTAACTTATCAACGACAGCTGGATCAGAAAAAGTTTTATGATCCAGTTCGTTGCATGCACCGCACCAAGTCGCGTAAAAATCGAGCATTACTAATTTATCTTCTTGTTTTGCATTTTGTAGTGCTGCAGGTTCGTCGTAAACCCAATTCAGATGTGGGCCAGCAACAGGTTGCTGAAGTCCACCGACTATCATAAAAGCACCGAGGACCGCTATCAAAAGCCCTAAAGCCTTACGGATTTTCATTCCTGGAGAGATACCGCTAAAACGTTGTGTTAACTTACCGAGCAACAGCCCTATGAGGATAAAACCGGCAGCGATACCGAAAAATGGGAGTGAATTCTGAAGGAAACTTTTTAACGGGGCAAAGACTTTAACATCTTTGAGGAAGTAGAGTGCCATTGTAATAATCGCTATACCAAAGATATTTTCCAAAACGTACATCCATCCACCGGAGCGTGGTAAAGATGAGATCAAACCTGAAAATGTCCCTATGCAGATGAACAGTAATCCCATGCCGAGAGCATAAGTAAACATCAGCCAGAATCCAAGGACTGAGCTGCTTGTTGTCGCAATATATGCTAATACAGCGGCCAAGGCCGGGCCTGTACATGGCGCTGCGATGACACCCGCTACAGTTCCCATCCCGAAAGCACCAATAAATCCAGCACCCCCGACAGTATTGAGTCTGTTTTGCACCGAAGATGGAAGTTTAATCTCAAAAACACCGAACATTGATAAACCAAGGGAAACAAGAATCAGACTGATAAACCCAATGACCCATGGATTTGCCATAATTTGTCCGAATACCGCCCCCGTTGAAGCGACCGCAACACCTAAAACTGAATAAGTCACAACAATTCCAAGGACATACACAACAGAAAGCAGAAAAGATTTGAGGATTCCTGTGGACTCATTCGCCCCGAAAATTGAAACTGTTATCGGAATTAGAGGATATACGCAAGGTGTCAAACTTGTCACAATTCCCCCAGCAAACACAAGCAGAAATGCAAGCCACAGATTTCCGCCAGACAGTGCACCTGCAATTCCACCCTCACCGTCATCGCTATTTTCTGTCGGTGTCTCAAATGCGATATTGGTGAAAATAGCCTCATTTGTTTGTTGTGAAGTTTCTGCTACACTGACAACATTGATTGGTATGGTAACATTTAGCGTCTCAGGTAGCAAACACTGCTCATCGTTACAAGCCTGATAATTAAGTTGCATATCCAAAGTTATAGGCTCAATTGTAGCACTTTGGAGCAAAATTGCCGGAATACCGATCGTTACAGTATCGTGATAGACAGATGCAATACCGATTGATGCGATATTAAGTGTGTCGCCTGCTGGATAAACAATTTGACCAAAACTGATGTTTGGTATTTCGGGTAGTGTTATCGTGGTTGGAATGAGACCTTCACGAGTGGGATTTGCATTGACATGCCATCCTTCTGCTATTTTTACAACAATCGCAATTTGGAAGTCTCTTCCGGGTTGTACCTTGTCCAAAGAGATATACCCTTCAACACTTAACTTTTCGACAGGTTGATTGTCGGACAAGTCAAAATCAGGAAATTGTGCTTGTGTACAAATTGGCAAGATTGTCGTGATAAATGTAAACAGAACCAATAGTGGAAATCGTTGAAACTTGGTGTTTTTGAGCATATTTATTTCCTTGACAGAAGTATTGATTAGAATAATTTTAGCGTTATTTTTCAATATTATAGCAGATTTTACAATTATCTTAGTATTTGATTTGTAGGACGCAACCATTGGAGAATTGAATGGCTTTGGCACCGCACCTTACCGCGGCTCAAGCACAACACACGGAAGAATCATCTCTTCTAATGAAACACCGCCATGTTGAAAACTCCCTTGAAACATCTCTTTGTAGATGTTAAACTGTCTTTCATAAACAAAATAATAATCCTCTTTAGCAAGAATATAGTTTTTCTCTGATGCCTCGTATGGCAATCGATATACTTCTGGATTATTTATAAAATAGCCGATTTCAGGATCACACGATATCTCCTTGCCCTCTTTTACCCGGAGTCCGCTCGAAAGTTCATACTGACTTGATATTTTCGCAGCATTTTGACACAACACCGAACCGTGATCTGATGTAATTATTATAGTTATGTCCCGTTCGGCTGCAAGTTTAATTATTTCATATATTCTGGAATTGCGAAACCAAGTTTGCACAAGCGTCCGAAACGCTTCTTCATTTGGAATAAGTTGCCGAAAAAGAGCCACGTCACTTCGTAAATGTGTCAGCATGTCAAGGAAATCAACCACTAAAGCTGCTAAACTTATATGGTTCGCGTCAGTTAACCACTGTAAGTATTGGATTTCTCCGCGGGCGTCAAAAATCTTGAAGTAATGCGATGATGGTTTTAGTGCTATCCCATGGCGCTCAAGTTGTAAATGCATCAACTCCTTCTCATAACGGTTGATACTTGTATGTTCTTCATCTGGTTCAGCATACAGAGCGGGATATCGTTCGGCCAAATCCCTTGGAAACAGACCGCTAAAAATAGCATTGCGAGCATAGTGCGTTGTAGTCGGTAATATAGAATAGTAATAGTGTTTTGTCATGTGGAAATCACGGTAAAGCAGCGGCTCAATTTTCAACCAGTGGTCTAACCGCATACAATCCATTACAACAAATAACACTGATTTTCCCACTTGGATCTCAGGAATTACGTATTTGTAGAAAACATCCACGGATAAAGTGGGCGAGTTTTCACCTTCAAGCCACTGACTATAATTGTTTTGGATATAGTCTGCAAAGGCGGAATTAGCTTCACGTTTTTCGCTGGCATGGATTGTTCGCAATTCTTCAACGTTAGAAAGTCCGTCTAATTTAATATCCCATTCTACGAAATGGATGTAGGTATCTATCCATGCCTGCCAATCATTATCACGATAGTGATCAACCACGGTCCGCGTTTGACTGTGGTCCAAAGCGAGCTGCCTATTAAAGTTCTCTACATAAGCTTGAGGTGTATAGGCTTCTTGCAGACTGTGCTTTTCCAGTAAAAACGTGAGTGCCGAAAGCAACTGTCTCGGGTTTGTGGGCATTATCAAGACATCGTCAACACCATGAAGGCTTGCTTGTGCCATCACCTCCTGATCTCCAGCCTTTGTCAACAGAATGATTGGGATATGGGCATCCTCTTTACGGATATGTGAAAGCAAGTCATCATTTTGTGCTGTGATTTCATAATTTAATAGGACTGCATGAAATGTAATATCTCTTAATAAAGTGATACCCTCAACACCAGTATCTGCTAATGAAACATCGTATCCGTGGTATTCTAAAAATCGAATATAAGGCTCGAACTCAGATTTTAGGTCCGCGCTTGCAGATAGTGCTTGTAATGTGCAATCGATCCACAAAATGCCCCTTCTTATCTTTTCCATGTCTTCACCTTTTTAATACACGGCTTGATTTTCACGGAAGTAACCGCTGAAACATCCGATAAAAGATATTGAGACGTTAGTTCAAGAGTGATATAGGCAAGAATAGCACAGATTAGATACTTGAAACAAAACGTCCAGAGTTCAGCAGCCCAGCCGCATCAAATTTCGTTTTAACCTGTTTCATTAAGTTAACTGTGCTACCTATCGGCCCCCAGACATCAACCTGTCGTTTGAGTTCAGGTGGTGCTATCTCTATGATAAGGTTGCCTCCCAAATCTATAGCACGTTGACGTAGTTTCGTTAGTGTATCTGCAAGCTGTTGAAAATCGGTGTTAGAATTTATAGGAATTTTGAGATATAGCACACCGTTTCCTAACAGTACCATCATTTGACAAGCTTCTTCAAGTGCATGTTCAACAAATTCTGCAATATCTGTACGTTTTAGATTAACTTTCACAAGCACGGTATCGGAAGCATTATCAACCGCTGGAAACTCCTGAATAGCATGAGTGATATGGTTTTTCGATTCCTCTCCAATTGTTTGCACACCTAAAGCACCACTTTGTTCCACAAGTGTTTGGACTGAGTTGAGTTGCCATGCCACAGTTTCAGGATCCCCAGCAAATCCAACTGTGAGTGTCGGTTTCTTCTCCTGAAACTGATTGATAGGAACATTTACGAACAGATTTACGAAAGATGGCAATGCCTGTGAACGGACAACACTTAATCCAGTGTTAACTGCATCTTGAATGGTCTGGAACTGTGCAGCGAATATCGCCTGATGTACAGGTAGCGGTGCCAATTTAAGAGTTACTTCAGTAATAATACCGAGTGTTCCGAAAGCACCGATATATAGTTTATTGAGGTCGTATCCTGCGACATTCTTAACGACTTTCCCACCACTTTTGACAACTGTGCCGCTGGCATGCACGACGTGCATGCCTAAAACCAAATTTCGCGCTGTCCCATATTGAAGCCGTAGCGGACCACTGGCATTTGTGGCAACAATTCCACCAATAGTACACCGGTCTGCATAAGGCGGATTTAGCGGAAGAAACTGCCGATGTTTCGCTAAATCAGTTTGTAGGTCAGCCAAGCGAATGCCTGCTTCTACAGTCACCGTCAAATCTGCCGGTTCGTATTCCACCACTTTATTCAGCCGAGTCATTACCAACACAATATCCGTTTTCTCTGCTAAATTGCCAATTCCGAGTTTTGTCCCTGCACCTGCAGGCAATACTGAATAATTGTGTTTTGAGGCAAAGCGAAGAACATTTTGTACTTCTTGGACAGATGTAGGCAGGACAACTACTTTCGGGGTAATACCATCGTAAATGTAGTTAGAAACATGTTCCTCTGACAGTATACCAGACTCACCTACAATATGTTTAAGTTGATCATGCAACGAATCTGAAGTTTCCATGGACTTCTCATTTCCTTGCGAAAGTTATATTAACGTGAGTTTGATAAATCATATTTTTGAATTCGGTGCGGTTAGGAAACCGCCAAATCAACGGTATGAATGCTATATAGCATTCCCCGCCTACCAGGTCTATGAAAATAATATTTTAGACGAAATGAAGTTCATATACCTATTATCAAACTAACGTTATAAAAGGTTTTAATGCGAAAAATCAAACATTTATTTTTTTTCTTCTTCCGGATAGTCAATTGCCCACTTACCTTTGCCATCTTCTGTAGGCGGCTCTTGCCATAGCGCGAGGAAATTCTCCGGCGCATTATGTTCCAAAAGATGTGCCATAAAGAGTTGATGCAATTCGGTGACAAGTGCAGCATTATCCTCCGCAAGATTATTGGTCGCCATCGGGTCAACTGTCAGATCAAACAACTCAGGTGTACCATATTCACCAACAGGAGCGTATCCCCAACGTTCGGTGGCGAGAAACGGTGTTGTCGCGCGGCGTGGTACAGTACCATTGCGCGAACCGATATGAGTTCCTGTAACCGCATATTCTCTGTGCTGAGAATCACCACTAAGGAGCGCATCTGCAAAAGAGCGTCCCTCAAAAGGCTTCCGTGGATCAAGTGTAACACCTGCTAAATCACACAATGTAGGTAGAATATCCATCGGTTGCGCAATCAGATCAAGACGTTGTCCTTGCGGCACATCGCCACCAGCAATTAAGAACATCTCATGGTTAATCTCAGGATAGGTTGGCCAATAACGCGGGTCTTCTGAGTCAATATTTGATTTCCCTGTCCTTTCGTGTTCACCGATAGACATGCCATGATCAGACATTACAACAACAAGCGTATCATCCCAAAGTTCAAGATCATCTACTTTTTGGATAATTTGTCCGATGTGTCGATCCACGAGTTCCGATTCGCCAGCGTAATGTGCCCATAGGTTGTGCAACTCCGCATCTGTATAAATAGATGACCGGCCATAATTCGGATGGAGCATTGGCGGTCCGGAATAGGTTGGATCGTAACGTTTGACAATATATTCAGGTGGATCCCACGGTTCGTGCGGATCAAAAAAATCAACCCAAAGGAAGAAGGGCCCTGAGTGATGGTTCTCCTCTAAAAATCGGATTGCGGTTTGCGATGTTCTGCCAGAAAACGTCTCTGTCTCGTATTGGTAGTATCTGTTTGTCCAACGGTGTGTATTAGGCAAGGTGTTCCCTCGGAACGAAGGATTTGGACGCGTTTTTTCATCTGGCATAATCGTCTGTATTTCGTCATTCAGATGAAGCAGCGGTTTGTCCCCCTCTTGCCCACGATGTTGGAAGGCAGCCTGAAATCCTTGCTGGAATCGTGCGTTGAATAGATGCGGACAATCGCAAATCAGCTGCGTGGCATATCCTTGCCCACCTAAAAGTTGTGCGATATGGTTTGGGCCGCTCTGATCAATCGGCTGCCACCCGTAGTGGGGCCATCCCAGGGTGCCAGTAGCAACATCAGTGCGGTGCGGAATTGTGGGAAAACTGCTCATATAGAATTTGTCTATGGCAGTTGCGCGTTCCGCCTCAAATTTATCAAGCATCGGTGTGCGAATAGGTTTTTCTGCCCGTTCACCGAGGTTGTCATAGCGAAATGTGTCGGTAATTAATAACACGATATTTTTCATATTTTATCCTTTATTCATTTTTATCTTCAAACCTCTTGTCGTGATGTTCTTAATAACAGGACTGTAATCAATAGTAACGGTAAAATAATAGAGATAGAAATAACAAAAGAAACTTGCGCCCCCATTAAACACGGAAAAAAGAGAATAGAACCAATCATTGATCCTTTTAAGGCAAAATAACCGTTTTTCTCGTTCGGTTGGAGATAGAGCGGGATCCGGGTAGCAACAGCAGCAACCAACCCCAGAATTACCCAGACAGCATAAGATTTTTGGGCAAGCGGTTCTTCCAACCACAACGGTAAAAGTGCAATGATAAATGCTAAAATCGTTGCGGCAGCAGACAAAAACAGTGCCGGACGAATACCGAGTTGCACAGGTGTTGTTGTGATACCGTGCTGTTTGTCACGCGAAATATCTTTAAACGTAGTTGTAATATGCGTGCCTAAATCGTAGAGCGTTGTAGCCCCAAACGCATACCACACTAATCGTGGGACACTATCACTTACGACCAACGCACCGAAGACGTTCAGCAGTCCAATTCCCAAAGGCAGTGTCAAACTTCCTAAAATTCCTTTTGTTTTGAAAAACGCGTTATAGAGGTGCGAAATTGCGACTAACCCCATTACCAACAAACCCGCTTTTACGTTTAGTAGAAATCCGCTGACGACACAGAGCGCATAGATAATGCTTGCTGGGACGAGTGCTTGCTTAGGTGTTAGGCGATTTGAAGGTAGAGGTCGCTCAGGATTCGTTTGGGCATCTGTCTCGCGGTGAAAATAGTCATTTTTTATCATACCCGCAAAGTAGCCGAACATAGCTATAGTAAGTGCCGCCACAACACGCCACGTCAATTTCCCCTCGCTCGCAATGAGCGCACCCGGAAGTGTCGCGACAATTGGAATTGCAAAAAGCGGATAGCGGATGAGTTCAAGATACGCTTTGATACGACTCATGATGACTAAAAATTATCGCTCGGCACACCAGCCTCTGAAACTGGTGAGTTTCTTGGGTCAAAAACTTCATCAACGCCATAAAACTGATCGCTCTGCGTTCCGATGCTTAGTTCTGTAACATTGGGGCCTACCTGTTTATTTCCACTAATATAATTGTCTCGGAGTCTGCCACCATCGTAAACTGCCCAGCCACTGTTCAACGTAATATTGTTAGATATGATCTCAGGAGAGGATGTAGAGTAGCAGATGATAGCGTATTCGTAGTTTGATCGGATATTGTTATGTTGAATACGTGGACGTGAATCATCTTCACATACCAGCCCATATCGGTTAGCATTGAATTCGTTATATTCTACTTCAGGCGCGGCAGTGCCGCGAAATTGCGCACCACTCCCATTTCTGTTGAACTCATTAGCAGAGATAGTTGGGTTCGTATTATCGCAAAGCACACCGATTTTGTTCTCACTAAAAAGACACCTTTCAATTTGGACAGAATCTGTTCCGCAAAAAATAGCGGTAGTGGCATGCTGGATACGACAATACGTAAGTCGGCTATTTGGACTCCCAGCTTCAATTTTGATACCCAGCCAATCTCCTGCTTCTGGAGGTGCTGCGGTAATTGCTTGAGTCGAAGATTCGGTTGGTATCGTAACTTGCTGTTTTATCATATCTCTTGTTAACGTTTGTGCCATTGCGCTCTTTGGATCTGTTTCAGTTTTCGCTACTGATTGTTTGCCTAAAGAGCCAAAGACTATCATCCGGTCAGGAGCACCTTCTGCATAGAGTTCACCATGCACAATGAGTTCACTGGGACTGTCTGCTGGTTCAAAACCAACAATCGTCCCCGCACGTATCGTTAACGTTATGCCTTCTGGAACAATAACAGTGCCTGTAACGTAGATGCGTCCGTCCCAAACTTCATTCTGCGTTAACTCACCAGATTTTTCAATGATTCCTGAGGCAGAACCGCCCGTGTCAAAATTAAGAGCACATCCTTGACTCCCAAGATAGAAAACTGTTAAGAAAATGATGAAGATAATGTTTATTATTGTATTTTTCATAACATGGTTTTAACATAGATTCAAGTTTATGTCAAGACTATGAAGATTAATTTTTTAAATCGGTCCTTTGCTTGTTCGCACGAGGTAGCTGTCCCCCTTGCTGGCGAGGTTTCCTAACCTCACCAAATGACTGATTTATTATCTTAAACCAGAGAGCATTCAATTTTCAATAATTTCTTCAAAGGGTTCTTCCTGTCCGAGCAACCTCCTGGTCACGACCGTGTCTAAATATTAGGAAAAACCCAACAATTGAATGGCTCTGATCTTAAACTTGTGAAATAATGACACAGACTGTATCCATCGTCATAGCAACAAGCCAGTGAATCGCCGCACCATAAACAAAAGAACGGGTTTCTAATGCAAGCACACCAAGCAAAACACCTGCAATAATTGAACCAAGTGCTTCTGGTAACGGCTTAGAAAAATGCATCACTGCGAACGGAATAGTCTGTATTAAGATGCTATAGTTTCCAAATCTTTTCTCCAATCCAAAGAGCATAAACCCGCGGAAGAAGAATTCCCACGAAAACATGTAAACACCGTAGGCGAGTTGATAGGGTAGAAACGCCATCCAACTGTTTGCGACTACCTTGCATAACGGATACTTTTTTAGAAAAGGAGGATACACTTTGACTGATAAGATAACTACGGGTATCATCAAAACCCATGCCGCTAATGTTGCACTCCACCCAAGTTTTTGCTTTCCGAAGCGAATTCCGTAATCGGTTAGGGGTTGTTTCGTGCCGAATATTGCAACGATGACAGGAATCAGAAACAACGTCAGGGCAGTTGAGAGAAACCAGTAATAGTATGGATGGCTTTGTGCTAACGGCAGATTATCAAAATACGCTGCTAAATGCGTGCTAAAAATTCTTGTTCGACTATATTTTCTATGCAACGTTAGCAGCACGGCAGAAGCGATCAAAATTACCGTTGTTTGACGTTCCCAACCTTGCAAATATCTTGCTTTTAACGCTTGGAGATATGATTTCACCTTGACACCCTATCCGTTTTGATGTATTATACCGTGACAAGAAGAAAATAGCAATTGATAGAATAAAAGAAGTTCAAAATGTTTGCCCATGAGCAAATCAACCGCATCTTAATCATTAGGCTGGCGCCACTGGGAGAAACGGTTTTAACAACACCTGTCGTCCGTGCTTTACGGCAACACTTCCAAGATGCCTACATCGCTTACATGGTAGCACCGACGCGAGAAGATTTAGTATCCGCAAACCCACATCTAAATGAGGTGTTGACCTATCAGCCTTCAGTGCCGAAACTAATCTATCAAATTGCTCAGCGAAAATTCCAGATGGTATTAGTGTTACAGCCAACCTTCCGATTAGTGCTTCACACGTTTATTGCCAGGATTCCATTTCGTATAGGGTTTGAGACAAATACTGGCGGTAAAAGACTTTTACATATTGCCGTGCCAAATAACACTGCACAGCACGAAACACAACGTTATCTTGATGTTGTGCGTGCACTTGATATTGAAGTTACAGACGATGAACCGGAAGTGTTTGTAGATGATGTAGGTAAGGTATGGGTTGATGATTTTCTTAAAAACCAAAACCTGAATGATGGCAAGCCAATTATTGGTCTAAATCCAGGTGCTGCAACTACTTACCGTCGATGGTCTGCCGATAATTTTGCCGTTCTCGGCGACATGTTTCACAAAGCATACGGCGCTCATATTATCATCACAACAGGACCACGGGAAGGTGAACTTGCACATCATATAGCAAAACAAATGGAGCATTCACCAGTTATTGTTAAGGATATAACCCCAATGCAACTTGCTGCACTCCTCCAGCAATGTCATCTTTACATCAGTAATGATACAGGCCCCATGCATCTGAGCACTGCAGTAAAAACGCCAACAATTGCCTTGTTTGGCGGGTCAAACCCGATTCAATGGGGACCACACTGGGACAAACATACTGTAATTGCAAGACAAGAATGCGAACTAATGAAAACGTTATCCCCTAAGGAATGGGACGAACATGCCGATGTTGCACACCAAAATATGAACGCTATTAAACCGGATATGGTATTTGCAGCTACGGAGAAGATGAAATGGAAAACCCACGAAATGTGATCACAAACTGCCTGAAAGCACTTCGAATCCGATCACGTGTGCAAACAGGCTTTCAAGCAGGAACACAAGCCATCTTTTTTTCGGTGTGTTTTCTTGCCTTACTATATGTGGGGACTCGCTTCGTTCTATTTCCATTTTCTGTCACACGAATTACACCTTTCGTAATTATCGGGGCAGCAGTGATCGGGACCTGTCTCAGTTTTAGGAATTGTCCAACGGTGTCTGATATTGCTGGTTATATTGATGAACATCTGGAGCTCAAGGAACGCGTCAGCACATCGTTAGAATTGATACAGGAAAACCGGCAAGATGAATTAGCACAACTGCAAATTCAGGATTCTGCAAAAGGTGTTGCAAACGCAGATGTGGCGAAGATAATGCCATACACACTCCCGCGATTCCTGAAATGGATTCCGATCCCCCTTTTAATTATCGGACTCTCTTTTGCTGTGCCTCGCCAATATGAACTGCTTCAACCGCCAACAGCTACCGAGCGAGAAGCAATTGATGAGACAATTAAAAATCTTTCGGATGGTCTTGGGAATATTCAAAACCCATTAGTCCAAGATGAAATAAGAAAAACAATCAAACAACTTAAAAATGTGAAAGATATTACTTCTGCTCAAGAACATTTGCGTTCCTTAAATAGTAAAATTCAACAACAGAAATCGGATTTTCCTGATGAGTCGGCTATAGCGCAGGCAACTCAATCAACGCAGCACTTCAAAGGTATGGATACTACCGTTCTCACAGACGAACTTGAAAACCTTGCGGCGCAAGCGGAACTTTCCCCTCAACTTCGTGATGAACTTGCCAAACTCTTCGAAAAAATGGCAGAGAACGTTCCGCGGGGAGAACTAAGTCGCGCATTAGATCAAGTTCAGGGCAAGGCAGTTTCTCCAGGGACATTACAGAAGATCGTTGATGCCCTTCAAAAACTTAATCAACTCAATCAACTTGAAGCACAACTTACTGAAAGCAGAAAAGATATTGCATTAGCAAGCATAGAAACCAACCAATCCACAGGCGAAGTTGCCAGCAGTGACGGTGCACCTGGTCGAGAAACTGGAAATACAGAAACACAAGGCACACAAGAAACAGGCGGTCCTTCCGATTTTTCACCTGCTGGCGATGATACAACAACTTCTGCTGATGAAAACGTTATTGAAAAACCGCTTCCCGGTGGTAAAGTCCCGTCCTTAGAAATTGCTGGAAATGCGTTGGAAATAAATTCAGAGACTGCATCAGATACGCACAGTATTGCAAGAGTTTTCACTGGAAAAGCGGGGAACGCGGGAACTGAACCTGACTATCTACCGTTTAGTGATGTTGTACTTTCAGCACAGCGCAAGTACGCACAAGCAATTGAGAATGATCAAATTCCAGTGCGATACCGATCACAGATTAAAGCCTACTTGGAGGCAATTGCCAAAATAAATGAAAAGTAAGGTAATTAAACTTGCTATTGCTATTGGTGTTATGGCTGCGACCTATTTTCTGTTAAGGTATTACGGCGTTACGGAGTACATTGATCTTAAGAATATCTACAAAATCAAAGATTGGGTTTCAAGTTTTGGAATAACCGCGCCATTAGTCTACATCGGTTTTTACATTGTTGCGACACTTTTCTTTTTGCCGGGTTTACCAATTACAGTGCTTTCAGGGATTGCTTTCGGTCCGGTGTGGGGTATCATTTATGTTTGGGTTGGGGCGACTATTGGGGTTTCCCTTGCCTTTCTTATTGCACGCTATGTAGCACGCGAACTTATTGAAAGCTGGGTTACAGATAACGCACAATTTCGAAAAATTGATGAAAAGGTGGAACAGGAAGGGTGGCGCATCTTGATATTTACGCGTTTAGTTCCCATTTTTCCCTTTAATTTGCAAAACTACGCTTACGGTTTAACCAAAATTAAGTTTCCTACCTACGCGCTTGTTTCATCCATATTTATGCTGCCTGGAACTATAGCTTATGTGCAAATCGGTGGTGCGCTTGTCAGCGGCGAAGGGAATCTGTCTAAGACTTTGATTTATCTCTCTATAGCAGGAATTCTTATTCTTTTTGTATCTCTCATTCCAAAATTTCTGCGGAAACGTCAATCCGATTTATAGGGATTATCGCTGACGAATTAACATTTCCACCATAGCGAGTGCCTCATCACGCGTCTGAATATCACCGTAAAACTGACATTCCTCAATTTGTTCCAAAAGTATTCTAATTTTTTTCCCTTTCTTGATATGGAATTTCTTAATGATATCTTTGCCTGTAATAAGTCGCCCTTGCTTGAGAATAGGTAAAAAATGTCTGTAGTAGGTGTCCGTAATTTGTCCAAGTACTTCTGGTGGAATCGGCGCTGCCGCCGCTGAGTACAGAAGTTCACCCCACCAATCAGACTCCGAGTCTCTTAGAAAATCAATTATCTGCTCCTTTGTCAATTCATTATCTGAAAGTTGTTGGCATCCCATAACGAGACATTTCATAAACTGCACTGCTTTCTTACTCAACCGAAGTAACTCGCCAATATCTCCAATATTTCCCTGCAGAAGTAAGCAGAGCTTAATCAGTGATAGACGATTGGCATAAAAACCTAATTCTCCACTAAGGTAGGTATTGATTTCATCTTTATAAGAAGAAAGCGTTTCAGGAATCGGATTGTCCTCAAAGTTTTCTAACGGTTCCCACAAGGTGTTTGTCTGTTTTATATTTGGAAAAACGTGTGCTAACAACCCAATCTTAAGAATCTGCTGCAAATAGGAAGTTGCTTTATCAACGCTGAGAATTTTCAATAATTCATCGCGGACTCGTTCTATGGAAACTCGCGGTAACAGGTGCTTATGCTTTTGAACGAATCCGATGGACTTTTCAGATATTTTAAAATTCAACTGTGCTGCGAATCGATAAATTCGCATGAGGCGTAAAGGATCGTTAAGTATAACTTGCTCACTGGAAAATTGGAGCTGACGTGTAGCTAAATCGTTTCTACCGTTGCATGGATCAATTATTTCAGGATTATCCGATTCCAGAGCCGATTCAAGCGAGATTGCCATAGCGTTGATTGTTAGGTCGCGTAAATGCAGATCATCCGTAAGGGTTGCGGCTCTAAATTGTGCAAAATCTATACTCAATTCAGTCGAAGCAAGTTGAGATTTTTTAATCATAACACGCGCAGTAGGCGGTTGTTCTTCGAGCAGAATGAAATGAGCCCGGATACTGTTAGCGAACAGTTTAGCAAATTGAATAGTATCCGATTCTAACGTGAAATCCCAATCTGCTGTAGGACGGTTTAGCAACAAGTCCCGAACACTACCACCTACAAGATAGAGTTGAACCTCCTGTTTTTTAGCAAAATCACAGAGCGTTTTCATCAACGGATTGTCCCGTAATTCTTGGGTTTTGAGTGTTGTATTATGCATTAGTTCGTCCGTACTTTTCGCTGTTGCGCTTTGCGTGATCGGAATAAAATTCCATCAAGATAGAGATGTGAGGCATAGCCTATCAAACCTGCGAGATAGTATGCTAAACTACTCCGCAGCGTATCGGAAAGACTTTCCCAAGTTACCAATGAATCAAATAGATCTGGAAGTTCTTTCCAACCAGTTCCCCAATTTGGGTACTCCACATAAATTGGAATTACCAGAAACACACCTGGCAGCAGAAGCATAGTAATCTTTGAGTGAGTCCATCCCCGATGCCTACTCAGAATCGGAAGCATCGCAAATAATCCTAAAAGCGCTGCCTCTAAATATCTTTGTAGGAAAAGGATAAGCGAAACGTTCAACACAAATAGAACAGTATAAAAGATTTGTTGACTTCTACTTTTAATATCTACGTCGGGCCACAACCCAAACAGCAGCGCGATGGAAAAACACCCAAGGATTCCTAACGGGTCTATTGAAATAGTCGGATTCCAGTTGAATGGTAATCCGTAGGTGATTGAAACGGAGATTGTGGCTACAAGCGAAATTAGGAAGAAAGTGCTATAAGCTGTCAATCCGCCGAGCCAATGTTCGCGAAACATGCTCATAGTAAATAGTATAACATGTGCAGTTGAAAATTAAAAAGTCTTTTATGGCACACGCGGGGTTATTTAGTTTTAAGAATTCCATTTTATGAGGTTAACTGTGAGTTTATGTTTTGAAGGGTAGGTGCGGTTTCCTAACCGTACTGGTCAGATATGGCTAATGGTGCGATTAGGAAAACGCACCTACCAGGAGTATTCACATATTGGACATTGGACTACATCATAAATACTAACGTTCGTGATAAAAATCGCAAGAAAACCGAAAACTAAATAACCCTGGAACTTCTCAAATTACGTTGACGTACAAACTGAAACATGATATACTTTAACGGATATATAGATGTTATCTCATAATATATAGATAGCGTGGTAATGAACATATAACACCGAATTTGTGTAAATGTAATATTAGGAGGAATAATTCATGAAACGGGGAATATTTTTTACGATTATTTTAACTGTGTTGTTCTACACAACGCCGCTCGTGTTCGCTCAAAAAGAGTGGGTTACAGTCAGTGAATCTCAGTGGGATGCCAGCTTTTCTGATGTCTTTTTTTTAGACGCTCAGAACGGTTGGATAGTTGGGAGCAATTCTACCATTTTAAATACCACTGATGGTGGTAAAACTTGGAATCGTCAACCGAATCAACCATTACCTTTCAACATTGAATTAAAGAAAGTTCGGTTTATCAATCCCCAAATTGGATGGGTTGTAGGCGAAAATGGAACTGTGTTAAAAACACTTAATGGCGGACAACAGTGGAGCAAGCTACCTACCGGGACCCTTGTTGCATTGTTAGGAGTCTCATTTGCAGATGAACAGAACGGTTGGGCCTGTGGTGATGGTGGATTCATCATGCGGACAAAAGATGGCGGTGCCTCATGGGTACAACAACCGATTGATACTAATAACACGATTGAAGGTGTTCATTTCGTCACGCCGGAAGTCGGTTGGGCAGCAGGCGGAGGAGGAACCTTACTTCATACAACTGACGGTGGAGACACTTGGGATTTTCAGACCAGTGCCACAGTCAACACCCTTGATGCTATTTCCATGCTTGACAACACAACCGGTTGGGCAGTTGGTGCTGGTGGTGCCATTGTGGCAACAGCGGACGGTAAGAATTGGGAAGTCCAACAGAGTAATGTGCCACATTCCAATGGAATGCCTGAGCCAATTTGGGATGTTCATTTCGCAGACGAAAATGTGGGTATTGCTGCGGCAGAATTCGGTGTGATTCTCAGAACAATTGATGGCGGAAAAACATGGAAACCGCTCAATTATCGCCCGGTTGCCGCTCGTCTTCAAGGTGTTCACATGACCAGTCTAACCGAAGCCTGGGTCGTCGGCGATATGTCAACAATCCTTCATACAACTGATGGCGGCGAAACTTGGGACATCATTTCTAATATGAACGAACTGCGTGCCGCCTATTTTCACGATGATCAACTCGGTTGGGTAGTCGGTTTATCGGGTAGTGTTCTATACACGAACGACGGTGGGAAAACATGGAAACCTCAAAATAGTGGTAATG
Source organism: Candidatus Poribacteria bacterium (assembly GCA_022825825.1). Taxonomy (GTDB): domain Bacteria; phylum Poribacteria; class WGA-4E; order WGA-4E; family WGA-3G; genus MSPOR6. The sequence continues at coordinate 51,539 of JAJDWA010000075.1, forward strand.
TTTTTGAACTTTTCGGAGTCGGGTTTGTTAACGAAAAAAGAGGTTATATCGTTGGTAGTAATGCTGCGTTGGTTGAAACGCTTGATGGTGGAAAAACATGGAAAAGTGTCAGTAACCCGAGAGATGAAGGTGGACACGCTGTCGCACGAATTCAGTATGGAGGAGCGGGTTTCCGAAGCCAAGTGGCATCCTATGGGCTGAGTTTTGGTACGCCAACCCACGGATGGTTAGTCGGTGGTACAGGGAAAGTAATGCGGACTACCGACAGCGGACAGACATGGATTGGACAAGAGATAGATCCTGGATTTACAGGAGCAGGTTTTGTCGATCTGTTCGGTGTCCATTTCATAAATGATAAAATTGGATGGGTAGTCGGTTTTGGTGGAACGATCGCGAAGACCACTGATGGCGGCGAAACATGGAGCATTACCATGGGGTCTGCAGAATTGCAGGATGTCTGCGCTATTAATCCACAAACTGCTTGGGTTGCTGGTAGTCAAGGCTCAATTATGGTTACCACTGATGGTGGACAAACGTGGATTGATCAAACTGTTCCTACCCAAGAAAACCTCAACGCCATCCTCTTTGTAGCCGAAAAAGAGGGATGGGCAGTTGGTGACAAAGGCATTATTCTACACACAACTGACGGTGGTGTTACATGGTTGCGGTATAGTTCCCCAACTACAAACAATCTTAGGGATATTGTAAAAACACCGAACGGGACGTTATGGATCTTCGGCGATTCAACAACAATTCTCCGCTATTAAAATCTCTTCAAAGATATCGGTGGTACATTTGGCAGCACCTCTCGTATATTATAAGATAACATCTAATGAATTTTAATCTGATGGACGCAAGATTCAACTTTGCATTCATTTGGGAGGTAAACAACACACATGAATTCAGGATGGTTCCATTACTCACATTGGGTAGGAACCTTTTTACTACTATTGTTAACTTGCTCAGCATCCGCTGAAAAAGTTCAAGTGTTAACCCTTGAAAATAGCCTACAAATTGCCAAAGGGAACAATCTCACTATTCAGTCATCTGAGCAAAATCTAAAATCTGCCGAGGCACAAGTTAACACTGCCCGTGCTGCAATGCTACCCCGCCTCGCAGCAAGCGGCAATTATACTTACTTTAAAGACGTACAAAAATCCGTAATTTATGCACAAGGAGGTTTTGGATTTCCTATACCTGGGGAAGATATGAATGGCATGTCAACACAAAGTGTGGACAATGAGGCAGATTTAATTGAATTGGAGTTTGGTGCACACCATAACGTTCAGGGTACAGTCAGTTTAACGCAACCTGTGTTTGCTTGGGGGCGCTACTATTACGGTTACCAAGCCGCTAAACTCAAATACGAAGCGGCACAAAAAGAGTTAAACGCTGCATACAATAAACTGCGATTAGATGTCTATGAGGCATTTTATCGTGTGTTAATAGCACAAGAATTTGTGAAAGTTGCTGAACAAAGTGTTGCGTTAGTCCAAAAGCAACTCGGTATTGCACAAACCTCCTTTGATGCTGGGGCAACCACCAATTTTGACGTGCTTCGTGCAAAGGTGCAACTCGCAAATTCAGAATCACAATTGATTCGTGCCAAAAACGGTGTTAAAACAGCACAAAACGCGTATAAAACATTGCTGAACCTACCGCTCTCTGAACAGATTTCAGTAGAAGGCTCGTTTGAGATTCCCGAAATCCAAATTCAATTGGATGAATTAATTAAATTAGCATTTGAAACGCGTCCAGAAATCAGCCAATCTCAACTCAACGAACAAGCTGGACAAAAACAACTCGGTGTTGCCAAGACGCGAAACCTACCTGATCTCGCTTTTTTCTCTAATTATCAAATATCCCACAACGAAAGACTCACGCAAATGAACCGTATCTGGAGCCTTGGATTGCAAATTAACATACCAATTTTCGATGGGTTTGCTTCCCGTGCGGGCGTCCAACAGAGCGAATCTGTTCTGAAGCAGCTCCAATTAGGTACAAACCAGGTTATGTCATCTGTTGAATTTGAAGTGCGTAACGCCTACCTTGCTTTGCTTGAAGCGAAAACGCTTATAGACGTTCAGCGTGAGACCGTAGCACAAGCACAAGAAAGCGTTAGGATTGCTACACTTCAATTTGAAAACGGCATGATTACGAGTGTTGGACTTACCGACACACAACTCGCATTGATGCAGGCAAAAGTCAACCGTCTCCAGGCACTACACGATTATGTTGTTGGCTTGGCACGATTGGAAAAAGCAACAGGACAAAGAATACAATAAACAACATTACACCAAAAGAAATAGACCATATTTAAGGATGGAGTTTCTTTCCATCCACTGAAGGAGCATTACAAATTGAAAAGAATTTGGATTCCCATCATAATTGTAGTTATTGCTGTAATCGCAATGTTCCGATTTTTGAAACCTGAAAAACCGGAAATCGAAGCAACAGATCAAACAGAGGTTTCAAAACCTGTAGAAATAACTAAGGCTAAACGCGGTGAAATTCGTTCAGAACTCCAACTTTCAGGAACAATTGAGGCGAAATCTCGTGTGAGCGTTATCCCCAAAATTTCTGGTCGCATTATAGATATTCCTATATCTGAAGGTGATCGGGTCAAAAAGGGTGTCACCCTTGCGGTCATTGAGCATGAAGAGCTAAAACTTGCTGTGGAACAAGCAGAGGCAACCCTCGAATCTGCTAAAACTGGGTACTCTCAGGCACAGCAACTCGCTAAAGTCCGCGTACATTCGCAGGTTGCACAAGCAAAAGCACAACTCAATGCTGCTGAGATCTCGCTACAACAGGTCCAAGAACTTGCTGAAATTCGGACTGTTACGCAAATAGACCAAGCGGAAGCAGGGTTAAAATCTCTCGTGGCAAATCTGGAAAAAATAAAAACAGGTGCCCGAGATGAAGACCGACGGCAGGCGGAAGCAGGCTTGAATCAGGCGAAGGCGAACCTGCTTAATGCGCAAAACAACTATGCCCGCATGGAACAACTCTTCAAAAACGGAGCAATTAGTCAGCAATCGCTGGAAAACAGTCAAACACAGTTAGATGTTGTTCAAGCACAGCATAAAATTGCCACTGAACAACTCCAACTGATTGATAATGGCGCGCGAGAAGAAGACATTCAAGCGATGGAAGCACAGGTAGAACAAGCAAAGGCTGCACTAAGACTTGCGCAAGCACAAGCATCAACAAAAACATGGGAAAAAGACATCGCACTTGCACAATCTCAGGTTGAAACGGCGCGGGCAGGATTTACATCCGCACACGCCTTAGAAAAAGCAAAAAGTTGGGAAGCGGAGATTACGGCTGCGAAGACTACACAGACGCAAGCCAGCATCGCTTTACAACTTGCAAAAAAACGGCTAAGAGATGCTACAATTAAAGCCCCTATTGATGGTATTGTGTCACAAAGGTTCTTAGATTTAGGTGGTATGGCAGTACCAACAGCACCGTTATTTGAAATTGTAGATATTGATACAGTCAAAGCCTCTGCAGATGTGATCGAAGCACATTTGAGCCAATTGACATTGGATCAACAAGCTATAATCAATATTGATGGAATCAACACCCCGATATCGGGAAAGATCGTATATATCAGTCCGACACTGCAGCCGATGCAGCGCACCGCAAAAGTTGAGTTTCATATTGATAACGTTGACGGGACGCTCAAACCGGGAATGTTCGCTAAAGTTACTGTTCCTGTTGAGGTGCACACAGACGCAATTTTGGTCCCCCGTGTTTCACTGATTGAAGATGCCGAAACGAAAACGCAAAATGTTTTCGTTGTTGAAGCTGGCATGAGCCAACGCCGTCCTGTGGAAATAGGACTCTCTCGTGGCGGTAAGGTAGAAATAGTCAGCGGATTGAACGAGGGTGAATCTGTTGTCGTTGCTGGGCAGCACTCTCTCAAAGTTGGTGAGAGTGTTACGGTTGTCAATCCTTGAAAAGTCTATTAAATTGATATGTTTGTAGTCGCGCAATTCATTGCGCCTCGGACATTTACCGGTAGGCGGGGTTTCCTAACCTCGCTTGTTCACAGCGTCTAATTAATTCTAAAATCTACTATAAAGCTTATTACCGACAACTGAAAACTGACAGCCAATTAAACACCGTTCAGCCAGAAGATAAAAAATGAAAGTTGAACAGTTACACGGTCCCAAAGAAAAAACACTTCAGGTTGTTGAACTTGAATACCTGTTACAATGTGATTCGCCAGATGTTTTCTGTCCGCACGGATTCCAAAAGGAAGGGAACGTAATAGTCGCTCGCGCGCCGGCAAGACTTGACATAATGGGGGGGATCGCGGACTACTGTGGATCAAATGTGTTCGAAATGACATTAAACCGTGCTGCAGTTGCAGCATGCCAAGCAAGGGAAGATCGAAATCTTTATGCCTTGACACTACAAGCGGGTAGTCTATTAAAACCCAGTTTTCAGATGTCGCTTGATGATTTCTACGCTGATGGCAATCTCAAATCGTATATCCAGGTCAGAGGTATCTTTAGCGAGGAGATACGGACAACCTGGGTTGGATATGTACTTGGCTGTTTTTTTACGCTGCTAAAAGAAAAAAAGATTGAGAATTTTCCACACGGTGCTGCAATAGTTATCAGAAGTGATATTCCGATGGGAGCAGGCATCGCATCATCTGCCGCGATTGAAGTTGCAACCTTGACCGTCCTCAATCAACTCTACGGTTTGAAATTAGAGGCGATGGAAATCGCGCGACTTGCGCAAATTGTAGAAAATAGAATTGTTGGTGCACCTTGTGGCATCATGGACCAGATAACTTCTGCAGCTGGCATAAGAAATAAAATGCTTTCTATTCTCTGTCAACCGCACCAAATCCTTGAGTCCATTGAATGTCCACAAAATGTTAGTTTTATCGGCATCCATACCAAAGCACCGCGAAGTACAAAAAGTGACGCGTATATCAATACACGCACCGCAGCATTTATGGGATTATCAATCTTAAAAAGAGAACTCGGATGGGGAAAATTAAATGATAACTATCTGTGTAATGTTTCTGTCCAAGAATTTCGAGAGCATTGCGAACCGATTTTACCTGAACAGATGCAAGGTAGCGAATTTCTCGATAGATACGGTGAGACCGTTGATCCCGTAACACAGGTTGACTCTGCCAAAGTATATGCTGTCAGAGACTGCGTCCAACATCCGATCTATGAAAACGCGCGGGTCAAGCAGTTTATAGATGCCATCAAAAATGTTGATAAATTTCCAGACCGTGCCCAAGATTTTCTTAAAATAGCGGGAAGTCTTATGTACGAGTCAAATGCAAGCTATCGCGACTTAGCAGGACTTGGTTCTCCTGAAATAGATGGCATTGTCAATATCGCACAAAAAATTGGTGAGCAGGGTGGTATCTACGGTGCCAAAATTACCGGTGGTGGGGGCGGAGGTACTGCCGCTATCCTCTGCTATGGGGATGTCTCAACTTCGTTGACACAAATAATCTCCGCGTATAAATTATCTTGGGGTATTCAAACAGAAATCTTCAGCGGTTCCACACCCGGTGCTTGTGAATTCGGACACATTCTATGGGAATTAAAAGAGAGCGAACCGTTGACGCATTTTTAACTTGAGGAAACTATTAGAAAATCTGAAAACATGGAATCATCAGTACAAAACCTCAGCGAACTGAATCAACGCCGTGAGTCTGGTGTCACATGGCGCGCCATTCTCATTGCGATTTTTTTAATTCCCCTCAACGTGTTTTGGGTCATTGAAGTTGAGTGTGTGTGGCACTCTGGACATCCAACCACTATCTCCCTGTTTTGGAATGTTGTTCTCAACATCTTTTTCTTAATCCTTATTAACCTCTTCATAAAGCGTGTAGCACCAAGAGCAGCATTAACACAGGGTGAGATGATTACCATCTACGCGATGCTCTCTATCGCCTCTGGTTTGGCTGGTCATGATATGTTGGCATTAACAATTCCTGCACTGCCACATGCATTTTGGTTCGCTACGATAGAGAACGATTGGGCTGGCACATTCCACAGTTATATTCCACAACACCTCGTTGTGTCTGATAAAGATATCATACGCGGATTCTACGAAGGCGATACGCCATTTTATAACGCACAGATCGGCAGTGCATGGATAATGCCAACTTTGTGGTGGACATCATTCATTCTTGCACTCGGTGCGATCATGATCTGCCTAAATGTGCTTATCCGTAAGCAGTGGACAGAACACGAAAAACTTGCATACCCTATTATCCAACTCCCGATGGCAATTACAGAAGGCGGGGGCAGAGCACAACTTTTCCGAAACCGAATTCTATGGTATGGATTTATTGCTGCCGCTCTACTGAATATCTGGCACGGATTAGCACACTTCTTCCCAATACTTCCAGATTTCAGTGTGCGCCATAACGCGCGTAATTGGGGAACGTTTTTCACCGAAAAGCCATGGAACGCTGTCGGAAATATCCCTGTTCCCCTATATCCATTTGTAATTGGATTAGGCTTTCTTTTACCGCTTGATCTCTCTTTTTCCTTATGGTTCTTCTATCTGTTCGAAAAGATGCAACGGGTGTTTGGAAGTGCTGTCGGAATTCCAGCGCCTTTTCCGTATGGTAGTGAGCAATCCATAGGAGGTTGGATGGCAATTTTTATTATCGCGCTGCTGGTAACGCGTAGACACATCGCAAACGTTGCCCGAACTATATTAGGTATGCGCGGAGGTATTGACGATTCACAAGAACCGATTCGGTATCGCACAGCGTTTCTTTTGATTATCCTCGCAAGTTTCTATATTATCTGGTTCTGTCTGAAGGCGGGGATGACGCTTCCAATTATTCTTCCTTTCTTCGGATTCTTCTACGCTATTTCAATCGGTATCACGCGCGTTCGTGCTGAACTCGGTCCCCCTGCGCATGAGATGGCAGGGATGTGTAACGCGCAGCAATTTTTGGTGAATATTTTAGGCACCCGACGCATCGGACCAAACAACCTGACAGTGTTTCCATATTTTTGGTTTTTCAGCGGCCGCGGATACCGCGAACATATCATGCCACATCAACTTGAGGCATTCAAGATGGCAGAACGGGCAAATATGAATACGAAAAAGTTGGTATTGGCAATGATTATTGCCGTTGTCCTTGGATCGATCTCAGCATTTTGGGCAACGTTAAGTGAACTTTATCGTCTCGGCGGGGCTGTTACAGGTGCAGGTGGCGGCATCGGTCCGTCTGTTGGGCATATCGGTCAATTCGGATGGCTTGCTGGTCTTTTCGCTTTCCCACGCGACCCAAACGTGCCTGCGATGAGTTTCATGGCAGGCGGCATGGGGTTCACCTTTTTACTCATGCTTATGCGCATGCGTTTTATTTGGTGGCCCCTGCATCCAGCTGGTTATCCTATATCTATGACTTTTGGTGTTGGCTATTTTTGGAGTTGTCTTGTTATTAGTACATTTCTTAAGTGGATGGCCCTTCGATTTGGAGGCCCTACCACATATAGAAAAATGATTTTCTTCTTCTTTGGAGTTATCCTCGGTGAATACTGCGTAGGCGCGTTTTGGAGTGTCTTAAGTGTCATTATCCGTGAACCGATCTACGACTTCGCACCGGGTTAAAAACATTATGAATACAACAAAAATCTTTCTCTTTGTCCTCGTAATAGTTTTCATATCATCTTTAACTGCTTTTGCTGCCGATGAAGGATCACACGCGGCAGAGTTTCTCAGCCACGGCGTTGGTGCGCGCGCGCTCGGAATGGGGAGTGCATTTGTCGCAATCGCTGATGATGCAACTGCTACGTATTGGAATCCTGCTGGATTGACAAAAGTAAAAAAACACAGTTTTTCAGCAATGTATTCCGATACATTTAGTAGCGGCGATGGTAGTTTTTTGAGCAAAGGTCTGGTCAGCTACAATTTTGTTAACTACGTGCATCAGCTTGAAGGAATTGGCAGCATCGGTCTGAGTTGGATTCGACTCGGCATTGATGACATACCACGGACCACCTTCATTGACGTTGATAATAACGGTTTCCTCGGTGATTTCCAGGATATAAACGGCAACGGTGTTAAAGACCAAGGCGAACCCTACATAGACAGACCTACTGTTGCAGAATATTTCAGCAATACTGACAACGCACTGCTTATCTCTTATGCACGGCAAATCCATCCGATTGCTGCTGTCGGTGGTAACCTAAAACTTCTGAGTCAATCCATCTTTGAAAACAGTGGAAGAGGCTTCGGTATTGACATCGGTCTTATTCTTGCTCCTTACAAAGGTTTACGGTTCGGTACCATGTTGCTTGATGCCACTGGCACGCAAATTCGATGGGATACCGCAGATAAACCTGTATTTACTCGCGGGCGGCGGCTACGTTTCGGTGGGGCATACCAATTCACCTTTCCAAGTTTCGGCAAAGGTAGCATTAGTGCAGACCTGGAAACTGACCAAGCGGATTTAGCAGAAGGCACAGATTCTGGAGGCGGACTTCTCTTTCGCACCGGCGTGGAATATTGGCTTTTCAGGACACTTGCGCTGCGCTGCGGTTGGAACGGGCATGGATTTTCTGCTGGCACAGGCCTCCAATTGCGTGTTAGCACGATGACGTTTTATGTTGATTATGCTTTCAATACGCACACGCTTGGTGGCTCGCAACGTATTTCTGTTTCTGGGCAGTTTTAGGCACATTATGGTAAATTATAAATAAGTGAACATTCCCTGGTCAATCAACAAATGCGCTTTTTGGCATTTGTCGGGTGTGGTTTCCTAACCGCACTCGGACCAAAGGACTGTCCGTTTGTAGTAGAAAATCAATAAAAGGAGTTATTATGAAACCACAAATTCTAAAAAAGAAAGGTTCTATATTTATTTTAGTTGCAGTTTTGATGGCTGCTTTTGGAACACAAAACATCAGTTACGCACAGGAAGGAAACCCGACAATAACAGCCTCTGTTCAAGCACCGTTAACGGAGGCAGCGTTGAATGGCAGCGTTGTCACGCTTACGTTGAGCGGTGTGATTTTCGAACGTTCTACGTTCAGAGTTAGAGATGGTGTGACAGTCTCTGGCATTGATGGTGTCACCGTAGGCACTTTCGATATAGATCGTATCAGCGATACGAAGGTAACTGTTGAACTCACATTCTCTGGCAATATTGATGCAGACACGCCGCTTATCTTTACAGTGGGAGCAGGAGGAATAGCTGACTATGATGGTGATGCACTCACCGCACAACTGCCTGTCACGGCAGTAGCGGAGACGCTTGTCGCAACAACAGAGACTCTGTTATTAGAGGAATCCATACGTGAAGGTGATATCATACTAACAGAATTGCCGTTGACAGAGGCAAACCTATATGGGAGTGCGATCAGGCTCACACTCACAGGACGGCAGTTTGCTGAAGGGTGGCGCATTGAAGATGCACTGACATTATCCAGTCCTGATGGGAGAATTGTTGAACCAGATGACATCACACCCGCGGGAGACACAGCGGTGGAAATAAATGGGGAAGTTGTTGACATAGACGACGTAGAACACCTCAATGACATCGGATTTATTGGCATAGATGACATAGATCGTGTCAGTGACTCGGAAGTGTTAATTGCCCTGGCCTTCTCTGGTGATCTTAGCGCGGATGCTACCCTCACGCTCGCTGTGGGTGAGGACGCAATCTTAGGTTACAATAAAGGTTTTACTTTTGAGTTCCCCGTCACAGCCGTAGAAGAATCGCTGACCGCCTCAACCGAGTTTCCTTTGACAGAAAAAAATCTGGATGGGAGCATCGTCAGGTTGTCCCTCAGTGGGCGGCAACTTTGGGTAAATGCGGATTTGGATGAGATTGTAGAAGAAGGGGCCATGACAATATCCGGTATTGAAGGTGTCACGATTGAAGACATCAGTTTTACTCTATCTACTTGGTTATACGGCTATGGAGATGTGATAATTAGATTGGGCTTTGATGGCAACTTTGACACCGATGCTACGCTCACCATTACTGTGGCGGCACCCATGATCGTCGGATACAATAAAAACTTCACTGTCAAGCTGCCTGTCACTGCGAGAAAGCAATCGGATGCCACAATAAGCGTTTCACCCTCACGGATAGCACTTCCCGGTATCGGTGAAAAGTTGACACTCAATCTGAACATTGCAGACAGCGTAAACGTTGCAGGCTACCAAGCAACCTTGTCCTATAACCCCAATGCACTCAAGTATGTGGAGGGGGGCAACGGCGACTTCTTACCAGCAGACGCGTTTTTTATAGACTCAGATGACGGTTATGACTGGGACTATAGCTATAACGTGGTAAAGGAATATTTGTTGATCGCTGGAAATACGCTCGCTGAGGTAAGTAACGGGGACGGTACACTGGCTACTCTCACATTTGAGGTCGTTGACTATATACCATTTCCGATAACCTTATCCGATGTCTATCTTGTAGATGCAGACGGAAAACGTTGGGAAGTTACCACTGAAAATGGTGAGGTGATTGAACCACCAGGACTCGCAAAAAGAATCTTTGGAGACCTCAACCTTGATGGTATAGTAAACATTCAAGATTTAATCATTGTTAGTGAGGCTTTCGGTTCCAGAGGCATAGACGGCATCAGGGATGTCAACGGAGATGGTCTTGTTGATATTGTTGACCTTGTTCTCGTGGCAAATGCGTTGGGGGCGGATGCAGCTGCACCGTCGCTAAATCCACAAGGATTGGAACTGCTCACTGCTGCAGATGTGAAAGAATGGCTAACCCAAGCGCAGAAAATCACACTGACCGATCCCGATTATAGGCGTGGTATTAGCGTCCTGGAACAACTCCATAAGGCACTGACTCCTAAAGAGACATTGCTATTACCAAACTTCCCAAACCCGTTCAACCCAGAAACGTGGATACCTTATCACTTGGCGAAGGATGCAGATGTTACTCTGCATATCTATGCTATGAACGGCACATTGGTGCGGACGTTGGCAATCGGGCATCAAGCTGCAGGTGTGTATCAAAGCCGTTCCCGTGCGGCATATTGGGATGGTAAAAATGAATTTGGTGAATCCGTGGCAAGTGGTGTCTATTTCTATACACTTAAAGCAGGTGATTTCTCTGCGACGCGAAAGATGTTGATATGGAAATAACATTTTTCAGAAAAACATGGAAGGGTGAAAGATAACACGCTTCCATCTAACAACCTAATTGCAATATTGCAATCAAAACTATAATTGGAAAAAAATGAAGAATCGTTTTATGTTTCGCAAAATCATTACTCTTATATGTGTAGTGACTTTTATATTTGTACATTTTGTATCTGAAGGGTATTCTCAAGCTGAACAGAATGTCTCTATAGAAAAACAAAATGAAGGCAGATCTTTAATGATCGCTTCCATATTTGCATACGGTATCGGATTGTATGGGCCTGGAACAGCAGTTTTATTAGATACAGATTCAGCAAGTCAAGTAACAGCATTAGAATTCCTATTTGGTGGAAGTGCTTTTGCTGGCGGGCTTATGGCTACGAGAGATTATCGGCTTGGTGCAGGCCGCACTAATTTAATACTTGGCAGCGCGTGGACAGGCACTTTATACGGTATTGGATTACCCGTATTATTCGAATCAGAAAACCCCAAGGTTTATTTTGGTTCTATGATGCTCACCACACCATTAGGTGGGTATCTTGGTTATAAACTGACTTCCCACAGATGGTATGAAAAAGGCGAATCAAATATGATTACCTACGGCGGTGCAGTCGGAGGCCTGTATGGACTTGCAATTCCATATCTTATCAATATTGAAGGTCTTGAAGACTCAACGCAAGCCAAAATTTACACTGTATCAGGATTACTTGGAATACCAATCGGTACAGTAGCATCATCAAAGATTTTTCACAACAAACCGATTAGTGAAGGCAGATCGCACCTAATCAATTTTGGAGGTGTTGTGGGTGCATATTATGCTGCAGGTATAACAAGTTTATTTGACGTAGAGTCAAGCAGGCCGTATGTGGCAACTGCAATGCTTGGATTGCCAGTTGGAACGTATCTTGGCTATAAATTTACGACTAAAGGGGAGTATACGCGCGGTCGTTCATATTTAATACAGCTTGGCGCGGTTGCGGGTGCCTTATTCGCAAATGGAATTCCGTTGCTTATGGAGATAGAAAATCACAAACCTTACGTTGTAGCGAGTATTCTTGGTTCAGCTGGTGGTATGTGGTTAGCACACCAAGGCACACGCGGTTGGGGAGAGAAAGCACCACTGGCGATAAACGAACATATTCCTCAATCTGGAAAGATCAAAGTTCAGCTGCCATCAGTCAATGAATGGTTTACTCTCGGTTTAATGACGCTGCGTAAACCATCTTACATGGCTGATATTCCAGTGGAATTGTTGCGAATATCATTCTAAATATATTCAATGCTGCATAAGAATAATCCTGTGAATCCTTGTTCAGAATAATTATGGATTCTACTATAAATTGTTTGCATACTATTAAAGTTTTTTCGACTATGATAAACTTTGAAATTAAAGATGCACATTTTTTATAGGAGCGATCTCTGAATCGCGACGAAACTCACTGATAGTCGGGAATCGGAGTTCCCTCCTACAACTCAAAATGTCCTGTTAATTCTAAAGTTCACTATAAATACTCAACTAAAAAGGAGAATTTTATTATGAAAAAAACACAAATTTTCATATTTTTAACACTGTTTTGTACTTTAACGTTCTATCAACCAAACATTTTCGCCCAAGATTCCCCGCAATGGCATCTACCTGAAGGTGCAACGAAACGCCTGGGAAAAGGGTGGCTATATGAAATTCAATACTCACCAGATGGCACACGGCTTGCTGCTGGTGGGACTCTTGGTGTTTGGATTTATGACACAGCAACTAATAAAGAAATTACGTTATTGGATGGATTTGGATGGGGTGTTTCGGCGCTTGCCTATTCCCCTGATGGAGACATCCTTGCCAGTGGAAGTGCAAGCGGAACAATCCGTCTGTATGATACGGAAACAGGTGAAATCCTTCAAACCCTCGACGAACATTGGCGGAGTGTCCGTAGCCTCGTTTTTAACGCTGATGGGTCCATGCTTGCCAGCGGCAGTAGAGATAGGACAGTCCGTTTGTGGAATCCTCAAACAGGAGAGCTTCTGCGGACACTTCGTGGGCATACGGATGGTCTCAACAGCGTTGCTTTCAGTGCTGATGGCGGCACCATCATTAGCGGTGGCAGAGACGATACCATCATAATATGGGATGCTGTCACTGGAGATCCACTGCAAACGCTTGAAGAACATCGAGATAATGTTGCAAGTGTTGTGGTTAGTCCGGATGGGAAAACGCTTGCCAGCGGAGATTTGAACGCCGTTATCCATCTATGGGATACTGCTACGTGGACGATCAAAGATACTCTTCTTGGACATACGTCTTATATCTATGACCTGAAATTCAATCCGAACGGTAGCATTCTGGCAAGTGCAAGTGAGGATGACACCGTCAGAGTGTGGGATGCAGCTACAGGTGATCATTTATACACGCTTACTGAACATACAGCTGACGTTTTTGGACTTGCGTTCACACCAGATGGTTCGGTGCTCACCAGTGGCGGATGGGATGCTTACATCCGTTCATGGGACCCTGTAACAGGCAAACATTTAAAAACCATAACAGGGCATACTGATGCTGTTGCGAGCGTCACCTATAGTGCTGATGGCAGGATCCTTGCTACCCGGAGTTGGGACAAAACCATCCGACTCTGGGATGCAGACACGGGTCAACTTCGGCATGTCCTTATCGGTCACCAAGATGATGTCGATGTTGTCGTCTTTGCCCCTGATGGCAGAACACTCGCAAGTGGAAGCCAAGACAATACCGTCCGTTTATGGGATGCTATCACAGGTGAACATATAAAGACGCTTAGGGGACATTGGTCCTATCTGATTAGTCTTGCGTTCAGTCCAGATGGGAGTATCCTTGCAAGTGGTAGTGAGGACGATAGTATCCGTTTATGGAATGTCTCCACAGGACGATACATGGGAGGATTGTGGGAGCATGAGGCAGGTGTTGAGGCACTTGCGTTCAGTCCGGATGGAAGCATGCTTGCCAGCGGCAGCCGTGACGATAAGATTATCTTATGGGATCTCGAAACACGTGACGCCATACACACAATCAGTGAACACGAAGACGATGTTTGGGCAGTTGCGTTCAGTCCGAATGGAACCAAACTTGCCAGCGGTGGTGGCGACACAGTATCTCTATGGGATGTTGAAACGGCAGAACTACTACAAACATTCCGCAGACCGCTTGATATCGAGATACCGGTAGATGCACCGGAAGAGTTGACAGGAGACGTGCCTACGGACCTTCCTGCAAATGCGACAAGCATTGTTTTTAGTCCAGATGGTAAAGTGCTTGTTAGCGGAAGTTATGACGCAACGATACGTTTGTGGGACACCACCACGGGGGAGCAGCTGAGAACCCTTGAAGGCCATACATATTCTATTACGAGTGTCGCTGTTAGTCCGGATGGTAGCACCATTGCGAGCGGAAGTGTTGACGGCACTGTCATTCTGTGGGCATTTCCACTCCCGATGAGTGTAGAACAAGTTCTTACAGTATTTGCAGATGTGAACAACGACGGTGTTTTGAATGTCTTGGATGTAGTGCTCGTTGCATCAAATTTTGGACAATCAGGAGACAATCCAGCAGACCTCAACGGTGATGGCGCAGTTGACCTTTTGGACCTCTATTTGATTGCGAATGCATTGCAGAATATAGAAGCAGCACCTTCTATGCAATCGCTCTCAAGAGAACAACTCACTGCAGCACAAGTGCAAGAGTGGTTAACACTTGCTAAACAGGTACCATCACAAATCAACCAAATTTCAGCATCGGATCAACTTTCATATAAACGCGGAATTCAGGTGTTAGAGCAAATTCTGAAAAACTTGATTCCAAAAAAGACAGTCTTACTTGCTAACTATCCAAATCCGTTTAATCCTGAGACGTGGATACCGTATCAGTTAGCAGCCCCCGCTGATGTTAGCATCACTATCCATGCTGCAGATGGTCGATTAGTTCGGACACTTGCATTAGGACATTTGCCTGCTGGCACTTATCAAGACCGTTCGCGTGCGGCGTATTGGGATGGTAAAAATGAATTTGGCGAGTCTGTTGCAAGTGGTGTCTATTTCTACACACTCACCGCAGGCGATTTTTCTACTACGCGGAAAATGTTGATTTTGAAGTAAGTGCGATTCAGATGAAAAAATAGATGCAATTTCTTAAGTTAAGTTCGCAACTATGATTTAGAAATGGTAGAATAACCAGGACTTACGCATTCCCCCTTGATAAGGGGGTTAAAAGTCCTTATTTTGATGTTTTTAACCCCCTAAATCCCCTTATCAGTGGGACTTTAAGGAAAAATGCGTAAGTCCTGATAACGTAATTGCGCAACGCAATCAAAACTCACGTTAACAAAAGGAGTTTATAATGAAAAAGTTAATTGTAAATCAGAAAACAATCGTTTCAATTATTTTGATATTGGTAAGTTTTTGTTTTATCACAGAAACAACGTATAGTGAAGTTACTATCAGTGAAATCATGTATGGTTCAGAAATAAGATTTTCCCCAAAGCAATGGATAGAAATAGCCAACACAGGGACAGAAGTAATCAATCTTACTGGATGGACACTAACCATTCAGAACATAGATTCGGAAGACCTACTCGGACCGGTGACGGCGACAATCAATTTTAGAGACGCTACTTTTGATGACGCGCCACGGATTTGGCCGAATGACTTTCTCTTGATAGTAACATCTACTACTGATGAGAACTCAGGTGATTTCATGGAAGATCAAGTGTACGATCTCAGATGGCGAGAAGACTTAGGCATTAGTTTCAACACTACGTGGTTAAGTGCAGAAGGCTTCCACATAACACTGCAGGATAAAGATGGCAACTTGGTTGATGAGGTAGGAAACTACGAC
>JAJDWA010000006.1 GCA_022825825.1 Candidatus Poribacteria bacterium
CCTAAACTAAAGTTTGGACAATTTATGTCAGTTATATCTTGAGTTATCAAGTCTTTTTCGATTTTTCTGTAAGTTTTCCATATCAGTAGAACCTCACGAAAAATGCTGCACTCCAGCGGAGTGCTATGTTTATAGAAAACATTATGGGCGTATTCTCGCACTCCAGCGGAGTGCTATGCGTCAGTTCATTAACATACCGCTCCGCTGGAGCGGGAAATGTAGGTTCGGACTGTGGCTATAAACATAGCACTCCGCTGGAGCAAAGAAGGTTCCGTTTTGTGTGTTGCGTTAGGATTTCGTAACAGATGAAGTCCAACAATTTCTTATATTGAACTCACGTATGAAAAATTGTCCAAACTATAGTTACCTAAAAAAACTTTACATACTCAAAAAGACTTGACTTTTGGACTAAAATGTGGCATCATGTAATTGTCTGAATTGAATCACAAAACATGGGTGAATAGGGTGCGCCCAATGTTCTTATTAAACGTATGCTACGGTATACCTAAAAGAGCATAAAATTAAAAGATAGAAAATTCCTTGATCTTAAGAATTTCTACACCTAAAAGGAGTGAAAGTAAAATGTATGCAGTATTTGCAAGCGGTGGGAAACAGCATCGTGTTGAGGTAGGAAGCCTCATAGATGTAGAAAAGTTAGACAATGCTGTTGGAGAAACAGTGACGTTTCCCTCCGTGTTAGCGATTGCCGGTGAAGATGGTCAGCTGCAAACTGGTACCCCTTATCTTGAAAACATGTCAGTTACAGGTGAGGTGGTTCAGCAAGGGCGTGCAAAAAAGATCGTCGTTTTTAAGTCTAAGCGCAGAAAAGGTTATAAGCGTAAGTTAGGCCACCGTCAATCATTCACCCGTGTCAAAATTACCGCGATTGGCGGAGAGGAAATCGCCGCGATTGACGGAGAGGAGGTAGAAGCTGATGGCACATAAGAAAGGTGGCGGAAGTACCCGCAATGGTCGTGACAGTATCGGAAAACGGCTCGGTGTTAAAAGGTTTTCAGGAAACTACGTTACCGCTGGAAGTATCCTTGTCCGACAGCGTGGGACTCATCTACACGCTGGCAATAATGTCGGTGTTGGTAGAGACTATACGCTTTTCTCAAAGATTGACGGTTATGTCTGGTTTGAGCGAAAAGACAAATACCGTCGCAAGGTGAGTGTTTACACAGAACGTCCTGCGTATTAGTAAAGGTATTCAGAAAGCCTCACCTGAGTGTGAGGCTTTTTTGCTTACTGCCCTATGTGTTAAATTCTGTTAGATAGTCGATAAAATAATATCTTGAACTTTCAATAAGAGGAATTAGCGTGAAAAGATTAATCCTGCCCCTGATATTGGTTGCTGTATTGGGATGCAGTAACAAGCAAGTGGAACAATTGGCAATTGAAACAGCAGATAATGCGCGGATAAGTATTACTGCTGCAGAAAACGTTGGGGCGCGCGATGTAGCGGTGAGCGAGATTAACTCGGCAGAGGAGATGCTTACAAATGCTGAATCTGCTTTGCAATCAGGCGATGTAGAGCGCGCCTATCGCTTGGCATTACGGGCGTATCTCCATGCGCGCATTGCAACAGAAAAGTCTTTGGCAGTTCGGCAGGAAGCGCAGGTTCAGGAAGCACAAGCTGCATTAGGATTGCGGCAACAAGCCACGGAAGAAGTTTTTAATAATCTTGAGAAACTCAAAACAGAACGCGCTGCTCAAAAAGAATAGAGGAAGTTCCGATGCGAATTTATGGATGGCTACTATTCATAGGATGTTTTATTAGTTACGGCTGCATGTCTCCTGAAATTGATATTGTTCACCTGGATACACAGATCCGAAATGGTCAGAAGGCAATATCAAACGCAGCAGAATTGAATGCTGAGCAAACTGCAACCGATGAATACAGTCGCGCTGTTAAGCTCCTGAGATTTGCCAAACAAGCACAGGAGCGTGGAGACATTGCACAAAGCATGGAATTCGCATATCAGGCAGAACTTGTGGCGCAAATCGCCTTGTATAAAGCCAAACAGCAGCAAGCACGTGCACAACTCCTTGCGATCCAGGAACAGATGTATCAAGAGGTGATAACGGAAAAAGAATATGAAATAGAAATGGCAGAGATTCGCAATGAGATGAAGACGTTGGAAATTGAACAAAAGTTAAAAGAAATTGAAGCTGGAAAACAGCAGGCTGGTTCACTCACAACGGATCTTAGCGAAACAAAAGATGCTCTGCGCCATGCGGAAATTCGCGTGCCAATTTCCGGAGCAGAGATTTTTGCCGCTATTGCGCAACTGACTTATCCAGAAATTGTAGAAATTGCTGAGTATGAGCGTGTTCAATCCGCAATTACGTCAGCGAAATCCCACTTGGAACGGAAGGATTTTCCCGAAGCAGAAAAAGTAGCAATAGAAGCGCAAAAACAAGCCAACAAACTTTATGAACTGGCAATTGAGTATCAGAAAAATCGTGCGGCAGCTGAAAGGACTGCCCTTATTGCCATAGAACGGGCACAGCTTAAAGTCGAGCGAGCAGAATCTCTGAATGCAGCCACACACGCCACAAAACAATTCCAACAATCACGCTCCCAATTGGACAACGCGAAAAAAGCGTTCAAAGAAAACCGTTATGGAGAAGCACGGCAGGCTGCAGAAGATGCTGAACAGATAGCGGATAAAGTGATAACAATCTCTGAAGTCGCTGAATATCGTCGACGTGCACAGGAGGAACTCACAGCAAGCATAAAAAAAGCAGAGGGAGCAGTTGCATCAGCCAAAACAGCGATAGCAGCGCAAACACAGACCAAAGTGCCGCAATTAGCACCAGAGCTGTATGAGTTAGCAACTTCAGCACTCGCAACTGCAGAGTCAGCACTTGCTAAAAAGGAATACTCAGCTGCTGTTGATGCTGCGCAGCAAAGTCATGATTATTTGCGCCGCGCTATTGAAAAAACAAAACAACAGGACTCTGCTCAGACAACACTCGTTGAGACTGTCCGGCAAATTCCAAAGGCAGTCGTTATAGAACGCGAGGAAGGGGTCCTCATTAGGATAAGTGGTAATCTATTTGCAACTACAAGCACACGTTTAAATGAGACATTTTTCCCAACCTTTATGAAACTTGCATCTATATTGCTACAAGATGAATTCAAAGACTATGCTGTTAAGATTGAAGGCCATAGTGATTCACTTGGAGATGCAAGAATAAATCAGGTGCTTAGCGAAAAAAGAGCCAATTCAATTAAAACGTTCCTGATTAATAGTGGTAAAGTGCCGGCAAAACGATTGACTGCTGTCGGTTTAGGTGAATCTCAGCCGATTGACAAAAATTCAGAAGAAAAAAATCGTAGAATTGACATTATCATTTCTAAAGTTCCATAAGTTCTCAAACATAAAAACAATTTGTTCCAATAATTACGAAGGTACTCAAAAGCATTGCATAGTTTTGAAATTGATCCTTATATCGTCAATCAAATAGCACACAGTCTGTTTGGGGACCGATACATAATCATTTATGGAAACACGATTCAGTTTCACAATCATTGTTACCACGTTCGTACTATTGAATCTGAAAAACACCCTCGCAAAGGATGCTACTATTTACAAGACGCAAATACGGACTTGGCAATGTGGGATGATGTAGAATTTGCGCCACCGGGATACTACGGAGTGATTTTTGAACATGATACAGGAGAAATTATTGATTGTGAACCGCAACGGTGATATGTAAAATATCAATTTTCTTGAAACAATTTTAAGCATAACGTCCTTATAGGAAAATTACTAAATAAACCTTTAAACTTCATATTGGCAACTCTGTCGAAATCCAATATCTAAAAACGGAGAAAAGACATGGAGCGAGACGCGATTGTCGTTTTAGACTTTGGCTCGCAATATACGCAGTTAATTGCTCGCCGTATTCGGGAGCAGCAGGTGTACTGTGAGATTCAACCTTATACGTTGCCGCTTAGCGAGATTGAAAAGATGGCACCTAAAGGGATTATCCTTTCTGGTGGCCCCGCGAGCGTATATGAGGAAAATGCCCCGAAGATTGATGCAGCACTTTTCACACTTGGAATTCCTGTCCTAGGTATCTGCTACGGCATGCAACTTATGGCTCATCTATTAGAAGGGGGTAAAGTCCATCCTGCAACAGAACGAGAATATGGAAACGCCCAACTCCAAATCAGTTCCACATCAGACTCTCTATTTATTGACTTACCATCAGAAATATCTGCGTGGATGAGTCATGGGGATAGAATTGATAAACTCCCTGTGGGGTTCCATACAATTGCCCAGACTTCAAATTCGCCTGTTGCGGGAATGGCTAACGCGGACGGTACTCTGTATGGTTTGCAATTTCACCCTGAAGTTGAACATACACGAGATGCTGACAAAATCCTTCACAACTTTGTCCGACATATCTGTGGGTGTAAGGCAACTTGGACGATGGGTGCTTTTATTTCGGAAGCCATCACACATATCCAAGCAACGGTGAAGAGCGAAAGGGTGTTGTGTGCGGTCAGTGGTGGAATAGACTCAATGGTGCTTGCGACACTTCTCCATGAGGCGATAGGTGATGCATTAGTATCTGTTTTTGTGGATAATGGATTGCTACGGCAAAACGAGGTGGAACAGGTTTTAGCAACTTGTAAAGGATTGGGGATAAAGATTGAATGCGTAGATGCGTCCGAGGCATTTTTAAATGCGTTGGCAGGCGTCGTGAATCCGGAACAGAAACGGAAGGTTATAGGTGCACAGTTCATTGAAACTTTCAGAGCAAAAGTGAAGCAGCTTGGACCTTGCCGCTTCTTGGCACAAGGCACTCTCTATCCAGATGTCATAGAGAGCGTTTCTACCAAGGGCCCCTCCGCTACGATTAAAACACACCACAATGTCGGGGGGCTCCCACCCGACATGCCGTTTGAGCTTATTGAACCTTTCCGTGAACTTTTCAAAGACGAAGTGCGAGCCGTGGGTGCCGAATTAAACGTTCCATCACACGTCCTCGGTAGACATCCGTTTCCTGGACCAGGGCTTGCTGTCCGCATAATCGGTGAGGTGACACCGGCACGGTTAGCGGTACTTCGGTTAGCTGATGCAATTTTTATCAATGAAATTAAGGCATCAGGATTGTACGATGAAATTTGGCAGGCGTTAGCAGTACTTCTACCTGTTAAGAGTGTCGGTGTAATGGGAGATGAGCGAACGTACGAAAATGCGGTTGCATTGCGTGCTGTCACCAGTAGTGATGCTATGACAGCGGATTGGGCGAGAATTCCGGATGATGTTTTAGCAAAAATTTCTACCCGCATTATCAATGAGGTACAAGGGATCAATCGTGTCGTCTATGATATTAGTTCAAAACCACCGAGTACAATTGAATGGGAGTAATTCGGATGAAAGTCCGAAACTATGCGGATGTTACAGATCGCATTCTTGAGGCTCTTAGGAAGTCTGAGCATCTCACAGTCTGGCACCAAGCGTCCATTGCTCCTTCATCTTATCCTTTATACTGTTTGCGTTGGACTGCCCAACAAAAGAGTTCTCCCCTAATTTATGTATCGGCAGGTATCCACGGAGATGAACCTGCGGGCGTTGAATGTGCACTGCGCCTTATTGAGCTGCTTGCCGATCACGACAAACATAACCCTTTCCCATTTAACGAATACAATTGGCTTATCTCACCTTGTGACAATCCTTACGGGTATGAAAGAGACATTCGTGAAAATGCTGCGGGACTTGATCTTAATCGGATGTTTGAAACTCCAACCCTGTGCCCAGAAACAGCGTTCATTGCAGAGGCACTCCAGCGTAAACAATCTGTGCGCGTTGAAAAGTTCAATAGTAATAATACCATCGGAGAAAAGGCAGCAATTGAACTCGCGTTAGATTTACATGAAGACTGCGATAGCAATGGGTTTTATCTATGGGAACGCCGCACTTCACAATGTTTTCCAATCGGCAATGTGATCGTGAAAAACGTGGTAGGACTATGTTCTATCAATCAGGATTCTTTGATAGAAAATCATCGCAACGAAAATGGAGTTATCACATTACTTGATAAGGTTACGACTAAAGGATGGACACGCGGAAGGTATTTAGCTGAACAAGTAAATACGCGGTGCTTAATTCTTGAAACACCAACGCAGCTTGATTGGGAAACACGAATCGCCGTACACATGATAGCTATTCAAACAGCAGTCAAATATGCCTTGAATCATCTGTGCTGATAAACGGCAGCGGCTGCACTAACCGCTGTCCCTCTATCAACTTTGTACCCGAATTCAATAAGCAGATTTTCAATTGCGTTTAGAACGAGCAAAACATTCTGTTCATTGGCAGCATCTCCCATAAGTCCAATCCGCCACGCTTTACCAGCAAAGATTCCCAAGCCGCCACCGATTTCAATACCGTAGTCTTGAATAAGCCGTTTTCGGACGGTTACATCATCAATTCCATCAGGAATAAGCAGTGTAGTTAGCATCGGGGCGCGATGATCTTCTGTTGCGGCAGGTTGCAAACCGATAGCTTCTGCACCAGCAATCAAAGCTTTCGCATTGCGTTCATGTCGTTGATAGCGCGCAGATAATCCTTCCTCTACTACAACCCGAAGTGCTTCGCGCAGGGCATAAATCATGGACATAGATACGGTGTGGTGATATTTTCGCGAGTCTCCCATCCAATATTCTGCAAGCAGCGTTGCATCCAGATAGAAACTCTGAATCTTCGTTCTTCGGTTCTGAATTACTTCAACCGCACGATCACTAAAACTGATTGGTGAAAGTCCGGGAGGACCGGCCAGGCATTTCTGTGTACAACTATAAGCAATATCAATACCGCGTGCGTCCAATTCAACAGGTTGTCCCCCAAGTGATGTGACACAATCTGCAAGAAACAACGCACCATTTTCATGGGTAATGTCGATTATCTGTTCTAAGGGTTGTAGTACGCCCGTAGAGGTTTCACCGTGGACTACCGCTACGAGTTTTGGTGTAACTTTGTCGCAGGTTTCAGCGATCTGATCCGGTTGTATAATGTCTCCCCATTCGGCGTGGACAGGTGTCACTTCAGCCCCACATCGTTCTGCAATATCCGCGATTCTCTCTCCGAAGTAACCGTTAATCCCAACGATTACAGAATCTCCCGGTTCAATAATGTTCGTAAGTGCTGTTTCCATTCCTGCAGTTCCGGTCCCAGAGACAGGATAGGTTAGGGTATTCTGGGTGCCATAGACTTGACGTATCAAGACAACTGTATCATCCATAACATCAACGAAATCAGCATCTAAATACCCCAGCATTGGTGTCGTCATCGCTTTGAGGACACGTGGGTTTGCTATGCTTGGTCCTGGACCGAGTAGAATGCGCGGGGGGACTTTTAATTCATCATACACTTTTTAGTAACTCCTCTGATTGTCTTTTGGGCTCTATAAGAATTTTGTTATACCATTTCTAATTGACAAATTGTCATAACAGATTATCCGTCGGGTTGAGTTTGCGAAATCCATAACCACTAATTTATAGTGAAACCAATAATTATTTGGACACTACGGTAGGTGCGATTTCCTAATCGCACCCAATGGGTCTGGGAAATGGGTATGTCAGAATACGCGTATGGTATTCTGAATTGGTTAGGAAACCGAACCTACCAGGAGAGTGTTCACATATTTTTAGGTTGGACTATAATTTAATGTTTATGTAACAAAAACTTTCGTATAAAAAATAAGATAGGGACAGGTATTGAACCTGCCCCTATGGATACAAGGCTTTGTTAGCCTATGTTATTCGCTTTCATCCTCAGGCGCTTCTTGGAGTGGCTGAATGTTATTCGCGTTCATATAATCTCGAATCTCACTAGCCTTTGTAATACAGTAATGAATTATCTCCTGAACCGCGGTATCAGATGGGTTTACGGTTGCGTATTTCTTCGGCAAGACTTGGAAGTAATACAATGCATGAGCGAAATAGTTTTCTTCTTTATTCGCGAGTATTGTATACGCTTTACCTAACTGACCGTAAGAAAGATCACCATACTTGGTATCGGCATAATTTTTCGCGATTGCCTTAAAGAGTCCAATTGCTTCCTCAATGTCCGATTTTTTGGCTGCTCTTAGAGCGTTACTAAGTGTTGTGTCAGCGTGCTTATATTCATTAAGAGCGAGAAAGCTTTCGGTCTCATTGAGAAAACCTCGCGCCATGTTTTTGGACTCATCGCTGAGCCCCGGTGCAGCGAGTGCTCGCTTATAGTTATCAATCGCTTGCCGGAAAAGCGCTATTTGCTCAGTAGGTTCAAGCTCTGGGTCCAACGCGGCATTATAGTGCTTATTGCCGATGTTGATAAACGCTTCACCAGCGAACTTGCTATCCTTATATTCCTTGACAAGTATTTCATTTATTTCAAAAACTTTGTCAAAAAACATTTTTTCTGCAGATGCGTCGCCTGCATCTTTTGCTGCTGTAGAGAGAGATTCATAGCAAGCAGCAATATCGTATAAGGATTCAGGTGCTTTTTCATGCGACTTGTTTACGCGCCTGACCTTATCGTATTCAGTAATTGCCTTTTCATACTGTTCTGTTGTAAAATACGCCTCGCCAGCATTATACTGCCAGAGCGCAGCGTCTTTGGCATTCGGATAGCGTTTAACTAAATCTTTGAAAACCTTAACAGAGTTTTCAAAGTACGCTACAGCTTGAGGAGACATATCTTCGTCTAAACCGACTTGCATCCGTCCTAAGTCGAAGTTTGCTGATGCTAAGTATGTTAATGCAGTTTCCACGTTTCCTTGTAAGTCGTCTGAGACAGGAAATACGCCGGCATCCGCATGTTTTACAAACTCTGTAAGTGGCTCGATCGCAAGTAACAAGTTCTCACGTTGTTTAGGCCCAACACCAAGAACACCAAGAGAATAGTAAATCTGTCCAGCTTGGAAAAGTGATCGTTCTACGTACGGGATGACCGCCTGTTTGTCTGCTTTCTCTACTGGTGCAGCAATTTTGCTGATTTCAAAGAAAGAGGCGGCAGCCAATCCGCTTGTATCAATGTAAGGTCTAAGATCAAACCCCGCAGGCAGATTATCAGGGTAATGGGTTCGCGCTTTATCAGAATAGAGGAATCCGAGGTTGTATAGTGCAGCGACTTTCTGCGAAACAGTTGCTGCCGAACTTGCCTTGAGTCCTTCAACTGAGCTAACTGCTTCTGCAATAGCCTCGTCTAAGCGCCCCAATTTGACATATAATTCAGACCGGCGGAGGCTGGCATCAGCGACCATAGAAGCAACGCCAGTATTCTGTTCCGCACTATGGTTAGCGATTAGGGTCTGGAATGCTTCCAACGCTTTATCAAGCTGATTGACTTTTTCCTGATAAATCAACCCCATCCTATAGTAGGATTGCGCTTTGACTACATTATCAGCTAATTGGATTGCGTTCTGATAGTTTTTCAACGCACCATCATATACCTTAAGGTGTTCGTCTTGTGCATAAGCCATTGCGAAGTACGAACGGCCACGTAAATCATCATCTTCGGTATTAGCGATAATGTATTGATACTCTTTGACAGCGGCAGCATAGTCGCCAACGCTGCTGAGCAATTCAGCAAGTCGTGAATGCGCTTGAGAGATGAGATTTTTGCGTGCCTCATCTTCAGTTTTACCTTCAAGAGCTGTAACCTGCTTGAATGCTTCGATTGCAGCTGGCGTATTTTTCAACCCTAACTGTGCCAAACCGAGTGTATAACCTGCACTAATGAGGTTATCTGCGTTATCTGTCATTTCGGCTACCTTCTGTGCTGCACTGGCAGTATTGGTATAGGCAAGTTGTGCGGCTTGGGCATCTTCGGCTTTCTGCGCTATCTGGTAATAACAGACAGCAGCTTGATATTGTGCACTTGGTGCTATTTCGCTATTTGGAAAGGTTTCAACGAAAAATTGATATGCTGCGAGTGCCTCTTGATAGCGTTCTTTGCGGAAATATGTATGTCCGATTTTGAGTTGTGATCGGATGCGGGCATCTTCGGCTGCACCAGGGTTTTCAATAATCCTTTGCAGGCTCGCAACGAGACCTTCAACATCATCAACGTTTATCTTTTCAAGAGCAGTTGCTTTGATGAGATCAATGCGTCCGAGTGTCCGGAGCACTGTTTCTTCGCTACTGTTAGAGAATTTGTCGCTGGCTGCGTCCGCTGTCTGAAGAACAAGGGACCACTTGGCTGTATCCCCCTGTTTTTCGGCAACATCGTGATATACAAGTACCAAGCCGTGATATGCTTCAATTGCGTTTGGACTATCCGAGTATTCCGTAACAACCTTATTGAAAGCCTCTGCAGCTTTTTCAGCAAGCTCAGGTTTATCCGATGAAGCATGATAGTAGCAGAGCCCTACAAAGTAGAGTGCGTCATCTGCATATTCACCTGCCGGATTACCATCAACAACATCTTGATACTCGGCTGCCGCTTCTTCAAACCGTTCTTCAGCACGCAGCAGGTCTGCAAGTTTAATTTCTGCCAACGAAAGGTTGTTTTTATCTGTGAGTTTTGGCATGATTGAATTGTAATAAGTGATAGCTTGGGATTTGTCCCCCTGCTTCACATAACTGTTTGCGGCGAGCAGAAGTGCACGTTCGTAATATTCACTTTCTTCAGGTATCATCGCGTAACGTTGCCGCGCTGCGTCCCACGCCCCCAACATTTCGTGTGAGAGTGCTTCGTTCATGAGACATGCTTCAATCTGTGCAATACGTTCTGGGAAATCTTGGTAACGTCCTTCTTCAATACCGGGACGAAACGCTTCATCAGAAAACATGTTGATAGCCTCTTGGTATGCTGCAACAGATTTTTGGAGGTATTCCGCATTGAAGTTACCGGTAGAGTCGTCTTCCTGATAATCTTCGGGTTTAGCGGCTTCGTAGTATGAACGACCTTCTAAGAATTTTCCCATCAACTTGATAAGGTGGAACTTCGGAAGCGGTCTGTAATCCCACAACTTCGCGTATTCTTCTGCGGCTTCAACATATTGCTTAAATTCAGTACGTTTAATGTCCGCAAAACGAAGTTGTACCTCTGCAGCGAGAATATCAAACTCGTTATCGTTACGATTTTTTTCAATAAAGCCACTGGCAACTTTTTCTAATTCTTCCTTGCGCCCCAAATCATTCAATGTCCAGATAGCGCCATACAGTGCATGCGGCACAACAGGGTTTTCTGGAAAATCATCAACGGTTTTCTGGTACCACTCTAACGCGGATTCAAGAGTTGTTGTTCCCTCTTCCGTCTGGCCAGCCTCGCGCTGATTAGTTCCAAGTCTGTAATATGCTTCTCCAACTTGGAAAGAACAATAGGGCGTAAGATTGAGTTCAGCAGCCCCTTCACCTTGCATTTCACTTTTTTCATGTTCAATAACTTCTTGGTAGGCAACCACTGCCGCACTCCACTGTTCTAATTTGAACTGACTGTCGGCTATACCAAGTTTTGCGTCACCAATGAATGCGCTCTCTGGATATTCGTCCAGCAGCTGTGTATAGGAAACAATAGCGTTTTCATAGTCAGCTTGATCAAAATATGTTTGCCCAATTGCAGACTGAATCTCGGCCTGGAGTCCTCGGTCTCCTGTATTTTGGAGTGCTAACTCAAAGTTAACGCGTGCGTTGTCATAGTCTTTCTGTTTAGCATAAATATGTCCCTGGTCGAAGTATGCGGCAGTAACGAGTTGATGATCCGGAAATTGCGTGATAAAGTTAGTATAACGACTGATCGCTTCATCATCTCTATTAAGTTGGTTCAAACAGAAAGCGGCTTTATACATCGATTCCGCATGTAAGTCGGGGTAGTTCTTAAATTCTTCGGTAGCAAATTTATCAAACTCTGGATACGCCTGTTCATAGTTGCTTTCATCAAGGAACGATTGGGCAATGAGAAGTTGTGCATCATCCTTGAATTCCGAGTTAGGAAAGCCGACAAGAATATTATTGAAAGCGGTTCGAGAGTCCTCATAATTTCCTAACTTATAATTCAATTGACCGATAGCGTACCATGCGTTTTCTACTTGTAGACTGTTGGGGAAGTTTTCAATCAACTGTGTGAACTTTGCTTCAGCAAGTTCATATTGTTCAGTCCTATATAAAATATGTCCCCATAGATATGTTAACCCTTCTTGGTGTTTGGCTATAGTAGCGGTAGGGGCAACTTTTTCAATGTACTCGAGTGCAGTATCGTAGTGGTTGACGTCACCCGTCTGTTCTGCAAGCCGAGAATAAGAAACGGCGATTTGAAAGTTAGCAAGCGTTGTAAAATCTTTGTCAATCACTTCGGTTTTTACACCACGTTTCGTAGACTCTTCAAGTGCCTCAGTATACTTGGCAATCGCCCCTTCATAATCCGCTTGATCATATAATTCTTTAGCGGAGAGATAGAGTTGCTCCACTTTTTTGGAACTCCCCATCATAAACGGCGAGAGGAGCGCGACTATAAGGGCGAGACCGCCAATAATGCCCAAAATTCTTGGATTCATTACATTCTCCTTTTAGATAAAAATAAAACCAGGGAACTCAAAAATTTTTCCCCGTTAATTTTTCAAAATGCGGATGAAATCTGTGAACATCCTGTCTTTTAAAATCTGCCTTGATAATAATCAAATGGAATATCGTAAATACTTCATTTGATTTGAAATTGGTTTACAATTTACTTGAGTCGTAAAGTTCTGGTATAGCTGGTATAGAAAGTACTTCTGAAGGTACATTCATCAATTTGTTAACAAACCTGGGTAACCTCCGGTGCTTCCGTTGATATTTTTCTGAGAAGGGTGCAACTTGAAGTTCCAACGGAAGTGCTGCATATTTATCATCTTGTAGAGGCGATTTCCTACTTAAGATGTCGGGTTGAGCATAAACAATTAGTGCGGAATTAGCAGTATCATTCGGAGCAGAACGATCACTGCTTATATGCATAACAATAATATGCCCTTCGGTCTCGGTAGTTAAAGGTTCTGTCAATTTCCAATAACCTATTTTCTCTGCATCTGCTGCGAGAGTCGGTGTACTAACTTCCCCAGGAGCCTTCTGCTTGGTTTTACGGTCACTGTAAGGACCATGCCGTAACTCCGATTTTTCGTCGCCATTATTAGGTTCACCGACTTCTTGTAGATACACCTTAGGTGGCAATGAAACTTCCTGTTTTAGCAAATGCGTTGCTACAAACCCTGATACTACTAACACGAAAAGCACGCCTAAAGGTAAGGCATTCATCCTGATGAAACTATATCGCCCCAAACTGTGACGAAATCGTGTTAGCAAAGACCAAGTAAACTGTAGCACCGAGGTTTTTAAACGTTGGTTTAACGCGATAGGTCCCTTTTTTTCAATACAACGGTGTAATTCTACCTCAAATTGGTGGTAATAACTATCAGGAGCTTCGGGTTCAACATAAAAATCAACAACGAGATCACGTGTCTTTTTGAGAGCGTTGACTTCACGTTGGCATCCTAAACAGAGCTGTAGATGTTCCTCAACCTTCGCTGTGTCAGGTGCTGAGAGTCCACCATCTATGTAATCTGACATAAAACGTTGTATAGCGTTACATTTCAATTTCATAACTTTGCCGGTTTCCATGTATTGCTCTACTTTGTTGGAAACCGCTCCCACAAGAATTTTCTAACACTTTTTAATTTTATTAACAACAGTGGGAACACGTTAAAATTCGGAGTTTGCATCAACGTACGGTTTTAACAACGTTCTGAGTTGTTTTCGGGCATAGTGTAAACGTGAACGGACTGTCCCTTCGGAACAATTGAGGATTGACGCTATCTCCGGATGTGTTAACCCTTCTAATTCATGGAGAATAACTACAATCCGATGTTTAAGAGAGAGACTATTGACTGCTTTTGTTACCCAATGCCGTAGTTCTGCCTGCTCCGCTTGGACTTGTGGATCATTCGCCATCTCTACTTTTTGCCGCACATCTGGATGAAATTCAGATTCTTCCGTGGTTGCGAGCGGAGATTCTCGACGCCTTTTACGCCGTTTGACGAAGTTCAGTGCCTGGTTGACAGCTATTCGATACACCCATGTTTCAAAAGCTGCCTCTTGCCGAAAGGTGTGAATTGACTGATATACCTTAATAAAGGTCTCTTGCATAACATCGTTAGCATCCTCATGGTTTCTGGTAATTTGCATCGCGAGGCGGTGCACCATTCGTTTGTATTTCTCTACCAATGGTGCTAACGCTGTTTCATCTCCTTCACGGAGATGGTCAATGAGCAAGGCTTCAGTTCTTTCCACGAAAAATTCTCCTCCAGCTTCTATTCTATTTAGACAACGCTATTTTAAAAACCGTTCATTCTTTTTTCACCATTATAGCATAAATCATAAATTTTGAAAATAGAAGATTTTCCTACAGAGCCATTCAATTGTCGAGTTTTTCTCAATATTTAGACATTGGCACGACCAGGAGGTCGGTCCTACAGGAAAAGGTTTAGAGAGAAGAAAGAAATTATTGGAGAATTGAATGGCTCTAACTTTCTTATGCCAAACCTTATAACTTTAAATCCATAAAAAAGGACAGCGTCCCAAAGGGACACTGTCCTTTTAAGCGAAATAGTCAAAAATTTACTCTTTAGCTTTAGTGGTAAAAGTGATGCTGACTTCGCCTTCGTTACCAGCACCGTCTTTAGCTGTACCAGAAACTGTATATTCAGTTTCGTTACTCAGTTCTTGACCGGCAGCGCCAAGGAGAGTCGCTTTGTTCCCCTCAAAAGAGGTTTTCCAACCGACATCATCGTCGCCATCCATGAGCATAATTTCTCCACCGGTAACAGGTTCGCTGAAGGTAATTTCTATACCATCTTCAAACACCTTCGCGGGGTCAACGCCTTCAGCACCGTTTTCAGGACTGCTGGCAGTGACTTCCGGAGCGGTTTCATCAGCTGCGACGACGGTATAGTTAAGCGTCTTGCTACCGGCACCGTTTGTCCACTCAATTGTTAAGGCAAGTGCACCAGGAGTGAAAGGACCACTGATGGTACGCGACTTACCAGATCCTGCGGCTGAACCAGTACTGACCGTTACGTCGCCTGGGTTGTTGTCAAATGTGACACTGATAGTCCCGTTTGCTGCGACTTCACCGCCGTCTGCGGGCGAAGCACTTACAAACGCTGCATCCGGTGTATCAGGTTCACCACCATCTCCACCACAACCGACCATGTAAACGGAGAACAGGGCTGCCATGACTATTGCCAAGGTTCTAAAAAAAAGTTTCATGAGATAAGTAACTCCTTAATTAAGGTTTATCAGAATGTAAGGTACCCGAAGATCGGGCACAGATTAAAAACTTCATAATATAGATGGAGTTCCCGTATCGTGAATTAACTCCAACGATAGTAACGAAAATCTACCATCATGTCCATATTTAGTCAAGTAATTTTTCAGACTATTTCGTTTGTCTTCCTCCGTAAAGTCCAGAGGATAGACAATGCTTTGAGAATATAACTTTCTGTGGAACTGTTACCTTACTAAATTAAAACCATTGGATAGGTAATTTTCAGTTCCGAAAGTCAACACCCAAAATCGGTACCTTTAAGTTTAGCAAAATTTGCAAAATCTGTAAAGGTAAAAAAATCGATTTTCGCAATTAATTATACAAAATTTAAATTTTTTTGTAAAGCGAAAACTGAAATTTTTAATAAATTTCTTATAGATTAACATAAATTAAAATGTTTATCAAGAAAAAACGGCAATTTGTATTATTTTTTGCGAATTTGGAAATATTTAACTTTCTTGGCGTCCAAAAAGGGACATTTGTTCAATTGAAGTTCCAATAACGTGGTTTTCAAGACGTTCAGGATGCTTTAATATATCAACGACTGTATCAAGTTGCTCTGGTAAAAAAGGCAAAGCGCCGCTTCTGAGGAGTTGGCGTGTTCCATCACTATGTTGATTGTGTGAGTTCCACTGACATGCGAAAACAGGACGGTCTTGTAGCTGCGCGTATCGGGCGGTGTGCATTGCCCCTCCATCTTTAGCGGTTTCAACTACTACTGTAGCCATAGAAAGTCCACTGATAATCCGATTTCGTAAAACCAAGTTAGCAGGTGTTGGCGAAGTTGGAAACGGGTGTTCAGAAAATAGACACCCCGTTTTGTAAATTTTTACTGCCAGATCGTGATTTTCAGATGGATAGATAGATGTAAGATCCGTTGATACAACACCGATAGTTGTTCCGTTGACTCCTAACGCACCGTAATGTGCATTTGTATCTATACCGCTTGCCAGTCCGCTTACTATAGTAAAACCTGCTTCAACTAAGCGAATCGAAAGCTCAAGTGTTACATTAATGCTTTCAACCGTCGGGTGTTTGCTTCCCACAATTGCAACGCATTGCGCATCCACTTCAGATAATTCACCGACTCTGCAAAGTGCTGTTGGTGCATCTGGAACGGATTTTAAGAGTATTGGATATTCAGGATCCTCAGGAAAGATAACTTGTATACCTTGGTTGGTTAGTTCCTCCATTTTTTGGCGTAATTCAGCAAACTTATTTCGTACAGTAAGTATCCGTGATGCTAAAATTGGGTTGAAGTTTGGCAGCTGTGCTATTTCAACCAATTCTGCATCAAAGATACGTTCTACGTTACCGAAACGCGTTAACAAGCGTTTGAGTCGGACTGCACCTATTCCTTCAACCGAAGCAAGCGCAAATAGATATTCCCGATGTTTGTTTTTATCTATTTCGGTTGAATGTGACATACCGATAACAAAATCCCCCAAATAATGTCTTTTATTTCGCTAATATATTAATGTAACACATACTGACAAAATTTTCAATCGTAAATATTACGAAATGTCGACTCATTTGATGGAATTTCTGGCAAAAAACATTTGACAAAACATGTCCTTTTTAGTATCATATTATTAATTTACGGGATAACACAGTGCAGAAAATGCAACACGCGCAATTTTCTGAACCTTAAAAGCGAATGCAGGGGACAAAAATGCACCGTAATTTTAGTATGGAAAAACCGATCTTAGCAGTGCCGCACAGTTACTGTGCAGATGGTCCAGATCCCTGTTGTGCTTGCGTTTGTTCAACACTGATTTACAATGTTAATATTAACATAACAACAATTACCCCCCCCCCGTGTTAATCATAAACTAACTTATAGTAAAAACATAAACCTGTCTCAGCAATTATTGCTGGGCTATATTTGTGCTCGCGCGAGCTGCGTCTTGTACGGCGTGTTTTGGCGCGGGCTATTTTTGTTGCAATTGAAGTAGATACCTTCAATGCTTGTCATTCTTGTTACGTAAACAATTTAGCGGAACATCCGCAAAAGGAGAACAATATGAAACGATTTTTTCATACGAACATTATTTGTATGCTACTGCTGACACTGTTAGTCAGTGGATGTAGCCGGCGAATGATAGATTTTACCGTAATTTCCTCCAAGAACACGCAACTCCAAATTCCCTCAGAAGCAATGGGAGAACGCGTGATAGGTGAGGATAAACAAACTTGGATATATCTTGTGTTTTTCGTCCTTCCATTAGAGAGTCGACCGAATATAAAGGAAGCTGTTGATCAAGCAATTCAAAGTGCGGGTCCCGGTTATGATGCACTCATTGATGGGGTGCTTTATCAAACCTTTGAATTTTACCTGCTTGCGGGAAGGAATGGTTACAGAGTTGAAGGCACACCGATTAAGACTTCTTTGGTAAACGATAGTTCATCAAAAGGTGGGACTTCCTCGGCAGAGCAGCCAGTCCTTTATCATAGTTCTCTCGGTATTTCAAATGAGGAGGCTTTGGCGAATATTAAAATCGTCAAAGGCAAAAAACCGAAAGATCATGAGTAATCTGAAAGTCCGTGGACAGGCCGCTATATTTCCAGACGCTTGTAGGCGGGGTTACTCTGCCCCTTATGTGTCGACTTAGCAGCCAAACCCGTCACACGCTGTAGGGCGGGGCCCTATGCCTCGCCAGTCTCTTGGTGTTGAAATAACGGATGGGCGCGGGGCCCCGTCCTTACAATGAGTTTGCACTCTAATGTGAACGATAGAATGCAAACTAACAATAGATGTTGATATTGAAATAGAGAGCATAACCCTAAAGAATATCATTGATAATCTAAGCAGGACATACGCGCCTGGTTCATAAGTCACCTTGATAGGGGATGAGAGAGGTATAATACCAAAATACCGACTTTTTAAATCTAATACTCCCCTTTTTGCTCAATTTGCGTAAGTCCTGAGTAAATATGCTAAGGAAGCATATAAGAATGTTTAACCAAAAGGAGATTGTGATGTTTAAAAATAAATATACTGTTTCATTCTTAGTCGTATTGGTCCTATTCATTAGTGCTTGCGCCAGAGTCGAATATGTTGGGCGATCCTATAATCCTACATTCCAGGTTGACCTTTACTTTTCAAAGGACGACATAAAGAAAGATTATGAAGTGATGGGACGCGCAATTTCACACGGAACTGACCTCGACATGGAGAAATTGCAGGAGGCCTTAATAAAGGAGGCACGCCAGAGAGGGGCTGATGGAATCATTATTTCCGACTTAGAGCGGATATTTAATAAAGACACTGAAAGAGACTCTGAAAAAAAAATATTTTATTATAATACTGATAAAACAAAGCTTACCGCAGAATTTATCAAATATAAGGAAAATCAGTAGGTTTGGTGACGCAAAAACCACCTCCACACATTCAACCGGTATAAGGATTCGGTCGAAAACGTCACGTTCAGTCCTGATATAGACAGGAATAGCAGCAGTAGACTGATTTAGAGGACAATATGAAGATAAAAAAGATATTCGTTTCAATTACATTCATGTTAGCAATACTGCCAGCAACAGTTTACGCACAGGAAAGTATGTTCACAAGTATGTATGAGCTGCCAAGTGGTTCACAAGCCATTGGAATTGGGTACGAGACAATTGATAACTTCCATAACATTGCAGTGAGTGTTGAACGAGGTTTGGCTGAGAGACTAAAGGGAAGTGTAGTTACAGTCGTGAGATTTTCCGAGGATGATTTTTTAACATTTCTATTATCAGAGCTCTTCACCCTGATGTACACTGACTCTTTAGGTTCAACAGATTTCGCGTATTATATTATAGGAGCAATAGGAGGCACCTATCTTTACGTGGGAGAGACAGAAGCACGTGTGTCTCGTTACTATTACGGTACTCCTAAATATGAATATGTTACAACTTTCAGTAGTGGTGTGCATTCCCTGGATGTTATTGGCGGTGGTGGACTCATCGCACCTCTGGGGCAGATCAAACCATTTGTCGGATATGCTTTCAGATACCGCCGGACATTGAATGTAGGCAGTACAAACTCCCAAACATTTTCTGGTGGAGTTGAATATGATATATCAAAGAAAATTAGTCTAATTGGAAGAGCCAATTGGCCTTTTTCAAGTAGGGGATTCCGCAATCCTACGCTTGAGATTAGTATAAATTTTCATTGAAAAAAGCATACAGTGGATAACGTGAGTTCGGTATATGAAAGGAGTTTATTATGAAGTTTCATTCACTTATTAGCATACTTATCCTCTCTCTTTTTGTGGTAATTGGATGTGATCGTGAGGATTATCTGAACGAAACCGCTATTGTAGACATACCTGATAGTAAGCTTCGCGCTGCCATTGAGAAGCAACTTAGTATTGAAAGCGGTTCGCCTATTACAGCGGAGGATATGCTCAAGCTAACTAAATTGGATTTATCTGGAGAAGGTATTTCTAACTTGACCGACCTTGAATATGCAACAAACTTGGAAGAGCTGAACCTTAGGGGCAATGCTATTACGGACCTTAGTCCGCTCACAGGATTGAAAAACTTGAAGTGGTTAGAGCTCGGGGCTAACGCTATTATAGACATTGGCCCACTTGCAGGATTAACAAACTTGGAATGGCTGTCCCTTTTTAAAAACACTATTATAGATATTCGCCCGCTTGCAGGATTAACAAACTTGGAATGGCTGGCTCTTAGTGATAACGCTATTTCAGATGTTAGTCCGCTCACAGGATTAACAAACTTGGAAGAGGTGTACCTTGATGGCAACCCGTTGAGTTCCGCCTCCAAAACCCAATTTATTCCCATAATAGAGGCAAATGGGACATTTGTTTACCTGGGACCGATATAAGTAGTTTTAACGTGAGTTTGATAATTAGATTGAGTATAGGCCGTTGGGTAGAGCGTAGCGAAACCCTTATGCGTCAATTTAGCGGTCCACACCCCTGGTAGGCGCGTTTTCTAAACGCGCCGTTAGGCAATCTTCAGCACAGGGACAGGCGCGTTTCCAAAACGCGCCTACCAGGGGGTCCTAAATCGGGCTTAGTAAAGTCTACGAGATTTTTCAAACTCACGTTAGTTTTTGGAATTGGTAGAATACGTATGTGGTATTCTGCCCTTGTTAGAAACCGCAATCACCGCGGTTATGAAAATAAAATAGAGAGCAAGGCATTAAGAAAGCCGTGTCTCTAAAACAAAAATAGGAAATTATATAATGAAAAGTTTATGTTACATTATTGGATTTGCATTAACTTGTATACTCACTGTGACAATTTGTGGATGTGATATTGATG
The DNA here is from genome assembly GCA_022825825.1 of Candidatus Poribacteria bacterium. Classification (GTDB taxonomy): domain Bacteria; phylum Poribacteria; class WGA-4E; order WGA-4E; family WGA-3G; genus MSPOR6. The sequence goes on from JAJDWA010000006.1 coordinate 20,579, forward strand.
TTCCAGAGGATCCACCTTTAGTGGTTGATAACAAAGGATCAGATAATATAACCCAAAGTGTTGCGAAGTTTCGGAGTGCTTTGCCATCAAACGGTTCAAAGATCGATCCAAATTCTGAGATAAGAATCAGCTTCAGCAGTATTCCAAAGAATGTTTCTGTCAATAGAGGCACAATTGAAAACACTAATACGAGCACTATCAAAGTCAAAGGACCTTTTACTGGAAATGAACTTGTATTAGAGGTCAAATGGGATGGGGGTTCCGAAACTCTAAGATACTTCCTTAATATAGAATATATTGGAGCAACCCCATCTGAAGGTTCGACTATTAAACCACGAACTGACATTACTGTTTCTTTTACGGGACAACCCAAAAAAGTATTTGTTAATCGGGGAAAGTTTATCGTCACTGGTAATACTATTAAGATTACAGACGATTGGTGGAACAGAGGGCCCCTATCATTTGCGATAGAATGGAGTGGTAACGCTGCAGGAACAGGCGGTAGCAAAGTTTTAAAATACACTGTTTCCGATAACCCAATTGCCTATATAGAACGTGTGTGGGTTAATCATAACATATCTGTAGATGGAAAGAAAGGCATGAGAATTCATGTCAAAATTACAGTAGCGAATATGCCGTTTGAGGATGGCAGGGTAATTGCATACTTTGAGCATTCCAATGGGGCAGATTTAAAGGATCTTAACAATAAATTTAACGCAGCTAATGGTCAAGTTTCTGTAGGTAGGGACTTTAGACCGCGTTTCGATCCTGCGGTATTCGAAGATATTGATTTTTTTATGCCGTATAGTGAATTTCACCTGGGCCAAGGTAATTGGGATTTAAAGTTTAAAGTACGGGTATGGCACAAAGTAGACGGTGAGTTTATTGAAGATGAATCAGAGTATTTTACTTTTACGTACAGGAAAGGTTAACAGGACTTGCGCAATAAGTCCAAAGGTCCCTGATAGGCGTAGGGATTATAGTGAAATCTAAAATATGTGTACACTGATGTAGTGCCAACTTTATTAAGGTTGCACTACGATATTTCATCATTTATACGCTCACCGCAGGCAACTTTACTGCTACACGCAAAATGTTGATAGAAAAATAGATCCTTTGGACTCATCTATCAAAAAAAGGAGATTATTGATGAAACACTTAGTCTATAACTATGTAAATTGGACAGTCCGAAGTTTTGCCACTGTTATAGCTGTGTTGTCGGCTTTTGTTATTATCGGTTGTTCAGAAGACAAAGAACCAGACACACAAACCTTCCTGATTCGCACGCTACGCGGGCATACGTCTGGGGTCTGGAGCGTAGCGTTCAGTCCAGATGGAAAGACAATCGCAAGTGCAAGTACCGATGAAACAATCGGGTTATGGGATGCCTCAAGTGGTCGGCTTATCCGGACGCTACGCGGGCATACGCGTTCTGGTCCTGTCTATAGCGTAGCGTTCAGTCCAGATGGAAAGACAATCGCAAGTGGCGGCGGGTGGACAATCCGTTTGTGGGACGCCTCAAATGGTTGGCCTCTTCGGACGCTTACAGGGCATACGGATGATGTCCTGAGCGTAGCGTTCAGTCCAGATGGAAAGACAATCGCAAGTGCAAGTGGAAGTGCAATTGGAGGTGACGTGCGGGATAAGACAGTCCGGCTGTGGGACGCCTCAAATGGTAACCATCTTCGGACGCTTGAAGGGCATACGGATGATGTCCTGAGCGTAGCGTTTAGTCCAGATGGAAAGACAATCGCAAGTACAAGTTACGATGAGACAATCCGTTTGTGGGACGCCTCAAGTGGTAACCATCTTCGGACGCTTGAAGGGCATACGGATCCTGTTGAAAGCGTAACGTTCAGTCCAGATGGAAAGACAATCGCAAGTGGAGGTTGGGATGAGACAATCCGTTTGTGGGACGCCTCAAATGGTAACCATCTTCGGACGCTGAGTGGGCATACGGGTTCGGTCAATAGCGTAGCGTTTAGTCCAGATGGAAAGACAATCGCAAGTGCAAGTGGAAGCTATGACTATACCGTTCGACTCTGGGACGCCTCAAGTGGTAGACTTATTCGGACGCTTGAAGGGCATACAAAGAATGTCGAGAGCGTAGCGTTTAGTCCAGATGGAAAGACAATCGCAAGTGGAGGTTGGGATGAGACAATACGCTTATGGGATGTAGCAAGGTGATTGGCCTCTTATTACCATTACGAAGTCAATACCAAAAAATGAGAAGCAAAAGGAGTTTTTAGACATGAAACTTTTTACGTCGTTTACGACTATCACGTTACTTCTAACGATTACCCTCACAATAGGAACGCTGGTGGGGTGTAGCGAACGTGAGGAAGATAACACTCAGCAAGATAACAACACAATCAAGGTAACCCGCACAGAAGAACTGGTTACGGGATTGCGGGATCCACAAGAAATCGCGTTAGATATAGCGGGTGGCAAGATGTATTGGACAGACATTATCCTGGATAAAATCCAGCGTGCGAACTTAGACGGTTCAAATGTTCAAGACATCGTTACAGGATTGCAGGGGCCAGGTAAAATCGCGTTAGATGTAGCAAGTGGCAAGATGTATTGGACAGACTGGGGCACGGGTAAAATCCAACGTGCGAACTTAGACGGTTCAAATGTTCAAGACATCGTTACAGGATTGCGGGATCCACAAGAAATCGCGTTAGATGTAGCAAGTGATAAGATGTATTGGACAGACCGGGATACGGGTAAAATCCAACGTGCGAACTTAGACGGTTCAAATGTTCAAGACATCGGTGCAGTGCAGGATTTTGAAGGCGTTTTTGCGTTAGACGCGGCGGGAGGGAAGATGTATTGGCTATCCGCTCATTTTTCGGATTATCAAGTTCAATGTGCGAACTTAGACGGTTCAAATGTTCAAGACCTTTTTCGTTTGACTTTCTATGTAACATCTATCGCGTTAGATGCTGCGAGGGGAAAGTTTTACTGGCGGAAAAGCAGCGGATATATCCACTGTGCGAACTTAGATGGGTCAAATGCTCAAGGCATCGTTGATCCAATCCCGGGCGCCCACCTATCTTCTGGAGAATCAGATGGTTTCGCATTAGATGTTGCGGGGCATAAACTGTATTGGACTAACAATTACGCAGGTAGCATCTGGCGGGCACACTTGGACTACAAAAAATAATGGTTCTCTTGTCCATTATTTATAGTAAAATCCATAATCATTTGGACACTACGAATCAACGCCAACAAATGCGCGTCCGGCATTTAACGGGTTCGATTTCCTAACCGAACCCGTATTTATTCAGTCTCACAGATGCTGTTCGGAAACCTCGCCAGCAAAATATGGAAAAGGCAGAGTTAGGAAACCGCAACGTGATTGAAAACGAACGCACCATCCTTAAAATCAACCGCCACAGCATCACCATCATGAAAGTTACCTTCAAGCATATCAATAGCCAAAGGGTTAAGGATATCACGTTGAAGTGTCCGTCTAAGTGGACGTGCCCCATACACCACATCAAACCCGCGTTCAACCAATTCCGCTTTTGCCGATTCGGTTAACGTAAGCGTCATATCCTTTTCAGCAAATCGGACGCTCAGTTTAGAAAGTTCAAGCGTTACAATCTGTTTCAATTCCTCAATGCCAAGACGATCAAATATGATAAGATCATCCACACGATTTAAGAATTCCGGTGGGAAATGTGCTTGCAAAGCGTCCATCACCTTACACCGAATTTCTTCTGTGTCGAGATGTGTATCGCTAATCCACTGACTACCGATGTTAGAGGTCATGATGACAACGGTATTCTTGAAATCGACCGTACGTCCTTGTCCATCTGTCATTCTGCCATCATCAAGCATCTGGAGTAGCACGTTGAATACTTCTGGGTGCGCCTTCTCTACTTCGTCAAGTAGGATAACGCAGTAGGGATGCCGTCTAACTGCTTCGGTTAACTGCCCACCTTCGTCATAGCCAACGTACCCCGGTGGTGCGCCAACAAGTCTTGAGACAGTATGCTTCTCCATGTATTCGCTCATATCAATACGCACCATAGCGTTAACATCGTCAAACAGAAATTCTGCGAGCGACTTTGCCAGATGTGTTTTGCCGACACCTGTAGGTCCCATAAAGAGAAATGAACCGAGCGGGCGTTCTGGGTCACCGAGCCCGACACGGGAACGCCGAATTGCGTTGGAAACTGCAGAAACCGCCTCATCCTGCCCGATCACCTGTTCACGCAATCGTTCTTCCATGTGAAGCAGTTTTTGTGTTTCACCTTCCATGAGTCGATACACAGGAATACCGGTCCATTTTGCGACAATCTCCGCAATATCTTCCGCGCTCACACGTTCTTTTAGCATGTGTGTGCCGTTAGCCTCCGTTTCAACCGCCTCTCGTAGAGTTTTAAGTTGCGCTTCAAGTGCAGGTATTTTGCCATATTCAAGCTCAGATGCTGTAGCGAGGTTACCGCTACGTTTCGCTTGATCAGATTCAATACGGAATGTCTCAATCTGTTCCATCAACTCGCGAATCTGTTCCAGGTTAGCTTTTTCGTTTTGCCAACCTGCTTTGAGGGCATTTGATTTCTCTTTTAATTCGGCAAGTTCAACGTTCAATTTTCCTAAACGTTGTTTTGAAACGTCATCCTCCTCTTTTTCCAGTGCTTGCTGTTCAATTTGGAGTTGGATGATACGCCGTTCCACTTCATCTATTTGCTCTGGTACACTGTCAATTTCAATCCGCAACCGCGATGCTGCTTCATCTACTAAATCAACAGCCTTATCTGGCAAAAAGCGCTCAGAAATATACCGTTTTGAGAGGGTAGCAGCAGCAACGATTGCGTTGTCCTGAATTTGAACGCCGTGATGTGTTTCGTAACGTTCCTTCAAGCCACGAAGAATAGCAATGGTATCTTCGGCAGAGGGCTCATTGACTTGGACAGGCTGGAATCGGCGTTCCAAGGCAGCATCCTTTTCAATATGTTTACGGTATTCGTCAAGTGTAGTCGCACCGATGCATCGCAATTCGCCGCGTGCCAACGCAGGCTTTAACATATTAGACGCATCCACTGCTCCTTCCGCAGCACCTGCCCCAACAATCGTATGGAGTTCGTCTATAAAAAGGATTACCTGTCCTTCTGCCTGTTCAACATCGGCGAGAACAGCTTTCAGTCTGTCTTCAAATTCACCACGATATTTACTGCCCGCGATGAGCGCACCTAAATCAAGCGCGATAAGCCGTTTTTCTCGCAAACTTTCAGGCACATCACCGTCCGCGATACGTTGTGCCAATCCCTCTACAATCGCGGTTTTTCCGACTCCCGGTTCACCGATAAGCACCGGATTATTTTTTCGTCTGCGGGAAAGTACTTGCATCACACGCCGAATTTCGTCATCCCTGCCGATAACAGGGTCAAGTTTACCGGATATCGCTTCTTGTGTAAGTTCCCTGCCAAATCGGGTGAGTGCTTGGTACTTGTCTTCGGGATTTTGGTCAGTTACCCGCTGAGTGCCGCGAATATCAACAAGTGCTTTGAGGATTTTATCCTTTGTGATACCCGCATCCCTTAGGATCTGTCCGGCTTCGCTCTGTTTTGATTCTGCACAGGCAATTAAAAGATGTTCAGTGCTAACATACTCATCTTTGAGTGTCGTTGCCTCTTTGAAAGCAGTCTCCAGGGCAGATTGTAAGGATTTTGAGAGGTGTAGTTCTGAACTTGTCCCTTGCACTTTCGGTGCTTTCTCAATGACATTCTCAAGTGTTGATGTAATTCCTTGAATATCTACGCCTAATTTTTGAAAAATCGGCGCTACTATTCCGTCTGTCTGTTTAATGAGGGAAAGCATCAGATGCTCAACCCCAAGTTCTGGATTTTGTGCCTCGCTTGCTAAAGTTTGTGCTGTCTGTAATGCTTCTTGTGCTTTAATTGTAAATTTATCTAATCTCATTTTTTATCTCCTATGGTATTTCTATTGTACTATACTGGAGCAAAATTTATGCCAATTTTTGTCTGTTAGTTTGGCAAGATTAAGGTATAGGTAGCACAAATGCGGCACGGATTGTGTCATTTTGGCAATTGGGTGTAGATTTTGCATAGCAAAAAGCACGGCAGCAGAAACTACCGTGCTTCAGAACAAGGTTAATATGCCTTCCTCTATTTCTATGTAGATATACTACGCTATTACTGTCTTGTCCGCTGTGTTTTCAGCGTGCCCCACGTGGTTGTATATTTTCCTTGTGGTTCAACACTTGTAATATTCTGAATTGCTTTTTTATTTTCAGCGAAATCATCAGCATCAAAAGCGGAGTTATAGACAATCACTTCATCAATAATACCACCGAAAAAGTGAATGTTGGTACCTGCACCATCGTCATCATGAAAAACAGCGTTTTGGTTGGTATGCGCAATGCCGGTATCGTCGCCGTGTGCGAAGAGCTGACCGCCGGGTTCACTTGCGATCATTTCACCATTTAGCCACATCTCAAATTTGTCATCTTCAACAGCATTGCTGCCATCTCGGATGACCATGGCAACATGGTACCATTTGTCAGATTCGACAGGGGCAGAGGGCCATGCACCTGCCCATTGATATTCAGCACGGTTCCAAGCCCCGACGTAGACTTGTCCATCAAAAACATGGATGACAAAACCGCGGGTGCGTCCACCTTCTTCAAAAATCGTTTGTTTATGGTCTGTGATACTGACATCAGCACATTTGAAGTAAGCAGCAATCGTTCGATTTTGGAAGGGACCGCCTGTGTTGAGACCGTTTGAATCTGGTAGTTTAACACCATCGTCTACACCATCAAACTTTAGTGCTTTTCCAACAATACCGTCAACAACTTCGGGTTCGCCAGCTAACGTTCCGTTGACACCTTTACCGGAGGTATCTGCGGCATCACCTTCATCAAAAGTCCAAATTGCTTGAACAGTTGCTTCGTCTCTCGCTGCGAAGACTGATAGTGCAAATAGCATGAGAAAAACACTTAAAATTGAAATATACTTTGTCATTTGAGATTACTCCTTTGTAAAAGCGGAACTTCGTCCGCATTGAAAATGATAAGACTCACGTAATTTTGGAGATGTACAATGAATATCGTCACGATCTGCCAATTTGTGTAAGTCCTAAAAAATTAATCTTGGGTTCGTTGGGCTTTCATATTTGCCCAGGTTGTTGTAAATTTTCCTTGTGGTTCAACACTTAAGGGTTGTGTCAGTTCTTCAATATCTGCTTTAGTAAATGATGAACTGTAGATAACAACTTCATCAATTAAACCGTCAAACCAATCAATGTTATTACCCGCACCACCGTCATCGTGGTAGACAGCATTTTGGTTGACAAAACCGATCCCGTTATCATCACCATGTGCAAAAAGTTGACCACCATCAGCAGTATCAATGAGTTTTCCATCTAACCAGAACTCTAACTTATCTTTTTCTACTTTATTTGCACCATTTCTGATGACGACAGTAACGTGATACCAAGTCTTTGACTTTATGTCAGCGGATATCCATGCACCTTGCCAATTTATTGCTTCAGCTCGGTTCCATGCCCCACCGTAGATTTTACCTTCAAACACATAGACGACTAACCCGCGTGTTCTACCGCCTTCTTCAAAAATTACCTGTTTCTGTCTTTTGTTGACATCATCGCAATTGAAAAATGCAGCGATCGTCTTATTAGGGAATGGACCACCCGTATTGATTCTGTTGGAATCAGGAATCTTTATACCGTCGCTTGTCCCGTTGAATTCTAACGCCTTTCCAGCAATGCCGTTTACGGACTTCGGCTTTCCAACAACAATACCATTTAAATTTTGGTTTGAAGTATCATTCGCTGTGCCATCGTCAAAAGTCCAGATGCCTGCGACTGTGTTTTCATTGCGTTGTGCTTCTGCTGGTGTAACTGATACAAACGTTAATAGCAACAAGCAGATACAAGAAAGAAGTATAGGTGTTATAATAATGTTGTGATTCCTCATAGTTTGAGACATTTACACCTCCTTCAAAACGTCCCATATTGAGATGAATTTTCGTTTTGAAACAAATATTCCTATAGTATGTTTTGGTTAGTATACGTTAATTGCTTATTATAATAAATGTACACATTTTTGTCAATAATGTCAAAAAAAATATTCGAGTGTTGATGTATTTGTTAATCGTCTGAATAGCGGATTTGATAAGACGTCGCAAGTTTGAGTTTGCTCCTACGGAAGAGAAAGATGCGAAATTAATTCAAGTGTTGCGAAGATTATGATTCGTCTTGCATGTTCATAAGCGATTCACATAATTCCCTTGCCTGTCCTACCGCTTCCGTTTCACCGTGCAGAACTTCCATTACCTTCACGACATCAGATGGAATCTGTTCAAACAACTCATCCCATTCCAAGTCGCCGCTACCAGGAGGGTGATAAGGTTCAAGCGCTTGTAGGTCATGCAGTGCCACCCCGATGAGGTGTTCACTATATGTGTCAAGCCATTCATGTGACCAGCAGAGTCCAAGTTTTTCCTGTAGTGCTGCATGCCCAACGTTGTGCCAATAGCGCATTGGACTACCGTAAAATTCATCAAAAAACAGCCCCACTTCATCGAAATTCGGAATTTGGTAATAGTGCGGACGATTTTCGATCGCTATACAAAGTTCCATTTTGAGTGCCCTTTCATTCAGTTCATCAAGGCTTCGCAGCACGGCATCACGATGTTTTGATTCTTTGCGTTTTCGCCATTCCGTTGCTTCTGTCACCTTTTTGCTGAACGCCTCAAACTCACGCTCGCCATACTCGTAAAGGTCAGTCATGAGATACGACCGATCGTAAGTATCCACTTCACCGAGACGAAGCAGCACTGTTGCAACTTCCATTTCAACAGCGAGTTCCATTGTTTGGACGGTTCTACGAATTGCTTCCTGCCGTTCATCGTTATCAAGACTGGACAGCAGAATTTTGTCGTCTTCCGCCTCGGATTGTGAAGTTCCAGGGAGAATCGGACAAAAATTCTGGATAGCGCGGGGAGGTATCTGTCCAATGTCCCGAAGCACCGGTTTAAGTTGCTCTACCTGTTCAAGCGTAAGATGACGACTGAGCACGATGACTTCAAAACCGAGATCTTTCAACTCATCAAACAAAGCGGCTCCATCCGGTTGCTTCAAAGCGTTCCACATTGTTGAAATTGCTAACATTATTTCTTAAAGTTTGCAAGGTAGAAAAACAAATGTTATCAGGAAACAGATTGTCTCACTACAATTATGCAGTTGGAAACTGAATTCTTATGTTATTATGCTAACTTTCCGACCTTCAACTTTCAGTTTTCCTTGTGCGTAACACTTTATCATTTTCGGGTAAAGTTTGTGTTCTTCAACCTGGATCCGTTTGTGTAAACTCTCTTCGTCGTCTGTATCAAAAACAGGTACAACAGTTTGAGCGATGATTGGTCCTGTATCTATATCTTCGTCAACGAAATGCACGGTAACACCTGCAACCTTAACACCGTAAGCTAAAGTATCAACAACAGGCGTTGCCCCCGGGAAAGCAGGCAGGAGGCTTGGGTGTACATTAATAATCCGATTGCGGTACCTACGGACAAACGGGGGTTGAAATAACTTCATAAAACCTGCAAGCACAATTAATTCAACCGAGTGGTTCTCAATGTGTTTTGAAATTGCCTCATCATAAGCAACGCGGCTTTCAAAGTCTTGAGTCCTGACAATTTGTGTTGGGATACCAGCACTCTTCGCCCGTGTTAATGCGTAAGCTTTATGGCGGTCACTAATTACAACTGCGATTTCAATGCCGCTGGTTTCGTCTTCATGTAACTGATCAATCAGGGTTTGCAGATTTGTTCCGCTTCCTGAAACGAGGACCGCAATTTTCACTGTTATCTCTTTTTATTCAATTGAAATCCAATTTGCCTTAAAACTGTATATACGAATACTAAGTTAACAGGATTCATCTTATTATTTTGTATTAGGTGCGTGGACAAAACGCGCCTACCGAGAAGGATAAAGTTAATTTGGTATAAGATAGAATCGCTAAGATATGTTTATAGTATCACCGTAGGTAAAATGTGCTTTTCTAAGCGATTTTGCTTATGCGTCGTTGTCCTTTCGGTTGGTTAATAGTTTCCAGGAATGGCGTGCCAACTACCTTTAGTCCTTGCCGCGAGTAATTGATGATCCATGTATGGAATCCCGAGTACATTGACAGAAATGCCGAACTCGTTACAGAGCGCAATTATCTGATACACTGTCTTGCCTTCCGTGCTTGTCAAAGGCTCATCGGTGACAAGGATAAGATGTTTTTTGGATGTGGCACGGAACCGCATTTTCCTAACAGTTTTCTCAATAGCATCCAATGCGTTTTCGCCTCGGCGAGAAAAAATCGCATTTATGTTCTTTTTGTATTTTGATAAATTTTTGGTCAGCTGTTGAACATTGATGACATTTCGGGTAGGGGCATAAAATTCTGTTAATCCGAGGGCATAGTCAACCCCAGAGGATTCATATACATCAATCATTCTAATTACATGTTTAGCGACTGCCTTGATGTTATTACTCATACTACCGCTGGCATCAATGACAAAAACGACATCAATAGGTCCCCCCTCACTTGTTGCAAGAATTTCGCCCGCGAGGTCCTTCATTACATCGTTAAACGGAATATTAGGTACGGAAGGTTTATTCTCAAAAATATCGCTTATCTGTGCCGTGCCATTGCCACCTATTGTTTCAGCAAAATCAAACGTAGAACGGGCAGATGTCCGTTGAATACCTTGTGCACCACCGGAACGTTTTGAACCGAGAGAACTGCCTACTGTTGGGTCTGCTGCTTCTGTTTTTGAAAGCCCTTTTTCAACTTCACGGAGTTGACGGAGCGCGGTACTGATATCTACTTTTACGTCTGGCGCCGTATTTGCCTGCTTCAGTTGTAACTGTTCTGCAACAACAGGGGACGTAAGTGCAATATGAGGTTGAAATGTTATTTGCGGGACAATTGATTCAACTTTCGCAAGTGGCACTTTTGCTGCTTCAAACACAGTTGTTTTCTGCTGTTGATGTATTGGCGCCTTCATCGGCTTTTTTAATAACGGTGGTTTCGACACTGTTTCAATTGTTGCGTCAAATTTGTCTTGAAAAGGGGCGAGAGACCGGCTACGGACAGAAAAATAAAACAGTGTCGTCATAAGGAATACATGGAGTACCATTGAAATAAGTAGCGCATTACGCGTTATAGATTTTACGGTCCGGCGGCTTGTATTTTTCATTGTTTGTGCCTCATCAATGAGTCTTGTTAAACCTTACCAATTTACGTCATTAACTAAATGTCCTTCAGGGATTGGGACCCACACGCCCCCGGTCTTAAAAGTTACATTTTCTTGAAAATCATCAAAAATTCCGACAACGTTTACAACAGATTTTCCTCAAATAAGATAATATCCACAGGAGCTTTCACGGAAATTTGGAGCAATGCCTTGCCGATCAACTGGGCACACTGCCATTTTGCTTTGCTCATCGATTGGTCTTTTGTTCCTGCTGTCCAGGGTTGCTGTCCGTTGATGAGTTCCCATGTTTTCCAGGAATAGGATACCATTTCCCTCCAGTTTCAGAAGCAAGTAATTGGTGCTCCATGTCCGAGAGACCGAGTACGTGAACATGAATACCGAATTTGCGACATAGCATAAATGCGTCTAATACTGTCAAACCTTCTATACTTGTAAAAGGTTCATCCGTGACGAGGATGAGGTGTTTTTTGGATGCGGCACGGAACCGCATTTCCTTGACAGTTTTCACAATAGCATCCAATGCGTGTTCACGTCCGACAGGGACAATCGCATCCAACTTCTGCCTGAATTCCGATATTTTTTTTGTCAATGGAGAAACTTTGATTATATTATATCTACGCCATGAGAAACGTGTTAAACCGAGGGCGTAATCAATGTTTGAAGATTTATAAGTATTGATCATCTCTGCCAGATGTTCTTTAACTGCCCTGATATGAACGCCCATACTACCGCTGGTATCAATGACAAAAACGACATCAATCGGTCCGCCATCGCTTGTTTCAACAATTTCGTTTGTGAGACTCTTCATAATATTGCCAGACCGAGTAGGAGACGGCATAGGAGGAGGCGGAGATTTTTTCTTTTGGAGATCATCTATTTGTGTTGGATTTTCACCATCACTGCCTATTTTTCCAGCAACATCAAGCGTAGAACGGGTAGGCGCACGTTGCATACCCTGTGTGCCACCAGAACGTTTTGAACCGAGAGAGCTGCCTAATGTTGGGTCTGCTGCTTCTGTTTTTGGTAACTCTTTTTCAACTTCACGGAGTTGATGGAGCGCGGTACTGATATTCACTTTCACGTCTGGAGTAATATTTGTCTGTTTAAGTCGTGGCTGTTCTGCAACGATAGGTGTTGTTTTCGCAACACGAGATTGAAAAGTCAGTTCCGGCGTAATTGACTCAACTTTAGCAAGTGGCGTTTTTGCTGCTTCGTGCACGTTAGTTTTGAATTGTCGGCGTATTGGTACTTGCATTGGTTTCTTTGACACTGTTTTGGGAACTGTTTCGATTGACGCGTCTATCTTGTCCTGAAAAGGTAGGATTGATTGGTTGCTTATAGTAAAATAAAACAGTGAAAAAAGAAAGAATAAGTGTAGTATCATTGAAACAAATAAAGCGTTACGCGTTATAGATTTCACGGTACGGCGACTTGTTTTTTTCATTGTTTGTGCCTCATCAATGAGTCTTGTTAAACCTTACCAATTTGTGTTATTAGTTAAATATCCTTCTGGAATCGGCACCCACACGCCTCCAGTTTTAATTGTCACTTTTTCTTGAAAATCATCAAAAGTTCCGATAACGCTTACAACAACATGTTTTTCCGCTAAAAACTGGATGACACCCGATGAGGGGGAGTTTTTACTTATAGGTTCATCTGTTACGAGGATGAGATGTGTTTGCGCATCCGGACGGAGCTTAATACGGCGCAAACCTTCAGTAACGGCATGTAGTAGATTTTCATTTTCTTGACACGGCAGATCCACAATTTTGTGGATCTGATCAAGAGATTGTGGTGGATTGAACACATTCACTATGTTAACGGAAGCACGTGTCCGAAACCTAACGACACCTATCTGATAATCAATTAGTGCGTTATCCCAGTCACGAGCCCAAATATTGAGCTGTTGTAAAAACTGTGGGAGCTTATCTTCCATACTCTTGCTCCCATCAATGAACAAGACAATATCCACTGGCGTATTCCCAGAATTTTGAAGTAATGCCTTGCCGATCCTCTGGACTTTTTGCCATTGTGTCTTCCTAAGCAGCTGCCCTCTTGCCTTTGCTGTTTGGGGTGTATTGCGGCGTGCTGCTTGTTGTCTCTTTGGATCTTCTGGAATTGCATGCCATTTGCCATTTGTTTCAGATGCAAGTATTTGGTGTTGTTTGTTTGGAAGTCCAAGGATATTAACATAAATGCCGAACTCACGACATAGGTTAGTTGAGTCTTCCACTGTTAAACCTTCGAGACTGGTGAATGGTTCATCGGTAACGAGGACAAGATGTTTTTTAGATGTCGCACGGAACTGCATTTCATTGATGGTTTTCGCAATCGCATCCAATGCGTTTTCATCTCTGCGCGGAATTATCGCATGTATATCCCGTTTGTATGCTGATAAATTTTTTGTTAATTGGAGAACTTTAATGGCGTTTATCTTTTTATTTTTTTCTTTCGCGGTAGAAAATTGAGTTAAACCGAGGGCGTAATCAATATCTGAAGATTTATAGACATCAACCATGTCAGTCAGGTGTTCAGCAACTGCTTTGATGTTATCCCCCATACTACCGCTGGCATCAATAACAAAAACAACATCAATCGGTCCACCATCGCTTGTTTCTACAATTTCACTTGCGAGGTTCTTCATAACGGTACCAAAAGGAATATATGGTAAAGGCGTTTTTTTCTTTTGGATATCTGCTATAGTTGGAATATCATCATTGGTATCTGTTGTCCCCGCAATATCAAGTGTAGCACGGGTAGGTGTGCGTTGAACACCCAGCATACCAGAACGTTTTGAACGCAAGGAACTTCCTATTGTTGGTTCTGCTGCTTCTGTCTTTGATAAACCATTTTCAACTTCACGTAGTTCGTTGAGCGCGGTGCTGATATCTACTTTCACGTCCGGCACTGTATTTGTCTGTTTGAGTCGTGGTTGTTCTGTGATAACGGGTTCCGTAGGCGCAAGACGAGGTTGAAACCTAATGTGTGGTTTGATTGATTCAACTTCAGCGAGAGGTTTTGCTGCTTCAAAAACAGCTATAGTGCGTTGTTGGAGGATTGGTGCTTTCGTAGGCATCTTTGCTGGCAGCGGTTTTGGTGCTGTAGATAATGTTACAGCAATTCTGTCTTGAAAAGATAATATAGGTTGATTGCGGACAGAAAAATAAAACAGTGTAATCATAATGAATACATGGAGGACCACTGAAATAAATAGCGCGTTACGCGTTATAGATTTCAAGGTCCGGCGGCTTATATTTTTCATTGTTGTGCCTCATCAATGAATCTTGTAAAACCTTACCAATTTACATCATTAACTAAATGCCCTTCAGGGATTGGGACCCACACGCCCCCGGTCTTAAAAGTTACATTCTCTTGAAAATCATCAAAAGTTCCGACAACGCTTACAACAACATGTTTTTCCTGTAAAAACTGGATAACATCAGTATATTTAGATGTTTGTTTTATAGGTTCATCTGTGACAAGGATGAGATGGGTTTTTGTCCCGTGTCGAAGTTCTAACTGATTATACCCTTTAACAATTGCATCTAAGAGAAACTCATCATCTTGACAGGGCAGCTCAATGATTTTGCGAACCTGAACCAATGATTGTGGTGGATTGAAAACATCTACTGTATTATCGGAATCATTCGATCTGAATCTAACCACACCTAACTGATAATTAAGGAGCGCATTGTCCCAGTCCCGTAACCAAACATCCAGTTGTTTTAAAAAAGGCGGGAGTTTGTCTTCCATGCTTTTGCTACCATCAATAAATAAAATAATATCCACAGGTTCATTACGAGTATTTTGAATCAACCCTATGCCGACTCGCTGGATATTTTCCCATTTTGCTTTTTTCAGAAGATCAGCCTTTGTACTTAATGTTGAGGCGGTGCTGCGTTCTTGTGCTATCAGTCGGGTGTCTTGGGTACCAGGAATTTCGTGCCATTTACCATTCGTTTCAGAGGCAAGTACTTGGTGTTCCTTCTCCGGCAGCCCCAGTACGTTGACATAAACGCCAAACTCTCGGCAGATATCAATTGCATCTTTTAATGTCCTGCCTTCTATGCTTGTGAATGGTTCATCGGTGACAACAATAAGATGTTTTTTGGATGTGGCACGAAACCGCATTTCATTGACAGTTTTCACAATAGCATCCAAAGCATTTTCATCTTCGCGGATGATAATCTCACGAATTTCGCGTTTATATTCTTTCATATCTTTTGTCAATTGAAGAACCTGAATGGCATTTTTGGTGGTATCTTTGTCGTCTCGATACGTTGAAAATTGTGATAAACCGAGGGCATAGTCAATATTAGAAGATTCGTATACATCAACCATATTTACCAAATGTTTCGCAACATCAAGTATGTTATCCCCCATACTACCGCTTGAATCAATGACAAAAACAACATCAATAGGTCCACCCTCACTTGTTCCAACAATTTGGTTGGCAAGGCTTCTCATTACACCACCAATTTTGATATTGGGTAATAGTTGTTTGTTCTCCAAGAAATCACCTATATGTGTTGCTCCATCACTATCAACGCCTGTTCCCCCAGCAACATTAAGTGTAGACCGAGTAGAGGCACGATGAACGCCTTGCATTCCGGAACGTTTTGTCCCAAGCGACCCTAACGTTGGTTCGGCTGCTTCTACGGTCGATAATGCGCTTTCAACCGGACGAAGTTTATTGACTGCGGTACTCACATTCACATTTACATCAGGTGAGGTTTTTGTATCCTCAAGTCGTGGTTGTTCCGTAATAATTGGTGTTGTAGGGGCAAGATTAGCATTAAACGCGTTGTGCGGATTGATCGATTCAACTCTGGCAAGCGGTTTTGCTGCCTCATATTTAGTCTTAATACGTTGCCGTGTGATTGGTTTGATGGGTGTCTTCGGTGGAATCGATCTCGGTGCCGTTGATAGCGTTACTGCAATCTTGTCTTCAGCAGGTAAAATAGACTCATTACTAACAATATAATAAAACAGCGAAATTAGAAAAAGTACATGGAAAATCATTGAAATTAACAAAGCACTTCGCGTGAAAGATTTAATAGTGCTACGATTATTATTCATTGCTTTATACCTCATCAACGAATTTTAAGTGAACGTTTCGGTTCTTCTTGTAAAATTACTTCAAATGAAATTAGTCTTTCTTGTTGAACTTCTGATGATTTAGAACGAAATTGGGTAAATGGGTTTAACTTCTCAATACGAGGTGAGTAGAGGGTTACGCCTATCATTGTAAATACAGCAAATATTAACCCAAACATATAAACAAGGTTATAAGCACGGATGTTGCCCCGCATCCACGTTTGCAAACCTTCAACAAAGCATCCAAGACGGTTAAAGAGAGGTTGGTGTATTTTTTGAGACACCTTCATCGTAGTTGCGCGTGACATTACCGTTGACAGAAAAGTATCAGAGGCTTTAACCGGTTCTACAGAACGAAGGAGTTTGTCTGTTTGTTCAATCGCCTCAACTCGAGAACTACAATCAGTACATTGTTTTAGATGCCACCGAATCAGATGTCGTTTCCAAGTAGGGACTTCATTGTCAAAATAGGCTGCAAGTTGTGTTTGAACGTTTTTACATTCGTTTATTTTATATTTTGGCATTGACTCCACCTCCTATTCCAGCCTTGATAAGTAGTTTTTTCATGTTTTGACGTGCGCGGTGAATTAAAGATTTTATTGCCCCTATTGAACAATTTAGAATCTCAGCAATTTCTTCATAACTCATTTCCTGATATGTTACCAGTGTTAACGCTAAACGTTGATTTTCTGGAAGCTGTTTTAATGCTTTCTTAATGAGTTGTTGACGTTCTTTCTTTTCATAAAGGAGATCCGGTTGATAACGAGTATCTATCATAAATTCGGATTGGTAAACATCCTCGCTTTCGTCAACCATGTCTTCCAGAAAGTAAGTATTGCGGCGCGCACGATTTCTGATTTCGTTTCGCGACAAATTGGTCGCGATTGTATAAAGCCAACTTTTAAAGGACGCTTTCGGTTCATAACGACTCGCGCTCTTGAAAACTCGGAGAAACGTCTCCTGTGCTAAGTCTTCCGCACGATGATAGTCATTGATAGTGTAATAGATATAATTAACAAGTGCATCTTGATACCTTCTGACAAGCAGCTCAAATGCACTCATATCTCCTTTACGGCATTCCAGCATCAATTCTTCGTCTGAAACTATCATGATGTTCTCCTGTTTATTTTGGTAAAGTTATAGTCTTGTTCTACTCTTCTTCGGTCCCTTCTGTTTCCGTAGGACGATATTCTTTAGAAAGTTTTAACTTCAATCGCATCGCTGTTTTAAAAACCTCTACAGCTTCCCGGCGTTTGCCTTGAAGCGTATAAACGGCGCCAAGTTCCGAATACAATTCTGGATGGTTCGGGATAAACTGGATGCCACGTTCGTAAACATTAATAGCCTCGTCATAACGTTTTAGCATACGATAGGTTGCTGCGAGATTGATATACACAGTGACTTCACTCGGTTCACACGCAATCGCCATTTTGTAAGCGTCAATCGCTTTTTCATAGTTTTCTAACATAAAATATGCTAAACCAAGGTGAAAGTGTGCTTCAGCGGATTCACGATTATGTTGAAGTACCTGAAGAAATTCTGTAATTGCTTTTTCGTAGTCGCGAGCGTTTAACGCATCTGCACCCCGTTTTAAATGTTTTGCCGCTGCCTGGTGAAGATGGATATCTAAACGTCCACGCTGAATAACCTGATTTTGTAATTTTTCTGATGAAATAACCGACTCATCACGTTTTAGCGGGGAGTTAGCGGACTCATCTTTAATCGAGACCTGTTCTTCATTAGGTTTATTGTCTTTCATCCGTTAACTCCGTTCCTTGAACCTCAATTATTTTAACACCTAAGTCCTAAAAAAGTGGCAAATTAATAACGATCTTGATACAGTATCAACGAGCAATGCGAAACCCTATCACAAATTCTGCATAATTTGTGCTAAAAAAATCAAAACTAGTACAGGTGCTGTAGTCGTGGTTATAATACCAAGCACCGCCGCAAGCAACACGGAAGGCCTTCTCATCGTCATAGGGGGTGCTGGTCCATTCCCAAACATTGCCTATCATGTCATAACATCCGAACGGGCTGATCCCATCTTTGAACGCGCCGACAGGTGTTGTGCCTTCAGCACCGAGTTCGGTAGTGTTGCAACGTGGTTTATCTATTTCATATCCCCACGGAAAAAGTCTATCATCGGTGCCGCGCGCTGCATACTGCCATTCCGCGAATGAGGGTAATCTTCCTCCAACGTAATTAGCGTAAGCCTCAGCATCTTCACAACTGACCCAAACGACAGGATGGTCACCCTTCAATGCATAACCTTCATAACTTAACTCATTTCTGTCTTGCCATTCCGTTGGGGGTTTATATCCAGTTTCCTTAACAAACCGATAGTATTGCGCATTGGTCACAGGATAGACACCGATCTCAAATTCTTCAATTTCCAACGGTGTGCCTTCTTCACCGATAAGCGCAGTTCCTGCAGGCACATACACGGTTATGTCTAATACTTGAAGCGCTGCCTTCCGAACTTCTGTTTCAACATGAGTGAGCGCGTATCCCAGAGGTGAAATTACCTCTCCAACGGGAGGCGTCGTGAGTTGTGGTACTCGTTCCCATCCTAAATCAGTGCCTAAAAGGAGTTTACCAGCATCATGGACTGAGTCATTATAGTGCCACGTCCAATAATCTCGAAGCAGTTGTTGAAAAGCATCTGGCGTCCCACTTTCGATTAGCGCGATTCGAGATGCTTCCGGCTTTTTGACATCTAATAGCATATTCTTTTAGACGTAACATAACTTCAGATTAATTCTAAGGGTCCGGACGATCTTAATTTTGTTATATCGTTCCAGCGCTTTTGATTTATTATACCATAGAAAAGAGATATCGAGCAAGATTGTTTTCAGGCGTAAACAGAACCATTCAATTTTTCAATAATTTCTAACTTCTTTCAAAGGTCCCCTCCTGTATATTGTAGGTCGCGATTCGGAGATCGCGCCTACCAATACCGTCTACTCTGTGCCCAAGGGAACTCCGATTCCCCATTATCACTATAATACCTATAGATTAGAATGGACAGACTACTAAGTGGGTACACACAGAGAGTATCAATAGTTATGAGTACAATCAATAGCCAAAACACATACCGACCTACAATTGGTAGGTCGGTATGTGTTTTTAAGATCATTGGACAGCAACGGTTACATTGCCTGCTCTGATGGATTGCCGGAGTAGTTCCTGGAGCTCTTCTTCTGTTGCATTCGGGTTGTCTATCTGCAGCAACAGATACTCCTTGGCAACGCCGTGTATCTGCATTCTTGGAAGTTTTCTATCCTCAGGCTTCTCCTCGAAGTATATCTCGTTTATTAGCCGCCTGACATAGTCGGCAGAGAAACCGTATGCTTCTTCGAAGTATTGATCATACAACTCCTGGTCTCTAATGGATGAAGAGAAGTATTCCCATATTTTGCGTTTATACTCCGCGAATCTTTGAAAGGTCGCTCGTCCCACTTCGGTTTCTACATCAAACAGAGGGCCATACTCTGAGTTGATGTATCCATAATTTGTCGTGAAATATTCTTGTTCTTTTTCACTTGCGGTGCTGTGGTCATAGCCAAGCGCCTCAGCCACAATTTCGATCTTGATACGATCTGCCTCTGTGGAGACAGGTATGCCATATATCTGTCCCGGCAGTGTATGCTCGAATGATCTTGTGTCTGTAGCTGTGCTTGCAGATGCGGTGACGGCAGTGGTTCCAGCGGTAAGGCTTGCTACTTTTGTCGCAGGGACTGTTGCTATCCATGCTCCTGTTTCGTCGGTGGTAGCAGTTACAGTAACGGTATCACCAAGTGTTATTGTTACCGTCTCCCCGGCAGGAAGATTAGTGCTTGTGCCGGACACGACAATTGAACCATCAGCTTCACTGGTAATCGTTCCAATTGCTATAACTGGTTCCGGCAGCGTATACTCGAATGAGCTTGTATCTGTAGCTGTGCTTGCAGATGCGGTGACGGCAGTGGTTCCAGCGGTAAGACTTGCTGCTTTTGTGGCAGGGACTGTTGCTATCCATGCTCCTGTTTTGTCGGTAGTGGTCTTTACCGTAACAGCACCCTCACCCAGCACGATAGTCACCGTCGTTCCTTCAGGAAAATCAGTACTCGTGCCGGAAACGGTGACAGAGCCGTCATCTGCCGGAACCGCAGCATCAATCGTCAGCGTCGGCGGAGCAATCTCAAATGAGCTCTCGGCCGTTACTTTCTTTGCAGTGGCTGTGACCGCTATTGTCCCCGGGGCAAGTCGTGCTGTCTTTCCGGCAGGCACGGTTGTCGCCCAGGTGCCGTCTTTATCAATGGTGGTTTTCACGGTGATGGCACTGTCACCCAGCACGATGGTCACCTTCGTTCCTTCGGGGACATCAGTGCTCGTGCCGGAAACGGTGACAGACTTGTCATCCGCCTGCACCACAGTGTTAATTGACACGGTTGGTTTCGGCTCTTCCGGCGCTGGTGTTTCAAGCTTCTCAGGTTCCTCTGGTTCTTCCGGAGTTGGGTCTTTCTGTTCTGAAGGGCCCTCGTCTGGCGGTTGTTTCATCTCGCCGTTGGTCGTTGTTGGACCTTCGGGCGTGTTCATCTGCTCTTCTCCCGGTTCCGTCATCACCGGGCTAACCATATTCATTCCTTCGTCACATCCTATGACTGCAAGGAAGGTGAAAATAATTATTGTTATCCATGTTGCAAAAATTGCAACTGAAAACCCCTTATCTCTGTTCATTGACTGTGTTTCCACTGGAGAATTTCCTTTTGTTTTATGGTATACTTGATATATAAGTTAGGACTAAAACACTATTTTAAAACTTGCTTGAGCTGTTCCTGCGATTTCCTTGTGAAACCTGCAAGGTTGCCTTGAAACCTTGATATTGTCGGTTTTCGAATTGCTCTACCCGACCTACGAACTAACCGCACCATTTAGGTTCAGTTAGGAAACCTCACCTACCACCTATGTTGTAGTACAACTGTTAGTTTGTATTGCGTCCCTACGCAAACTGACAGTTTGCCCTACAGCAGTGTCCAAGTAATTATAACCTAAGTTGCTACTTATGTAGCACAATCTGTTAGATTGTGCCTGTAAGGGCGCAAACTAACAAGTTTACGCTACGAAAACTTGGGAAATATGCATTATTCTCTATAAAAAACGGTGTTTGCAAGTCTAAAACTTATAGGTAGCAATTTGAGTTAATTATAGATTTTACTATATGAACCCTTAGGGCACTAACTGGACCTTAATAGAATCAGTACCTTTTTGGACCATCTCAAAGGCAGTAAGATAGTCCTCCAATGGGAGTTGATGTGTGACCATAAGGCTTACGTCTATAGCACCGCTTTGAATATAATCAATAGCAAGCGGATACGCATAGGGGCCCAAATGGGATCCGTGGATATTGAGTTCTTTGGTATCGCCTATGATAGTCCAATCAACAGTTACCGGCTCCCGCATGACGCTAAATTCAACGAAAGTGCCAGCCTTTCTAATCATGTGGAGTCCTTGTTCGACTGCCTTTGGGTGTCCTGTTGCCTCAATGTAAACATCACATCCGTAACCATCAGTTAAGTCCAACACTTGTTGAACAGCATCCGTTTCCGATGGGTTGATAGTTATATCTGCACCCAATTTTTGGGCAACATCTAACCGTTTAGGGATAAGGTCAATGGCTATCAACATGCCTGGGTTTTTCAACTTTGCCGCGCCTATCATACCGAGACCGAGCGTACCAGCACCTGCAACGACAACAATATCTCCGAATTCAATGTTTCCGCGCTGCACAGCATGAATAGAACATGCGAGCGGTTCAATCATCGCTGCACTTGCAGTAGGTATATCAGAAGGCACTTTGTAGACAAGTGAGCGTGCGGGGAACTTCATATAGTCTGCCATACCACCGTCAACAACCGGCTGAAAACCGTAGATGTTGTGAACTTGGCAGAGCCAATACTTTCCAGTACGGCAGTAGCGGCATTCCCAACACGGGACGATCTGCTCCGCGATGGCGATGTCTCCGAGTTGCAATCCGTACTTTTCATCAGCACCTTCACCAAGTTGAACGACTTGTCCAATAAATTCATGCCCAGCAATCACGGGCGTTTCCACGTAAGGCTCTCGGTTTTCATCACCCCAAAAAAGTGGTGCGCCTGTATAACATTTAATGTCGCTCGCGCAAACACCGCAGGCATTGACCTTAATCACAACTTCACCAGGGCCAGCCTGTGGCATCGGGACATCTTCAAGCTGGTAATCTTGCGGTCCACGGCACATTATAGCGCGCATCGTTTTGGACATCTAAATTTCCTTTGACGCATGTAAAATGTGGTAGGCTGCGATTCCGAGCGAGACATGAACATTCATTGATGCACCTTTTCCATACATCGGAAGAAAAATAACCGTATCACAAACAGCAAGTGTTCGTTTTGTCACCCCGTGATCTTCATGTCCCACGACAAGGCAGATTTTGTCAGGATATTTAACTTCATAATAGGGGACAGACTCGGCAGTAAGTTCTAACGCACAGATCGTATATCCTTCCTCTTTGAGCGATAGTATTGCGTCCGACGCTTGTTCTGTATAACGCCATTGGACGCGTTTCTGTTTACCTCGTGCAACCTTTCGGAGCAGTGGGTGGGGTGGCTGTGCACTAATGCCAGTCAAAATAAGTTCTTGAACACGGCACGCATCCGCTATTCGAAATGCAGAACCGACATTAATGGGGTCTTGCACATCTTGCAGAATAAAGATCAGTTCCTTTTCATGGTGTTGTACCTGTTTCAGAAAATCTTTGAGCGGTTTGCCGCGTAGCTGCTTCATATCTAATAGGAGGATTTAAGAAACACCAAAGGATAACGTTATGCTGCCTTGCTTTGGACAAGACGTCTCCGCGCACTCGCTCGTGCTAATCCTACGTCCAGTGTGATATGTCGGTCTTCAGTCATGCCGAGATTAATCGCGTGTGCGGTTTCAAGGTTGAATCCCCACTCAATCCATTCAGGTCTGTCGGCCTCTGGAATATCTCCTGCGACTACAACCTTCATGATACTAATGCCTTTACCGAGGTCATAGGCACGTTGGATATATTCCAAATGTTTTTCAAAAGGACCGCCTTCTAACATCCTGCCTTCTTTGTTCGCTGTTGTGAGGATAACATCGATCTCAGGATGATCAATTACAGCATCCATAACTGCCCCTGTGTATATGTGTGTGGAGCATCCAATAACACGAACTTTGCCAGCCGCTTTCGCTTCACGAAATGCATCAAACGCCCCTTCACGTTCCCGTGTTGCCAAATCTTCTGGGGAAGAAATTGCGTGTAACAACATCACATCTATATACTCTGTCTGCAGTTCACGCAAAGCTTTTTCTATGCTGGCTGATGCACTTTCGTGATCTTTGTTGGCAGTTTTCGTTTGGATGACAATTTCTTTGCGGTTACTCTGTCGGATTGCTTCACCAAGGTGCGGTTGTGTTCCGTAGCCTTCGGCAGTGTCCCAAAAGGTAATTCCTTCGTCAAGTGCCTTCAGCATCATTTTGGCACCGGCTTCATGCGTTTTGCATGTGTCTCCGAGTCGCCCTGCCCCGAAGCAGAGTCGTGAGATTTCCAAACCTGTTTTTCCATAAGTAAGATATTCCATTTCTGCCTCCATATTCTTATAATGTTTAGCTATAAGGATAAAATTACATATTTCCCTTATGCTCAGTCGTGATTCATTCAAGGTGTAAGAATACATTAACCGAATTTGACTAAAAATGCAACACTTTTTTCTGGAAACAAATCAATTTTTAGTTTATAGTAAAGCCATTATGAAACTTAGTGGATACACAATTTTCGATAATACACCCTTTAAAATTACGCTTACGAATGACCGTGTTCAGTCAATAAGCGAGGTAAAATCTGCTGATTGTAACACGTGGATTGCACCTGCCTTAGTAGATATTCAGGTAAATGGATTCGCGGGATTTGATCTCAATGTAGCCACCGTCACAGCAGCAGATGTGTGTGCGATGGTTCGTACGCTCTGGCGTGTTGGCACTGGTTCCTTATGTCCAACAATAGTGACAGCATCTTATGAAGATACCCACAACTCTCTAAGTGCAATTGTAAACGCATGTAAGGAAGATAAAACCGTAAATCACTCTATACTTGGTATCCACCTTGAAGGTCCGTACATTTCTGAAGTAGATGGTCCGCGTGGTGCACATCCGAAAGCACACGTTAGAGATCCCAATTGGGACGAATTTCAACAGTGGCAGGACATAGCAGAAGGCATGATCTGCATTGTAACGCTTGCTCCTGAGAAAGCAGGTGCTATTCCGTTTATTGAAAAATTAGTTGCAAATGGTATCGTTGTAGCGTTAGGGCATACGAATGCGTCTGCGGAAGATATTCGTGCTGCAATTGGTGCAGGCGCGACACTTTCTACACATCTCGGCAACGGCGCACACGCGGTGATACGAAGACATCCGAACTATATTTGGGAACAACTCGCTGCAGATGAACTCCACGCGAGTCTTATTGTTGATGGGCATCACCTTCCACCTGCTGTTGTTAAATCAATGATGCGTGCGAAAACACTTGATAAGTGCATTCTCATCAGCGATGCTACTGCGTTAGCAAGCATGCCGCCTGGGGATTATCAGTTTGCTGGACAACCGGTGGAATTGACTTCAGATAGATGCGTCCGTTTAGCCGGCACGGAGTATCTCGCTGGTTCTGCCATTGAGTTGGCACGAGGCGTAGAAAACAGTGTGAAGTTTGCCGGAATTTCGCTGGCAGAGGCAGTTTCATTTGCAACGTTACAACCTGCACGGTTACTCGGTGTGGAAAAAGATATTTTTAATATCGGTGAAAATAACCACCTAAATCTGATTCTATTTGAGTGGAACGATGCAACTTGTGAGATAAATTTGATAGCAACGATTCTTAAAGGGCAAATGGTTTATCAGAGAGATTAACCAATGTTCATTACAGTAAACCCAGGATTATCTACCGACACCGATGTAATGGAAACCGGCATTTCTTGCCTCTTGTGGTGAAAAGACGTTGCGTCCATCAATGAGAATCGGTGTTTTCATCTGTTTAGCGAGTTTGCGTAGTTCCAGCCTATGGTAAAGTTCCCATTCGGTAACAAGCACAAGCGCGTCTGCATCGTGAGCAAGCAGGTACACATCTTCAATAAAATTAACGGAGATTTCTCGCAGGGCTTGCTGCGCGTTTGGAATTGCAATTGGGTCGTGTACACGGACATTTGCTCCTTCCACAACGAGTTGACGGATAATATCAAGTGAGGGTGCCTCTCGGATGTCATCTGTATTGGGCTTAAATGCAAGCCCAAGAATACCAATAGTTTTCCCGTTGAGCGTTTTCAAAACGGTTCGCAATTTTTGGACAATCCGTTTGCGCTGTTCAAAGTTAACCGTACGCGCAGCTTCTGTAATCGGCATTTCGTATCCCGCCTGTGCAGCAACATTCAATAAAGCAGCGGTATCTTTCGGATAGCAGCTCCCCCCCCAACCCAAGCCAGCACGGAGAAACCTATGTCCAATCCGCGAGTCAAGCCCAATGCCACGCGCCACCTCTGTTACATCCGCCCCGACATCCTCACAAAGACCACCAATTTCGTTAATGAAACTAATTTTTAGGGCAAGAAACGTATTGGCAGCGTATTTAATCATCTCTGCGCTGTTCGGGTCTGTCGTCATCATCGGTGGTAGGTGATAAGCAGCGGGACGTGGTAAAGAAGGCGGTGGGTCAAATGTCTGTTCCAATATAGGTTGATATAGGTGTCGCAAATCATCTAAGGCATCATTGCTGTTTGCACCAACAACAATTCTATCTGGATAGAACGCGCCTTGTAATGCCAAACCTTCTTGCAAAAACTCCGGATTAGAAGCAACTGAAACATTACCTTGCATATTGCGTTCTGAAAATACATTTTCAACTACTTCTGCGACACACCTATTCGTGCCGATTGGCACAGTGGATTTGATAACAAGGGTGTAGTGTTTATCTGGATGGCATACTTCTGCAACCTCTCTTGCAGCTTCTTCTACGTGCCGTGTATCCGCTGCTCCACTCTGTTTTGGCGGTGTGCCAACCGCAATCATAATAAGTTCTGCGTCTGGGACCACCTCAGCAACATTCGGTGTGAAACGTATAGTCCGCCCTATTTCGTCCAGAAGAGACTGAATGCCAGGTTCATGGATAGGACTTTTCCCTTCTTGTAAAAGGCTTAGTTTACTGTTGTCTTTATCTACTGCGGCGACATCGTGGTTAAGGTAGGCGAGGACAGCTGCTGTTGTCAATCCTACATATCCTGTTCCGATAATTGTTATTTTCATGTTTTGCCTTAAGTGAAACGCGTTCCTTGCCAAAATTAGTCGGGTTATTGGCGAGGATTAACAATACGAGGTTTGAAATTTGTCTTATTTCTAAGATAACATAGAGATTATAGCATATCTGTTGTCTTTGCGTCAGTTATAAATATATAGAACTTGCGCAGATTCGGGGACTTTTGTGTAGATTCCGTAGATTTGTCAAAGATTTACCCCTTTAATTATAACTATAGTTTGGACAATTTTTCATACGTGAGTTCAATATAAGAATTGGTTTTCTACATCAGTTACCAATCCTGACACAATACGCAAACCCTCTTTGCTCCAGCGGAGCAATATGTTTATAGCCACAGTCCGAACTGACATCTCCCGCTCCAGCGGAGCGGTATTTAGTAACCCAACACATAGCACTCCGCTGGAGTGCGAGAATGTTCTCATAATGTTTTCTATAAACATAGCACTCCGCTGGAGTGCGGTATTTTTCGCTGGTTTCACCGATATGGG
>JAJDWA010000058.1 GCA_022825825.1 Candidatus Poribacteria bacterium
TGCGGTTTCCTAACCGCACCGGATCCTAAGTTTGAGTAGGCGCGTTTTGGAAACGCGCCGTGTTTTCAAGCTCAAATTGACACCGGCGCGTTTAGAAAACGCGCCTACCAGAGGGGCGGACCGCTAAATTGACGCCTATGGTGCGGTTAGGAAACCGCACCTACCAGGGAGTGTTCACATATTGGACATTGGACTACATCATAAATACTAACGTTCGTTATGAAAATCGCAAGAAAAACCGAAAACTAAATAACCCTGTTGAAGTGCTTCAATTATGGTGAATTACAAAAAGTTGAGACATTCATTCTCGGTAGGCGAGGTTTCCTAACCTCGCCGATGCGGGGTGTCCAAATAATTCTAAAATCTACGGTAAATGATTGACAAAGGCAACCATAACATGTAAAATTGTATTCAAAAGTGGTCATAATTTAAAACTTTGTTATCAAGAGTTTATGCCTAATTATAGGCATGTCATGCCCTGTTTTCAATCAGTAAGGAGTGTATATGTCAACAAAAACAAGAATTGTGTTCGTAGCGGGCAGTGCAAGTCATGGTAGTGGATCGCATGAACATCCTGGTGGGTGTGCTTTCTTAGCAGATCAGTTGAACGAAGCCGTGGGCGGTGTGGAGGCAGTTGTTCATCAAGGCTGGCCATCGGATTCGTCAATTTTCGCTGATACAGATGCTATAATAGTTTACTCAGATGGTGGTGGTGGACATCTTAGTATTCCTCACCTTAGCCAGATATCTGAATTAACCGCACAGGGAATGGGACTGGCGATGCTTCACTATGCAGTTGAAGTGCCGAAAGGTGAACCGGGAAATTGTTTCTTAGATTGGATAGGCGGGTATTTTGAAACACATCTTTCTGTGAATCCACATTGGACAGCAGAATTCACATCGTTTCCTGAACATCCGGTAACTCGTGGTATGGTGCCGTTCTTACTGGATGACGAATGGTATTATCACATGCGGTTTCGCGATAATATGGAGGGTGTTACACCCGTGTTGAGCGCAATTGCCCCAGAGTCAACGTTGCAGAGACCCGACGGTCCTCACAGTGGTAATCCGCACGTGCGTGCATCTGTTGCAAAAGGGGAACCGCAACATCTTGGGTGGTGTGTAGAACGCTCGGATGGTGGACGCGGATTCGGATTTACAGGAGGGCATTACCATAAGAACTGGGGAGACGACAGTCTCCGCAAGTTTATCCTCAATGCCATTGCGTGGACAGCAAAGGTAGAAATTCCGGAAGATGGCGTATCTACGCCAACACCGACAGAAGCAGAGTTGAATTCGTATTTGTAGAGATTCGCACTACACCCCTCAAATATATGAGAGTAATTTATAAAAGAGGCACAATTGGTTGTGTCTCTTTTTTATTAGAAAATGGTATAGGCTTTTATAGCTGCGCCCTTCCAATCTAAAAAAGTTGACCAGCAGTCTTTTTTGCGTTAAAATATATACGCACACTCATAGAATCAAACCTACAAAATATCGGACAAAAAATTGGCACAACCCTTACTTGAAGTTTCTAATTTGAAAACAGTATTCCATACAGATGGCGGCGTTGTAAATGCTGTAAACGATGTCAGCTTTTCGGTTGAACGCGGCAAAACGGTTGGTATTGTCGGAGAAAGCGGTTGTGGAAAAAGCATCACTGGGCTTTCTCTTCTCCAACTTGTGCCGAATCCGGGTAGGATCGAAGCGGGTGAGATTCTGTTCTATCGTGATGACGTAAATGAACCTTTAGATATAACGCAAGTATCACCGAGAAGTGAGTTGATGCGCCAAATCCGTGGCAACGAAATTGCTATAATCTTTCAGGAACCGATGACATCACTTAATCCTGTCTATACTGTCGGAGACCAGATCGCTGAGGCAATTATGTTACACCAAGAAGGTGAGCGCTCGTCTCTTGCACGTTTTGGTTTACAAACAACGCCAAAATGGGCACGCGAACGTGCAATTGAAATGCTTGCCCGCGTCGGTATTCCCGCACCTGAACAACGCGTTGATGAATATCCACATCAACTTTCTGGTGGCATGCGGCAACGCGTTATGATTGCGATTGCGCTCTGTTGTGCACCCGCACTTCTTATTGCAGACGAACCGACTACGGCACTCGACGTTACGATTCAGGCACAAGTACTCGCGCTCATGCAGGAACTGCAAGCGGAAATTGGGATGGCAATTATGTTGATTACACACGACTTAGGGGTTATCGCTGACATGGCTGACAAAGTGGTTGTTATGTATGCCGGACGCGTTGTTGAAAAAGGTAGTGTTGAGGATATCTTCTATAATCCCTTGCATCCTTATACGCGTGGTTTGCTCAACTCTATTCCAACACTCGGTGGTAGCCAGCAAAAAATGCTTCCCTCTATTCTGGGAACAGTACCTCACCCATTGGCACTTCCTCCCGGATGTTCTTTTCAGCCGCGTTGTGCTGAACAAATGCCGACTTGTGAACAAATGCCTGAACTTAACACAATTGATGCCTCAAAAAATAGGACTGACAGGAACGAAAGGCACGCGGTGAGATGTTGGCTTTGTGAGGAAAAAATCGATGTCGAAACTGCTTGAGGTCAAAGACCTCCGAAAATATTTCCCGACACGAAAAGGAATTCTTCGACGTACCATCGGACATGTGAAAGCGGTGGATGGCATTAGTTTTGACGTGGAACGCGGTGAAACCCTCGGTTTGGTTGGCGAAAGTGGTTGTGGCAAGACGACTGCGAGTCGGTGTCTCCTGCGATTAATCTCGCCTACAAGCGGTAGTTTTACTTTCGGTGATGAACAAGTTGATTTAGCAAAGTTAACGCCTCAACAGATGCGTCCTTTTCGCCGGCGTATCCAGATGGTCTTTCAAGACCCGCAATCATCTCTTAACCCACGAAAAACGGTGGGAGATATTGTTGGTGAGCCGCTACGTGTTAATCGGATTATGAAGAGAAATGAACGGCAGGTTCAGATTGTTGAACTTTTGGAATCTGTTGGGTTAAAACCGCAGGACATGCGGCGTTACCCGCATGCCTTCAGTGGTGGGCAACGCCAACGTATTGGCATCGCACGTGCGTTAGCACTAAACCCGGAACTGATCGTAGCAGATGAGCCTGTGTCGGCACTTGATGTATCCGTGCAGGCACAAATCCTCAACCTTCTGGCGGAATTGCGGGAGAAATTCCAACTTTCCTATATCTTTATCGCACATGATTTGAGCGTTGTTAAGCATATCAGCGACCGCGTAGCGGTTATGTATCTCGGCAAGATCGTAGAGATTAGCGATGCAAGAACACTTTATCAATCGCCGAAACATCCCTATACAGAGGCGTTGATATCCGCTGTGCCGTTGCCGGATCCGAAGGTGCAACGCAAGCGCGAACTGATTCATCTTGAAGGGGATGTGCCCGATCCGTCTCAGCCGCCAACTGGATGTTATTTTCATCCGAGGTGCCGCTATGCAACAGATATTTGTAGACAGGAAACACCAGAACTCCATGAGATCGCACCCGGTGTCAAAGTTGCGTGTCATTTGAGTGAAACGTTGGAATTACAAGGAGTCTCGTGATGCCAAAATCAAATCAGATATCACCAGAAGAACTTGCATCTTGCAGGAAACAGCTTGAACGCCGTTGGAAAAGCCGAAAAGTTGATGAGGCGTTGCTGGAACGGGCATGGCATGTCGTTTATGAGATTGCGACACTACTCTATGACGAGTTCGAGGCAACACAAGTTGCTGTTTTCGGGTCGCTGGCGGAACCGATAAGTTTTACAAAGTCATCAGATATTGATATTGCGGTGTGAGGACTCTCTGATAAGACGCATTCCACTGCATACTGGAAAGTTAAGGACATTGATACGGGATTCAAAATAGACTTGATTAATTTTGATATGATGAAAGGGTTTTTCCGTGAAAGAGTTAAACAGCATGCGATTCCTATAAAAAAAGGGGAATACCATACATTATGGAAGACATTTTACGAACATTTACACCGTCAAGTTTTCCCTACCGTAGAGGAAGAAATATACGAAATGAACCGAAAAAAGCTTACACAACGTATCAACGATGAACTTGCAAAGATAGAAGATACACTTGCAAGAATACGAAGAGGATTAGAAAAAATTGAAGTGGTTCGTGATGATATCACAGAATTCATAGAAAATACAATTGCGACAGATCTTGCCGATATCTATAGTGGGATTGAACGGGTTTTTGAGCGAATTGCCAACGAAGTTGATGGACACTTACCGCGAGGGAGTAGATGGTATAAAAACCTACTTGAACAGATGACAAAACAACGCCCTGAGAGACCACCTGTGATTTCAGACAATACATTTCTCCAATTAGGGAAACTTTTAGCGTTTCGCCACAAAGTAACCAACATCTACGGGCGGGAATTGAAATATGATAATACATTGGGGCATGCAGAAACAATCCATGAATTGTTTTCAGCAGTTTCACAGGATTTCAATACTTTTACCGATTCTCTGGCTCAGCATCAGGAGAACGTTTAAAATGCAACAAGCAACAAACACACAGCGAACAGCTAAAGAGATGTCATCAGAAGAGCTTGCGTCTTGCAGAAAGCAGCTTGAACGCCGTTGGAAAAGCCGAAAAGTTGATAAAGCTTTGTTAGAACGAGCCTGGTCCGTCGTTTATGAGATTGTGACACTTCTCTATGGTGAATTCGGTGCGACACGGGTTGCTGTCTTTGGCTCACTTGCCGAACCTATGTGGTTTACAAAGTGGTCGGATATTGATATTGCGGTGTGGGGACTCTCGGAAGACGAGTACTTAGATGCCCTCGGAAAAACACTCGGTTTTGATCAGGAGTTCAAAATTGACCTTATCAGGTTTGAAAATACCGATGGGATTTTTAGGGAGAGGGTACTAAAGCAAGCACGTTTTATAGAAGAAGGTGAACCTTTTACTATTGACACTATATTCTTAATTGAAACAGGAATGTCCTACGAAATGAATAGAGAAAAATTAGCACAACGAATCGTAGATGAACGTGCAAAAATAGAGCGGATAGTCGGACACATTAGCGTTGCGTTGCAAGATATTGAGGATGCCCTTGGTCGGTACAGACGAAGTGTTGAAATTGAGATTGCTAAACACCTCTATGATGTCTACATGGGTATGGAAACTATTTTTAGGCAAATTGCCCGGGAAGTTGACGAACACATGCCTCAAGATGAAACTTGGCACAAAGATTTGTTAACGCAAATGACAGAACCACGTGCTGAACGTCCTCCTGTAATTTCCCAAAAAACAGCACAACGTCTCCAACAATTTTTAGGATTCCGCCACGTCTTCGCGCATCTATATTCCATAGAACTTGAGTATGAACAAACAGAAAAAAACGCGAAAAGTATTGAAAACCTATTTCAGAATGTCTCCGAAGAATTGGAAACTTTTATGGATGCTCTTGCTCAGCATCAGGAGGATGTTTGAAATGCAACAGGCAACAAACACACAGCGAACAGCTAAAGAGATGTCATCAGAAGAACTTGCGTCTTGCAGAAAGCAGCTTGAACGGCGTTGGAAAAACCGAAAAGTTGATGAGACGTTATTAGAACAAGCATGGCAGGTTGCACACGATATCGCAACACTACTTTATGATGAGTTCGGTGCAACACAGGTCGCTGTTTTCGGCTCACTTGCGGAACCGATAGGTTTTACAAAGTCATCGGACATTGATATTGCGGTGTGGGGACTCTCTGATAAGGCACATTCAAAAGCAAACCTCAAAATATGGGATATTGACACGGGGTTTAAAATAGACCTGATTAACTTTGATATGACAAAAGGGCTTTTTCAAGAAAGAATCCTGCAAAAAGCGATACCTATAAAGAAAGGAGAACTCCCTACATTATGGAAAACGTTTTACGAACACCTACAACGCCAAGTTTTTCCCGTCGTGGAGGAAGAAATATACGAAATGAATAGAAAGAAATTCACCCAACGTGTCAACGATGAATGCATAAAAATTGAATTTACTGTTGATGCAATTGTAAAAGCTTTGGAAGATATTGAGGTGCTTCCGGTTGCAGCGAGACAATACGTAGAGGAATCAATAGCCAATAAACTTGCCGATGTTTATCGGGGTATAGAACGTATTTTTGAACGGATTGCTAATGAAGTAGATGCACATCTGTCGCGCGGAAGTAGGTGGCATAAAAACTTACTTGAACAGATGACAAAACAACGTCCCGAAAGACCGCCTGTGATTTCGCAGGAGACTTTTTTACTTTTAGAAGCGCTCTTAGAATTTCGCCACAAAGTGAATAACATCTATGCGGATGAACTAATTTATGAAAATATAGAGAAGCATGCAAAAGGCATCAAAAAACTTTTTCAGAGTTTCTCCGACGATCTCAATACTTTTACCGATTCTTTGGCACAGCATCAAGAAGATAATTGAAAGGAATAAAACAACATGTCAACACATACAGACCTCGGTTTCTTTGCAACAGACGTTTCATTTGAAGATAGTGCCGCAATCGTAACAGGTTCCAGTCGCGGCATTGGACGCGCAATCGCTATTGAATTGGCGCGACAAGGTGCCGATGTGCTAATTAATTACAATCAGAATCGCGATGCTGCCGAAGCAGTGCAGCGTGAAGTAGAATCGTTCGGTAGAAAGGCAGTAACCATTCAAGCAGACATTAGCAACTTGGACGCCCATGCGAAACTGCTCGAAACCGCGCATGACGCATTCGGAAAGGTAAATATCCTTATTAACAACGCTGGCATTACCCGCATTGCAGACATTCTTGAGGAGACACCTGAACAGTTTGATCTGCTACTGAACACAAACCTGAAAGCACCCCATTTTCTTACGCAGCGCGTCGCAAATTACATGGTGGAGAACGAGATTCGCGGCTGTATTATCTACACCCTTTCCATTTCGGATACGATGGCGTCTGACAACCGTACTGCATATTGTATTTCAAAAGCTGGATTAGAGATGAGTATGCGTGCCTATGCTGGAAGGTTAGCGATGCACGGTATTAAGGTGAATGGAATCGCCGCAGGTGTGATTGATACGGACCTGTCACGCGTCCGTATTCCTGATTACGAAGAGGCGGCAGAGAAGGGTTATATCTTTATGGTGCGTCCCGGCACGCCAGAAGATGTAGCACATGCGACTGTTGCTGCGATGCGTCTTTACGATACAGGGGTTGTCCTGCCTGCTTCTGGCGGTGTGATGACGCCGTTGCTGAATCTCAGGTCTATGGCAGAATTAGACATGAACAAACCCTGAACCTCGCCTGAGTCTGATCGGCCTAACTCTTGAGGAAATCTCAGTTTTTCCAAACACCAATATCACGCAGTATTGACTTTTTGATTTTACACACCATTGTATATGCTGGATCAAACACGTTCCCCATATCGTATTCAACCGTTTGCCCCAACAAGATGTGTGCAGCCCGTTTCTCCAAACCGAGTTCTATCAACCATCGGAGAAGTTCTGTCGTCGCGTGCTGTACTGCTTGATCCAAGGGACGCGCATTACCTGCTGTGAGAATATATTCCGCGTTTTCTGCACGGGGCCAATTGATAGTTTTTTCTTTGATGACTTCAACTGTGAACTGAACATCAAAAGAAATTTCAATACCGGTGCCGACAATTTCTCCGTCACCTTGTACGGCATGACCATCACCAAGGTGAAAGAGTGCCCCCGGTACAAAGACAGGAAGGTAAACGGTGACACCTTCCTTAAACCCACGATAGTCCATATTTCCGCCGTGTGTAGAGGAGGTCGCCGTAGAAATGGTTTGTCCGCGGGGCGGCGCTACACCAAAACACCCTACCATCGGTTCGAGGGGCAATGTCAGTCTACCTAACTGCGTTTCCGGTGATATTAAGATAGCTGTCCATGCTTCTACATCAACGAGCCATTCAGCGCGATCCCCTTCAGGCATTTCGGACGCGACGTAATGTGGATCAAGCACATTTGGTGCAATGACCGTCCCAGTTCTTCCAATTTTACGATTTGGTAGAAGTTTGCCGAAATTCACTGCGAGTGTATCGCCCGGTTCTGCGGTTTCAATATAAAACGGGCCTGTTTGTGGATTACCGCCAGGTGTTACCTGTGTATCGGTTGCATCATATCCTGCGTTGTCTACGGTTGTCGTGAAGACAGTGTCTCCACTGCTGGTATGGAGCACTGGTTCGTGTGCACCTATTGCTGTATAGTAAACAGTCGGTTCAAAATGATGTATTGCCATAGTATATCTATCCTTTTTAAGCAGGACGGACACGCATTATTACAAAATTGTGTTATATTAATCCTATTATGAATAACCCAAGTTGCCACCTATAAGATTTTAGACACACAGACGCCATTTTTAATAGAGGACAGTTCGTTATTAGTGAAATATTGTAGCACAAACTTTCCAGCTTGTGTGTTATAGGCGCAAACTAAAAGTTCGCGGGACAATGTGTTTTTATTAAACTCACGTTATCTACGTTACGGTTAAGTCAAATCCGCCAATTGTGGCATCACTTCATTCTTTAGAAGTTCCATTGAATGCAGCCACTGCTCCTTAGGGGACCATTCGTGTCCCATCGCAAGTAACACACCGAATCCACCGACATCCTCATAGAGCTGACGCAAACGATTTGCAACACGGTCAGGGCTACCAATAATCCATAACGTGTCTAATAATCCCTCTAAACACGTTTCTACGTCGGGGCTATCTGTACCCATCTTGAATTTTTCCCAGCCAAAGAGTCTAAACCAATAATCTCTAAAATCGCGTCCGAGTGTGCCTTCAATAGCTTCTTTTCGTGCCTGCTCATCGGTATCCGCAACATATACCTCGCGGGCGATGCGCCATGTGGATCGAGACGGGGAGAGTCCAGTCTTTGCAGCCCCCTCTTCTACAGCATCCCAATGTGTTTTAATAACCGAGACAGGTGCAAGGTTAATACTCATCGGAATCCAGCCACGTTCGCCAGCAAAAATAAGCGTATCGGATTTGGGTGACGAACCTGCCAACGCAATTGGCGGATGCGGTTTCTGATACGGCTTCATGTGAATACTCACGATGTCTGGATGTCCTTCGGGGATTTTAAACTCCCAGAAATCGCTTTTATAATGACCGGGTTCAGGATCAGTCCAAATTTTGAGAACAGCATCAATTCCTTCCCGAGTCGCCTGGCGTCTATCTTTAGTAGCCATGAACATTTCAGCATCACTCGGTGTAGAACTTGAACCAACACCCCAATGGAAACGGCCGTGTGCAAGATGGTCTAACTGCGCGATACGATGGGCAACAACTGCTGGATTATGTATCGGCATGCACGTTATACCGGTACCAAAAATAATGTTCTCTGTCAACGCAATTGCTTTGGCAATAAAGAGATCGGGAGACGGTATATTTTCCCATGTAAACGTAAAGTGTTCACCAATATATGCTTCCTTGTAGCCTAACTTGTCTAACACCACCATCTGTTCAAGATCATCGTCTAATGTTTTGGTCGTGTCGCTACCGGGCGGGTGCAAAGGCATTGTGAAAAATCCGAGTTCCATAGGTAAATTCCTTTATGTGTATAAGACGAACGGAGTGAGTATAAGATCCTTGTCTGTACTCCTACATTAAG
The DNA here is from genome assembly GCA_022825825.1 of Candidatus Poribacteria bacterium. Taxonomy (GTDB): domain Bacteria; phylum Poribacteria; class WGA-4E; order WGA-4E; family WGA-3G; genus MSPOR6. Next base: position 9,620 of record JAJDWA010000058.1, read on the forward strand.
TTAGACTATATTCATTGAAACGTGATATATGGTGAATTATAAAAATAAATAAACACTTTCTTCCCACGGTAGGCGAGGTTTCCTAACCTCGCTGGTGTTGGGTGTTCAATTAATTCAAAAATTTACCATATTGTGTTGGAAAAGACAGTTTGAGAGTATGTTAATTATTTGACAAGATCAACGGAATCTGCTATTGTTTCACAAGTTTAAAATTCTATCAAAGGTTACCAAAAATCATAATATTTTTCAAGCGTTTTACGCTGAGGGGAAATCGTACATAATGAATATGAAAAATCTATTTTCGACTTCAGTAGTTTTGTTAACAATTTTAAGTATATTTCTGTCAGGATGTGAACGAATTGATCAGATGATTCCATCCGACACTGCACCTCCTATGAAAACGAAGCTAAAAATTGGCGTCATTCAGCCATCACATAGCTATACGACCTTTAGTCAAGGTGCTGAAACCGCGCGTGTTCAAATTAATGAGAATGGTGGAGTACTTGGCATGGAGGTAGAGTTTATCACCCGAAATAACCAACCTATAGCAAGTGAACCGCCAACACCGGAAGCGAGCATCGGTGCTGCCAAAGAACTCATTGAGATGGAAAACGTTTTTGCACTACTCGGCCCTGTTCGCTCAACCATGGCGCTTGAGGTAGGTCCAATTGCACAGCAAGCACAAAGACTCATGCTTCCCGGCTCAAGCGGCTCAAATGTGCCAGAATCTGGGGATTATATTTTTCTTATCACGGTGCCAAACCCATTTCAAGGAAAGGTAATGGCGGCATTTGCCACTAATCCGATAGCTGAAGGGTTAGGGCTTGAAGCCAAAACGGCTGTGACGATTTATGAGAAGGATGATGACTACTCCATCGATCTTGTCCAAGCATTTGAAGCAGCTTTTCTGGAATTTGGCGGTCAAATTGTTCACAGCGGCTCCTACGCAGCTGGGGATACCGCTTTTACCACACTACTGACAGAAATCCAGGGAGTTACACCAGATGTGATCTTCTGTCCAGGTCATCAACCAGAAGTGCCCCGTTTAATAAATGAAGCAAAACAGCTTGACATCAAAGCACCTTTTCTCGGCGGCAGCGCGTGGGACGACAGAGAACGATTCCTTGGTGTCTTAGACGATAGTGCTGTGTTAGACGGCAGTTATTATCCGACTAATTTCTCCGTAGCCACACAAGATGCAGATGTGCAAGAATTTGTTAACGGATACACGGCGTTATACGACAGTCCACCTGACGGTGTTGCGGCATCTGGCTATGATGCGATGCGGCTATTGGCACGCGCAATAGAAACAGCCGGTTCCCTTGACCCGGCTGCTGTTCGCAATGCCTTTGCAGAAGTCAAAGATTACAAAGGCGCTACATCTATTTCGCATTATGATGGAAACCGACACCCCGTCAAAAGTCTCGCGATTCAAGTAATCCGAAATGGACAGGTTGAACATTACAAAGTTGTTGCACCGTAACACTGAAATTCTAAATCTGTCGTATGGTTTTTATAGTCAAAACTTACGCTAACGACTTGTGCTAAACAACTTATTGGGCAACATTGTTTCACAATTGAGTATAGATGTCCGTTGGGTAGAGCGCAGCGAAATTCTTATGCGTCAATTTAGCGGTCCACACCCCTGGTAGGCGCGTTTCCAAAACGCGCCTACCAGGGGGACTAAATCGGGATTAGAAAGCGGACGAGATTTATCAAACTCACGTTATAGGTGGCAACTTGGGTTATGATAAGTTACGACTTGTGCCAGTTAACTAATTGTTTTGTTATTTTCACGGATTTTGGTTTTGTGTTATAAACATATTGTCCGGATGGGACTAAAGAGCGTCCCAACTCATGAAGAATACCTACACAACCCTTTATTTATGTAAAACAATTGGTTATTATACGTGCTAAAATTCTATTGTGTTAACCGCTTAACTATTTTATCAACAATACCTTCAGCGCGTTCACGAATCTGTTCCGGTGTGAGACTTTGAATAGGATGTGCAACAGTGAGCGGTTCTAATTCGTTATGTCCAAGCACACGCGCTTGAACCTTTCCTGCCGCAAAAAACACCTCTGTACAGATTGCAAGACTCGGTATACCGCGCTCTTCTAAAATACTTCCATCGTGCATACTGCACGATATACAAGAGCCTCAGTCCGCAAGTCCTTCAATAACAAAATCTGTACGTTCGGCAAGATCAACAAGCAACTCAATCGGTGCAGGCCGAGCGAATGTCGGTTTTTTGACACGGATGACTTCAGTAATATCAAACTGTTCGCGTATTAATTCTTCGACGCGATCAAGGAAAATACCACTACCATTTTTGGTAATATCTAACAACCCCATGACTTTTCCATCAAAGGTATCAAGCCGAGGTGCCAGAAATTTTTCTGTTGTATCACCTTGTGAGGTAGGATCAAGCAAAGTAATATCTGCCATAGTTAAAATCTCCTATGTAGTTGAACCGGCGGTTTCCAACTGAATCTGTTGAGATTTCGCCATTGCATCTTCTGCTTCCTGAATCATTCCTTTACGCTGGTAACACATAGATAAGCTGGTGTAAACAAGCGGGTCATTCGGATTGATTTCAATCGCTTTTTGGACTGCTTCAATGGCTTCATCGTATTGACCAAGCCGTTCATACGCATGCCCTAATCCGAGATAGCCCTCAATATAGTCTGGATACGCTTCAATAAGTTGCTTGAAAGCGTTAACTGCCGCTTCCAGGTCATTTTCTGCGAAATGAGTTAGTGCAACATCGTAAAGTTCTTCTTGTGTTGACATCTTTTCTTCCTTACAATTTTTTAGAAATTCTAACAAAAAATACAGTGAAAGTCAATTGGCTTAAGATTAACGACTTGTGCTAAATAACTTATTGGACAACATTGTTTCACATAAGCAGAATATTTAGCAAGTTTTCCTCATTGGTGGATGCGTCGTCTATTTCGAAAGCGAAATTATATCGTGAACTGAACACTATGAGTTTATATCTTTGGCAACATCTCTTGGTATGGAGTTGCCACTTGATTGACACCTTGCGAGAAATGGTATGTGAAACGATCATCGTGCACGGTAAAAGCAACTATGTGATGACGATTGATGGCAAAAAGGCGAAACTCTCGGCACATAAGAAGTCTATTGAACTCCTTTCTCATAAATGGGTGTGCTAAGTCCTTTTATCGCACCCAAGCCACAAGTCCAACCTTCAGAGAATATGATAGGATAGCGTGTAGGGACTCCGTTTACCGTAGATAGTAGGAAAATGGTAGCATATTCTAAGAAAAAATTCAAAATGTAATTGGTTTTAACCATTTTGTCGGAAATAACGAGCGAGATGTTGCTCCTACGGGAGGGAGGGAATCAATTATCTGGGAAAGAATTTTTTATGCATTTCTAAAAGTCGCTGGAGTTCTTTGATCGGTTTCTCAGCATCGTCAACGCGTAGATCAATGTAGCGATCATTGAAACCGCCATAGCCACCATTTTTTCGAACAACGAGCAACGCAGCAGACTGCTGTCCGCGCGTATCTCCCCCTTTTTCTTGTCCAGCAAAGAGTGCAGCCATCAACCTATCTGCTAATTCACCTTCTGTTTTTTCAAACATTTTTCCCATCGCCTCAACAACCTCTTCTCCAGTGAGAATGTTTCCCTGTGCCGTGTAATTTTTGCCAGAAACAGCACCTGCCCAATGATGACATTCTTCACCGGTATAGTTAGCAGGGGCACCATTCGCATCAATGATGCCGACTTGTCGTGTTTCCCTTCCTGAGTCATCTCTGAGGAGGTGGTCCAAGGTTTGTTGTGCTGAAAGCCCAATCTTGAGCAGCTCTAACCCTCTGGGCCCATAAGTTGTGTTTGCCCAGGATTGCGTTGCAATTGCGCCAACACCAGCCTCCACCCACGGCACGACAGCACCAACTGCAAAAAACTTTGACTGAACGGTAATACCTAAATCGCCATTGTTTGGATCATATCCAACGATTGAAAATGTAGCAACTGGTGAAGTTGGTATAGAAAGCATAGAATTTTGACTCTAAGGTGTAAAGTACATTTGATTATCGTATAAATTAAGCTTACAAGATAGAATATGAAGGCTAATCATCTTCGAATCGGATTTTCATGGCTGCGGCATGCCCCTCTAAACCCTCCACTTCGGCAATTTTAACAACATCTGGTGTAACTTTTTCTAATGCGGTTTTGGTGTAAGAAATCAGACTTGTCTTTTTAAGGAAGTCGTGAACACCTAATGGGGAGGCGTAGCGGGCTGCTGCACCTGTCGGGAGAATGTGGCTTGGTCCAGCAATATAGTCCCCTACAGCTTCAGGAGAATAGGGACCGACGAGGATAGCACCCGCATTCTGTATTTCTCCGATCCAGTCAAACGGATTTTCAATGTGTAGTTCAACGTGTTCGGGGGCAATCTGGTTTGCGAAGGCAACCGCCTCTGCTAAATCTTTAACGACAAACGCAGCACCATAGTTTTCAAATGCTTGGACAATTTCATCTTGTCGAGGGAGAGCCTGCGCTTGGACTTCGATTGCTGCTTTAACCTGTTCAGCAAAACCACGTGACGGCGTAACAAGAATTGCTGAACATTCTGGACTATGCTCTGCTTGTGAAATAAGATCAGCAGCGACATAATCAGGGTCTGCCGTGCTATCTGCAATGACAAGGATTTCGCTTGGGCCGGCTATTTTATCAATATCAACGTGTCCAAAAACCTCTCTTTTAGCAAATTGGACGTATAAGTTCCCTGGACCGACTATTTTATCAACGGATGAAATGGTCTCAGTACCGTAAGCCATCGCTGCAACGGCTTGTGCCCCACCACATTTGTAAATTTCGTTTATACCACATTCAGCGGCGGCAACCAGCATGTGTGGGTTAATCTGCCTATTCCGCATAGGTCCCATGCAAACTGCTATTTCTTCAACACCAGCAACAATAGCAGGTATTACAACCATGAGCAGCGAAGAAACAAGCAGTTGGCTGACAGAAGGCACACAAATACCAACACGTTTTAATGGACGGATTATATGCCCTAACAGGACACCGTCAGCCTCAGTAGAGAACCAAGAATTTTGCTTCTGTTTTTGATGGAATCTCTCAATGTTCTTTTTTGCGTGTGCAATCGCCTCAATAAAATCAGGGTCTACTTCGGTATATGCCTGTTTAAATTCGCTTCGTTGAACTTGCAGTTCTTTTACAGAAATTCGTGGCGCATCAAGTTTGCGGGTATACCGAGCAACTGCTTTATCGCCTTCTGATTGTACATCGCTTAGCGTACGCCGCACAGTTTTTAAAATGGTTTCATCCATTAACCTGCCACGTTCGTTTAGCTTTGTAATAAAGGATTCACTTTCTGGGGTTTGTGTTTCAATAATTCGCAACATGGTATTACCTTACAATTAAGCTCAAAAATTTACTTATTCACTGTCACTGACTCTGCGAATATCAGCACCGATACTATTCAGTTTTTTCTCGATAGCTTCGTAACCTCTGTCAATATGGTAGATACGCGAGACAGTGGTTTCACCTGCAGCTGCCATTCCTGCAACAACAAGCACGGCGCCCGCGCGCAGATCAGAAGCCATTACAGGAGCACCGCTGAGAGACGAAACACCGTTAATTATCGCTTTACGCCCCTCAAGTCTTATATCCGCCCCCATCCGATTTAGTTCTGCAGCATGTATAAAACGATCAGTATGAACATTTTCAGTGATAGTACTTGTTCCTGATGCAAGACTTAGCAATCCCATCATCTGCGCTTGCATGTCAGTGGGAAATCCTGGGAATGGAGCGGTCGTAACATCTATAGGTTTGAGTTGTCCCGGTGTAGTGACTCGAACACCTGTCCTATCCCAATCTAATTGCACACCAGCTTCTATCAATTTTTCTGAAACAGCATGTGTTTGGGGGGGAGTAATACCTTCAATGTAAACATCACCATTAGTCATAGCAGCTGCGACCATGAAAGTGCCCGCCTCAATATCGTCTGAAATAACTGTGTGTTCTGTACCATGTAATTGTTTAACACCGCGAATTGTTAAGGTAGAAGTCCCGATACCATCTACATCAGCACCCATTGCATTGAGGAATCGAGCAAGGTCACTTATGTGGGGTTCACATGCGGCACCTTGTATAACGGTTGTCCCTTCGGCTAAAGTTGCTGCCATCATAACGTTTGCGGTTGCGCCAACACTTGGGCCGTGTTGCCCGATTAAATCTATTTCAGCACCGACTAAACGTTCTGCCTGTGCGTAGATGTAACCTCTTTTTACTTCAACCTGTGCGCCTAAGCGCTCCAAACCTCGGATGTGTAAATCAACTGGTCGTGGACCGATAGCACACCCACCAGGGAAAGAGACTTTTGCACGTCCGAGTTTTGCTACGAGGGGACCCAAAACGTATATGGATGCTCGCATTTTTCGCACCAGATCGTAAGGTGCTTCGTACTCCATGCGATTTATCGGTTCAATATAGAGAGAACCGTTTTTTCGCGTGATTGAAGCACCAAGACCTTCCAGAACCGCACTAAGTGTTCGGACATCTGTAAGATTTGGAACATTGTGAAGCACACTAACACTATCACCAAGAATAGCTGCAGCGACTGCAATAGGGAGGACAGCATTTTTTGAACCGTTTATCTGAATTTTACCTTCAAGTCTGGCACCGCCGTTGATTATTAGTTTTTGCATTTTATTCTCCTTGATTTACGTTTGAGTCGAACGTGCATAGCAAATTTTTAACGTTGTTATCTATTGTCTTGCATAAACGATGCCAACAGCGTACTTGTTACAATATTAAGTGTACCATGACTGGCTCTATTTTCGCAATTGTTGCGAAAATTATGGCTAAAATGGTGTAACCTCCAACAGCATTCTGAATTATCAGCGTGTGAACAAAACGCGCCTACCATTTTGCGTTAGTCCTGTGTACCAATGAAAAGCTATGAATTAAATTGTATTAAAAAAGACACATGTTATTGTGAATTGTTCGTTTTTGTAGGAATTGACTTGCATTGCGCATTAACTTTTGATAAACTTTGGCTTTAACATCAACTTTTTTTAAGATGAGGTAAAAAGATGGCAGAAAAAACATATCGTGTTGGCGTTATTGGTTGTGGTGGTATGGGGCGTGCCCATGCGCGGAGTTGGAACGGTAGTGGTCGTGCCAAAGTTGTATCCGCATCAGACATCAGTGCAGATTCCGCCGCAAAATTTGCTGATGAGTTTTCCCTTCCAACACATTACACTGATTTTGAAGAAATGTGTCAAAAAGAGGAACTTGACATTGTAAGTATTACCACTTGGCAGAGCGTACGTGCTGAACCGACAATCGCCGCAGCTGAAAATGGAGCGTTAGGTGTTATCACAGAAAAACCGATGGCTGCCTCTGTCGGCGATGCTCAAGACATGATGGACGCATGTGAAAAGAGCGGCACAAAATTGGTTGTCGGACATCAACGACGTTTCAGTTCACAGAACTGTGAAGCACGCAGACTTATACAAGAGGGTGCAATCGGTCAACCCCAAGCGATGTTGCGCCGTGATGGACACGGACTACTGAATCGTGGAACGCACGAAATTGACGAAATGCGTTTTATCCTTGGCGATCCTGAGCCGCAGTGGCTTATTGGTCAGGTGGCACGCAAAACTGATCGTTGGGAACGCCGCGTCCGAACTGAAGACCTATGTATGGCAGAAATCTGCTTTGAAGGCGGCATCCGTGGTATCTATGAAAGCGATCTGCCCGGTCCAGGACTCCGAGGTGACGCTGTATATGGCGACGATGGTCAACTCCGCCGTGGTGGCGATGGCACGATTGAACTCCTCAATAGCAAAGCAGCGGGTTGGCAGACTATCAGACCTCGCCAAAGTGAACCGAATCAGTTTTCAGAGATGTTAGCTTGGATTGAAGGTGAAGTTGAAGAGCACCGGAATGCGGGGAGACATGGACTTTGCACAATTGAAATTCTGATGGCATTTTACGAATCGGTCCGCCTCCAAGACGTTGTCACATTTCCATTAACGACACGCCCAAATCCACTTGATCTGTTAGTTGAAGGTGGCAAGTTGCCTGTGTTTAAAGAGGGGCGTTACGACATTCGTGCACCGTTCCCCGAACAGAAGTAAAGTTTACAAATTCTTCCAACAGGGATAGTTTTCACAAACACATTTTTATAAATTCAATTATGTGAGCATCCGTTTATAGGCGCGGTTTGAAACCGCGCCTACCGAAGTGTTAAATGACACAGATTTACTGTCAAGCGGATCTCCCCGCCCTTTTTATTTTTTTAACAGTCTACGTCTTTTCCCTCACTTCCGTATACTTCCATCCGTTCTTGTGTCGTAATATCCTCAGAACTTGCAGGTTTATAATGCAACTGGAGTGCCCGGCGCCGTTGCGATGAATGATTGACAGGACTCCCATGATGGGTCAATCCGTGCCAGAATAGACAGCCTCCCGGTTGCAGTGGGACCATCGTATCGCGGGCAATCGGCACATCGGTATCGCAAATTTGCCAATCTCTTCGTTTGAAGTGGATCATCGCTCCCTCGCTGTGAGAGCCAGGAATAATATGCATGCATCCATTTTCGGCAGTAGCTTCGTCTAATGCGATCCACACGCCGACAACGGTTGTGCCTTGTTCCAAATTAAAGTATGCACAATCTTGATGCCAAGGTTTTTCGGAACCGTGCCGTGGCGGTTTGACTAACGCCATATCTTGAAAAAGCGCGGGTTTGTCGTCCATAATTCGCTCCAAGATACCGAGAAGGCCTGAGTGTGCAGCTATTGCATTTAGACGTGACTCATAATTTACGTAGTTGAAGATTTTTCTGATCGCATCGCGGCGTTCATCAGTATCCATCTCATCCTTGAGTTTCGCGAGTTTCGGCTCAAATTGAATTGCCCGAAAGTCAGGGTTTTTGCCATCCATCAAATGTACCATACCCGCTAAAGCATCCTGAACTTCATTACCAGTAAAAGCGTCTTCAATGACAAGGTAACCGTGCTGATGGAAATATTCAATATCGGCATCGGTTACCGCTGAAAAACCACCAGAGATGCTATCTGCTACTGTATCAAAACGGTAGAGGTCGTCGGGGTACGGAATTGGTCTGGTAGCAAAGTCTTTAAGTTCGGCAGTCGATGGCTGATTCATATTAATTACTCCTTAATTTCTCCTCTGCTTTCTTGTTCAAATAACGTCAAGAAATCGTTAACGCGAGCAACAGCAGCTTGGGCACGTTCACGTGCTGATTCACTTTTCTCCTCTTCAGCAATCCACTGCTGTCGTTGCGGAAGCCATTCTGTTTGGAGATAATTGAGTTGATTCAGGAAGTGTGGGTCTTCTGTTTCACTGACAAAATACTCAATTACGCCGAGTAATCCGTATTTGCGGTTGATCTCCATATCGTTTAATTCATCTACCATTTGGGCAAAGAGGCGTTGATTTCGATCCTGTCTGATTTGACCTACTTCACGGGACGATTCAGTTAGCAGTTTATCAACAAATTCCTGCTTGGAATTTATCCAACGCGGCAGATTTCTGACATACTCCTCCAAATCAAAATTTCCGCGTTGAAGTGCAAAATAGGCGTGGATATGGATATTGCGAAAAAAGCCGGTATACCCAACATTCGGATCCATAGTATCAGCATCGTAAAGGATCTGATTTTCTATGTTACCATATAGCAGCTTAAAATCTTCAGCAGTAAGATTCATCGGCTTCAAGTGTGCCAAAACAACAGACGTTGCGGCTTCCACAAACGCAGGCTCAAAATCGTACATCGCCAAAATGTTTTCAGTTATGACTGCCCCAGATTCATGATGCACCTTTCCGTTTAGATTGTGCTTTTCATAAAGTTCTGTGACAATGTTTTTCCGTGCAGGCGTGAGCATTTCGTTTAACCAAAAACCGTTGTGGTCAAGGATTCGTTTTCCGTTATCATCAGTTAAAATGGCACCATCATAACGTTTGGTAATGTCGTGTAGCGTTCCTGCGACTTCTAACAGTTTGACATCACCCCCTTCGCGTCTGCCGAGTTCCATACTCATCGCGCGGACACGCATTGTGTGGTTCCACGTATAGTGCCGCCATTGAAATCCAACTCTGTTGTGTTCCCACAGACTAAAAGTTTCCGTAACCAGTGTTTCCAGTTCATTCAAGACTTGGGCGTAATTCATAAAAACCTCGTTTTTCGTTAGTCATTATATTCAACACGAATAAGGGATAATCCGTGGGCAGGGGCTGATGGCCCCGCTAATGCCCTGTCCTCCGCCTCTAATATGCTGTGAAACTGAGCACATGCATTTTCGATATTACCAGAAGCATGTTTGGTACATTTTAAGATTGTACCGACAATAGCACGGACCATTCCTCGCAAAAACGAATTCGCTTCAATTTCAAAGTAGACACAATCGTCTACTTTCCAACAGTGTGCCTCAAAAATCTTACACACGGGATTCAATCTATCACTTCCAGTTTTTTGGAAAGAGGAAAAATCCCATTTTCCTACGATGCTTTGGCAGATAGCATTGACTGATTTTAGATCAATTGGTGCAGGGTAGAAATAAGCAGTGTGCCGCAAAAGTGCGGATGGATAAGGTCGATTTAAAATCGTATACCGATATCGCCGACTCGTTGCGCTGAACCGTGCATGAAAATCTGCATCCACTTCTGTAACAGAACAGACAACTATGTCTCGTGGTAATAGCGTATTAAGCCCTTTCTGAAAAGCGACTTGAGGGATCGACGAATCGGTATGAAAATTTGCTACCTGTCCTTCAGCATGAACGCCAGTGTCTGTTCTGCCTGCTCCGATAATTTGTATCGGTGTTTTCGTTAACTGTGTCAACGCCTCCTCGACTGCTCCCTGAACTGTTGGGAGGTCGGGTTGTGTCTGCCATCCGTGATAATTGGTGCCATCATATTCAAGCACAAGTTTGATATTTCGCATTATGTCACGCTTAAACGTCTAAGCACGCTGGTACATACAGATTATCACATGCTGTATTTAAGTGTCAAATGAATTTTATTTTTAGTAGATATGTGAATATTTTAGACTGAACGTTGGGTAGCGGTCTTTTGTCTGAACCATGATTTTTGGGATTGGGGAGGGGTATAATATTAAAAAGGTAGACGTGATAGCATTCAGCAGGAAACCTACTCACCATCACGCCGTAGACTTTATTTGAGTTTTCTCAATCTGCATCCTATACACGTTGGTTCCTATCGCGTTCGTTCAGGGCTTGTAAAAACACGTCAAAACTGGATTCCCGGACTGCGGTGTGATGGAGTTCTGTCAACTGATCAATGTTCGGAATAGTTTCAAGTGCTTGTGTCACGTGTTGCAAATCTCGCTGTGAAAACCGCTCAGTCAACACAGCAAGGATATTTTGGATAACCATTTCTCGGGCACCTTGTTCAATACCTTGTTCAATACCTTGTTCAATACCTTGTTCAATACCTTGTTCAATACCTTGTTCAATGACTTGTTCAACGACTCGTTCATAGATTTGTTTTTCTAAGAGTTGATAAAAAGGAGATTCTTTCATGATTTCCTCCAATATAACGTTTTGAAAAAAGAGCGGGTCATGGGTTAAACTACCCAAAGTTGAAAGTGCTATCAACAGTGTGCCGCGCGTCTGTTCGTCAACAGGGGCTGCCTCGGTTACCGCCACACATTTCCGTAACCAGGTCTCTGTCGTCATGCCAGCAGCCGGTTTCATCAAGGGCGTGAACGGTAGTAATCCTACTGAGGCGGCATCTAAAAACGTTTCACCTTCTAAATCTGACAACCGGATCACTTGATACTTGTGTTCTAAACGGAACTTCTCATTGCCATAACTATAACTGCCGGGGTCCGTCTGTCCTGCATTCGGTGCTAAATACAACACTACAGAGTACACCGGTATTTCATAACGCAGCAAGAGCGTGCTTGCATACGCCAATACACGTAACGGCATCGGTTTATCTCGACTATCCTCTGTTTGCACCTCTATATGTAGCAGCACCTCTTCACCGTTCAAACGCACCTTGAAGGTCATATCGTTGCGATGCACCTTAATCGTCTGTTGTTCCGTGTCAAGTTTATCAAGCACTTCAAAATCAGATGTTTCAAAAGCGAGCCTCACAAACTCGTCTGCAAACCGGTCCATCAAGTGTTTTACGAGTTCGTCATATTGTGCCATATCAATAGGATACCACTGTTTTCAGAAAAATGTCAATCTTATTTTTTGGGTGTGTCCAGTTTTTGGCATGTGTCCTTCTGAATCGTGGATTATCACGGAGGACGCAGAGGACGCGGAAAGACGATATATTTGGCCACAACGGCACATTTTGTGAAAATGATTTAGGATGTGCAAGAACATCCTCCGTGTTTTCCATGTCCTCCGCGATTCGGGCAGAAAAGAAATCAGAATGAATAAATTAATCTTCATATAAATGCGCAGTTTGTAGAGCGTATCTCATAAATCTGATTTTGTTAGATTTCGCTCTATCTTATCCAACTCCCACTCCTATTGTAGGGGCGGGTCCCCGGGGAATGCCTAAAGACGAATGCACCAAATCAACGGTATGAATGCCATTTAGGCATTCCCGGGGACCTCTCTCCAAGTGGTTTGTGAGACGGGCTGTAGTTAAATCGGGCGGACAAGGAACTCCAACAGGAGAGATGAGATGGTTAATGCCAAAATATTTACACACCGTAGAATGGGAAATGGGGTGCATCTATTTTTGATATATGATACGATAAGAACATATTCAAAAAATGGACTGCTGGAGGTAAAAAACATAATGAGTCGTGTCCGGATAGGTGTTATCGGGTGTGGCGCAATTGCCCAGGTTCACCATTTGCCGAACCTAAATCAACTTCACAGAGAATTTGAGGTGTCACTTGTTTGTGACTTGTCATCGGGAGCAGCGGAAGCAGCTGCTAAAAGATTCAACGTCCCCCAATTTGTAACAGATTATACCAAACTTTTAGACAGTGATGTTGATGCTGTGCTGCTGTGCCATGGTGATCCGAAAACGGAAGTTGCACTGGCAGCGTTTGAGGCGGGAAAGCATGTCTTTATTGAAAAACCTGTTTGCTTTTCATTACAAGAGATTGATGCGATGATTGCCGCCCAACAGAAAGCGGGCAAAGTCGCACAAGCAGGTTACATGAAGGTGCATGACCCTGCCTTCCAACTTGCAAAGCGCGAGGTTGAAACAATGGAAAGTTATCGGTTTGTTCAGATAAATCACTTACATCCGAACAATAGATTGCACCTGAACCAATTTGACGTGGAGCGGTTTGATGATATTCCTGCGGATGCGTTCGCGCCTGCACATGCTGCACGTGTATCGGCCCGGAGAGAAGCAATAGGTGATGTCCCACCAGAAGCGGAACGCGCGTTTTTCCTACTTTCTGGTAGTATGATTCACGATATCTACAGTTTACGTGTGATGTTGGGCTCACCGAGTGAAGTCATAAGCGCTGAAGTATGGTCTGATGGACAAGGTGTAAACATCGTTTTGGGTTTTCCGAACGGTGCGCGCTGTATCGCAACTTGGGTGGACCTACCTGATTTATGGGATTTTAGGGAAACGTTAGAAATCTACGGAAATAATAAACGCGTGCTGGTGTCGTATCCTACCGGTTTTTCACGAGGGATCCTATCCGAGGTTACAGTCCAAGGTATTGACTCAGATGGGACAACTTATAGTAAAAACCCTGCTATAGAATGGGAAAGTGCTTTTGTTCGGGAACTCCGTCATTTTCACGCGTGTATCACGGAAGGTGAGTCGTGTTGGACCTCTCTTGAGTCTGCGCGGGATGATATTGAGCTGATTATAAATATCGTTAAATGTTATATGGATAGGTCACCTGTTAAGTGTGAATAAGTGCTGGAAGGAACATAAAGGAATTGCAGTACAAGTAAAATCGGGCTACAAAGCCTTCAATAAAGAGATACTCTTTGGGCAAATATAAGTAAAAAAAGAAATGCGGGCAGGTACAAAACCTGCCCACAGATAGAGTAGCTGTGAATATAAATTATTCAACTTCTGGTTCAGTTTCAACTTCTGCATCAGGCCCTGCTTCTGGTTCAGTTTCAACTTCAATTTCCATCGGTTGAACTTCTATTTCTATCTCTGTTTCACCTGTTACGATAAAGCGGTTGACAATCAATCCCGTGCCAGTGATAGGTATTGGACGCGGGGTTGGGACCAGGTCATCCATCATCTCTTCTTCATCAATTATTTCAACTATTTCACCCTCTTCAGGGGGCTCATCATCTTCGTCTGGTGTTTCACCATCTCCAGGTGCTACTTCTTTGTCTGGCACTTCACCCCCCTCTGGCGGAAGTTGATCATCTTCAGGGGATCTTAAACTTTCTAATAATTCTGAGGAAAGCGCTTCAAAGAACTTTTCAAAAAAATCTCCTATCCCTATGTCTCCCACCGCAGGATCTTCTTCTGTTATTGTCGCAAGCGTTACGAGGACTAATCCCTTATCGAACTGCCTATCTTTCAGTTGCCCGATCAGTTGATCTAAACTTTCTGGGGATGGAGCAGATGGATCACTGAATGGATTAAAGCCATATTCAGTTGCAGCGGCTATAGATAAGGTAGCTGGTCCAGAAATGAAAAGCTCAGGAATCTGCAGTTTCACTTCTCTATACATCTTGCGGTTCCGTCCTGCAGCACTCCAGTGTGGCAGCATCTCAACAACAAAAGTTGCCTCTTCACCTTGTTTGACTTCTCCGATAACATGAATATCAGTTATTTCTGTGTGGAGAATGTTCGGAATGTCAATGATAGAGATGTATATTTCATCTATGGTAGTTCTGCCTGCACCATTGGCAAGAATATCAGTAAACGAGTCAACGATTATACCTACGTTTTCCAGGACGGCTTCATACGGATCTGGTGCAATGCTCCTGAAAGATTCTGTGTAGACGTTTTTAGTCTCTTTAAAACTGATTGCAACGTTTGCTTCAATAGTTCCTGCACTAATCTCACTACGAATTGCGTCCAAGGTTGTAGCAGCTACGATTGGGATTGCCCATTCTTGTCCATAGGCCACTTTGTGGTGTGTTTGAACTGCCCCTCGTCTATTGACAGGTTGATAAGCGACTGTTACGGGAATCATTGGTGGTAATTTGCCAAGCTCGCCAACAATTCCTGCTCTGAGGTCTTTGGTTACTGTGCCGATTGGATTGCCATAAGCCGTTGCGGATTTATATGCTACCTGTGTACTAGGAACGATTCCGTCCACGACAGCTCTATATACTGGTAATGCCACCTGTCCATCACGGAACATCTCATGACCGAATGCAACAAATTTATCGCCATAAACTTGTGTCACAGTTCCAAAACCTATACTGTTAACAACGTCACCCGTTACAATAGCGACACCTATCATATCGCCTGCTGAAAGATTAGACGATGCGTTCGCGGGCGGTGCTGCTGGTGCCCCACCGATTCTGGAAAAGAATTCAACATTATTGAATCGTGTATCGGCAAGGTGTGAAGAGAGTTGTTGCAGTCTATTGTTGTCAATTCCGGAAATCGTAATAGGTGTTTTGACTGCGGTATAGGTGGAATTGACGACGGCACCTGGTGCGGCGGGTGCGGGGTTCAAAAATTCTCCAAATGTGTGGTGGGCCAGTGTTGCCTCCATCGCGTCAATCGGGGTTACCCAGAACCGATGTGGTGCCTTCGCCCATGCATCACCATACGCAAGCGCACCGAAAACACGTCCATGAGTGCCAACAGGACTTCCAGACAGGCCTTGCGCCAGGCCGCCCATCGCAGTAACGGCTTCATCTGTCAACACACACTCGTAAAGTGGGAATCCGTAACGGGAATCTTGAACTCTACGAAATTCTGCCTCAACTATTACTTTACTTGTGCCTTCAATGGCGGTAATGATTTCAATAGGTGTTTTTGTCGCGAGTTTGCGGACTTCATCTTCATACATACTTTCAAGTTTAACTTCACCGACCACCGGTGCCGCGACAAAACCATCTGTAGCACTATTGATCGTTGGATTCTGAGTTTGAGCTTGCTCTTCATCAGAGGAACAACTCAACTGGCATAGGATCACGATTGCGATTCCCGCTAAAACAAAAAAACGTTTCACTATATGTCTCCTAACTAATTTTATCTCTGGTTTTAATAGATAATTGAAATGAAAATTTATTTCCGATTTGAGTTAATTTGAATCTATTTGATAAAATAGGCGGACTATTGAGTTAAATGAAATAATTTCTATTGGCTCAATTGCAATTTTAAATAGAATAACGATTTTTGGTCGGATTATGATTTAAATTGTGCAGCCCAAATTAACACAACTCGTTGAAAAGCAGTTTAATTATAGACTATAATTAAACTGCTTTTCAAGGAAAATGGAGAAATTTTGTGTAAATTGAAGTGATTACCTACCATGCGACCCAGCCGCCATCAACAGCAATGGTTTGTCCAGTAACCCAATTTGCTGCGTCTGAGGCTAAGAACAGGACAGCACCGACAACTTCGTCTACCTCGCCAACACGTCCCATTGGAATTCGACGGACGACATCCTCGTAAAATTCTTTCCGTTGCAGTAGGACATCTGCGAGTGGCGTGCGGGTGAATGCTGGGGCAACAGCGTTGACGGTAACATTATGAGGTGCCCATTCCACAGCGAGGCCTTTCGTTAATAGAACAACGCCCCCTTTGCTACCCGAATAGGCAGTACGTAATGGACCACCAACTAACCCCATAGTGGAAGAGATGTTGATAATTTTACCGTTCTCCCGCTCAATCATCGGTTTAACAAGCGTTTGCGTTAGAAAGAATAGGCCTTTAAGGTTAAGATCGTAGATTGCATCCCAATCTTCTTCGGTGAGTTCTAATGCAGGTTTCGGGCGATTCGTTCCGGCGTTGTTGACAAGGACATCAACCCTACCCCACACGTCAATAGCAGCTTGTGCACCTTCTGCAACAGACTTCATGTCGCTCACATCAAACACAACCGGTTCCGCTTCACCGCCATTAGCACGAATCTCTTCCGCAACCTCATCAAGATCGGAACGTGTTCGGCTGTTTAAGACCACTTTTGCTCCCATCTGTGCAGCGGCAAGCGCGATACCTCTACCAATGCCTTTGCCAGAACCGGTGATTAACATCACTTTATCATTTAATTCAAATCCAGGAAATGCCATAAAAATCCTCCTTATTTCTACAATTATTCAGTTTTCCAAAAACAGAATCTGTTTATCTACTTGCTAACTTCAACGTATTCTCCAACAGCATTGCGCGTGTTAACGGGCCAACACCTCCTGGCACAGGAGTAATAAACCCAGCAACCTCTTTTACTTCATCAAATTTGACATCACCGACAAGTTGATCGTCAACGGAGTTGATACCAACATCAATGACAGTTGCTCCCTGCTTAACCATATCAACTGTAATAAATTCTGGCTTTCCAACTGCAGCAATAAGTATATCCGCATTTTTTGTTGCCTCCGCGAGATTTTTCGTGCGTGAATGACAGTAAGTGACGGTAGCGTTCCGATTGAGAAGCATTACTCCGGCCGGCTTGCCGACAAGATGGCTTCTACCAACACAGACAGCATGTTTACCTTCAATTGGTTCTTCGGTCAATTCAATTAGTTTAATGATACCTGTTGGCGTGCAGGGTGTAACCCCTTCCCGATTGATAAACAGATTTCCTAAATTGAAGGGTGTTAACCCATCTACATCTTTATTAGGTGCGATTACATCTATAACTACTTGTGCGTCAATTGTATCTGGCAGCGGCATTTGCACTAAAATGCCATGGACATCTTCGCGAACGTTTAATTCCATTACTTTATCAATGAGTGCTTGCTGAGTTATATCCGCTGGGAGTCGGTGAACTTCTGAGTGGAAATGTACTTTTTCACAATCGCGTTGTTTATGTTTGATATAGATGGCAGATGCTGGATCATTGCCAACTTGAATGACAGCGAGTCCTGGTGTAAAGGCAAGTTTTTTGAGTTTTTTTCTAATTTGGCTGCGGATACGCTGCGCGAGGCGAGTACCATTAAGGATTTCGGCTGACAAGTGCCTTTTCCTCCCTGTTTACGGGTGCATGAATGAATTTTACAAGCGAATTAAGTAGAACGCATTTACAAGTTATGTTGTCTAATCTTAAGTTCGGTATGAATTTATTTTAACAGATAACTTGGTTTTTGTCTATGAATTATTGGTGCTTTTGTGTATGATATAATGCAAAACTGTGTTCATTCCATAAAGAAAAGTCGTCGCCAAACTAAAAAGGAGTATAAAATGAAAAAGTTTCTCATTCCAACTTGTGTGGTCCTTTGCATAATAGGAATATTGGCAGTATGGTATTTCGGACATCAACGTGCCGACCCAAAAGAATTAAAAAGTGAATCTAAAAACAGTTTGCCAATAGAAAACCATCTACAGGAAGAATCGTCTGTTCCTGAAGCTGTACAGAAAACAGACAAGGGTGATACCGCTGGAGAGATAGAAACAAAAAGAGATAACTCAAACCCTGAAAAGACCAACACCGATGGTAGTACTGATAAAAATGCTGTTTTAGAAGGTGAAAGGGAGCATCAAAAATTGCCCTCTGCTGAAGATGTGGCAGCAGCAAATGCTTTTGAAGTGTATGTAAAGACTGATATAGAATTCGATTTGGCTACTGAATCCTTAAAAGAAGCACTTGAAACAAGGCCCATAGACTGGGATCATGTGAAATCGGCAACAAGTGACCATAAAAATGCTCGGTTACGCCGGAAGGAAGCACTCCAAAATCTCGCTTCGTATTCAGAAGCAGCAGCAGAGATATTGGCAGCAGAAGAGACTCTCTCAGCTGAAGATGCGGCTCGGATCGCAGCAATGAAAGAAAAACTTGATCGGGACGAAGCTGAAATGAGAAAGCAGACTGAGGAAATGAGAAATCAGATTTTTGATGGACTTTCACCAGAACAACAGCGGACTTTATTGGATACATTTCCAGAGTTAAAAGAACTGCTAAGCGGAGATTGATACTATAGTAGATTTAAGAATTACTTGGACACTCAGCACAGCGAAGTTAAGATATATCGCCTACCGGTACTTGAATGTCATTTAGTAATGATAGTTTTATATTGCAACTAACCATTGTGGGGTATTTTACATACCGCAAAAAAAATATAAATAATATTGCAAGATTTTGAGTTCTATATTATTGAACTCATGAAAATCATAGTCTAATACTAAAAGGAGTATAAAATGAAAAAGTTTCTCATTCCAACTTGTGTGGTCCTTTGCATAATAGGAATATTGGCAGTATGGTATTTCGGATATCAGAGCAGCAATCCGGAAGAACTAAAAAGTGAATCTAAGGACAGTTCGCCAATAGAAAACCATCTACAGGAAGAATCATCTGTTCCTGAAGCTGTACAGAAAATAGACAAGGGTGATACCGCTGGAGAGATAGAAACAAAAAGAGATAACTCAAACCCTGAAAAGACCAACACCGATGGTAGTACTGATAAAAATGCTGTTTTAGAAGGTGAAAAGGAGCATCAAAAATTGCCCTCTGCTGAAGATGTGGCAGCAGCAAATGCCTTTGAAGCATACGCAAAGGCCGAGATAGAACACAAATCGACTGTGGATAAACTTATTGAAGCATTGAAATCGGAAAATTCTAACTCTATAGCATCGGCTACGGAATCCCTTAAGAACGCAAGGTTAAGGCGAGAGGAAGCACTTCGAAATCTCTCCCCTTATTCTGAAGTAGCAGCAGAGATATTGGCAACAGATGAGGCACGCTCAGCAGCATCCGAAAAAGAAATTGATCGAATAAAAGCTGACGATAAAAAACGAACTATCGAAATGAGGAAGGAAATGAGGGAATGGTTCCAAAGACTTTCACCAGAACAACAGCGGACTTTATTGGATACATTTCCAGAGTTAAAAGAACTGCTAAGCGAAGATTAATACTATAATAGATTTTAGAATTACTTGGACACTCAGCACCGCCGAGGTTTAGAAACCTCACCTACCAGAACTTGAACACTATTCAGCCTTAAGGCGTTTTTGACGATCTTGTAGGGATTTAATAACAGTATCTGGACTTTGGAAACCGAGAACACTTGCTTCATCTATGACCATTTGCATTTGGACTGGATTGTTCGTCAACATCTTTTCTGCCTTTTGATAATAATCTACTGCGGCATCCTTTTTTCCGCTTTCTTGGTGCATGACTGCTAAGTAAATATGCGCAGCAGCGAGCCGTGGCGATCTGGTGCGATTTTTGATAAACTCCTCAAAAGCAAAGCGTGCATCAGTATACCGTTGGTCATCGAAGTGCACCCTGCCGATGCGAAATAGTGCTCTGTCTGCATAACTATCTTTATATCCATCGGACAGATAAAGTTCGCGTTCGGGATAGCTGATAGTTGTTTGATAAGCTTGCAATGCTTCATCAAATCGTTGGAGTTTCCTATAAATTTCACCTACTTGGAAGGTTGCCATCATGGCTTGTAAGGTATTTGGATGTTGTCCTATAATAGCATTAAAAGTTTTAAGCGCGCTGTTTGGTTTTTCAAGGACGTCCACATAAATAATACCTATACGGTAACGGGCTTCAGCTGCATAAGGCGATTTAGGATGCTCCTGCACTATTTTATTATAAGCCTTAACGGCTTTAGAATAGTCCAATAACTCGCGCTCATAGATAGTAGCGATCTGTAATTTTGTTCTAATTTTTTCGGCAACGTTTAATTGATTATCTTGAATTTGTAAAAGTAAATTTTGAATTGCCGCGCGGTGTTTAAGCGAACGAAGTTGTGCTGCAGCTCGCTTAGCAAATTGTGTATCTGGGGCATGACTGATTAGATTACGCGCAATTTTTGAGGCTTCATCGTAGTTCCCACCTTCCACTGCCTTCTCGAGCTTTTCGAATTCGCGTTTGGGAATGAGTTGTGTTATCGTTCCTATTTTTTCCCGTACCAATTTAGTCACTTCCGCACTACTTTTATCGTACATCGCAATCTGTCCAAGATACACCGGATCAAGCGTTGGGAGGTAAACGTTAAGGAAAATTTTAAAAGCGTTGAGTGCTTCGTAATAGTTCTGTGTTTCCTCATAACAAATGCCGGACCAATAAAAAACTGCAGGCATATTCCAGAAGTTCGGGTATTTCTCATCGAGTGAATCGTATACAGTGAGCGCCTGTTGATACGCCTCTCCCTCGCGATGAATATTTGCAATATGAAAAAGTGCCTCGGCAGCGAAGTTACTTGTTGGATAGTTATCTGCAACTTTTTTATAGGCATCAATTGCTAATGGCAATTGATGTAAAACCGTATGCCTTAAATGTGCGATCCGCCATTGTGCTTCAGCAGCTAACTTGTCGGTGGGATATTTTTTAAGCAATTCTTGATATATTTCAATTGCCCGTTCAGGTTGATTGAGTTGGTTATGCATTCGGTAGAGTTCAGCAATCTGAAATTGGGCAACTGCTTCAAGCGGGGTGCCTTTGTAGGTACGTACAATCTCTTTCTGCATCTGTAGATTTTTGAGTGCAGTTCGGATGTCTCGTATTTTTTGTAATCCGATTTTATGTACGAAGTGTATTTCTGGTGCTGTGCCAACAAGCGTACGGAAACTGTGAATAGCCTTCTCATATTCTCCCATCCTACTGTACACGTCCCCAATCTTAATATAGGAGAGAAAAATCTCAGCGATGGGCAACCCATCAGCTCTCATACGGAGAATTTTTTTATATGCCTTCAATGCCTCTGGATATTGCTGCGTATAATTGTAATATATCTCGCCAAGCTGGTAGTAGCAGCTACTCCGAGTTTCAATGTCTTTGGCAGATTTTGTAAGTTTCTCCAGCTTGAAGGCAGCTTCTGTATAAAGCCGTTCTTCAAGTAAGGAGGTGACTTCATCAAGCTGCGCGTGTGCGGTGAATAAAACCAGCGACATTAACAGCATACACAACATGGCACGTTGAAGAATAGGAGTAAATTTCAATTTTCTCACGTAAAACTCTTTTAATAATTTTAACAACTACCTGAGAATTTTAACATCAGAGTTCAGAATGAACGTTCTTCAGGTGTTTTTTTGCGATATTTGCCCAATTGGTCCCTTGTGCCTGGTCTTTCACCCGATTGAGTTGACTGACAGTATCCCAACCATCTGAATTACGAAGATGTCTGTTTCGCAGGACATCTTCCATACTCCGTTGAATATCCTGATGTCTATACTGCTCAATGCGTGCGTCCGCGGAATCAATTTGACTCATGTCAAAAGTTGGGGCAGGTCGAAACGGATTGCCAACGAAAAACGCAACAGAAATTACCGCAAAAATGAATAGACAGAAACTAACAACCTTTTGCTCTCGCAAGGTTAACAACAACCCCGTTGCAAAATCTGATAAACGGGAACTGAGTGTAGGTTTTACAGGGGGAACCTCAGCGAGACGCCTATATAATTTCGCCTCAAGGTTGCGTGGAGCAATTATATGCGCCGTTAATTCCGCCTCTGCTTCATCTACAAGGCGAAGCACACGCTTATAAGTGTTAACTTTTCTGGTGCAGTTATTACATGTAGAAAGATGGCGTTCAAAATCCACCACTTGTGATACGTCTAACTCACCGTATACATAATCAATCGCTTGTGCTTCAGATTTATTACATTTAGGCATGGATAAACCTCCTATATCTCATTATTTTCCAATAAAGGTCGTAGCAAAGTTTGTAATTTTTTCATTGCACGATGAAGATGAATTTTAACAGTCCCTTCAGCCATTCCCAATGTTTCGGCAACCTCCTTAATCTGTAAACCTTCATACCGGGCTAACATAAAAACAGCTTTCTGTTTAGAGGAGAGTTCGTCTACAGCTTCGCGGATGATGCGTCCACGTTCCTTTTCTTCAAGCTGTTTTTCGGGGTTACTTGATATGTCTGTCGCAACGACTCTTGCTTCAATGACATCTTCATCTTCCAACATATAGACTGGCTTTCGTGCTTTAGAACGATGATAGTCTATAGAAAGGTTAGAGGCAATCGTATAAAGCCATGTTGAAAATTTTGCTTTCGGTTCCCATGAACCAAGCGCACGGTATGCCTTGAAGAACACTTCAAGCGTTAACTCTTCAGCATCTTCGTAATTCCGAACAGAACGTAAAAGATATCCGAAGATTTTACGTTCATAACGTTTCATTAATTCATCAAAAGCCTTTTGGCTTCCCGATTTGAACTGCGTAACAAGCATTTCATCATCAATCAATTTATCCATAACTTTTGCCAGACTTTCGTTCAGTTTGTCAACAATTGATTCTTTTAACGTAGAAGTGTTTTATTAAGTTTACAGGAATTGCAGTTTTGTGTCAAAATTTGAATTGTGTTAACCAAATTCTTGCTGACTTTTTCTTTATACGATTAAAACTTTTCAAATTATGTAAGTAGCGTATCAATTTAAGTGGATTTTTAGAGAAAATTCGGTTAGAATGATAACAGCAAAAACTAACGGAGGTGTTTTCGTGGCACAAGCACATTCTAACTCTCAATCACCATTAGTAATTCCAGCTTCAGAAACAGCAGAACGGATGGCACGCGCAGCAGCCAATTTTTTAGACGTTTTACCCCCTACTTTACGCGAAAAAACATGTCAACAGTTCGATGGGAATGAGCGATTTCGATGGCACTATATTCCAATAGAGATGTGGGAGCGACAAGGGGTTTCACTTAAAGAACTGAACGCTAACCAGCAGGAATTAGCGTTTGCACTCATGGAAAGTGGTTTGAGTGCCAAAGGGTATGAAAAAGCCCGCGCAATCATCAATTTAGAGACTATACTTGGCGAAATTGAGAAAATAGACGGAGAGGCGAGACTCTCACGCGATCCTGAGTACTATTTTTTCACTGTATTTGGCGATCCAACAGGAAATGGTGCATGGGGTTGGCGTGCCGAAGGACACCATATTTCGCTCAACTTTACAGTTGTCAATCGTGAACTGATTTCTCCAAATCCTTTCTTTTTTGGCTCAAATCCAGCGGAGGTTCCACAAGGTGATAAAAAAGGATTACGAGTACTTTTCGCTGAAGAAGATTTAGCGCGTCAACTGTTAGCAAGTTTAACGCCGCACCAAAAAACGCAAGCCGTTATCATGACGGAGGCACCACCTGACATTCTCACGCGTAATGCTCCCAAAGTTGAGTTTGAAGCAGTCGAAGGATTGGCAGTTGAAACAATGCAAACGCATCAACGCGAACTTCTAATTCAATTGGTTCATGAATACATTGACCGGCTTCCTGAAGAGGTGGCAGAGATTGAACGCCGTAAATTACACGAGATCAGCTTTAATGATATTCACTTTGCATGGGCTGGCGGTGAAGAACGTAGAATGCCTCACTACTATAGACTTCATAGTCCGTTTTTCTTTGTAGAATATGATAACACACAGAATAATGCCAACCATATTCATTCTGTGTGGCGACATGTTGAAGATGATTTCGGAGCTGATCTGCTTCGGTTGCATTACCACAAAACGGACCATCATGATCGTTAGAACGTATCTCATAAATCCAAATTGTTGAATTCCTTGTGCTTAAGCAGCAAGCAACGGACTTTGACAGAAGGTCGCTCCTACAGAAGAGACATCTTGTCTATTTTATGATTTATGAGATAGGTTGTGGATAATTCACCCGTACGTAAAAAGCCGCCAGAGTTGGCGGCTTTCTTACAAGGTTACACTGGAATATGGTAGTTGTTCTATATGAGTTCTTCACCAGCAGTTTTTAGTATTTCATTGACTAACTTACCGCTTAGTCGAAAACCTTTTTGGTGTAGTTGCAACAAAAACGGACGAACTTCTTGAATTCTTTTTTTATTTTTCGCTAACAGAAGAAAACCTGCTACGCCAATAGTTTGCAAGCCGACAGACTGGGCAATCTTCCTCCCACGTAGATCGTCCATAAATACCGTTGTTACACCCAATTCCGTAGCTAATACAAGGGGCTGGGCTTCACCTTTATCCAGAGTTGCTGTTAGCATTACGCCTGCATTAATGTTGGAAATACTTCTTCGTTCTACAAACGTTGCTTGTTGTAACTCTTTCTGTCCTGGCTTTCCTTCTCCTTGTTCAACGACTTCTTCCCAAACAGCATCCGCAATAATTAGCGTTTTGACTAATGCCTCCAGAGTTTCCCACTGTCCACAGACAGAAACACCGATTACAAATGAGGCATCGGCAACAGCAGTTAAATTCTCTATAGCAGTCATTTTATTTTTTGTAGAAGAGATTTAACTGTTTTCAATTCTTGCTGAATTTCTTCATCATCGTATTCAACAATTGGAATTCCATGCTGATTCAACAGTTGAAGAAAATCCCATAAATGTAATTCTGCTAATTTTGCAGCTTGTCCTAAAGATAAGGCATTTCGTTTAAATAGAGAAATCGCTAACAAGTGTTTTAACTCCTCGGTTAACTTGTCACGATTATAGCCTGATACAGAAAGCGGAATTGAAAGTTCACTGGGAACATCTAATTTAATTGAAAACATATTTTTTACATGATAGCGGTTCAAACGAACCGCTATCATGATCCTAAAGCTTACTGAAACAGTGAGCTGCTATCTTGCAGATTTCAAATTACCCCAAGTGGTAGCAAGTTTATCGGCAGGTTCAACAGCGGTTACCGTTGTGCTGCTAAGCACAACAAGCCCTGTCTTTTCGGAATTTTTTCCGTGGACAACAGAGTGTGGATACCATCCACCCCAACCTTTTTGTCCGCCTTGGCCGGCAGCTTTATCACCATCATTTACACAGATGCCTAAACCGACTTCAATACCTTCACTAAACGAGTCAACACCGAAATTCGCAGGAGTGAATCTTAATTCGTAGTAGGTTTTCTTAGCATCATCGTCTCGGGTAATTGCAAAGTCTTCCCCACTGACGAGTCCAGGTTGTCCGTTTGTTCTCTCATTATGAAGGATGAGATTTTCTGCATTGTCGTCTAACGCTACGTTATAGAGAAAGAGTGCTAACCCACCAGTGCGCTTGCCAGTTGGTTCAAATGCGATTTGTGCGGCATCACCATTCCATGCAGCGCCGCCATTTTGATGCTCATCATCAGTCACACTCAGTGCAAGATAAGCCGCATCGGGGTTCCAAGCAATCATAAAACAGACTGTTTGGTCATCAGCACCGCTCCATTTACCACCACCGTGTTCTTCAAAAACTTTAACTGCGCCGCCAACGCCTTCAAATTCTACGCCGCAAAACTGAGATCCGTCGGTGCCAGTAACAGAATCCATAACCTCACCCCATTCGTCAAGATTTCCATCAACGGTAACGTCAACGCCGGTAGGGGCATTGTATACATCGTGTGTTGGATTACGCCACTGCGCATCTGCGATATTGATTGTAAACAAACATACTGCTGCAAATAGTGCAGCCAAAACAAAAACTGATTTTTTCATCTAAATTTCCTCTCTATATTAATTGTTTTCCACCTTTTTGGTAGTGGAAGTTAAATTTTATAGTAAAATTCATAATTATTTGGACACCATGGTAGGTTCGGTTTCCTAACCGAACCAGTGTAAATTGTGCGATTAGAAACCGCACCTACTGGGCAGGTGTGAACATATTTTTGGATTTCACTATAAGATAGTGCAACAGCGTTGCTTTAATTGTTAGAAGGTTGAGCAGTAACTTACTGCCCAACAGAGTAGGTATCGATTCTTTTAACCGATACGGTTTCAGCAGTTTTGACACATGCCAAAGCTGCTAACGGATTGATTTTAGTCTTCCCCATGTTGTCGATAGCTTATTTTTCGCTTCAACAGCGAGGGTTTCATCAGTAAGTTTGACGAGCCCCGTCTTTTCGGCATTTTTTCCGTGGACAACAGCGTGCGGATACCATCCACTCCAGCCTTTTTGTCCACCTTGTCCGGCGGCTTGATCCCCGTCGTTGACACAGAGGCCGAGACCAAATTCGTAACCTTCACTAAACGGAACTTTCAACCCCAAATCTTCAGGGGTGATTTTAATTTCATAATAAGTTTCTTTTTCGTTTTCGTTACGGGTTATGTTAAAACTCTCCTTTTCAACAAGTCCAGGAGCACCGTTTGTTGTCTCATTATGAAGAATGAGGCCATCTGCATTGTTATTTAACGCAATGTTGTAGAGAAAGAGTGTTCCAGCACGCTTACCAGTTGGTTCGAACGCCATCTGTAGGCTATCACCATTCCAGGCTCCGCCACCATTTTGATGTTCGTCATCAGTAACACTTAGTGCGATGTAAACAGCATCTGGATCCCAGACAATTGCAAAACATGTTTCATGATCATCAGCACCGTCCCATTTACCGCCGCCGTGTTCTTCAAAAACTTTAACTGCGCCACCAACCCCCTCAAATTCAACACCACAAAAGGGGTCGCCATTAGTACCTTTGACTGTATCAAAGACGCCTTCCCATCCTTCTTTGTCGTCAAGTTTGCCATCAATTTCAATGTCAAGAGTTCTTTGAAGCGCATTATAAACGTCATGTGTTTTATTACGCCACTGTGCTTCTGCTACTAAACTCGTGAGTAGTAGCAATATTGGAATTACAATCAAATACCTTTTCATTTTTTATTCTCCTTGTTAGAAGTTAATACTCTATATCCGCAAAACAACTGACTATGCAGATTGCCATTTTACAAGATATAGTAGGTTTTAGAATTACTTAGATACTTCACACCAGCGAGATTAGCAAACCTCGTCTACCAGGGGACGAAAGTGTCAATGTATTTTCTAATTTACCATAAATGATAACAAAATTCACTCGTAACTTTAATCAGACATTATAAATAAGATTTTGTTCAAATCAACAACAAATTAACGATCTTCAACGGTTGAGACAGGATCTTCTCCACCTAAGCAAAAGATATATCGGTCACTCGAACCGATGTATAGTTTACCGTTGGCAATAGCTGGTGAAGAAAGGAGTTTCAACCCATACTCAACAGTTCGCGAATCATATTTCCATATAATGCTGCCATCATCAATTGCGAGGCAGTAAATTAGTCCGGCATTCGTTGCTGCGTAAACAGCATCTTGTGTTACAGCGGGTGATGCCACAACAACAGCGCCGAGATCGGTTTTCCAATGGAGTTCACCATCTGCAGCCGTAAGTGTATAGACAAAACCGTCGCGAGAACCAAACGTGACAAAGTCATTGTGTACGGCAATCGCTGTAAATACGCCGTCGGCTGCTTCATATTCCCATACGATATCCCCGGTGTCAGCGTTGAGGGCGACAGCTTTTCCTTTTGGAATAGGTGCACTTTCTATAAAATTTCCGTTTCCTAAACCGAAAAAGACTAAGTTTTCATGTGCGCTTGGGCTGCCCCAAACGGGATACGGCATCGGTTTTGACCATATCTCGGCGCCTGTTTCAGCATCCGCAGCATAGATTTTATATTCACCGTAGCCAGTGCCAAAATAAACCTTACCATCTTTAACAACTGGGGACATGTCGGCATGCACAGCGGGAAAATGCCAAATTTGTTCACCTGCCAACGCGTCAAGGCAGTAAATACCGTCCGCACCAGCGGTGAAATAGAGTCTACCTTGGGTAATGAATGGCGTGGATTCAACATGGCTTGCAGTAGTAAAACTCCAGATAGGATCACCAGTTTTTGCATCGAGACATCGGAGCCGGCACCCACTGTCTTCATGAAACCCTTCGCCTATGTAAACCCTACCCGCGACAACTGCGGGTGAAGAAACGATAGGTATTTCTGAGTCGTTCCGCCAGACAACTTCCTGTGTATCTGTATCTATACAATAAGTTGCGCCGCTAACAGAAAAAACTGCACCGCGGGCAGCACCAATATAGAGACGGTTGCCGACAATAGTGGGCGATGACAAGAATTGAACTGTTTTTGTGCCTTTCGCTTTGAAAACCCAAGCAGGGGTTCCGTTTGTCGGCCCGGGTAGGTCATCAACGTGGCCCGTGCGATTTGCATTGCCTCGGAACGTCGTCCATGCCGTGCCTGTGATCACATTTTTCTCACCGTTTTGCTGCTTGTCTACACCTGTTGCAGTGGGGGTTTGATCGATTCCTTTCCCAACAAATTGGTAGGTTAACACCGCCAATCCAACAAGGACTACCAGACTAACAACAGAAACAATCACTCTTTGCACGGTGAAAAAGTTGCGCATCTTGTAAAAAAGCATCTTGGTTGTATCGCGAGCAAATACAAGAGAGGCGAAAATGGCAACACCGACAAAAGCAAGAATCTGCGGAATAATACCAAGCAGTGCAGTCAGAGGACCGAGAAGTTGCGGAATAACTGCGTGCGCTGTGGCTGTGAAACAGACAAAAACCGATATAAGACTTAAGGTCAATATCCATGTGGTTTTTTTCATACTTTTAATAACTCCAATACTATTTGGATTTATTTAGAAAATTTACAGCAAAATGCATAAGATTCTCGAGCATTCCACGGTTTTGATTGGCTTGTTCTTTTCTATTATTGTGTAGACTCGTGACAAGATACATACCTTTCCCATATCTCAATTTAGCGACAACAATTTGCTTGCCATTATTGGTTGTCGCGAGGACTTCATATTTGTCATTCCATCCGTTCCAAGAATCGTCAAGTGAAAGTTGTCCTGATCGGATACGGTGGGGTGCTTTAAAGAGATCGCCAGCTTTAGATGTGGGTTGAAAATCATTCCGATGGTTGCTTTCTACACCTTTGAGAGGTTCAGGTAACCATCCAGCACCACAAGGGCTTTCCGGGTCACTATCCTGTCCAGAAACGATGACAACGCCACCACCTTTGACAAAATCTTTAATCCGTTTCTCTTGGCTGCCGTTGAGTCTGTACCTTCCATCTCTGCCGATTGAACGACACCCAAGCCACAAGATATTTGTCTTACTGAGTCCCGGTAGATTCCGATCCTCTGTGTGATTATACGCAATCCAACGATCTTTGACCTTATTGATTCCAGAGATAATCGGAATTTCTGCCTGATATGTCTCTGTATTCAAGAGAAGAAGTCGGATAGCATTTTCGCCAAGCATCGCGCGTAACTCTTTCTGGAATTCAGGAGTTGAATCTCTTTTTGAAACTTTGAATTGATTGAGTTTTACTTCAAAATGGGTGAATCCCCATCTCCCCCAACGGCCTCGCTCTAGATCTTTTGTGACCATAAGTTGAAACCATTTTCCTCTTGTATGTGCAATACTGTTAATTCGTCCTTCTTTTTGCTCATAACAAACAACAATCGGTTCACCTTGCTTTAGAAAACGCGCGATCTCTTTTCTATGATCTTCCTCGCCTTTATGAGTATCAAAGCGAATTTTAATCACGTCAAATTCACTACGCCCTTTGAGGTTTTGTTCAACCTTAATGTCTGCAGTCTTTCGGTTGGTGTTAACCTCTGTAATTGTTCCAAAGACTACGTTTGTACTCTCACTCACAATTTCCGGGATGGTATAAGGGATTGAAATGTATGCATCCGCGTTCAGCTGTATAAAAATAAAGACAGGCACAGCGAACATCCATAAAATTTTATGACGTTTATACTTTGTCCTTTGTTTATATATTGATGTTAGTTTTGGCATTGAAGTTGCCTCCTGTGAGATTTAGTTTTTTGTTATAGTAACCAGCCTAAGTTACCACCTTGTAGCATAATCTGTTAGATTGTGCCTACAAGTGCGCAAACTGACAGTTTGCGGTACAACCTTTGTAGCATAATCTGTTAGGTTGTGCATCTAAAAATTTATAGGTAGCAACTTGGGTTATTTTTGTAAATCTTCATTTATTTGAGCTTTACAGCGGTTCCGGTAGCGGTTACCATCAGCATACCGTTGCTGGAACCAAGCACCTGGTAGTCAATGTCAATACCGAGGACAGCGTCAGCCCCTTGACGTTGCGCTATTTCTTGCATTTCTTGGATTGCGGTCTCACGAGCATCGGCAAGTTTGCTTTCATAAGCTTCGGAGCGGCCGCCAATCATATCTGTAATACCAGCGAGAAAATCACGAAAAATATTCGCACCCATGATTGCCTCGCCTGTAACCAAGCCAAGATATTGTCCGATTTGTCTGCCTTCAATCGTATTCGTTGTTGTTGTGATCATTATTGTGATCTCCCTCTTGCAGAAATTTCCCAGACAGATTCGACAATTTCGTTTCTGATGCCGTAATATCTGTCGTGGAGATTAACAGTAGTACAACAGTGTGTCGGTAAAATTTCAAGTTTATCTCCCGGCTTGAGATGAACATGTCCGTTAAAAATCATCATTTTTCCGTGTTCTTCCGAAAGGCCTGTCATTTCAAGACCTGGTAAACCGATCGGCTGTGGAATGCCGAACTCCTTTGTAAGCACCTTCAAACCAGCATCTACGATGATACGATCTTGTTCTGGGCGACTGACGACGGTCGCCAAAACTGACAATGCGTTGTCAAATCTTTCTCCAACCCCTTCAACATTGCGATAGGTAGAATCCATAAAGATGTATGAACCAGCCTGAATCTCTGTCATTTCGAGTATACTTCCTGTAATATCAAAAGTCCCTGTTCCACCGCCGCTCATAATTAAAACTTCTATTCCATGTTTTTCAAGGAAATGCTTTGCTTCAATCAGGCGTTGCATGGCTTCTCGTGTAGCCGTCTCACGTTCCGATCGATTTGGCTTTGCGACGGTATGTCCCTCATATCCCATCAATCCTTCAAACTTCAGATTAGGACTCTCGCATATCTGACGTGCTAACGCAAGTGTTGGTTGACCGGGTTCAACACCACACCGATCCATCCCGATGTTAACTTCCACTAAAACCCTGATAGTTACACCTTTTGCGGTTGCTGCTTCAGAAATTGCTTGCACATTATCAGCATTGTCCACGGCGACCATAATCTCAGAATGCTTTGCAAGGTTGATGAGACGCGCTATTTTCTGTGTGCCGACAATCTGATTAGCAATTAGGACATCTCGAATTCCCGCGTGAATTACTGCCTCTGCTTCACCTAATTTAGCACAAGTTATTCCTATCGCCCCTGCTGCAATCTGTTTGTGCGCAATAATTGGCGTTTTATGCGTCTTGAGATGCGGTCTGAGTTCTGCCCTGACATTACTGAAATAATCCGCCATCTTCTGGATATTAACTTCCATTTTATCCAGATCAATTAACAAAGCTGGCGTATCTAATTCAGTTTTGTGTTTACCGATATATGACTCGGTGTCTTGCATACTATACCTCTTACAGTTGTTTCACAGGATTTGAAAGCGTACCGAAACCTTCAACTTCTATCTGGACAATGTCGTTCGGTGCAAGCGGCAAATCGTTTGGCACGATAATCCCGGTGCCAGTAGAAACGATAGTGCCAAAGGGGATCGGATTATCTCGCATCAAAAACTCAGTGAGTTGCTCAAATTTCCAATTAATTTGAGAGGTATTTACTTCACCTACATAAATTTCTTTTTCCTCACGAAGGATGGTGCATTTCATCTCCAGATTATACGGGTCATCAACTTCAGAAGTGGTAATGAACATTGGACCGAGCGCACAGCACCCATAATATATTTTTGATTGCGGTAAATACAGCGGGTTATCGCGCTCAATATCCCAAGCAGACACATCGTTACAAAGCGTATATCCGAGAATCTCACCTTCAGCACCGAGAACATAAGCAAGTTCTGGTTCGGCTGCTGTTAAAACAGAGTCACTACGAATACCTATAAAATCGTTCGGGCCGACACAACGAGATGGTGTAGCTTTGAAAAAGATTTCAGGTCTATCTGCACGGTAAACGCGGCTATAAATATCTTGTTCGCTATCGTCATCTCGCATATCAGCGCTTCGTTTGTAGGTAACACCACATCCCCATACCTCAGGAGCGTCTATTGGGACTAATAGATGTGGTATTTTTTCATTCGGTGAAACGTCCAATTTCTCTAAGGAAAGCCCATTTTCTGCCTCTAAAACTGACTCAGCATCTTGAAATGCTGTGAATCGCATCGGTGGCGGTGAAGATACCTGCTCTTGTATATCTGCCAAGAGTACACCCAGCGTCACCCTTTCTTTATGGGCAAGTTCCAGGATTTCCAAAACACCTAATGATTCGTCACTCGTTACATCAATAACATGATTTTCACGGGTAACAATCCCGACCCGCTTACCTAAATTAGGTAAGTGAAATTGGATTAGTTTCATAATTTTCCAAAATTTCCTAATGTTTAGGACGACACATTGCGTTGAAAAACTTACGTGTCAATACGTCATAATGAACTTCGGCAGATTTACTCAGTATTTTTTTCTATTGGTACTAAAGCCGTTTTTTCAAGGAACGTTATAACCTGCTGTGCAGATTCAATTATAGACAGTTCAGCTGTGTTGACAACTACCTCTGGATTGTGAGGTGCTTCGTAAGGAGCACTGATACCTGTAAATTCTTTAATTTCTCCAGCACGTGCTTTTTTGTATAGACCTTTCGGGTCACGTTCTTCACACACGTTTAGTGGACATTCAACAAAGACTTCAACGAATCTGTTTTCTGCAATAAGTTCTCTTGCTTGATCACGGTCTGCGCGGTATGGAGAAATAAATGCTGTCATAACAATAGTCCCCGCATCAACAAAAAGTTTCGCTACTTCACCGACTCGGCGTATATTTTCCTCTCGGTCTTCAGGGGAGAAACCTAAATTTTTGTTTAATCCATGTCGGACATTGTCTCCATCTAGTACGTATGTATGATGTTTTCGCTCATGTAAGAAGTGTGCTACTGCGTTTGCTAATGTTGATTTTCCTGAACCTGAGAGTCCTGTGAACCATACAACACAACCCTTTTGATTGAGTAGTTGTTCCCTATCTTGCTTTGTGACAGTTGCTTCATGCCACGTAATATTAGTTGCTTTCTGTTCTGCCAATCGATTGTTCCTCGTGATTTCGTGATAATAATATACGATTATAAATTTCTTTTTTATGCATTGCAAAAGTAATACGCTTAAATGAGATTTTACTGAAAGAATGCACTTATTTTATAGTATATCAGAAGTAGGTTGCAGGTGCAACCTATTTTGATATGGTAACGTGAACTTGATATTTGATTCCAAGTCAAGTATATTGTAAAACCTATAATTATTGGTACATCTTCTGTTATCCGTTATGTTTCCAAAAGTAAACTTTTCAAAAAAAGTTTGCCTACATCAAGGTTAAATTCAAAATCTGTTGCCGACCATGGACTGTTATAGCCTATAATCGGCACATAACTTTCGTGACGCGAACCGTGTGAACGCACAGAAACAGACTCATACACCACGTTTAATTCACCAAAAACAGTGTCTTTATCTGCCAATACAAAAATATCACCAATCCTATCGGGATGAAGATGAAATATACGTGCAGCATCTTCTGCAGAATAGACCTCTTCAATACTCGTTGTATTTAGAAGTGTTTGTACTGCTTGTTCAATACCATTTCTATTTTCAAGGAAAACGTAAGCTGCACCGCCTAAGTTACCGTGATGGACTACATACCGATCCTTAATTATCGGAATGGAGGTTGCGGGGATGCCGTGTTGCGTCAAAATACGACCAGGGTCGAGCGCAACTGATTTTTCCATCATTCCGTGATCAGCAGTGATGTATATCTCGCGGTCAGGGGCATCATGGACGATTTTACCGATGATGCGGTCCAATTCTGCCATGTGTTGTTGAGATAACTCATCCTGTGGTGCATATTTGTGCTGCACCCAATCTGTTGTTGAACAATACACAAACTCTGGATCATAGGTCTGTAAAGTCCAATGGACTGCACGTAGGAGCCACCAGTTTATCTCACACGAATAAATCGGTTCGGCAGGACCTACTGCATTAATATATTCAGAGGGTGGTGCTTCTGCTGCAACGGCAATATCAGTTCCACTTTCTAAAATTCGTAACAACTTCTGCTTTGTCACGAACAGTGCGGTTTTATCTGCAAATTTCGTATCTTTAGCGACCTCAAACAGCGTGGTTGCAAGGAGAAAACGGTTATCCTCAATAAATTCCCCTTTGCCGGTTTCTCTATCAACATAGTAGTTAGAGGTGATGCCGTGTGTTTCAGGAAACATCCCCGTTGCGATACTCACATTGTTAACATTTGTCACAGACGGGATGACAGCGTTTGCATGCTGATAAAACCCCGCATCCGCTAATTTACGGATATTGGGAATGTCGCTTGCTGCCAAGTAATCATGGCTTCCTGCATCAATACAGAGAATAAGAATTTTCCGTCTTTTCACACTGTGTTTTCGCTTTCTCTACCTATTTCAGATTGACTGGCCATTGCACCAATCCCTAAAAGATTATAGCACATGGCTATTTAGTTTACCAATAACAATATTAATTCGCCCGCGGGTCTACGGCAATGCGAATAACATCTTGACGAAACGCGTGTGCAAAAGCATCGTCAATATCAGATAACGGATAAACTTTTCCAATAAGTTCTGCAAACGGGTAGCGCGTCCGATTCTTTTCTATAAAACTGAGAGCAGTTTTCAACACGGTAGGATGATAATTGTGAACACCTTGCAGATTTATACACTTCGTAACCAGTTGATGAACATTAAAGGGAATGTTTTCAAGTGGGTAAACATACCCAAGTGTTAAACATCTGCCACCGATTGCTAACCACTTAATCATATCAGGCAGTGCCGATGGTGCCCCACTCACTTCAACTGCAAGGTCAATCCCACGTCCATCCGTTATCTCTTTTAGTATAGTTGTCCTATCTTCAGCAGCTGTAGTGTCTGTGTTAAGGATATGTGTTGCCCCGAACTGTTCAGCCACCTGTAAACGATGGGTATTTTTATCAACGATAGCCACAATGTCATAACCCTGCTCACGCAAATAGCATGCAGCATAGATACCCAACATCCCTGCACCGTGGACAATTGCAGTCTCGCCTGGATATGTTCCAATTATTTTCAATCCGTTGATGACAGTTCCGAGAGCACAATTAATAGGGGCTGCCTCCTCATCTTGAATCGAATCCGGAATATGATAGATGGCAGTGCCAGCTTTCAACTGAATATGTGTCGCAAAACCGCCAGATAACGTATTTTCATCTGCACACTGCACATGCCCATATTTAAACATCGT
This sequence comes from Candidatus Poribacteria bacterium, assembly GCA_022825825.1. Taxonomy (GTDB): domain Bacteria; phylum Poribacteria; class WGA-4E; order WGA-4E; family WGA-3G; genus MSPOR6. The sequence goes on from JAJDWA010000058.1 coordinate 45,753, forward strand.
TTCGCATTTCTGTGGCAGATTTTTGGTTACACAATAATGACATGCTCCACATGAAGTTGTCAGACTCCAGACAATTCTGTCGCCCTCACGAAGTGGTTTTCCTTCAGCAGAACGTAAACCTGTCGGTGCTGCGACAGTACCTACGACTTCATGTCCGAGGACACATGGTACATCCGCGCCACGTCTGCCCGATACAGTATGGAGGTCCGAACCGCAGATGGTTGATAAATTGACGCGCGCAAGAACCGTGTTTGCAAAAGGTGTCACCGGTATTTCGCAAACCTCAAATGAGGTGTCTACGCCATGAAACAGCGCAATCTGTGCAATTTCCTGTCCGTTTTCAGACATTTGGACTCCTATCCTAAAATTGAAAACAAAATATCCTGAATTATGCAACATTTTACTTGCCACGTCAAGCATTATTTCGTATAATTTATGGACAATATATATTAGCCAAAAGGACACAAAAATTACATGAATCAAACCGCAAAAGTTTTAATTGAAGCTTTGCCTTTTATTCAACGCTTTTACAATCGGAGAATTGTGATAAAATATGGCGGTGCTGCGATGGAAGATGAATCTCTCATCCATTCTGTTATGGAAGACATCGTTTTGATGAAATATGTTGGCATGCGTCCGATTGTTGTGCATGGCGGAGGCCCTAAAATTAGCGCATGGATGGACAAGGTAGGAAAAGAATCTGAATTTGTGCAAGGATTACGCGTAACTGATGCCGAAACCGTCGAAATCGCTGAAATGGTGCTGGCAGGAACTATTAACAAAGGCATTGTATTAAGTATCAACCAACATGGTGGACAGGCGATCGGGCTTTGCGGTAAGGACGCAAATCTTATTGTTGCAGAAAAACACACGCCACAAATAACAGATAAAGATGGGAATGAAACCACAGTCGACCTCGGATATGTCGGTAAAATCATCGGCGTTAACACACAGCCTATTATCACACTTGATGATGCCGGATACATCCCTGTAATTGCACCCAACGGAACTGGAGTTGATGGACAAACCTATAACATTAATGCAGATACAATGGCAGGTGAAATTGCTTCCGCACTCCAAGCCGAAAAACTGATCTTATTGACAGATACACGGGGAATCTGCAAAGATGCTGAAGACATCTCTACACTTATTTCAACGATCCGTATGAATGAAATAAACGCTCTTATTGACGAAGGAACAATTAAAGGTGGAATGGTCCCGAAAATTGAAGCATGTGCCACGGCGCTTCTCGGAGGTGTTTCTAAAGCACATATTATTGATGGAAGAATTGAGCATTCTCTTCTCCTTGAGGTGCTAACAGAAGGTGGTATTGGCACAGAAATTATTAGATAAGCGAGAACAACACTTATGAAAGATCGCAAAAAAATCGCAGCAATTATCACTACCTATTTTCAACACTCTCATGCAGATGTGATTGTCACAAAATACATGAAAGGCTTTCCAACTGATGAGGGGCATCGAATGCCGCGTGTTGATTTGGTATCCATCTATCTGGATCAGGTAGATTCACGAGACATCGGTGTCGGTTTAGCTGAAGAACATCAGGTTCCGATATATCCCAGTATTCGGCAGGCACTAACGCTTGGCGGAGGTGAGTTAGCAGTTGACGGTGTGCTTCTTATTGGCGAACACGGGGACTATCCGCATAACGAATTTGAACAGCACATGTATCCGCGCCGTTATATGTTTGAACAGATTTGCGGTGTATTTGCATCAAGCGGACGATCAGTGCCTGTGTTTTGTGATAAACACCTATCTTACAATTGGGAAAATGCGAGTTGGATGTACGAGCGTGCTAACGCACTTGATGTGCCGTTCATGGCGGGTTCTTCGCTACCTATCTGTTGGCGACAACCTTTTTTGGAGCATGCACTTGACACGCCTTTGGAATCGGCTATTGGGATAGGCTACGGCGGCGTGGAGTCTTACGGTTTTCACGCGCTTGAGACGTTGCAATGTATGACAGAACGTCGAAAAGACGGAGAATCTGGTGTAATTGCTATTCAATGCCTTGAAGGTGAGGCAGTGTGGGGAGCCGCTGATTCAAATAAATGGTCAATGGAGTTAGTAGAAGCAGCATGTGCACAGATCAAAAACCTTCCGGATAAAACAGTGCGTGAAGGATGCCCGAACCCAACGCTGTTCCTGATAGAGCATCGGGATGGCTTTCGTTCCGCTGTGTTGATGCTAAATGGATATGTTACGGATTTCGCTTATGCTGGGAAAGATGGTGATAATGTCTATGCCACAGAATTTTACCTACAAAACGGTCCTCCACATGCGCACTTTAGTTATCTGAGTCTCAACATTGAGGAGATGTTTGTGACAGGCGTGCCGCAATATCCTGTGGAACGCACTTTGTTGACAACTGGTATTCTTGATGCCATCATGCACTCGCGCGTTCAAGGAAACATCCGACTGGAAACGCCACATTTAGCGGAACTTGCATATCGTTCCTACGACCAAACACTTATCCGACCAACAGCACCACGCCCAGAAGGTGCAACATTACAAAACTAAATATATGGTAAATTTTAGAAATAATTCTACATTATGGGTTTGTAGGAGGGAACTCCGATTCCCGACTATTTCTTGTTCGGTCGCGATTCGGAGATCGCTCCTACAAGTGAAGTGTTTGATTATTCCATATTTCACCATATACTGTTATTGATCCTGACTATTAACCGAAATATCCTGAAAAATTTTGTAAAGTTTCTCTTGTGTAGCATTCGGGTCTTCAATAATGATTCTCGCGCCGCCAATAACGTCCATAAACCCCAATTCGCGTGGATAGCGTGGCACAACGTGTAAGTGTAGATGCGGGATACTTGCGCCAGAGGCTTCACCCATATTATACCCTACATTAAAACCTCGTGGTTGATAGGCACGCGTCAAGACCTCAAAACTGAGACATTGGAGATCATGAAGGTGCAGAACCTCCTCAGGACTCAACTCCCGCGCATCAATAATATGCCGATTCGGAAATATTAAAAGGTGCCCTGGGCTATATGGATAAAGGTTGAGTGAAATCGTAAAGAGTTCTGTCCGATGCACTTCCAGTCGTTCAACCTTTTCATCTTTTTCCACAATAGCACATAGAATACACGTTACGTCTGGTCTGTTTTTTCCTTTAGCATAAGGCATCTTGTTGGGCACAAAAAGGTTTTGTCGCATTCATGGATTCCTTTGAAATAGAGGGTTACAATTGTAATACATATCATAATATACAATTTACTTGATACTTGCAAGCATTACTTACGCCGCTGTAAGTTGACACAAAAACCAATATCAGATAAAATGAAGCAACTCTATTGAGATTTTTGGAGGAATTTCAACCGTGAAAAAGTTTATATGTTTATTTGCAACAATAATTTTCGTGGTATGTGGGATAATCGTCAACATAGCCAATCCAGCTGAAGATTATGTTTTCTATTTCCCATTTGATGAGGGCAAAGGTGACACAACCGCGGATGTTTCCGAAAACAAGTTCAAAGGCACAATTAAAAATGCAGAGTGGGTTCAAGGTGTTGTGGGACAGGCACTAAAGTTTAACAACGGTGCCGTTACTGTGCCCGCATTCGGTGTTGCTGAACCAGCGGAAATGACAATTGAATTATGGTTCAAACCTACCGAAAGAATTGCTGGCGGTAATAGGATAGATATTATGTATCGTCTACAAGGCGGTGGCCGACCACATCTGACGTTCAACCGTAACGGAATACTTTTCGGATGCTACGTTGCCACAAAAGCTAAGGAATTTCAAGTAATAAGCACATACAAAGCTTTTGAACCACAATGGTACTATCTCGTTTTAACGCAAGATCAGGATAAGGCGATCATGTATATTGATGGTGAAAAAGATGGTGAAGCGGATTCTGGTGGTGCTGTTAAGATGGATTTTGCATCCGTAGGCATGTCTATCGGCGCAAATGGCGGGAACAACAATTTCTTTAACGGTAGCATTGATGAAGTTAAAATGTGGAGTGTCGCGCTCACAGCAGGAGATGTAAAGAAAAATATGGATCAAGCCTTGGCTGTGCAAGCGCATAACAAATTGGCAACTACTTGGGGAAACATAAAATCACGGAAGTAGTAATTGGCGTGGGTAGCTTATCAAGTTGCTCACGCTATTTTTATGTTAGGTGTTTTGTTGATAAGGAATGCAGATTGATGGAAGACAAAAATTTCGTTGTTTCAGCGCCAGTAGATGCAAACGGAAATGATGTGACAATCTGGGCACTTCCTGAAGGTGCAGTTGCTCGATTAGGGCGGGGTAGCGTTCGTGATATGGCATTTTCGCCGGATGGACAGTACCTCGCAGTGGCATCAGCAATTGGACTCTGGTTATATGAACTTTCCACGCTATCTCCTATCGCACTTTGGGATACCGAACGCGGAATGACCGATGCTATCAGTTTTTCACCCGATGGCAGTCAGATTGCCACGTACACTTTTGCTGAAGATCTAAAGATATGGGATGTTCAAAGCGGCGTTTGTGTCACACAGATAGAAGTACCGAACAGGCATTATATTCAGAAATTCGCTTTTTCCCAAGACGGACAGTGTATCGCTGCGATCAGCGGTGGTGATGATGGTAACATTTACATCTGGTGTCCGCATACTGGAAGGCAGCTCAGCGAAATTAAACTCGGTTCTACTACGGAAGGTATCTATCCTTTCCTATTTTCTTCTGATATAAATTTATTAGCAGGCAGAAAACGCGAGTTGGATGCCGAGCCTGAATCTATTTCAGTGTGGCACATGGAAACAGGTGAACAAATCGGCTGCTTCACGGAATATTCTGGGGAAATGGAGAAACTCTGCTTCTCACCGGATGGAAGAAATCTCGCCGCTGGCAGTTCAGAAGGCATATTACATGTATGGGATGTGAACAGCGGACAAAAAGAGACAACTGATACTGATTACGGAGATGCCCAGATATTTCCACATTACGCCCCAGAGGATGGATTGATTCTGGCTGCAGTCTCTCAGCGAAAAGTTGAGATTTGGGAAGCAGAGTCGGAGAAAAAAATAGATACATTTGAATATCGAGGCAGCAACGAATATCGATATGCTTATTTTTCAGAGACTGGGGAACAATTAGCAGTTGCAAGCCCCAGCGAGATCCAAATCTGGACGAAAGATAACGACTCTGACTCTCATGCCCTTTCAACCCTTCAGGGGCATATCCCTACAGTAGATACGTTAGTCTTTTCAGCGGACGAAAAGACGCTCGCTGCCGGGCTTTGGCGTGATAACGTCCTCTTATGGGATCTTGCGAGTAGGCGCTCGGACCGACCACACGGCGAGAAACTGCCCGGAACTTCGCATGTTGTTTATCGTTCAGATGACGGACGAATTATTTCCCTCAACCAATATGGAGATAATTTAAAGATATCGGAAGTAAGCAAAAGTGAATCTGTTGTTGAACTCCTGCCATTGGAAGCAGGTTTGGGACGCGCCAAAGCATTCTCACCCACGGGACACCGGATCGCAAGCGGGGATCAAGACAACAACATACACATCTGGGAGCGGTCTGGAAGTAAAAGTTGGGAAAAGCACCCTACGGTCATCAACCATTCAGAATTTACCGATAGGTTGGCGTATAGTCCCAGTGGATTGGCGTTTAGCCCAGATGGAAAACGACTCGCAAGTATATCACGGTCACGGGATTGGAAAGCCTGTTTGTGGGATGTTGATTCAGGCGAACAGATATTTGAACTTCCGTTAACACCGGTGCCAAGTCGTGACGGAAGGTATATATATACATATCGTGGCTACGATACCGGAATAGCGTTTTCACCGCGTGGCGACATAATTGCTGGTGGCAAGTGGGGTGAGATTACATTGTGGGATGCGACAGATGGTAAAACGCTTATGATCCTACCACAGCCCGAAGAAAGTCAAAGACCGATTACGTTATGTTTCTCACCATGCGGACAATATTTAGCCTCTGGTGCCTGGTGGCAAAAAGGTCTGCAGAAAGTTCCCATCCGCTTATGGAAAGTAGCGACAGGTAAGAACATCGCCACTTTCTGGGGACATACTACCGATGTCCAGTGCTTCGCATTCTCGCAGGATGGTACTCTATTGGTAAGCGGTGGACATGATGGTGCAATTTACCTTTGGGATATGAAACCTTATCTGTAGAGCGCAAGGAGATATTTGGGTGGAAGACAAAAAATTAGTAATTCCTGCCCCAGTCGGTGCTAAAGGTGATGATGTAACAACCTGGGCATTACCTGATGGTGCAATTGCACGATTGGGACGGGGTAGCGTCCGTGATATGGCATTTTCACCGGATGGACAGTACTTCGCGGTCGGGACATCAATTGGACTCTGGTTATACGAACTTCCCACGTTATCTCCTATCGCACTTTGGGATACAGAACGCGGAATGACCGGTGCCATCAGTTTTTCACCCGATGGCACTCAGATTGTCACGTACACTTTTGCTGAGAATGTAAAGATATGGGATGTTCAAAGAGGTGTCTGTGCAACAGAGATTGAGGATCCAAATAAACCACAAATATCCTCTATTTCCAACCTTGTCTATTCCCAAGATGGACAACACATTGCCGCGATCAATAGAGATAACAAGATTTACATTTTCTGCTCACACACTGGTAAGTTAGTAAGAGAAACAGTAATAGGAACACCCTACGATGTCTATCCTGTCAGCTTTTCCCCGGATTTAAGCTTGTTAGCAGGTAAGAATAGCGATCCCGAAAATACAGGCAGAAATATTGGAGATGGTGATTCAATTGCAATTTGGCAAGTAGAGACTGGAGAACAAATTGCCAACATCAAGGAACATCCTGATCGGGTGCGAAGGTTTTGCTTTTCTCCATGCGGACGATTCCTTGCCGCCGGTAATTGGCACGGTACAATACATCTATGGGACATCGCAAGAGAACAACTGGAGACAACTTATTCTGAGTATGGCGGCTCAGAAGTGCATCCATACTTTCTTCCAGAAGGCGAACTAATTACTGCCACTGTTTCCGAGTGCAAAGTTCAAATTTGGAATGTAGAAAAGGAAGAGAAACTGGGCGAATTTGCACATCGTGCGAACAGCGGCTTGGTTTGTTTTTCGGACAGTGGAACACAAATGGCACTTGCAAGTCCAAGTGAAATCAAAATCTGGAGGAAAGGTGATAATTCCGACACTCATATCGTTTCAACACTTCATGGACATATCCCTACAATGGATACGTTAGTCTTTTCAGAGGACGAAAAAATGCTGGCCGCCGGATTTTGGCGAGACAATATTCTCCTCTGGGATATTGCGAGTAGACAGTCATACCGACCAGATGGCGAAAAACTGCCTGGGACTTCACATAATGTTTATCGCACTCCCAATGGGAAACTCATTTCTATTAACAAATATGAAGATAACTTAAACGTGTGGGAAGTCGGAAAGAGTGAACCGATTGCTGAACTCATCGGCCCGAAAGAGGGCTTAAGCCGCGCCAAAGCTTACGCTTCCACTGGGAACAGGATCGCAAGTGTAGATAATGACGATAACATACACATCTGGGAACGACTGCCGATTTTAAATGATATGACAGAAAGCGAAAAATGGAAAATGCTTACCACGATAATTAATGATGAAGAATTCACTTACCAATTGAGGTTTAGTCATACTGGACTGATATTTAGTCCAGATGGAAAACGACTTGCAAGTATATCAAGGTCACATGAATGGAAAGCCAGTTTGTGGGATGTTGATACAGGAAAACAGATTGTCAAGCTTCCATTAATATCATTACAACGACGAGGACCGTATCGTGATTACGATACTGGGATAGCATTCTCACCAGATGGCAATATCATTGCTGGCGGAATGTGGAACGAGATTGTCTTATGGGATGCAACAGAAGGAAAAACCATTACGACCATCCCACAATCGGAAGAATATCAGCGACCTATCACATTATGCTTTTCGCCGCGTGGAAAGTATTTGGCTTCCGGTGCATGGTGGCGACCAGATTTGCAAAAGGTCTCTATCTGTTTATGGGAAGTAGCAACAGGTAAGAACATCGCCACTTTCTGGGGACATACTACCGATGTCCAATGCTTCGCATTCTCGCAGGATGGTACTTTATTAGTAAGCGGTGGACATGACGGTGCGATCTATCTCTGGGATTTGACACCTTATCTGTAGCATATTCAGGAAGGTTTATATTGCTATAAAATGCACTCCGCAAACTATAAACAAAACGTGCCTTTTTTCTAATTTTGGTGTATACTATTATCCAATCCTATAAACTTACACAAACGGTTCTGCCGCGCCCAATGAGGACATAGAAATGCCCACCCAACATCCACTTTTGGCCGTTACGGAAATTGACACAGATATTGAAACATATCTGAAGCAAATCGGCGAAATAACATATCGATTTCCAGAACACGACTCAGGGTGTCAATCCTTTCGTTCAGTAGTGGACAATCAACACTGGTTCGTCAAATATGCAGATACACCGCAACCCATCACGTGGCTCAAGCAAGCTGTTCGCTTTCATGCTACTGTCCAGCATGAGGCCCTCCCTCGATTGCACAACACCTTCACAACTTCCAATGGATTCACATTGGTCTACGACTGGGTAGATGGCGAGGGGCTGCGTCCTGAGAAGGAATTAAGTGCTGATGAAGTCCATCCACGTGACAGGTTTTGTGCGTTGCCAGCAGATGAAATTATTGCGGCACTCAACGTCATCTATGATGTCCATATCCTTATTGAAAAAAGAGGTTTCATCGCCGAAGACTTTTACGACGGCTGTATTATTTATGACTTTGAGAAAAAACAGGTTCATCTGTACGATTTCGACCACTACCATCCAGAACCTTTTATAAATGACCGCGGACGGTTGTACGGTTCAAGTCGCTTTATGGCACCGGAGGAATTTCAGAAAGGCGCGCGAATCGATGAAAGAACAAACGTGTTTATGTTAGGGCGGACAGCGTTCGTGTTGCTCGCTAATAGCAGCGATTCACGAGATGACTGGAATGGTAACGCCTCCATGTGGCACGTCGCGAAAAAAGCAACAAATGCAGACAAGCAGTTGCGATACCAATCTGTTCAAGAATTTGTTTCAGCGTGGCACACCGCGATTGCGATAAACAATATTCCAAGTACCTGACAAGGCTCAGGCAGAAATAGGAACAATATTTATGCAAAAAATTACTGATAACGAAATTCAATTCTTCAACGATAACGGATACCTCATACTCAAGCAGGTTATCCAACCGGATGAACTTGCTGTCATACAGCGAGAGAGTCAACGACTCATTGATGAGATTTTGGCAGGTGGTCCAGCAGATGAATGGTGCATGCGTGGACCAGAAGGCATCCCTTACTATCTTACCTATCTCCATTCACACCCAAACGAGTTTTCTCTACGGTTGCTTGGGCATCCCTTTATTGGAGACCTATTGCACCGTATTATCGGACCTGATTTTATTCCATGCTGGGAGTCACTCGTCTTTAAATTGCCGAAACACGGTTCTTCTGTCAGATGGCATAGGGACGGTAATACAATCCGAGAAAATCACCCAATCTTCAATGTTGACATATACATTGATTATTCTACCGTTGACAACGGATGTGTGTGGGTCATTCCAAAAAGCCATCTTTGGGGAATTGAAGAAGCACAGGAGATCATTGATAAAGGTGAAGTCAATTTTGATCGTCCTGACGCTATACCTGCAGAGGTGGAACCGGGTGATATTCTACTTCACCATACCAAAGTCTTGCACGGCAGTAAGATAAACACAAGCGATACACTCCGTAGAGTCATCTACTTTGACCAGCGTACTCCGAGGTGGAATACACGTTACAAGTGGTGGCAAACCGAATTCCTAACACAACGGTGCAAAATGTACCAACGCGCACTGCATGAACGCCTCACGAATCCATATCCCTCAGATACGGAACAGTTCGCTTACGAAGTGCCATCGGATATGCCGACGTGGGATCCAGACGATAACTTCGACCTACGGATTCAGCACCGCGCTTATGCGTACAAGGAATAGCAAAAAATCTCTGTAGACATGACAATTTTTTTAATGTCTGACAAACGCAATTTGAAAACTTGTCGTTGGGGTCTGCATAGGAGACTTATTTCATGACGAAAACCACCTTTTTGATATTTTTCACGTTCATTCTTCTGTTGATGTTCTGTCAACTAAACGCATTCTCCGAGGACACCACACGTATGAGCTTGCCAGAGGGTGCTAAAGCCCGTCTCGGAAAAGGCAGCATAAGACAAATAACGTATTCACCCAATGGCATGTATTTAGCAGCAGCAGGGAGTGCTGGCATTTGGGTCTATGATATGTCAATCTATCACGAAGTTGCACTCCTTACGGGAAATACAGGACATGTCAGTAGTATCGCATTCAGTCCAGACGGAAATATGATCATTAGTGGTAATGAAGACGGAACCGTCTGGGTGTGGAATACACACACAGGCGAGCACATTCAAACCTTCGGAGCAGCAGACTGGGTGTTAAGTGTCGCATTTAGGCCGGATGGAAAGACTATCGCCAGCGGGGGTGGACATCTTGAAGGTTTAGGTTCAGGAATCCAATTACTGGATATCAAAACTGGTAAATTTCTCAAAGTATTTGGAGGCCCCTTTGCCACTTTGAGTGTGTGTTTCAGTCCGGATGGAAAAACGCTCGCCAGTAGTGGAGATGAATGGGACAGCAACATCCGTTTGTGGGATGTTCAGACTGGCAAACTCCTCAAAACCCTCAAAAAACGTATAGCTTTTGAAAGCACGTCTTTTGAAGATCGCATTGTCAACAGCGTAGCCTTCAACTCGGATGGAAAGACTATCGCCAGCGGCAGCAGCGACGGAACCATCCGCCTATGGAATGCTCACACCGGTAAATTCATCAAATATCTTGTAGGACATACGAAGTCTGTCAACAGCGTGGCTTTCAGCCCAAACGGGAAAACGCTCATCAGTGTTGGCGCGGAGGGTGTCTGCTTATGGGATGTCAACACCGGTGAATACATTGAAGACGTTCCAATTCCTGCAGTCAGTGCAGCTTTCAGTCCAGATGGAAGGACATGCGCGATTGGAAGTGAAACGGGCATATCTGTCCGGAATGCTCATACTTTCAACCTTCTCAAAAGTCTTATGGAAAATATAGGTTCAGAGGATATAGGTTCACTCGCTGCAAGAGATATAGGTTCACTCGGAAGTGTAGTTTTCAGTCCAGATGGAAACACGATTGCCAGTTGCGGTGGGAACGACATCCACCTATGGGATTCCCAAACTAACCAACTCCTCAAAACGCTGATAGGGCATACGGACTCTGTCAACAGTGTCGTTTTTAGTCCGGACAGAAAGACAATCGCCAGTGCAAGTAACGACAGAACTATCCGCTTATGGAATGTCAACACACGTGAACACATCAAAACACTGATGGGACATACGAATTCGGTGAGTAGTGTAGTCTTTAGTCCAGACGGAAACACTATCGCAAGCGGAAGTAACGATAAAACCATCCGCTTATGGAATGCCAATACCGGTGAACTTCTCAAAACTCTTAAAGGGCATATAGAAAACATCAACACTGTCGCTTTTAGTCCCAACGGGAAAACCATCATAAGTGGCAGCGGTAGATTAGTATATCGTGGAGAGCGTGAGGATGTAGGCACATGTGTAGGGCAGGAAATCCGTTTGTGGAATGCTCACACCGGTGAACTTCTCAAAATCCTTAAGGGGCATATCTCTGTAGTCAATAGTGTGGTTTTCAGTCCAGATGGAAATACAATCGCGAGTGCCAGTGGACATTGGTGCGGTTATGAAAGTAAGGCGAGTGCAGGTGAGGAAATCCGTTTGTGGAATGCTCACACCGGTGAACTTCTCAAGACCCTCACAGGACATAAAGATGTAGTCTCAAGCGTGGTATTCAGTCCAGATGGAAATCTTATCGTTAGTGGAGACTGGTATTCTTGGAATGGTTATCTCAGCAGCGGAACTTGGAGCGGAGAAATCCGCGTTTGGGATGCTCACACCGGCGAACACCTTAAAACGCTCAAAGGACATACGGGTGGTGTCTCCAGTCTGGCATTCAGTCCAGATGGAAAGACGCTTGCCAACAGTAGGACAGATGGAACGATACTGCTCTGGGACTTCTCCTCACCCCCGTAAACATCTCTATCGTAGCGGATATTAACGCTGATGGAATAATAAACATCCAGCTAAGTCATGCAATACTAACAAAACAGGAGGCAAATAGATGAACGTTCTACTTGTAGGTGGTTCAGGACACGTCGGAACAATGACACTTCCATACATGAAGCAACATCACAATTTTCGTGTGTTGGACCTCTCCCCACCTAAAGACGATTCAATAGAATACATCCAAGGATCCGTTACAGATGCTGCCCTTGTTCAGGAGGCATTGAAAGGGATGGATACATTTGTCTACATGGTGATGTTACGTCCCACAAGTGACCGTTCATCTGTAGCAGATTTTCCAGACATTGTGGCAAACTATGATGTGAACGCTAAAGGACTTCATATCTTGCTGCATGCTGCGAAGGAAGCGGAAATTCATCACGGTGTCTACACCAGCACTTTCACCGTGCATGAACGCACCCGAAATAGTTACCCTTATGAAGACATCGTTCCGAGAGATAATCCTGGTGTTTACGGTTTGACCAAAAGCTTTGGTGAACAGGTTTGTGAATACTTTGCTCGTGAACACGATATGTCTCTAATTGCTTTACGAATTACAGGGCCGTCTACGCGTGAACAGTGGTTAGAACGCCGCAACCAACCAAAGGATTCATCCGTGCATATCTGGTGGACTGATGAGGAAGACTTGGCGCGCGCCTATCTCGCTGCAATTTCTGTTGAGCACGAAGGATTTGATGCTGTTTTCATTGCTGGCGATTATGAACAGAAAGAAATCAATCTCTCAAAAGCGAAACGATTGTTAGGTTGGGAACCGCTGACGCATACGTTGGTGTTGTAACCAGACACTTAAATTTTTAGTTCTCGTTGATTTGACAAAGATGTTACTTCATGCTACAATATACTGAAGTTAAGCCAAGGGGTTGCGTTGAAACGACAGAGGTATGTCAGAATGCGGGATTGGCACCTACAAACCTCTGCACACCAACAGAATTAATGGAGGATATGCACGTGAAAGAAAAACCTGATACACGCACAGATCCTATCCTTGAAGAATGCTACCAAATAAAAGAGGAATTGGCTGCTCAATTCAATTCTACACAAGAACTTTACGATTACTTGAAAGCGAACCAAAAGAAATGGAAAGCACTCGGATGGAAATATCTGCCACCTCCACCACCTCGGATTAAGGAAGATTCAAGTGAAAGAGAAGCCTGACACATTCACGGATCCTATATTAGAAGCATTTTATCGGAACAAAGCAGCATACCCTACAAAATTAATTTCACTACAACAACTCATTGATTATCTGCAATCGTTCCAAACACAGTTAGACCACCCCATTGTAAATCTGTGTACTTTATCACACCCATCTGGAAGTAGAAAAAATGACTGAACTATTAAAACTTATGTTTTCATAGAACAGCACATTTTGTTATAACTTGCAGAAATATTACAATTATGGTATTCTGTTAGAAATAGAAGGAAAATTGAAAATGTCGCACCCAGAACTAACATTAACTGAACACCGCCCCTTTCAAACCCAGCGTAAAGACACCTGGTGGGTACAACCTTTAGCAGTCTTTATTGGATTAGGGGTATTCATCCTTTACGCGACGTTCCGTGTTTTTTGGGGGGAACATTACCTTCATGATCCCTACTTGTCGCCTTTTTACTCACCATTACTTTTTAGTTCAGATGGTTCACATAGCTGGTTCGGAGTCATGCCAGAATGGATGCCACCATTCATTACACCAGCTGTTCTCATTTTGTGGGCACCGCTCGGATTCCGCTTTACGTGCTACTACTATCGCGGGGCATATTACAAGGCGTTTTGGGCAGATCCGCCTTCATGTTCAGTTTCAGAACCACGCAAAGGCTATCGTGGTGAACATTCATTTCCATTGATTATTCAGAACATCCATCGATATTTTATGTACATTGCTATTATATTCATAGGAATCCTATCTTATGATGTATGGAAAGCACTCTGGTTTGAAAATGGAAAATTTGGTATTGGAATAGGAACTATCATATTAGCGGGAAATGTAGTCCTTTTAGGTGGATATACCTTCGGTTGTCATTCTTTAAGGCATCTTGTTGGTGGCGTTGTTGATCTATTATCTAAAGCCCCAATACGTAGAAATATGTATAACTGTATCAGTTGTCTTAACAGCAAACACATGTTGTGGGCATGGATGAGTTTATGTTGGGTAGGTCTTTCAGATTTATATGTTTTTCTTGCCTCAGTATATGATTTTAAAGATTGGATAACGTTTTAAACAATGTCTATAGAGAGGAAATTTTAGGGTGGCATCTTACGAAACTTTTGAATATGACGTACTAATAATCGGAGCTGGAGGCGCAGGACTGCGCGCTGCAATTGAGGCAGCTACGGGCGATCTGAAAGTCGGACTGGTTTGCAAATCTTTGCTTGGAAAAGCACATACCGTGATGGCGGAAGGTGGAGTCGCCGCTGCATTGGCAAATGTAGATGAAAGGGATAGTTGGCGTGCACATTTTGCCGACACAATGAAAGGTGGGCAATACCTCTCTAACGCACGGATGGCAGAACTTCACGCCAAAGAATCTCCTGACCGCGTCCGTGAACTTGAAGCATGGGGTGCGCTCTTCGATCGCACACAAGACGGTAGTATCCTACAACGGAACTTTGGCGGACACCAATATCCACGCCTCGCTCATGTCGGTGACCGAACCGGTTTAGAGATGATACGCGCCTTGCAAGACCACGGTATCCACCAAGGTATTGAAGTACACATGGAGAATACTATCGTTTCACTTCTCAAAACAGGGGATAGGGTCTCAGGTGCTTTCGGTTATGAGCGGGAAAAAGGAAGATTTAAAATCTTTTCGGCAAAATCAGTCGTTTTGGCAACAGGTGGCGTTGGAAAAGCATACAAGATCACAAGCAATAGCTGGGAATATACTGGCGATGGACACTCTCTTGCATATCACGCTGGTGCAGAATTAATTGACATGGAATTTGTCCAGTTCCATCCGACAGGCATGGTCTGGCCTCCCAGTGTTAGAGGCATCTTGGTTACTGAGGGGGTTAGAGGTGAAGGCGGTATCCTCAAAAATAGTGAAGGCAATCGCTTTATGTTTGACGATATTCCTGAACTCTATGTGAACCAAACTGCAGACAACCCTGAAGAAGGATGGCTTTATACACAAGGCGATAGAGATGCACGTAGACCTCCAGAATTGTTGACTCGTGACCATATCGCGCGGTGTATAGTACGCGAAGTTCAGGAAGGTAGAGGCAGCCCACACGGCGGTGTGTTTTTAGACATCGCTTGGATTAAAGAGAAAATTCCGAACGCTGCTGAACACATCCGCAGAAAACTGCCGAGTATGTATCATCAGTTCAAGGAGCTCGCTGACATTGACATCACCGAAGAACCGATGGAAGTCGGTCCCACAACACACTATATTATGGGCGGTATCCGTGTAGATGCCGACTCCCAAATGACGTGTGTGCCGGGACTCTTTGCAGCGGGTGAATGTGCCGCAGGTTTACACGGTGCCAATCGACTCGGTGGTAACTCCTTATCTGACCTGCTTGTTTTCGGGAAACGGGCGGGTGAATACGCTGCACAATTTGCCCTCGAAAATGGGGATATTGCTCTTGAAGAAGGGGCAATAGATGAAATTGTTCAACATGTTCTCAAACCCTTTGATAATCCAGAGGATGGTGATAACCCCTACGAAATTCAAGCACAACTACAAGAAAAGATGCAAGAATTGGTGGGGATCGCACGCAGTCAGGAGAATCTAACGCAAGCATTAGAGGAAATTCAGAGTTTACGTGAAAAAGCGGACAATGTCCATGCCATCGGCAACCGAGAATATAATGCGGGGTGGCATACTGCACTTGACCTTGACTGTCTGCTCACCGTTTCAGAGGCGATTGCACTCGCAGCACTTGAACGCAGAGCAAGTATCGGTGCACATTCTCGTGATGATTACCCAGAGAAGGAAGAAGCAGACGTAGGAAAATATAACACTATTCTCCAAAAAGCGGATGATGGCACGATGGTTATTCGACGTGAACCTGTTCCTGAATTGACTGAAGAGTCCCAGCAAATTATAGAGGAAATGGGATAAGCACGACACATTGGAAGGAATCCAAAATGGCAAAAGCAACTTTTAGAATTTGGCGCGGAGATGCAGAAGAAGCACAATTCGTTGATTATGAAACAGAAGTCTCCGAAGGGATGGTCGTTTTAGATGCTGTCCACCGTATCCAAGCGGAACAAGCAAATGACCTCGCTGTGCGATGGAACTGCAAGGCTGGCAAATGCGGATCCTGTTCTGCTGAAGTGAACGGCAATCCGAAATTGCTGTGTATGACACGTCTCAACGATCTACCACTTGACCAACCTGTCACCGTTGAACCGATGCGTGCATTTCCCATCATTAAAGACCTCGTTACAGATGTGTCGTGGAACTTTAAAGTCAAAGAGAAGATGAAACCCTTCACACCACGCCCACCTGATGCAGAAGATGGCACATGGCGGATGGAACAAGAGGATATTGACCATATTCAAGAGTTCCGCAAATGTATTGAATGCTTTCTCTGTCAAGATGTTTGTCACGTCTTGCGTGAGCATGATCTGCACGATGAATTCATAGGCCCCCGATTCTTTGTTTACGCTGCCTCCTTGGAAATGCATCCGATAGATACTGAAAATCGGTTAGAAGAATTGAAAAATGAGGACGGTATCGGGTATTGTAACATCACAAAATGCTGTACGAAAGTATGTCCTGAGCATATCACAATTACAGATAATGCGATTATTCCGCTGAAAGAACGTGTTGTGGATCAGTTTTACGATCCGATAAAAAAGTTGTTTCGTGTTTTTAAGAGTTAAGTATATCCTTTCGTTTTTTTATGGATATGTTCAATCAGTTTTGAGGAATTGAGACTACTTCAACTATTGTCAGAGAAAAATAAAAAATTCTTGTTTATCTCTGACCTAAGAACTGTGATCACACTACACAGCAAGGAAATTCAATTTCTATGGCAAAAAAACTCAGTTTTGTTTTTTACATGATGATCGTTATAACGTTGAGTGGGCTAATAACAGGCTGTGGTGGGGATGATAACAATATCAATGTTAAAAACGATTTGGACAAATTATATGTTGATGATAAAGACGATTTAGACAAGTTATATAAGGAATTGGTCGGAACCTACGATTTATATCGAGCGGAAGTTACCTATGTTGATCAACCTAAACAAGTACTTGAACCTCCTGAAATTAGTGGAACGATGACTATATCATCAAAGCAAAAAATCACTCAAAATTTGGAAGTGTCCGATATTTCAATCTCTCTTAAAGGCACATTTGAAATCCTACCGGATGAAAAAACCATGGTGATAGATAATGTAGGAATAGATTTAATTTCCAAACCAACTTATACATGGGATGGGAAAAATTTTACAACAACATTGGATGCAGGAATCTATGTAGAAAAGGATTTCTGGCGTAAGCGATAATACTGATTGCTGTTGAAATTGTAATTGTTGCAATACAACTTTTGTATGATGACTACACAAGCGTTCAATTGAAGTAACCCCCTTTCGTTTGAGGACTCTGTAATTCCAATAGTTGAGGCGGCCTTACATATATTCCTATATTTGTATTAAAACTGAAAACAGAATACGTTGGAGATCAACCATAAAATAAATTGACTCACTTCAAAATTTGTGATATTCTTTACTTAACTTTAACAAACCGCCATGATTGTTCTATGACCCTCATTGATGAAAACCTAATTGACCAAAAGGTTACGTACACGCTTGAAATGGATGGAAAGTTGTTCTTAATTGAAAATGTCCCTGCTCGAGTCAATATTGAAACAGGAGAGCAATTTTTCTCGCCTAAAACTGTTGACCGCTTACAACAAATAGTATGGAATCAGCAACAACCTGACAGAACTGTTACACTTCCAGTGTATGAATACGCAGAATTAACATAACGAAGTACATAAATTCTTTTGACCTACCTCGGAGACATTAAATAATGGCAAGTAAGAACGATATTTTAAGAGTTGGTGTAATTGGACCCGGCGGCGCAGGACGCGGAAACACGATGGGATTTGCAACCCGTCCGGATTGCCAAGTCGTTGCTGCAGCAGACGCTTATGAGTCCAGTTTAGATGCTTTAGAAAATGCACTAAAAGAACGGGTTGAAGATTACAAACCCGATAGCATGACACGTTATCTCGGCGAGTATGAATTTGTGGAAATGCTAAACCATGAAGACCTGGACATTGTTGGCGTTTTCTCACCACATTCCTTACATGATATTCATGTGAAATACGCGCTCCGTGCGGGTTGTCATGTCATCGTTGAAAAGCCGATGGCAAATATCGTTGGCGATGCGATTGCAATAACCAAAATCGCTATTGGCAGCGATTTACACCTCGTTGGTGGGTATCAACGTCACTATGAAGATACCTATATCACAGGCAGGCGCGCTATTGCAGAAGGACTCATCGGTAACCTACAGATGTTTGAAGTTTACATGGCACAACGTTGGGGAGCAGGCGGATGGCGCGGTGACCCTCGCTTTTCTGGCGGTGGACAACCGAACGACTCAGGAAGCCATCTACAAGATATTTTTCTTTGGATGACGAATGCTTTACCTGCTGAAGTTTACGGCACAACGGACATGAAATTTGAAGATAATGACGGAAATCTTGTGCCGAAGTTCGTTGAGATTAATTCCTACTCTGACGTAAAACTCGACAACGGTGCCGAAGGAACAATCACTATTCTCGGAAACACACGTGTCGGATTTGAAGAGTGGGTCATTCTTGAAGGTGACGAAGGCACAATCGAAATCAAAAATGGTATTCGTTTTATCCCAAAAGGCGGCGAAGCTGAACCACTTTCCTACCCTCGTCCCGAAGGATATCCACGCAGCAAAGTTGATCAACTTGTCGGTCTTGTGAAAGGCGACTATGACGCAAATTACACCTCCGGTATAAACGGAGTACGAACCAGTTGGTTGACTAATTCCATTCTCGAAGCTGGCAAAGGACCAGATGAAAAAAATAGAGTAGATTGTGACAACCTCATAGAAAAAGAAGGATATAGTCGTCAGGATGTTTTAGACCTAATTGATCAATGCACATCAAAACAGATGTATTAGGCCAGCAATAATTCATTTTATTGCAAAGTTCATTTATTCGGTTTTGTGAATTAGATATTAAATGTTCTATTCATTTGTATTTGTAAGGAGAAAAATCATGAAATTTATCAACTACTGCCTGCTTACAACTTTTATTCTTGTAACAGTAGTGCAAATCGGTTGTTTATCTGGTGGTGCTATGGGTACCGCAGATAAATTAGTTGAAGCGAAAGATTATAGAGGGGCAATAGAAGTTTACCAAAGTGTTGTTGATACCAAACCTGGCACCCCTGATGCACGTAAAGCACAACTTGCCATTGGTAAACTTAAAATTGAGAAAATGAATCAACCTGCACAAGGTGTTAAGGCTTATGAATCAATCATTGCTGAAGCGCCTGAAAGTGACGAAGCCGCAGAGGCATACTATCGCCTTGGGATGCACCACTATAGAGAAAAAGATTTTGAAGCAGCACAAACCCAATTTGATATGATTGTTAACCAATTTCCTCATTTGGAGTTGAGTCATAGCGCGCACCTGATGTTAGCAAAAAGTTATGAAGAAGGACAAAAGTATGAACAAGCTGTAGAAGCATTTGATAGTTTTGCTAACCGTAACCCGCAAAGTGAACGAGCTGCACAAGCCCTCATTAATAAAGCGCGAATACAGCGTGAATTGATTAAAGATGATGATGAGGCAAAACGGACCCTTCAATTTGCGGTGAAGAAGTATGGCAGTATTGATGCTGCAAAATCGCACATTGAAAAGGCAAAAGAAGAACTAACTGAACTCAATGCTTCCATTCCTAAACCGGAAAACCCTGAAGATACACAGATCGGACGGGCGCTGAAAAGGCAACAAGAACGGAGGGAACGCGACCGTCCCCAAGGTGTTGAAAAAAGCCCGATCGTGAAATCTAAAGTTGCTGTAGAGGACTCAGGCTTTGGAATTTCGGCGGATGAAGTTATGAGAAAATTTGGCGGAGAAGCCCCTATCGCGGGAGATGAACAAGGGAGCTACCACGACGCGGAACTGATGATTGCCGGATTCTTTTACGGTGATGAAAACTATCGTGATGCTGGTGCGTTGTACTTTGATGCTATCGCACGGGCAGAAGCAGAGAAGGCGAAAATTGATCCTTATAATTACCTACGGCTCTCAATTTGCTATCGAAAACTTGGAATGCATCAAAGGGCAGCAAAGGTGCTAAAAAAAGCGGCAAGCAAAAATAGCAAAGTAATTGATGCGGTAATCAGTACTGGGCAGAATCAGTATACCAATGAGGAGTATGAGAAAGCACTTGAATCATTCAACTCTATTGTCGGTTTAAATCGTAACAAAGATGCCGAACTATATTGGTTAATCGGTAAGACGTATCAAAAACTTGGAGATTACGAAAAAGAAAGAGATTCTTTTGAACAGGCTGTCGCAATAAACCCTGAGGATACTGATGCATTGCAAAGCCTCGCTGAAGTTTTGAACTTCCGTTTGAAAGACAGAAAAACTGCGGGCATTTTCCAAGACCTTGTTGAACAAAAAAAGGATTCTTTCATTGCTATGAAAACCCTTGGAGACGTGTGTGCCAAACACGGTGGACATAATAAAGCACAAATTAAGTATAAAGCTGCTGCCAGAATCGCAAAACGTCTCTTGGAAAAATCAGAAAGTCCAGCAGAAACGAAGATACTGACACATCAATACGGTTATGGAACTATTCTTGCTGCACTCTCAATTTTCAAACAGGGTAGAGAGGCGGACGCTCAAACCTTGATTGACACTTTAGCCGGTGAATATCCTGAGCACCCATTACTCCCTTATGCAAAAGGTGAGATCGCTCTGCTCAAAGGTGATGAGAATGTAGCTATTGATGCATTCAAAGAAGCTATGGAAAAGGATCCTCGATCAGATATTCCTGTGATAGCACTTGGGGATTATTATGTTTCTAAAGGCTACAATGATGATGCCATAACACTTTGGGAAAATTATTTAGAAAAAGATAAGTACAACGCGAAAGTGCTCCGTCGACTAAAACCTTTAAAAGCAAACGGCGAGTAGCTAATTTGATTTGGCTATCTTTCAGGCGTTTATAAAGTTCATTATAAACGATGATTTGCAACCAGAACAACATTTCCTATGTTAAGTACTTGAAAACATGCTTAACATAACTTGGGTTTGATAATTAGATTGAGTATAGATGTTCGTTGGGTAGAGCGCAGCAAAGTCCTTATGCGTCAATTTAGCGGTCCACACCCCTGGTAGGCGCGTTTTCTAAACGCGCTGTTAGGTCATTTCAGCATAGGGACAAGCGCGTGGACAAAACGCGCCTCCCTTGGGGTCTTAAATCGGGATGAGAAAGCGAAGGGATTTATCAAACTCACGTTAACATAGGAACATGTAACACGTTGCATCCAAATTCAGCACAAGAATTTTCACTTAATATAATTTTTCAGAAAAACTTGACGTTTAATAGTAAATTATGTATAATATACATTGATATGATTCACAATCAATGGATCAAACATTCGGTCCCAACACGAAAAGGATGTCAAATTCCTGCCAACGCTTTCATACGGACCCCAAAATAAATTTAAATTTTACATTTTGTCAGACAGTACCCTCCAGAACATATCGGTTGTGACTGCTGGCTTTGTTGCCCGCAGGGCGCGATGAAACTTGTCCTACGATTTATTATACGTTCTAAAAATACATTCATTTCTATTTTATATACACGCTGGCATTACAGTCCGGTATATATTTAGTATCTTATAGACAGTTCCGTGCCATTTTACGGATTCTGTCAAATTCACAAAGTATTCACCTGATTCGATTTAACAAGTTCGCGCAGACTTCGCAATGTCCGCGTTTCTAAATTTCAAATGGAGACAGGTACTACTGAGGAGTATAAACACTATGGAGAGCTTGGACATAGGCAAGCTCCGAGATATGGAGATTTCAGCCCTAAATACCATGGCGCAATCTTATGGTATTGAAGACAGTAATGGATTAAGGAAGGATGAACTTATTACTCGAATTCTTGAAGGAGTTGCTGAACAAAATATTCCCCTTTACGGAAAAGGGGTGTTGCAGATCTTAGATGACCGAGATCAGAACTACGGTTTTCTGAGGTCTCCGCGTTCTAATTATTTGCAAAGTGATGAAGATATTTATGTTTCTCATTCACAAATACGTTTGTTTGGTTTACAGACCGGGCATGTTGTTGAAGGTTTGATCCGTCCCCCGAAGAAATCGGAGAATAAAGCTGAACGCTACTATGCTTTATTACAAATTGAGAAAGTGAACGGTGAACCGCCTGAATCTGTCAAGACGAGAACCCCCTTCGACGATCCCATGCCGGTTTTTCCCTATGAACAGTTGAAAATAGAACACAACTCCTCCGAATTCGGAACACGGATCATTGACCTCATGGCACCTATCGGTAAAGGGCAGCGCGGCTTAATTGTTGCCCCGCCTTTTAGCGGAAAAACAACACTTCTCAAAAACATCGCCTGCGGTATTGAAGCGAATCATCCAGAAGTTTCACTTATCTTTTTGCTAATCGATGAACGACCTGAAGAGGTCACCGATGTCATCCGAACGGTTAAAGGTGAAGTCATTAGCTCTACCTTTGATGAACATCCAGAACGACACGTCCAAGTTGCAGATATGGCGATCGAAAAAGCAAAACGGATGGTTGAGTGTGGACAGGATGTTGTGATTCTACTTGACAGCATGACTCGGCTTGCAAGGGCACACAATATGACAGCACCCCACAGTGGGAGAACCCTTTCGGGCGGATTAGACGCTATGGCGATTGTAGAACCTCGCAAATTTTGCGGTGCCGCACGTAAATTTGAGGAGGGCGGGAGTCTAACAATTATCGCTTCTGTTCTTGTTGACACTGAAAGTCGATCTGATACACATATCTATGAAGAATTCAAAGGCACTGCTAATATGGAAATTCACATGGATCGCACGCTGTTAGAACTGCGGATTTTCCCGACAATCAACATTGAAAAATCAAAAACACGCCGTGAAGAGCTATTGTTAGGAGCTGATGTTCTTAACAAAGTTTGGATTTTACGGAAATTGACCAGCCAAATGAGCATTGCGGATTCAATGCAATTTTTGATTAAACATCTTGGTCAGACCAAATCGAATGAAGAATTTCTTGAAAAAATGGTTGAAGATGCTGCACAAACAGGCAAACAGCGCACTCAATCCTCCAGAACCGGAAAATGAGAATTAAATCTAATCATTATGCACAAACTCAAAGTATGTGCTACAACTACTGTTATGCGTTATGTTTCCAAAATAGGTTTATGAAAGTGTCCCAATCATTTCAAAGTTCACCATATCATCAATACTAACCACCTAAATGCACTAATGAAAGGAGTGATTTTATGAAACCTGAAATCCACCCAGAAACAACAGAATGCACCATCAACTGCGTTTGTGGTGCTTCATATCAGACTGTTACAACCCAATCAGATATGCGTGTAGATGTTTGTGCAAAGTGTCATCCGTTTTACACAGGCCAACAAACACGTTTCATTGACACTGCTGGACGCGTGGAGAGTTTCCGTCGTCGTTATGGAATCACTGATAAATCATAACATTATTATATTGGTTAACCCATATTTGCAAAGTATTCAAAATAACATTCTTGCACGGATGTGGAGATTGCTTTCTTAAAGAGAATTGAAATGTTTGATAAACTTAAAGACATTCAAACGAAATTTGTTGATGTCGAAAAATCATTAAGTGACCCTGCACAAATCTCTAACCCACAACGTCTGCAGGAACTTTCAAAGACACATGCCGAACTTTCGCCAATTGTGTCTGCATATAAAGATTATCAACAACTGGAAACTGCAATTGAGGAAACACAGACGCTGCTGGCAGAAGAGAGTGACGCTGACATGCTGCAGTTAGTGCAAGAGGAGTTAGATGATCTCCAAAAGCAAAAAGAAGGGTTGGCAGAAACACTTAAGATGCTTCTTATCCCAAAAGACCCGAATGATGAAAAAAATGTCATTATTGAAATTCGTGCGGGGACAGGTGGAGAAGAAGCAAGCCTTTTTGCAGCAGAGATATTTCGTATGTACACGCGATACGCAGAAAGAAAGAATTGGAAAGTCGAGATGCTTAGTGCAAATGCAACCGGATTAAAAGGATTTAAAGAAGTGGTTTTTTCGATTGAAGGGAAATCCGCATATAGCCTCCTTAAATATGAAGGTGGAATTCATCGCGTCCAACGCATTCCCACAACGGAAACGAGCGGGCGAATTCACACTTCTGCTGTGACAGTTGCTGTGCTTCCTGAAGCGGAGGAAATTGATTTAAAAATTGATGAGGCAACTGAATTGCGAATTGATACCTACCGCTCCTCAGGACCTGGCGGGCAGAGTGTTAATACTACGGATTCTGCCATCCGTATTACACACATTCCAACAGGGCTGGTTGTAACCCAACAAGACGAAAAATCACAGCACAAAAACCGCGCTAAAGCGATGAAAATCCTCCGAGCTCGGCTACAAGAAAGAAAGCAAGCAGAACTGAACAAGGAACGTGCTGAAACCCGTCGATCTATGGTAGGTAGTGGGGACAGAAGTGAAAAAATTCGGACTTACAACTTCCCTCAATCCCGTGTTACTGATCATAGAATCCAGTTTAGTATTCATCAGTTAGAAACTATTTTAGACGGCGAATTAACCCCGTTTATCGAAAAGTTAACAACTGCTGACCAAGCTGAAATGTTAAAGAACGAAGGAAACTAAGTGAACTTAATTGACCTTTAAAATTTGAATTCAAAAATGGATACAAGACCTGTAGGGTGCATTCTATTCGTCCTTCCAAGTTTACCCTCCCCATTTTCCTATCTTACTTACGGAGTTCTCTGGAATCAGATAAGAATTTATGGCTACCAAAATCTGGCACGTGCTTGAACTCCTTGAGTGGACAACAGGTTATTTTGAAAAGCATAATATTCCAAATCCCCGATTAGACGCTGAAGTGTTACTCGGGCACTTGCTGAAAAAAAGTCGTTTACAGCTCTACCTCCACTTTGATATGCCCGTCTTTCAGGAAGATCTTACGGTGTTTCGAGAGCTTATTAAGAAACGAATTGCGCGTACCCCGATCAGCTATCTCACCAACCACAAAGAGTTTATGTCATTAGATTTCTACGTTGATGAAAGGGTGCTAATCCCGCGTCCAGAGACAGAATTTATCGTTGAAACAATTCTGAAGGCGAAAGAAGGTCCATCGCAACGTTTATTGGAGATTGGCACGGGAAGTGGTGTTATTGCAACTGCTCTGGCGGTCAACAAGGCTGAATGGGAAATCATTGCTACCGACATATCCAATGATGCGCTGGCAGTTGTAGAAAAAAATAGGGTGGCACATGACTGTGCTGGACGCATTACCCTTTTGCACGGTGATCTATTTGAACCAATTAAAGCCTTGGAGTCCCCACGATTTAATTGGATTGTTTCTAACCCCCCCTATGTTATGACTAGTGAGCGTGATACCTTAAGTCCAGAAATCAGGGATTATGAACCACACATTGCACTTTTCGCCGGTGAAGATGGTTTATCTGTTATTCGACGCTTAGTTGCCGAAGCACCAAACTACCTCCACCCTGAAGGTAAACTTATCTTTGAAATTGGTGATAAACAAGCAGAATCGGTTAAAGCTTTGCTTGAGGAACAACCTGCGTATCAGAATTATCGGTTCATCAAGGATTACGCTGGAAAAGATAGGGTAGTTCTTGCAACTGTGGAATGAGAAAAGCACATATTCGGGATGTGTATTGCTGTGGTTATATATCTTTTTGGTCATTAAGACGCATTTAATACCAATTCGGTGCGTGCATAAATATCCTGCAAACGAAGATGCCATCTGGATTTGAAACGAATTTTAAGAGTGAGGAATTCTTATGGATCCGGGGTTGCAAAGTCATACCATTCAAGAATGCGCCAATCTCCACCTTCTCGACGTTCCAAAATAAAAATCATGTTTCCTGATGGATAGGATTTGCCATGCATGGGAGAGACAAGTTTGAGTCCGTAATCGTAGTCAACCATAGCGATCGTATCACTCAAAAATTCGATATCTCCATTTCTATAGAGATTCAGTTCAATGCCATCTAACGTATTGAACATGTTCAATGCCCCTTCACGTTCTTGTTGACCACTCCGAAATATCAGATCATCATCTGGATTATCAGGCGTGCCCATGTTGCTGACATAGAAGAAGCTATCTTCCCATATCGCGGACATATACCCTTCAATATCGTAAGTTTCGAGACTATTTCTCCATTGATCCTCAATCGTGGTTTTTATACGTGAGGTATCAAGATCATAATCGATTTCATCATTTTCTGCCTTTTCTGCGTTGGAATTCTCTTGTTCTGTTTCCTCAAGAGTGTCCTCCTCCGTAAGAATAGAAGAAAGCCATGCTTGAAACTCTTTGATTTCAGCATCGCTGCTCTGAGCGGTAGGCACGGTCTCTGGAACAGGTATCATTTCTACTTCAGGAGATTCAATGTTTACCTCTTCTTGTTGTGTTTCTGTGCCCGTTTTAGAAGTGCTCTGAACGAATGGAGATTTAGTGATTCTCCGATCCTCTAACTTGACTGTTTTGATGATTCGTTGTGTTTTCTCTACATCAGGCGGTTGGAGTTTCAACGTTTTGAATCCAATGAATCCGACAGCAAGAACACCAAGGATACCAATGAGTATTTTGAAATTCAACGTCATGACACCTGAAAAGTAACGGGGCTTTATAAGAAAACCAAGGATATCAATGATTTTTTTAAACTTCATTTTCCCTTTCACTGCTGCGATACCTCCTGCAATCAATTCCGCTGATATTTATAAAGCAACTTGTAGTCGTTGTACAAACGTAAGTTTGATAAAAGAATTCAATTTTGTTGATAGGGCGAACGTATTCCCTCTTGATAAGGGGTTAGGGGGGTAAAAGTCGCTATTTTAGTGATTTATCCCCTTATCAGGGGGATTTTAAGAGGAATATGTCTATCCTGTTCTATTATCAAGCTCACGTTATTATATCATAATTTGATTTTCCGTTATAGTCAAAATACTTGACATCAGGGTTATTTAGTTTTCTATACTTCTGACGCATTTTATCATGTCCGTTAATGATTTATATTTGTCCGAGCGAGCTTCGATCACTATCTCAAACGCGGGAATAATGGATCATTGTGGTACTCTACTTCTTCCTGTAGGAGCGAGCTTTGCTCGAGACCGTTTGTCCGATGTCACGAGCAAAGCTCGCTCCTACAGAAAAAATTGGGCTTAGAAACTCCGCTAACAAGAGGATATATCCTTAAGTTGACAGTTATAGGTTTCACGTTGTTCTACCCAACCTACGGTATTTTCTAAAATCTCAATGCCAATTATACCATAATTTTCAATTTCAGATTGTAAAACCTACTATCAATAAGCCTACTTTTTGGTGAGAGTTCCCTCACGTTTTATCTACTGTTATGCCACACATTAAAAAAGAAATAGGCAGATACCCAATACGGATACCTACCTGTGATGCCCTAATGTTCACGAATTACGGTTTTACTGCTTTAGTGTTCCCCACGTTACTTTTTTTTTATCCTGTGGGGTAACAGACAGCACGTCATCGCTGATCCAATCCATTGCGAAGTCGTCCCCTGGTGTGTTTGTCAGGTTGACGATTTCTCCTGTAACGAGGTGGTACCGGTAGATTTCATATTTATCGGGCTTGCCCTCCTGCCCTTTTGCCGAAATCAATAGTTGTTTGCTGCCCATAAAACATGCACTATGGATTGACCAATTGTCTGGTGTCTCCACAATCTGCCGTTTGTCAGTTTTAATATTATGAATGACAACTTTTTCTAAAACACCCACCCCATGACCGAATGTGTTTTCACTGTATACAACAGATTGGCTATCGGGAGACCAGCGCGGATAATTGCGCCGACGCGACACATCTCCCTTGACGAGTTCTCGTTGTCCGCTACCGTCGGCACGCATCACATAGATAGTGGCGTGTCCTATTGGGGGATTATCCCGATAAGCGATATGTTTGCCATCCGGAGACCAGGACGGAAATGTTGTCAACCCATCTGTACGTGTCAGTTGCCGCATCTTGCGGGTGATGAGATTTATCGTCCAAATTTGAGACGGTTGTCCGCCGCGTTTACTATCGAAGGCGATGTGCTGTCCATCCGGAGACCATGAAGCTCCCCACTCGAAAAGACGATTTCCATTAAGATTATCCTCGTTGTCGTCGGTGAGTCTGTGTTCATTGGTGCCATCGCTATTGATAATGAATATGGCTAACTTTTGCGATTGCCTCGGTTCCACTGGGAGACTTTTACCAAAAGCGATCTGCTTCCCATCCGGAGACCAAACAGGCCACGCACCACTATCTGTTAACCTTTGGACATTGCGTCCATCATCATCCATGACATACAGACGGGCACCTCCCTCGCGTTCTGATTTGAAAACAATTTTTGCGTGTGTAAGACTTGGTAAGAATAATAAGAGTAACAAGCAGTAAAGGGGTATACGACGTATGACCATTCTTCACCTCCATTCTAAGAATGCATAAACTAAATGAAGATTAAGTTATTAATTCTGTAATATTTATTTTCCCCAAACCCGGTGAATCAACGCCAAATGCGCTTTTTGGCATTTGGCCAAATCAACGCTGAATACGCGTATGGTCACCAACCGGGCATGGTTACGGAATTACCGAATCTATTTTTTTATCTTCATAAAGTTTATGCTACAAGGTGCGGTTAGATGAAGTTTAATTATTTATACAGGATGGACGCATTTTTCCTTAAAGCCCTCTGAGTAAAGGGGACTTAGAAGTTAAAAACACCAAAATAAGGACTTTTAACCCCTCTAACTCCCCTTATCAAAGGGGAATGCGTCCACCCTATTTAGTCCAAACCATAATTATGGACACACTACGAATCAACGCCTTATGCGCTTTTTGGCATTTGATGGGTTAGGAAACCACATCTGCCAGGGAGTGTGCACATATTTTAGATTTCACTATAATCTTCATGAAACCGCACCTACTGTTGTTATTCGCACATTCAAATTAATCGGATCATGGTGCGTCTTCAACCTCAACTTGATAGGATTCCGAGTAGACAGTTTGGTCCATTCTATAAACAGTGGCTGTAATAGTGTAGTAAGCCAACTCCTCATGCTGCCCACCGACATCAGCAGGAAACGTGTAGGTCATTGTTGCACTCCTTTGGACACCGTCGCCCTCGTCTACTTCCCCGTACACATACGATCCTTTATAATCTATATACCAGTAAATCTCATCATACGGGCTGTCTGCGATCACCAGAGACTTCCATGGCTCGCCACCAATGGCACGGCAATTGTTAGAGAACGTTTCGTCATCCGTTGTCGGCCCGATACCGTGGATCTCTTCTTCATCCGTTTCTGGCATGTGTGTAAAATCTTTTGTGTACCCATTTACCTGCCACGACTCTTTTGTGAACCCAATAGTCGCATTCAGCGTTACCGTGGCAGACATCGTTAACAGGTCATCTCTTTGGGGCTTAGGAAGTCCTAAACAGGGGATATGTAAGCTGACGCCATCAGAATAACTGTCGTAGATATCCTCCCAAGGCGCAGCAGCCTTTTTAAGCTGCCCATAGGTAATATTTTTCGCATCAGGGGCAAGGGTAATGCCGTCTGCGTTAGAGACATCAAGACGCACTTCAAAAGTAAAGGTGCATCTTTTCCTTGGGTCATGGTTCTCAAGATAAAAGCTACCGTCCAGATAGGCAACGCCTGCGCCTGATGGATCATACGTGAGGGAATCAAGCGCTGCATAGGCAGAAACACTTATTTTCTTTGGCGCATGATTATCTACCTTTAACTGCGCGAAAACCGAAGACGACAACAAACAAGTATAGGCAATAAACAGAAACATCACAAAACGGGTGATGTGCTTCGATAAATCAAATCTTTTCATTTTTATATATCTCCTTAAAAATGAATCTATGCCCTATTCTAAGGGCATATTAGTTGTGTTTATCGGGTTCCCCGTCTTTGTTCGGTAGACCTTCCACCAACTTAATAAAAACTCGGGGCACCCTGGCGCTTATACCAATACTCTCTGAATTAACATTGAGAAGGGGCCCCTTCCTGAAAGTATTGTTATAAGCGTTAATGAAATTATATAACAAATTGCGAAGAAAGTCAAATATAAATTTGGAAATATGATACAATATGGTGAATTATAAAATAAAAAACATTTCGACGGCAACCGCGTAGAGACTCCGATTTTGTAGACGGAGCTTTTCAAACGCGCTGGTCGAAATGTTCAATCTACTATAAAAACATGACCATGTTAGAGGAATATCTATGCACATCAACGATTTAGATACACCTTGCCTAATTGCTGATTTAGATGTACTTGAGCAAAATATCAATGGAATGGCAACGCACTGCCACAAAATCGGTATTCCGTTACGCGTTCATACTAAAACGCATAAGGTGTCAAAAATAGCCAAATTACAACTTGACGCTGGCTCTCAAGGAATTACATGTCAAAAATTAGGTGAAGCTGAGGCGATGGTGGCAGCAGGTATTGATGACATCCTTATTCCTTACAATATCGTTGGGAAACCGAAGTTGAAGCGGTTGGCAGCGTTATCAAAACGTGCTCGGATTATAGTTGCTCTCGATTCTGAAGAGACAGCAAAAGGTATTTCTCAGCAAGCGAATGCGGATAGGTGTGTCATCCCTGTTATCTTAGAATTGGATACAGGTGGTGGACGGTGCGGTGTAGGTTCACCACAACAAGCACACCATCTTGCACAAAAGGTTGTTAAAATGCCAGGTATTGATTTTCAAGGTGTGATGACCTATCCGAGTAACGTAAACGCAAAGCCGTTTATCGCTGAAACAGTTGATCTCTTGAAGAATGGCGGTATCCCTGTAAAAATAATCAGCGGTGGGGGAACAGGGTCAGAAGCAGCATCGAAAGAAATTGGTTGCACAGAAACGCGCAGCGGGTCTTATATTTATGAGGGGATGACACGCATCGGTAATTCAGACATGTTATCGCCAGACCGATGTGTGCTTCGTGTTCTTGTAACAGTTGTTAGCACGCCAACATCCGACAGAATAATCGTTGATGGTGGACAAAAAACGTTTACCAGTTATCCACCATCGCCCTATGGACATATCATTGAATTTCCAGAAGCAAAAATCTACGGCATGTCTGTTGAACACGGACATATAGATGTAAGTGAATGTCCACATCAATTTCGAGTCGGTGAAAGGCTCTCTGTAATTCCGTTGCACCAAGGAATGACAAGCAATCTTCACGATGAACTCATAGGTGTACGCGGACAGACAGTTGAAACTATATGGAAAATTGCAGGTAGGGGGAAAGTAAAATAATGATTCGACCAACTCCAGAACAGAAAACACAATGGGAACAAGAAGGGTATCTCGTTTTTGAAAACGCAATTCAAGGCGATCAATTGAAACGGCTGCAATCAGTCTTTGATTATTGGGCAACGGAATGTAAGGAAGAATGGTTGGATAGAGTTGAAGCGGGTGAAGCCGCTGCGACCTTTTACGACATTCCGAACCCATTGGAAAAAGATCCAATATTCATTGACCTGATTGATCACCCAAGCTACTACGGCTCGTTGATGGAATTTACAGACGATGACCTGATTTTGTTAGGACCGCAAGTCAGAACGGTTGCACCGTGGCCTGTCAGCTACACAGGATGGCATCCCGATGTAGGACAGAGCAATCCGCTTCACATTAAAGTGCAAATTTACGTCAACGATGTTCCTACAGGAAGTGGTGAATTCGGCTTTGTTCCCCGAAGTCACAAGCCCAATTCGGGTCCTTATAAACGGCCGTTGCTGCAGGAGAGTATGCCCGGACACAAAACTTTCCCGGGAAAAGCAGGTACTGCTATTATGTTCAATTCATGTGGTTGGCATACCTCAATGGACAATGCTTCGGAGGTGCCGAGAAAATCAATTATTCTGATTTATGAAAAGCGCACGCCAGGACGAATTGGACCTGAGCAGTTCGCCGCTATCTCCGAACATTGCACAACACCTGAACGTCGTAAATTGTTTAGCTTGGCTGACTGAACCTTAATACCCGTGCGTTGCAATCCGACCACAAAGGAAATAATCTTATGCCAAAAATTGATGCACATGTCCACGTATTTACAAAGGTTTCACCCGAATTTCCACGAGAAGTCTCACCGAATTGGCCTGCTGAACGAGAGGAGTCTGCCGAAAAACTGTTAGGTGAAATGGACAAACACCAAATTGATCAAGCGGTTCTCGTTCAAATCGGTGGTACAAGTATAGAACACCACAGTTATCTGCTGCATTGTCTCAAAAGTTATCCGGATAGGTTTCTTGGGATAGGACTTGTTCCAATTGACCATCCAAATCCTGCTGAACACATGGCTGAATTGGCAGATGGAACAGGAATAATCGGATTTCGCCTCTTTGATCTCGGTGGGCCAAGAGATATTTTTGCAACAACGGACGCGCGAGCGTTTAAAACATTTCCTATTTGGGAGTATGCCGCTGAAAAAGATTACGTCATGTGGCTTTATCCGCGTTCAATTGATGCCCATTTGCTGCCATATTTAGTTCAAGCGTTTCCACAGGTTCGGGTGGTTCTCAATCATCTCGGCATGACGCCGGGCAAGGGTAAATTCACTCTGGACGAATTCGGCAGACCGCAGATCCAAGTATCGGGTTACAACCTCAATATGCACACAACATATCGGATGGCGCGATTTGAGAACGTTACCGTACACCTATCAGGGCAGTACGCGTTCAGCAGGGTGGCATATCCATATAAAAATTTAGCTGGATGGCACGGGAATTTGCTAAATGACTTTGGGGTAAAACGATTGATGTGGGCGACTGATTTTCCGTGGATTTTGGAAGAACCGGGCTACGGAGAACTTACAACTATTATAGAAAAACTGTTACCTAATCTATCAGAGTCAGAATTAGCTGATATTATGGGTGGGAATGCCAAGCGGTTCTTACGGTTTCCTAATAGAAATTCGTAGAATTTGAGAAAATAAATGAACCCTAAATCTCCTAACGCTTGTGGCAAAATCAGTCAGGTCGCAGACGATATAAACCCAAAAACAGTAGGATAGTAACCCCTGTCCCAATTACTATTCCGATCCACGATGGTAAACCTAACGCAGCAGGAAGATAACCACATATTAAGGCAATTACTGCAACAGTAAGCGCATAAGGCATTTGTGTTCTCACGTGATGCATCGGATCGCAACTACTCACAATTGCACTGAGGATGGTTGTATCCGAAATTGGCGAACAGTGATCGCCGAAGATCGCGCCATCTAACACCGCACCAAGGCAGATGATTGTTGTAATCCCGTAGCTATGATTGTCAAGTAGGTATGCAACGGGAACAGCTGTAGGGATAAGTATCGCCATTGTCCCCCAACTGGTGCCGGTTGCAAAAGAGGTAAGTGATGCAACAACAAAAACAAGTGCCGGAAACCAGAGTGGAGACACAACATCGCTGAGTAGTGAAGCGATAAACGTACCTGTCAATAATTTATCACAACTTGCTTTAATACCCCATGCACATAGGATAATGCATATTGGTAAAAGTGTTCCCGAAAGCCCTTCTTTGACAGCTTTACCGATTTCGGGAAGGGACATTTTAGAAAACATACGTCCGCATATAATTGCTGCAACAAACGAGACAACTGCGGCAGAGGCAAGTATTTTGACGTTATTTGCGTTTGAAAGCGCGTCACGCCACGCAGCCAGCAGATAAATTGGTTTTGAAAACACAAATTGCCACATTGATAGGGAGAAAAGAGAACCCTTTTTCATCTCATCTGGTGCCAATGCTTCAAGAAATTCGTTCCTATGCCCATCTATCCATAAACCACCAAGAATCAAGCCAAAAAGCAGTGTAAGCGGAATCACCGCAGAAAGGATTTGGGTTTTGTTGTTTTCTGTTCCAATATCCACAGCGATATTACCCATGACTTTCGCATCGGGTGCTGAAACATCGCCTGTGTCCCGAGCACGCATTTGTGCACGCCGCATCATGCCGTAATCACGTCCACTAACAGCATTTATCAGAACAAAGATGATGGTTAAAATACAGTAGAAACGGAACGGCAGCGCATCAAAGAACATTGAATAACCATCTTTATCTAAGCCAATATTCTCAGCGACCGCATTAAACAGACCTACCTCATAGCCGATCCATGTGCTAACAAAAGCAAGCCCAGCAATCGGTGCACTCGTGGAATCAACAATATATGCTAACTTTTCACGACTCACTTTATAGCGATCAGTGATAGGCCGCATCGTAGGACCAACAAGCATCGCGTTGCTATAGTCACCGATGAAGATAACTGTTCCCATCACAGCGGTGATAAGCTGGGTAGTACGGGGGCCTCTCGCGAGGTGAGATAAAATTGAAATTGCGCTTGCTATTCCTCCAGATGCTATCACTACGGAAATCATAGACATCATGAAAAGGACAAAAAGGATCACCCAGAGGTTGAAGAGATCAATACCGTCATTAGAAATGGTAACCGCACGTGCAAACCAAACAACCTCCGAGAAAAATGTGTTTAACGATAAATCTTGCTGAGCCCATGCAAGCAAAAGTCCTGCTCCAACTGCCACACCAAGACTTAGAAACAGACGCGTTGTTATCACTGCCAAAGTGATAGCGAGTAGCGGAGGAATAACGCTATACCACCACACAACTTTTCCTTCATCAGATGCGATATTGGGAAATTGCCACATCAGGATAAAGCATATCGCCAAAAAGATTGGGACGCATATCAGGGCTTTTTGTTTGTAACTCAAAGATTACCTCAAGAAATGTTAATGAGCGTTAGTGATTTCATTCAGATAAAATATCATAAACAGATAAAAAAATCAAGGTTTGCTTTGGTTTTCCACTATGGGGGTAACGGGTGTGTCCAGTTTTTTTTCAGAAATTTGGGCTAAGGCGTGTTGTCTGAGTCGTTTACTACTTTTCTGTCTGAATCGCAGATTATCGCGGAGGACACTGAAAATCTCCGGACTTTTTCAAATTTGATTTGACATTTTATTTTTTATGTTGTATAATGCATATATCGTCTAATTGTAAAACTCAGTGTAGGTATCCTTTTTCTAATATACATTAGAGTTTTGCTTTAGACGGCAGGGATACCTAAACTTTTTAAAAGAGGCATCCTTACCGCTAAAGCAACCGATTGGGGATACCCATAAACAACTAAATCCACATCTAAATGTGGCATAACAACAAGAGGTATAAAATGACATATAGATTTTATGCCCGATGGATCATCGGTGGCATTGTGGTGCTGCTGATTGTTGCGGGTGCGTGCTATCTCTGGTATCAGCATGACATCGCACCCTACAAACAAGAGGCTGCCGAGGCAGAAAAACTGCTACGTCAATCGGAGAAATCTAAAAAGGTTTCTAAGATAGACAACAAAGCAAAACAAGCTACCGATGTAACCGCTGCGGACAGCGACACGCCACCCGCAGAGAAACCGATAACCGAGACAACGTCCGTGACGGATAAGACTGAACCGACACAAGCACAAACCGCTGCATCTGCGGAGAGTGCAGAGACAGCAGATGTGCCAGTGTCGCCACATGGATTCGGGCCTTATCCTGAGGTGCCTGCGGACTACTTCAGACAACCGAGTTGGCTAAAGTATCCGAATGGGGTATCAGGGGACGCAGCAGGTCCATTTGAAATTATGGACAGGGTCCTTATAAAATTATGGAATCAGGGTCATAAGAACATTACCGGCGCAAGTTTCGGTCTTGATGGAAAAGTCTATCCGCATTACGCAAATACTGCGTATGTGAGTTACGGTGAGAAGATAATATTACCGGATGGTAATGTTTATCAACCTATTAAGAGAATAAAAGGTGGCCCTGATATAACCCCTTTTGTAAAACAGATTAGGAATGGAAACACGCCTGCACACATCAAACTTCTTGACTATGACAGTGCAGGCATTGATCCATACACATTTTTAAAAAAGGAGGATCAAAATGATCCGTAATATGTTTTTGTGCATTATCGTTTTAACGTTTTGTTTGTTTGCAGCCAATAATCTCACAATAGCCATAAATGAGATTGGATCTGAATCAAATGCCGACATGGGAATGGCGGCCGTAGTTGAGAGAGGTACTTGGGTTGTGTTATTTAACAACTTCCAGGAATTCTACGACCAACACCATGTAGAGATTTATGTCTGGGCAGATGTTCAATACGACGGCTCGTACATTGGTGAGTGTTATGTTACAGGTGGCGATGAAAGAAGTGAAAGTACCCTCGGTGGTCCTGAAGGTGTCATTTATTATTTGGGGGGCGTCCTTGATGGAACAGTAGCAAACTTAATCTTTCGGGATCAACCAAATGTAAACGTCCCTGGAGAAGGATACGGATGGTGTAGGATTCGCGGCGTTACGGGGACGCTCACTACGTACCGGCAGCACGAAGAAGAAGCTTCAGCTCAATTCTATTTCAATGGCGATAGCTCAGATATAACACCTAACTGTGGTGCATGTACAGATGCAAACCCAGACTGTGTCAATGCTAATAACAGGCATTATGGTCCCTAAGTAACATTAGAAGTTTAACACAAACAGGCAGGTACCCAAAAGGGGTCCTGCCTTTTCTTTTTCCTATCCACTGGGTGTAGCCTCTCTTCGTACCGCAACCTTTTAGTTTGCGTTTTGTGTTGTCTGAGTCTGAATCGCGGAGGACGCGAAGAACACGGAAAACATGGAAAACACGGAAGAGGCTCTTGCACATCCTCACTCATTTTCACAAAATGCGTTGTCGTGACAAAATATATCTTCTTTCCGCGTCCTCCGCGCATTCCGAGATTCTGACAATACACATGCAAAAAACTTTACACACCCGATTTAACGATTTAACTATCCACTTGACAAAAATTAAAATACATCTATAATAAAAATAATCTACATTATCGGGTTGATTTCAAGAAATAGTCGCAGAGCATACCTAATACCTTTTAGAGAACGGACATCATTTATTATCAAACTGGCGTTACATAGTGAAACCAATAATTATTTGGACACTACGGTAGGTGCGGTTAGGAAACCGCATCATAGGCGTCAATTTTAGCGTCACCCAGGCCGGTAGGTTCGGTTTCCTAACCGAACCGGACTTATATGAGTTGATAGCCGAGATATTTATTTCTTTAAATATTCAGGACTTACGCAAAATAGTTGACAGAGATACCTCAAAAGACTAATATAGTCTGTGAGGAGGTTCATAAAGATGACAAAACCGCCCCGTCTTGATTATTGTCAATATCTATTGACAATAATCAACTGGACGCTAACTCATTTTGCGGATCACTGTGAGCAGTTCAGTCATGATCAAATGAATCGTTATCTTGCAAGGGATCATTGCCACCCCGCTATATATGGGAAAGTGTCAAACCCCACTTGGAGCAAACATCTAATGGCTATATTATCTTTGATGATACGGTTTTAGATAAAAGGCACGCACAAAAGATAGCACTTACTCAAAGACAATATAGTGGAAACGCTCACACCACGATAAATGGCATCGG
Organism: Candidatus Poribacteria bacterium; assembly: GCA_022825825.1. GTDB lineage: Bacteria > Poribacteria > WGA-4E > WGA-4E > WGA-3G > MSPOR6. Next base: position 83,762 of record JAJDWA010000058.1, read on the forward strand.
TGTTGTCACCTGTGTATATGTCAATCCGGAGTTAGACCGGTATTGGGTCATTGATTTTCGTATCTACGATAAGCAAGGTGATGGTAAATCTAAGTTAGACCCTGTTCGTGATATGCTTGATGTTTTCGTGAACTCCCGCCCTGTTGCTTTTAGCACAGTGTTGATGGATAGTTGGTATGCCACCAAAGTGCTTATGTTATTCATTGAAAATCTTAGCAAAAAGTATTATTGTCCACTTAAAAGGAACAGACTTGTTGATGATTCTAACGGCACACCCCCTTATCAACGCGTTGATAGTTTAGAGTGGAGCGACACAGAACAGCAATCGAGCAAACGGGTGAAACTCAACAAGTTCCCGAAAAATCATAATTTGCCGATAAAGGGTATATCAACAAAAATTTGCGGGAGAGACTCCAAGAAGACGGTGTAGCACTCATGGACAAGGTGCGTCCGAATATGAAACCTGAACCTATTTCTGATACTGACGCAGCCCTTCTAAAAAAACGGATGCTCATTGAGTCGGTGAATAAAGAACTCAAAAGTCAGACAGAGGGACAACACACACGCCATAGAAGTTGTGTTAACTTTCAAGTAAACACAGTTGCTGCCTTGATCGCTTATACCTGTCTGAAGAAGAAACCTTCACTCAAACATAAAGAACTTCAAGAAAAAGATTGTGAGTTGCCAATGATATGTAACTTCTAAAAATATTTATCAAACTCACGTTATTTGTTACTAATGACAAAAGGTTGAAGCAGTTTGAAGTTACAGGGTTAACTGTAATTGTGCTTGAAAATTTTGTTGAATGAGGGTGATTGATAAAATATCAGAACTGTATGGTATCGTTTCTGAATTAGCATAGTTATGTCCTATCAATCAAAATTTATCTTTAGAACTTGTTTCACTTCTCCACAATAATTCGCAAAACTGCATCCGAAAATGTGTATAAGCGAATAAAAAATTTCTATAGAGGAGAATTAAAATGAGGACTTTATCAGACAAAATTACGCTTAATCTTGACGGTGACGCAAAAGTGTCCATCAAAGCCTTCATTGCACCGATTGAATACACCCAATACAATTTTCATGTAGAGTGGGATGCATTGGCGAATCTGCAAGCTGCTGAACCGGAAAAGCAATATTCCGCGTCTATTTTTCGAGTATTCCTTCCATCGGAACCGGTTTCAGTCCGTGAATGCTGGGAAATTGAGGAAGATGTTCTGGAATTACTGAGGCAGCTTCACCCGAATCCGAGATTGGATTTGCACATCAATAACGGGGATTCTCTTGGCTTGTGGGCATGTTTGCGTGCCTACAACGATGAAGTCGCTGACATTATGTTTCGCATTCACGCAGAATTTGCCATAGAAAGTGGTAGGTTCACACCTTCCCAATTTGCTGGTCATCTCGTCATTGACCGAATCAAAGAAGAGATCATATTTTTTCAGATGCATGTACCTAATGGGACGCTGAACTTTGATGTTTATTGGGATACAGTGGGATCCGATATCGGGTATTGTCCTCAAATGGAACTCCGCACAAGCACACTACCTGATGATGCCGAATTCACCGCGTCCATCACAGAAGAAAAAGCTGAACACGCACTGATGTCGTGTTTCTACAAGTTCCAGCAAATCAATTGGGTTTCTCTGGAGGAAGCGTTGGAAATAGCACCTGCACAGCAGAAACCGATTCATGCCGTCTCCTTAGATGGACCGCTCTTTGACGAATCTTGCTGAGCAAGTGGCAAAGGTTTGAGGGCAGGTGTCCTCTCTAAAGACGCAATTATCGAATTCTTGAATGAACATTTTATCAACACATGGGTACCCAACTCTGAATTAGGACGAACCCCAAGTTTGCGAGAACCGATTGCCAAAAAACGCGAGCGCGAAGGCGATCCGTTTGATACAACGCATCCCTTGGCACAAGCCATTATTAAGGGACAGAAGACCGGATCAAAAAAAGGTTCGCCAGTGGATAGTTACATCATATCACCCGATTTTGAACTGATAGGTAAAAAACAAGTTCGTGAGCTTGAGGTCAATGCGGGACCTGGAGTCCTCTCTCCAATGGCATATTACCAAATATTTCTCAAGGATGCCTTGGCAGGAAAAGAGCCTGGATTGGGAAACATTGTTCTCACCCCTGAGCATCATGTAGAGGAAGTGCTGGACGTTTTTCGTACACCGACTGTGGGGTATTTAGATTACACTGTTGTCGTGATTGATGTCACATCTTTTGAAAACGGCGGGACACTCACCATTGATATTAAAATCGGTAGGGAAAATGGTGAAGGTGAATTTTACCTGTTTGATGAGGATGGCGAACTTTCCATAGATGAAGAAGAACCGAAAGATGCACTAGCTTCGACTTGGGGAGAACCGGGTGATGAAACGCAGATCATACATCAATTTGACCGAGGCCAAGTTTTCAGGTTAGGTGCTTCAGGATATTGGGACGAAGGAGAAGTGTGTATCAACGCTTTTGTTGCAAAAATTTCTGTAGAGGAAAATCAAAATGAAAATTTCACAAGATAAAATCACACTTAATCTTAGTAATGATACAAAAGTAACCGTCAAAGGTTTCATCGCACCGATTGAGAACATGAGTCCTAACTTTCATGAAGAATGGGACGCATTGGCGAATATGCGTGTTTACAAGCCAGAAAAGGAATATGATACGTCGGTATTCCATGCCTTTCTTCCTAACGAGCCTGTTGCTATCGGTGAATGTTGGCATGTAAAAGAAACTGGTGCATTGGAGCTACTACGACAACTAAATCCTAATCCCAATCTGGATATGCATATTGATATTGGAGATTCCTCTGGATTGTGGGCATGCCTAATTGCATACAATGATCAACATGCTCATATCGTGTTTCGTATCCACGCAGAATTTGCACTAACAGATGGATGGTTTACACCTTCCCACTTTGCAGGTGACCTATTTATTCACCAGTCTAAAGAGGATGTCGTATTCTTCCGAATGCACGTTCCAGAAGGCAAATGGTTTGATGTTAACTGGAAAAAAGATAAAGACGATCCCAATTCTTTCTATAGCACAGCTGGTGGTATTTGTCCGAAAATTGAACTCTACGGTGGGACGCGAGAGGTCCTGAAAGATACAGAGTACACAGCGTGTATTACACGGAAAAAAGCGCAACATATACTTATACAGAAATTCTACAAATCACAGCGAATTAAATGGCTACCATTTGATGAAGCTTATGAAATAGCACAAGCGCAGCAGAAGCCGATCCATGCCATTTCAATTGACGGTCCACTTGACGACGAGGCGTGCTGAGGAAGCGGAAAAAACTTGAGGGCAGTTGTCCTCTCCGATGAACGAATTATCAATTTTTTGAACGAAAATTTTGTCAATACGTGGATACGTAATGTTGAGTTGAGACACTTGCGCGATACAATGGGGTATCAGCGAATGTTTCCCTTGGCGCGGACAATTATCAGTAATAAGTGGCGTAGAGGTCCAGTAGACACTTGGATAATATCTCCTGAACTTGAGGCTATAGGACATGTAGCAGTTAACGAATACCTTGGAAACAACCGCCGTGAAGATGGCACTTTGGAAAGTGAGAATTATCTACTGTTTCTCGCGGATTCCTTAGCAGGCAAACTTCCTGGATTAGGAAATATTGTTCTCACTCCTGATCAACCTTCACAAACAGTATTAGATGTTTTTCGCACGCCAGAATATGGACATCAGGATTACACCGTTGTCGTGATTGATACGACTACGTTTGAAAACGGTGGAAAACTCACTATTGATATGGAATTGGGAAACGATAAAGCGTCCAGTTCATTCTTTCTACTTGACGCAGCGCATAAACTTACCTTTGATGCTGCTAATAAACGTCCAGATGCTACCATGTTTGATAGTGCATACGACGTAGGTTGGTATGATCCAGGCGAAATTGGTCAGATGACACATCTTTTTAAAAGAGGGCAAATTCACAAATTGGTAGGAATGGGATGGGCATCTAACGAAAAGGGAAGTATCAACGCTTTTCGCGCAAGAATTTCTGTAGAGGAAAATCAAAATGAAAAAGACACCAAATAAAATCACGCTTAATCTTGACGGTGATGCAGAAGTCAACGCCAAAGGCTGCATCGCACCGATTGAATACACGCAATATAACTTCCACGTGGAGTGGGACGAATTGGCAAACTTTCGGGTTGCTGAGCCAGAGAAACAGTATTCTGCATCGGTTTTTCAAGCATTTCTCCCATCAGTACCTGTCTCGGTAGGTGAATGCTGGCAAGTTGATGAAGAAATCACATTAACTCTGCTAAAACAACTCCATGAAAATCCACGACTGAGACTGGAAGATGATGACGAAAATTATCGAGGAATCAGGGCATGTTTGCGAGCTTTCAATGATCAATTTGCTGAAATCGTGTTCCGTATTCATGCAGAATTTATCATGAAGAATGGCAAGTTGACACTATCACAATTTGCTGGACATTTAGTTATTGACCGAATCCATAAAAAAATTGTGTCCTTCAAAATGTCCGTTCCGCCAACAACACTGAACTTTGATGCCGGATGGAAGCAAGAAGATGGGAACTATTTTGCGGAGATCGGTTATTGTCCGCGACTTGAGTTATCTGTTGGAATATACCCGACTGATGTTGAATTCACCACATCTATAACCCAGGAAGAAGCAGAAAGTAAACTAATTTCGCATTACTACAAATTTCATCAAATAAATTGGGTATCTTTAATGGAAGCGTATGAACTGGCACCTATCCAGCAAAAACCGATACATGCTGTCTCTTTAGATGGACCGCTTTTTGATGAGTCGTGCTGAGGCACCGGCAGAATCTTGAGGACAGGTGTCCTCTCTAAAGAAAACATTATTGATTATTTGAACGAAAACTTTATCAATACATGGATTGAAAATGCAGAATTGGGACGGACAGGTAGTTTGCAAGCCCCTATTGCCAAAAGACGTAAACGGGAGGGAAAAACCTTCAATACAAACCATGCCTTAGCAAGAACTATAATGAAAGGATGGGTAAAAGGTTCACCGGTAGACTGTTTCGTTATCTCGCATGATTTCGATTTGATGGGAAGTGTCGACTTCAATGAATTCCTTGACAACCTGCAACGACCTGAAGATGAACCCGCAACATACATGCAATTTCTCAAGGATTCCTTAGAAGGAAAACGTCCTGGCTTGGGAGACATTACTCTTACACCTGAACAACCTTCGCAAGAGGTGGTAGACACTATTCACACTCCGAAAATGGCACATCAGGACTACACAGTTGTCGGCATCAACACCACTGCATTTCCAGATGGTGGCACACTTATTGTTGATATCAAAGTCGGTAGAGATGATGCGATCGGATTATTTTTTCTGCTGGATGGAAATAAAAAATTGCCAACTGAGAAAGTGCCAGAAGGCATTGATCCCGCAGCATGGCACAGTCAGGAAAGTGACGAGTATGAAAAGGCACTCGACGCACTTACCAAAGTCTGGGGAGTATTCCCCGGTCAAACTGGACAAATGACATACGAATTCGATCGGGATCAACGTTTTAAGTTATGTGCGACTGGAGACCAATGGGGTGGCGTAGGCGGCATAAACGCATTTGTTGCAAAAATCTCTGTAGAGGAAAATCAAAATGAAAAAGATACCAAATAAAATCACGCTTAATTTCGACGGTGACACAGAGGTGTTAGTCAAAGGTTTTATCGCACCGATTGAGCATACCCTCTCCCATTTTCATATAGCGTGGGATGCATTGGTGAATCTGCGGGTTGCTAAACCGGAAAAGGATTATCTAACATCAGTTTTTCAGTCTTTTCTGCCAACAGAATCGGTTTCGGTGGGTGAATGCTGGGAAATTGAAGAGGGTGTTCTGGAATTATTGAAACAACTACATCCGAATCCAAGATTAGATTTGGACACCAATAATGGGGATTCTTTTGGTTTGTGGGCTTGTCTGCGTGCTTACAGTGATAGATTTGCCGACATTGTGTTTCGGATTCATGCGGAGTTCAAGTTGGAAGATGGGTGGTTTACGCCTTCACAGTTTAAGGGAAATCTCATCATTGATCAAATTGAGCAGAGAATTGCTTTCTTCAAAATGTACGTGCCCGAAGGCACGGTGAACTTTGATGTTAATTGGGATGAGGACAAAAACGTTGACTATACTATTACGGATGCCGGTTTCTGCTCCCAAATGGAACTTCAGGCGGGAATAGAAAATGTAACACAAAATATTGATTTCACAGAGGCAATCACCCAAGAAGAAGCAGAACGCGCTCTGAGTTTGTGTTTCTACAAGTCAGAGCAAATTAACTGGACATCGCCATATCAAGCAGTAGAAATGGCAGAGGAACAGGTTAAGCTAATTCATATTATTTCAATAGACGGGCCATTGGCTAATGAGGCTTGCTGAGGGAGCGGCAAAGACTTGAGGGCAGGTGTCCTCTCTGAAAACCGAATTATAGAATTCTTGAATGGAAATTTTATCAACATCTGGGTTTCCAATGTAGAATTAGAACGAACTCCCAGAAAACAAGCATATATGGTGCAAAGACGAAAGGAAATATCCAATACGTTTGACAAAACGCATCCCTTAGCAAAAGCCATTATGGAAGGGTGGCAAGAGCATTCACCTGTGGATTGCTTGGTTATTTCTCCTGAATTTGATGTGATGGGAAAACTTCCATTTAATGATTTCTTTGGTGACTGCACACGAAGGGGTATCACAGAAGAGGAAGGTTATCTTACATTTCTGAACGATTCCTTAGATGCAAAGTTCCCTGGGTTTGGTGAAGATACCTCAGAGCCGCTATTGACTGGTTCAAACGTTGTCCTTAATGGTGAACAGCCTGAGCAAGAGGTATTGCACATTCTTCGCGCGCCAAAGTACGGCGACCAAGACTACAATGTCATTACAATAGATACCACAGCGTTTAAAAATGGCGGCACGCTTCTAATTGATATTCGGATGGGGAGTGCTAAATCTGGTGGGTCGTTTGACCTGTTTGATGGCGAAGCCGAACTGCCTACAAAAGGTATTCCAACTGATGCAGTTGCCTCTGTATGGGATATTCCTTCAGGGCAGAGCGGAATAATACGATACCAATTTGACAAAGGTAAGACCCTTAAATTGGGGGCTACTGGGACTTGGTTCAGTGGAAAAGGGAATATCAATGCTTTTCAAGCTAAAATTTCTGTAGTACCAGCAAAAAAGAATGAAAAATAAGCGAGGGAATTTTCGATGAAAACAACACTTTTGTACCTGTTGTCACTACTAATAATCTCAAACTTTATTTCAACAACTGGCATCACTGAATATAAACCCGGCACCCAAATTGCGCTCCCTGAAGGTGCACTTGCCCGACTTGGAAAAGGACGGGCAAATGAGATCACTTTTTCACCAGATGGAAACACGCTCGCGGTAGCAGGTTCAATCGGTGTTTGGCTGTACGATGTCCGGACGCATAAAGAAGTTTCTTTGCTCACGGGGCACACAGCTGATATTCAATGTGTAGCGTTCAGCCCAGATGGCAACCTTATCGCAAGTGGTAGCTGGGACGATACGGTGCGACTGTGGAATGTTAACACAAAAAAACATATCACTACCCTTGAGCATACAGGCGGGGTCTTAAGTATTGCATTTAGTCCAGATGGAAAACTACTTGCAACTGGATGTGGTTATCTAATAACACCCGATAGGTTTACTCCTCTGCCTGATCAAGACACAGTGAGGCTGTGGAATGTTCGGACAAAAAAGCATATCGCAACGTTTAATGGACATACTGACTATGTGAAAAGCGTTACATTCAGTCCGGATGGTAAAATACTCGCTTCGGGTAGTCGTGATAAGACAATCCGACTATGGGATGTTGCGAAAAAGAGGAATATTGCGATCCTTGAAGAGCATAAGGGTGCTGTTCTAAATGTTGCCTTCAGTCCAAATGGAAAAGTTCTCGCCAGTGCTGATGGCTATGAAGGTGACTTCACCATTCGGTTTTGGGATACTACCACAAGAAAAACCAAAAAAACACTCAAAGGTCATACCAAATCAGTCTTAAGTCTTGCATTCACTACAGATGGCAACCTTCTTGCAAGTGGGAGTGAAGATGGCACAGTACGACTGTGGGATACCAATACAGGGGCACACAATATTACACTTACTGGACACACAAATTATATTACGAGCGTAGCGTTTAGTCCAGATAACAACACACTCGCAAGTGCCAGTAGAGATGGAACAATTCGTTTATGGGATGCTACCATACTCAAAGGATACACTCGAACCATTCATTGTGTAGCGTTCAGTCCAGATAGCAACACACTCGCAAGTGGTGGTTGGGACAACAAGATTCATCTGTGGGACGTAAACACTGGAAAATATAAAAAAACATTCACAGGACATACAGATTCAGTCTTAAGAGTAGTATTTAGTCCCGATGGCAACTCACTGGCAAGTGCAAGCGGTGATGAGACAGTGCGACTTTGGAATGTTGCCACTGGTAAGACCATCAGAGTATTCACAGAAAACACATTTCCTATAGCGTTTAGTCCGGATGGCAGCACCCTTGCCTGTGGTGGACCAGGCAATACGTTACATCTATTAGACGCGACTATAGGTGAACACGAGCATACGCTCAAAGGACATACAGACTTTGTTACGAGTGTAGCGTTCAGTCCCGATGGTAATATAATTGCAACCGGTAGTAATGACAATACAATCTGTCTATGGGACGCTGTAACAAAGGAACAGAAAAATAGATTGGTAGGCAATACTGCGTCTGTTGATCATGTGGCGTTCAGTCCGGATGGGAATACACTCGCAAGTAGCAACTACGACGAGATTTACTTATGGAACGTTACCACAGGAAAACACATAAATACATTCAAACACAAAAAGCTATACGAACGAATAACAACATCTAAACAGAAAACAATAGTTGAATCAAGTACAGATTACGCTTGGCATGTTATCTTCAGTCCCGATGGCAATACACTTGCGACGGGTAGTTTGGTCGGTAAGGTTCACCTATGGGATATAGACACTGGAACCTATAAGAGAATCCTTACTGGACATATAGGCAATGTTAGAACTGTAGCGTTTAGTCCGAATGGAAAAGTCCTCGCAAGTGGTGCCACGGATGGTACTATTCTTCTATTTGGACCAGTTTGGAAAGAATAATAAAGCTCCTTTTTTCTTGTGGGTTTTAGTCAAACCTGCTATTATTTCTAATTACACCAACAAAATACAATTGATAGTGTAGGCATTTAATATTCTATCGGAAGACTGGATGCAAGCGGAGTTCTTATGAAAAGATTAAGATTACTGTTATTAACTGTGGTTTTAGTGATAGTATCAATACAAGTTAATGCAGATTATTTGGTAAAAACGATTTATTTTAAACCCAATAATGTAGACAATGTTCCATTCGAAAAAATTAGAGGTTGGATGAATGATGTTCAAGAACTATATATAGAAGAAATGTCCAGACATGGATATGGCAATCAATCATTTAAGTTAGAAAGAGAACATAATGGAAATGTGAAAATAAATGTTGTAGATGGGGCTCATCCATCATGGAAATACGAAACAGATACATGGGATAATATTAAAGTTGAACTGAATGAGAAATGGAAAAATGATCAAAGAAATATACATGTTTTTATTATAGGTGAAACTAATGCTGTAGGTTTGGATAATGATTGTTGCATAGCGGGTTTTGGATGGCATATTACTAATGTTAATTTTGGTGGTATTTGTTTAATTGCCGAAAATGTAAATATGTCTTTAGTTAGATTAATTGCTCATGAAATGGGACATACTTTTGGTCTATATCATACTGAAGCAGTAAATTCCTTTATGAGGGCAGATATAAGAGGAAAAGGACTTGCTGAGTATGAAGCAAGATGGTTACATAAACATTACTTTTTTAATGACAATAGAATGATTAAATTACAGCATCCTACTATTAATCAGATGTTTAGTGTTAAGGAAATAGAAGGAGCTGTAATTGAAATTAGAGTTAATATTACAAGTCCGAATGATCTTTATCAAATTATAGCGATAGACGATAATATGTTGGCAGTTGGATGGCAATATATAAATGGTAGAAATACTAATGCTAAAATTAAGATAGATAGAAGCAAACTTATAAATAAGAGTCATATAACGTTTATGGTTATGGATACCTTTGGGGCGTTTACATCCCGTAAATTTGATTATATAATGCCTCCAAGACCTGATGATGCAATTCATGATAAAAACGTTTCTGAACCTAATAAAAATCAAGACTTGGAGCTTGACAAAAAAGATATCGAACCAATAACTATCAAAGAAGATACTTCTAAAAATGTTGTATATCTTAACATTAATTCAGGGAAAAAGACTTTACCTGATGAAGACGGATTAAAACCTTTTAATTCCAGTCGCGAATATAAAAATGGCTGGGGATGGCAAGCTGTTTCAGATAATAAAACTAATAATGGTAATCCTATTATTATTAGAGATGCTACTTTTGAAAGAGGTATCTCACTATCTCCACCTAATCATCCAGAAGTCTCATCTCTTAAATATAATTTGCAGGGAAATAATTATATTGCATTTGAAGGATATATTGGAATAACTAATGATAGAGATTTTGAGATAGGCAAAAATCAGAATAAAAGTTGTTTTGTTGGTGGTAGCTGCATATTCACATTTGAAATCGATGGACAGAATGTATATAAATCTGGCTTATTAACTGGAGAAGATAGTTATGAGGAGGTTGATTTTTATATACCATTTGATGCAGAAGTTTTAAGAATCATTATTGATAGTAGTGCAGATACTTCATGGTGCGATCATCCTGCGATAGGTGATCCTAAATTAATATCTAATTCACAAATTAGATATAGTATAAAACCTAAAGGTAAAGCTGCTACTTTATGGGGTAAAATTAAGCAGAAGTAAAATTTATTCAACATCTAAAATGAAAGAGAAATACTATTTCTCTTTCATTATCACTATTTAAGAGTATTAGAAGATATACTGGTTTGACACATTCATGACACGCGCTATGGAAACACTTGATAATTTTCGTTTTTTATATTACAAGGTTGGTAGGATTTCCTCCTATTGCAGCATCACAAATCAACAAAATCACTGAAAGGAGCAACACAATGCAAAGCCACGAAGTAGATTACGAAATTTTTGGTAACGACATGCAAGTCGTTGAGGTCGAGCTTGACATGGGAGAGACAATCGTAGCGGAAGCAGGTGCGATGAACTGGATGGAGGACGACATTACCTATGAGGCAAAGATGGGTGATGGATCCGGCGGTGACGAGGGTTTAATGGGCAAACTCTTCAGTGCTGGCAAGCGGGCACTCACTGGTGAATCGCTGTTTATGACTCATTTTACCAATACGGGTAGTAACAAAAGGCGAGTTGCTTTCGCTGCGCCTTATCCCGGTCATATTATCCCCATTGATCTTGCTGAAATGGGTGGAGAACTGACTTGCCAAAAGGATGCTTTCCTGTGCGCCGCTTTGGGTACCGAACTAAGTATTGCATTTTCACGAAAATTGGGAAGAGGCTTTTTCGGTGGTGAGGGTTTTATCCTCCAACTCCTACGCGGCGATGGCATGGCTTTTGTGCATGCTGGCGGGTCAGTCATCAAAAAGGAACTCAATAACGAGACACTCCGCATTGATACTGGCTGCCTTGTGGCATTCACGTCTGGTGTTGATTACGACATTGAAATGGTCAAAGGTTTAAAGTCTATGTTCTTCGGTGGTGAAGGGCTTTTCCTCGCGACCCTACAAGGCACAGGCACTGTTTATCTCCAGAGTTTGCCTTTTTCAAAACTTGCTGATCGCATTATTGAACAAGTGCCAAGGAGCGGGAACTGATATGAGTACTGTATCTACTAAAAAGAATACACGTTCAATTTGAAAATGGATTTGATTGGTAAATTGCACAAAACGGCATGAAATAATAGGCACAATATGAAGATAGACACATTTACCAATAACATTATCGTTGGAGACACAACAAAGATATTGCCAAAACTAACCGAGATTGAGAAGCAATCTGAAGTGATTATTGTATGAACAAGGACCTTCTACAACTTATCGAAGATTATACCACAAAAGAACATACCGAAATCAGCGCCAATCTAATCAGTAAATCTAAAGACAGTCTGGTTGCAATGCTTTTAGAATTACTTACGAAATATTACAATGATTTGAATTCTTCTACTATGCGCGAGTTAGTTGTAGCTGTAGTAGCTGGGTATGAGCCTAGCTCAGAAAAGCTGGGGTATAACGGTTTTAGACATAACACGCTTACAGGAGAAGTCGAACACTGCGAAATAAAACCTCGCAATTATCGGACAGATTCTATTGCTAAGTCCCCCACTAAATTGAATGGTGGCGGTAATTTCACAGATTACAGTTGGCAGAAGTTCGAAAGGCATAAAGAAGAAAACCCCAACATGTTGGTTGCTGGTTTTGTTAATGGACGCCTCATTTACATATTCGGGTTCAGTTTTAACGAACAAAATTTCACATCCCGATTGCAAGCACAACTTGAACGCAGATTTCCTAATGGTGATAGAATAGGTCAATACCTGCGAAGTGCCGATTTTTCATTTATACATTACAAGGATGTAGAGAGTTTCGAAACAATTTATACCGCTTCTAAACAGCAACTCATCGAAGCAAAACCGTACATAACAAAAGGTGTGTTCGAACATTTGGAGAAGATAGCACAATGAATATTATTAACCAACGCCTTCTTAAAGACAACTTGCTGGAAAGTAAGCAAATTACAAAGGGGACGCTCGAAGAAGGCAAACTCATTGAAGGCGATACCCTTAGCGTTCTGGGTAAAATAGATAATGATGTCGTCAATGTTGGCGTTACTTCACCACCATACAACAAGCAAGAGAAACAAAAAGGCTGGCTTGTAAAAAATGTAGTGTATGATGCTTACAAAGATGCTGTACCAGAACCTGAGTATCAGCAGCACCAAGTAGATGTGCTGAATGAGATTTACCGTGTAACCGTTCCCGGAGGATCGTTTTTCTACAATCATAAAGTCCGATGGGATAGAGGCAACATGTATCATCCGATGGACTGGTTGCGTAAAACTGAATGGACGGTAAAGCAAGAAATCATTTGGGACAGAATGATCGCAGGAAACATAAGGGGTTGGCGGTTTTGGCAAGTAGAAGAGCGTATTTATTGGCTGTATAAGCCTATAGAAAACAAATTAATTGGTAAAGAATTGAGATCCTGTGATGCGAAGTTGACATCTGTATGGCGCGGTGTGCCTGAAAATGGCAAAAATAATCCGCATCCAGCACCGTTTCCTTTATGGTTACCAGCTCGTGTAATTATATCAATCTTGGATCCAGAGACACAAGGCATTGTGTTAGACCCCTACATTGGCAGCGGTACTACTGCTGTTGCAGCAAAGCTTTTAGGGCATAAATACATTGGCATTGACAGAAGTGAAGAATATCTGAAAATGACGATCGACAGATTAGATAATGCTTCCAGTGAAATGCCTAAAATCCAAGAAGAACTTGGGTTGCATCAGGTGGAGATGACCTTTAAGGAACGCAAATCAAAAGGCAAAAATGTGGGAAAATATCGCGGCACAGATGATGAAGGTAATACAGGGCAAACCACTCTTTTTAAGCAATAATTATGCTACGAAAAATGTTAGGTTTTTAATCGTTTTCTACCCAACCTACCTCAATAGGAACAAAACATGAAGGCAGATGCATTCACTAATACGATTATTGTTGCAGACACAACGAAAATATTACCAGAACTTATAAAGGTAGAAAAGCAATACGAGATAATTATTGCCGATCCCCCATACAACATCGGTAAAGATTTTGGTAATGGTACCGAAGTAATGCCAATAGATGATTATGTTGAATGGGCAGAGGCGTGGATAAAAGACTGTCTTCAGCTCTTAACAGATGACGGCTTACTTTATCTGTATGGTTTCCCAGAAATTATTGCACGAATATCTGTTCGTTTTCCTATCCACGAGCAACGTTGGTTGGTATGGCATTATACTAACAAGACTGTTCCGTCATTAAAATTTTGGCAAAGGTCCCACGAAACAATATTGTGTCTGTGGAAACCGAATATGCCGCGCACCAATTTGGAGATAGACCAAATCAGAGAACCTTATACCGAGAACTTCTTAAAGAATGCTGCAGGAAAAGAAAGAAAAGACACGCCTTCACGCTACGGTTCACCCGGCAAAATGACTATTTATAATGCACATAAAAATGGAGCTTTGCCGCGAGATGTCATCAAAATTCCGGCTTTAGCAGGCGGCGCAGGGCGTGCTGAAAGATGGTTCGTCTGTAGAACGTGCGGCTCTCAAATTTATCCTCCCGCGGATCTATCCGAACATCGCGAACACGATATATTGAAGCATCCGACTCAAAAACCGATGGAATTAACGAGACGACTCATCCAATCCCGTATCAATGGAAAAGATGGTAAGGTGCTTGTTCCGTTTGCTGGTTCCGGTTCAGAATGTGTGGTAGCGCAAGCATTGGGAGTTGAATATTTGGGCATAGAGATGAATCCCGAATTCGCGGATTTTGCAATGAAGTGGCTGGAATATGAACGTAAAGATCAGATAACACTTAAACTCTTTGAACACGCAGCGAAAAGTATGGAATAAAAATGTACCGATTAACAGCAAGAATGGAACAGACATTACGACAATATTTGAAAAAATATCATGACTTATTTGATGGTGGACGTTGTTCAGGTTGGGAATTAGAAGAACTTGTATTTAAATCCATTCAATCAGATAGCACAGCAGGTCATCACGCCACTTGGCAGGAAGGCGGACACGATGATCAAGCAGATATCCGGGTTCGAGTGAATGGTGTAGTCTATCCGTTACAAATCAAATCTGGCGAGATTAAACAGATAAAATCTGGTGATGAAAAGAAACCGCACCTTGTGTTATCAGGACATCGGTTAGGGCGATTTGAAGGGAACTTTGAGGATATGACAGAATATCTAAATGAGGATAGGGCAAATTTTTTATCTATACCTTATCGCAAAGTAGATGACGATAAAGGAAGACACCATATTTACCAAATAGTATATGTTGAAGGAGTCTATCTTCGTCAACTCGATCCTTCCCGATGGGAAAGATTAAGCAAATCCACTTGGAAACAAATCAATCCTCAAGGTGTGATTTTTACGTTGCATCCCTCTATGAGTTGGCAAGTCTGGTGGCGGATACCATTATCGTTAGTAAATCATTCTCCAGAATTTATAATCGGATGATAGTATAGAAGTTCTATTGGAGTTGAAACCCTTATCTGTTTCACGTTTGGAGTTTATGTGAAAATTCGTAGTATAAAAGCTTATCAAGTTGACCTTCCGCTACATGAAGGCAGTTATAACTGGTCAGGCGGGAAATCAGTATCCGTTTTTGATAGTACTATCGTTGCTGTTGAAACGGATGAAGGCATTACCGGCTACGGTGAGGTGTGTCCGCTGGGACCTTTCTACCTCCCCGCTTATGCTGAAGGTACGCGCACTGGCATTGCAGAACTTGCACCGCACCTCATCGGTGAAGACCCAACACAACTCCTTCCGCTCAATCAACTTATGGATATCGCGCTCAAGGGACATCCATACATAAAATCTGGAATTGACATTGCGTGTTGGGATATTCTCGGCCATGTTTCAAATCAATCTGTTTGTACTCTACTTGGAGGCAGATATGGTGAGGATTTTATGCTTTACCGTGCGATTTCCCAACAATCACCTGATAAGATGGCAGCGAAGGTTGCTACCTATCGTGCGGAGGGGTATCGCAAATTTCAGTTGAAAGTAGGCGGCGATCCAAACACCGATATTGAACGTATTCATGCGGTCTCCGAATTGATGGAATCGGGAGATGTGCTTATTGCGGATGCAAATACAGGTTGGTTGATGCACCAAGCCGCTCGCGTTGTCCGAGGCGTGCGCGATGTAGATGTCTACATTGAACAACCCTGTCTCTCTTACGAAGAATGTCTTGCCATTCGTGAACGGACAGATCACCCCTTTGTTCTTGATGAGACAATTGATAGTATTCATGCATTGTTACGTGGTCATGCAGACCGGGCGATGGATGTTGTCAATATAAAGATCAGCAAGTTCGGTGGACTAACCAAAGCGAAACTTGCGCGAGACCTCTGTGTTGAACTTGGCGTTGCGATGACGATTGAAGATAGTTGGGGAGGCGATATTACAACCGCAGCGATTGCCCATCTTGCACACAGTACACCGACAGAATTCCTTTTCACTGCAACCGATTTTAATAGTTACGTCACCGTCAGTACAGCACAAGGTGCCCCGCAGCGAGTCAATGGTAGAATGGCAGCCGCAACGCAACCCGGCTTAGGCATTATACCCGATATGAATGTGTTAGGCGAAGTGGTTGTGAAAGTGGAATGATCTTATGAGCATAAGGATACTCTCTGCCGCGGATGTCCGCGCAGCCTTACCCATGCCCAAAGCAATTGATGCGATGCGGCACGCCTACAGTCAACTTTCAGCAGGCAAGGCAGTTGCACCACCAAGGCAACATATCTCCACAGACAAAGGCGTTACGCTCATCATGCCTGCCTATCTCCCTGAACGGAGTGAATTCGGCATCAAGGTTGTCTCCGTTTATGACGATAATCCAAATCTCAATCTACCTCGTATCACAGCAACAGTTTTAGTACTTGACCCAGATACAGGATCGCCAAAAGCATTTATGGACGGTGCCAGTCTTACTGCTATCAGAACTGGGGCAGGTGGCGGTGTAGCAGCAGACTTACTTGCTCGGAAGGACGCTAAAAAAGTTGGATTGTTCGGCGCAGGTGTACAGGCGCGGGCACAGTTGCAGGCGGTCATGGCAGTCAGAGACATCACGCACGTCAATCTCATCAGTCGGACACACGCTTCGGTACAACAACTCGCCGCTGAGATTTCGGAGTGGACAGACGCACCAGAAGTCAAGCTTGCATCTACACCACAAGAGGTAGTATCGGATGCGGATATTATTATTTGCGCGACGACATCGGGAACTCCGCTTTTTGACGGAAACGACTTACAACCAGGAACACACATTACAGCGGTTGGTACATTCGTTCCAGAAAAACGGGAAGTTGATACAACGGCAATAAGACGCGCAAACCGAATTGTGGTAGATTCACGGGAAGCTTGTTTAGAGGAGGCGGGAGACCTGATTATTCCGAATGCTCAAATTGACGCTGAAATCGGTGAAATCGTCAATGGTGATAAACTTGGGAGACAGTCAGACGATGAAATCACATTTTTCAAATCGGTGGGAGTGGCAGTGCAGGATGCAGTCGCTGCATCAGCCGTACTGGTAGAAGCAGAAGCGAAAGACTACGGCATTGTCGTTGAGATGGTTCAATAGTCTATTCTTGTTTAGGCAATCTGCTTGATCCTATTGCGTTAAGAGATAGTTGATTATCTGTGCAGCAACTTCGGCTTTCGGATCATTTTTATACAGGGTATGAAAAACAATCGCTAATCTGCCACGATCACCATCTCGTACAATAACGGGGTCTGCCAAGGTTGCCTGAGTATTCCCAGTATCGGTCGCAAGAATCTTTTCAGCAAACCATTCATCTTCAAGCTGATCCAAAGGAAAAGGTCTGTCAGATTTAAAATGGACCATACTTGGGGCTAATCTACTACCTTCTACTGTAACAAACATATCTACGTTGTGTTCATATACGTTAATCTCAATTTCAGGGAGGTCCATTAGGTTTTGCATAGCACCACGTTCGTTGGCTTTACCTTCTGAACTGTTATACCCAAAATAATCCGCATGATTCAAAATTGTATCGCCATCGGTTGTTTCAATCCAATTTTCGGCAACAGAACCATCGGGTTGAGCATTTCCTGACGGATAGATCGTGGAAGGTAAAATACCGTAAAGGATACAGACATTCACGGCACCGTTTGCAGTTGTTTGCAGCATCCAATCTCTGACAGATTCCTTACTTTTTGTTATCTCTACTTGAATATTCTCTGATTCTAAGAGAAATTTTGTCATTTCTGCTTCATTTTCTGCATTTTCCGAGCTTATCCACAAGGTTTTGCCTATATAAATCAAAACATCTACTGAACCGTGTATAGGTTCAACTGATATAGCGTCTGATGATTCCTGCTCTACTACTTCTACCGATTCTGCATTCGATACGACAGGGCCCTCCATTTTATGCATTTTATTGCAACTGGCAAAGGAAATCGTCCAACCAATTAGAGCGATGATAACTAACCATTGGTATTTTTGCACTGATAATTTCTCCTTAATTATACTATCTGTATGAAATTATACTATGCAATACAGTCAGTAGCAAATTTTTATGATGGCACGTTTTAACACGATACGCTACGTCTCAAACATCGGAGGTTTTTCACTCTTGTGCCGTTATTTAGAAAAAAACTCCGAATTTATTAAGGTGAGCAAATATGATTAAGGCAGTGTTCTTTGACCTTGATAACACACTCTGTGACTCCGATACAGCGTGGAATATCGCTGTTAGAGAAACATTTCAGCTTTTTCGTAAGCATGAACCAGATGTTTCAGAGGAGACTCTTACAAAAGCATGGGCAAAAGTTCATCAGCAACTCTTTCAGCAACTTGACGCAGGGAGATGCTCTATGGCAGAAGTGAGAGACACACGTTTCCCACATTTATTCAAAAAACTCAATTTGTCGTCAGGCAAAATTACAGTAGAACTCAACGACTTTCTCAGTACGCGTTACCTTACGAGTTTATGTCTTTACGAAGATGCTGCAGTCCTTGAGGAACTACACGCCTATCATGTTGGTATTATTACAAACGGTGCACACGATGCACACACTGACAGCCAACTTTCTAAAGTGAGATACCTGGGACTCACCGAACGGATTCAGTCGTTGACAATTTCCGGTGAAATCGGTGTCAGAAAACCGAATTTTGAAATCTTCAAAGTGGCTTGTGAACGTGCTAACGTTTTGCTGAAAGAGGCAATGCTTGTGGGAGATTCCATTCAAAATGACATCGTTGGTGCTAATCGGGCAGGCATGACAAGCATTTTGATAGATCGAAAATCAGATATATCAATCCCGAAAATAGCGGACGCACAACCAGACTATTCAATATCGAATCTATACGATATTTTGGCATGCTTGGAGCATGGATAGAATCAGAATCGCATTGAAAGGCACAGTTTATTCTGTCAGATAAGTCATTTGGATGGTATTATGCTTAGCCTATTCAGCTAAAAGATAGTTTATGATAATCTCCGCCGCAACTGCCCCTTTCGGATTATCCCCATGATGTGTTTGATGGACCATTGCGAGTCTACCTCGATCTCCATCTCGAAGAATTATGGGGTCTGCCAATGTCGCCTGAACATCCCCGGTATCACTTGCAAATATTTTTTCAGCGGACCATTCGGAACCGAGTTGTTCCAAAGGGAACGGTCTGTCCGATTCAAAATCGACTAAACTTGGGGTTAATGTTCTACCGTTTTCAGTGGCAAGCATTTGAAGGTTCTCAAAATGCTCCACATTAATATCAATATTGGGAAGGTCCATGAGGTTTTGCAAAGGCGCCTTATAATTGGGGGTTTCGTCTGAACTGTAATAACCTAAATAATCTGCTTGATTCAAAATCGTATCACCATCCGTTGTTTCAATCCAGTTTTCGGCGATTGACCCGTCAGGTTCGGTATTCCCTGGGGCATAGATTGATGTTGGTAAAATCCCGTAAAGGATGCAGACATTCACAGCACCATTTGCAGTTGTCTCAGACATCCAACTCCTAAGAGTTTCTTCGCTTTCTGTCATTGCTACACGAATTCCATTCGATTCCAAAAGGCTTTTTGTTATGCTTGCTTCAACTCTTGCATTTTCCAATGTTATCCACGAGGCACTTCCTGTATAGATCAGGACATCCATCGGTTCTGCCTCCGATACATCAGACACAGCTGGTATAGGCTTATTCTGTACTTTCGTGCAACTCACATAGAAAACCGTCCAACCAATTAGAAAGATGGTAACTAACCATCGGTATTTCCACATTTATAATTCTCCTGAAGTATTAACGTAATTTCAATAAAACTGAAGTTCTTGCTAAACTTATGGTTTTCAAGGCTATACAATCCTTAATATTGTGCTGTTTATATTCAACAAGCATTACTCTAAGTTTTATCGTATACTTAACACGTCAGACATTGAAAGCAGGTTACTAAAATGCGTTGACCCGTCGCATCTTTAACGGTTTGTAGGAATAGGTATCTTTAACGCGTGCAGCACGCGCTGCCGGACAAACTACCGAAGACCAGAAGCACATTGAGTCTGGAGGATGTGGCAAGGGTTCATTCCCAG
Organism: Candidatus Poribacteria bacterium; assembly: GCA_022825825.1. Taxonomy (GTDB): domain Bacteria; phylum Poribacteria; class WGA-4E; order WGA-4E; family WGA-3G; genus MSPOR6. The sequence goes on from JAJDWA010000058.1 coordinate 104,192, forward strand.
ACCCAATGACTAATTCAGACTTTCGCTTCGTGATTATGTGAAAGCTAAGTTGAGGTTTGGTTATCTTAAAGCTTTTAGATCTCCCCAAGTGAGAGCTAACTTCTTGTCAGGACTTACGACAGCCCATCCTCCTGCATTCACGTTCTGATTGATTTCGTCTTCGCTTAGCGCTCGATCATAAACGGCAAGTTCGTCAACGAGGCCTATAAAGTAATAAACAGCATTAGCAGGAAATAACCTCGTTCCAAGTAACCAAGCTGAAGGGTTCGGACCTGAATAAACTTCTGATTTGAGTTCGCCCTCTAAAGAACCATCAACATAAAGAAGATATTGGTCATCAAAAACAGCAGTGATGTAATACCACTCACCCCGCGTTTCAAGAATCCCCCCAGGAGAATTCAGATCTCCACCGCCAGGAGGCCATTGACCAACGTTCATGCCACCGTCATTTCGAACGTAAATATAGTTTTTCGTCGATCCAGTATTTGCACCACCCTGCCATATAAAACTGGCTGTCTCGTCCTTGTTATTTATGTACATCGAAACTGTAAGTGGCGGATCTATATTCAAACTATCGGGAGCTCCGAAATCTACATAATCATCACCATCAAACTCCAAAGCCTGACCAACCTTACCTTCAACTACTTTGGGGTTGCCCTTCATGGTCCCATCATTTTCACTAAAAACGTCTTTAACAGTATCACCATCTATATTAGCCTTATCAAAGGTCCAATAGCTAATCAAACCTTTAGTAACCACTTGAGTTTTTGCCATATTTGCACACATAAAAAGAGTTGCTATAACAGTAAAAGTAATGAACAACATTTTGTTAAACATTTTGGACTCCTTTTCTTTATTCAGCAATGACACAAATTATAAGCAGGTGTTTGTCATTGCCTTGTTGATTGAACAAATAGAATTTGGTCGCAGGACAGACGCATTCCTCTTAAAGTCCCCTTGATAAGGGGGATGATTTAGGGGGCGGACCCCATACCGATAGCGTGTGGGGAGATAAATCACTAAAATAGCGACTTTTACCCCCCTAACCCTCCTTATCAAGGGGGACTGCGTCTGTCCTATGAAAGTTAAATTCTTTTATTAAACTCATGTTAAGTTAAGGTTATGTTATTAACGTGAGTTTGATAATTATTGAGTATAAGTAGTTAGGTAGAGCGCAGCGAAACCCTTATGCGTCAATTTAGCAGTGCCACACCCTGGTAGGCGCGTTTTCTAAACGCGCCGTTAGATACTCTTCAGCCCAAGGTAGGCGCGTTCTAAAACGCGCCTACCTTGGGGTACTAAATCGGGCTTAGAAAGTCTACGGAATTTATCAAACTCACGTTATGTTATAATTTTAGGACATTTGCCCTATTTATTCAACTATTTTTTGGCGAAGGTATTGTTACTATAAAAACGGGTAATAAGGCGACAATTGAATGCCCCTGGTAGTGTCTATTTTTATCTTGACATTTTTGTGGAAAAATGAGACACTTAAGATTAAAAGCAAATTTGGAGAACGCAATGGGATTTCCTGTTTACGATTACCGCACAGATGTCCGAAACGTTCTGGTAACGCCGCAGATTCGCTCACGTTTCTTAAGGATGGAACCCGGACAGAGTGCCCAGCTGCATAGCCATGACCTTGGACATGAAATCTTTTTGATTTTAGAAGGACGTGTTGAATTTGAAATTGACGGTGAAACGGAGGAGTTGGGACCTGGACAAATGTGTGTTGCTTTAGTTGATCAACCACACAAAGTGCGTGTACTCGGAGATGAACCGATGACGATGTATCTGTCCGTCACACCGCATATCCACCCGACACATACCCCACGAACAGAAGATGGTGAAAGGTTGCCACACAATTTCGCTCCATCCCGTGCTTATGATGTGGAGCCTGATATGCAGGTATCCGTTTCGGAACTGGTTACCCAACAAATACACGCAGCGCAGCTACTTGCAGAACTGACACAAACGTGTGCATCGGTTCAAGAGGAAATGGGGCATCAACTCAAAACTGCTGTTGCCGAAGGTGATGAACACGCTGCTACCGCTGCTCGAAAAGCAATGTGGGAAGCACTCTACCCTGTTTACAAAGCCGTTTCAGAATTAGGTGACGTTTGGAATGAACTTGCCCCGCGTGTATCCCAATAAACTGCTTTTTTAATTTGCTTAACTTGTAAGATTTGTAGTATAATAGAATTAGCAAAAGATTTAGGATGTTTCTTGCCGAAAATAATCCTAATATATCTGCATTTAACTTGAAAACGTTTTAATACTTGACAACGTTATTGATATTAGTATAAACTTTTCTTTAATAATTTTTATAAGTTGAAATCACGTTTGAGCGATTCGACCCCGTACATCTAACAGCAGGATACCGATATGAAGGATTTCCCTATATTCCGGTAAAATCTTCCCTCAAACGAAAGTTAAACCTGTACCGAAAGGTAGAGAAAACGTCACAATATAAATGAAATTAGTAAGGAGTATTTTATGAAAAATCAGCTTTTCAATAGGAAAATTCTGTTTTCCCTATTAGCTGTTGTAATGTGTTTTGGATGGACAGCGATGAGTTATGGTGCAGCCACCGTTTCGGTTGATCCCGCTACAATAGACTCCCCAGCAGTCGGGGAACAACTCACCGTGAATATTAATATATCTGGTGCCGCAGGTGTTGCTGGTTACCAAGCAACCTTAAATTTTGATCCGACTGCGCTCAAATATATTTCCAGTGTTTATAACGCGGATTATTTAGCAGCATTCCCGGGCATATCACCTACTGGGCTTGCCTCTGATAGTAGTATCCAATTCATTACGCTTGGTGCTGCTCAGGATGGGGATGGCACGCTTGCCACAGTCACGTTTGAAGTTGTTGAAGTAAAAGCATCCGCTATCACTTTGTCAGACGTCACCATCTCTGGTGCTGGTGGTAATCCGTTGGAAGCCACAACCGCAAATGGATCGATTACTGTTCCCGCCACACCGGATCCCGAACCGACTCCAGATCCCGAACCAACACCGACTCCAGATCCTGAGCCGACACCAGATCCCGAACCAACACCTGTTGTTCCTGATCCTCAAATGTTCAAGATCACCCTGACCAACCTCACCACAGGTGAACCGGGAATGGGTGGACAAATCTTTTCACCACCAATCTTTGCAACACATGCTGCTGGCGTCAAAGTCTACGAAGTTGGTCAACCTGCCAGTGCTGCACTTGTTGCACTCGCTGAAGGGGGAGATACCTCAGGACTCGCTACACTCGCAGCCGCTGCAGGGGCAAACGTTGCTTTGGTTGAAGATCCTGTTTTACCCATTGCTCCTGACACAGTTAATTCTGTCACAGTTAAGCTGACAGCAGATGCGATTAATTCTTCACTCTCTCTCGCGACAATGTTGGTCTCAACAAATGATGCATTTATCGGGGTTGCTGATGTAGCACTCTTTGATGAGGCTGGCATGCCTGTATCAACAACCCTCAACCTGATGGCTTACGACGCAGGAAGTGAACAAAACACTGAACGTGCGTCCGACATTATCGGACCACTTGGTTTAGATGCTGAGATGGATCCGCCGATGAGCAATGCGCGTGTTCCCACAGAAGGTGGCGTAATCACACCGCACCCCGGCATCCTTGGTGTTGGACAGGTCGGCGAAACGTTTGCTTGGACAGAGCCGACAGCAATGCTGACCATTGAACCTTATGTACCAGAGCCGGAACCAGTACCTCCACCACCTCTACCCACTTATGATATAATGCTTCAAGCGGGATTAAACCTGATCTCTATTCCGTTGATGCCAACCGAACCTTACACCGCAAAATCACTTGCCGGAATGGTCGGTTCAACAGTTGTCATCAAGTTAGATGCAGCTACACAGAGTTTTGTCGGTTATGTCGTTGCTGAAGATGACGATGGTTTCGCTATTGAAGGTGGGAAAGGGTATATTGTTAATACACCCGTAGGTGGAACGGTAACATTCAGTGGTAATGCATGGTCCAGCGAACCTGCTGAAATGCCGATGGAAAAAGCTGCTGCTGCCCCAAAACTTTCCGCTTCTAAAGGTGTTTGGGCGTTTGTTGTTACAAGCAACTTGCAGGACAAGGTAACAAGTGCTTCTTATACAATGGTTGCCAAAAACCTCCGTACAGGCACTATCGCTACCCAGAAAGTTACTACTGACAATGGACGTGCCACTGCTGTTTGGGCAGATCTGAATCGTAAGAACGTCGTTGAGGCTGGCGATAAAGTTGAGATTGCACTTCTTGACGAAAATGGCACCGTTGTGTCAGGTCCGTTCCAACGCACAATTCAAACTTCAGATATTAACAATGCATATCTAAGTGTCCAGATGCGTGTTGGTGATGTGCGTCCTACGGAAACGATTCTGGGACAAAACTTCCCCAACCCATTCAACCCTGAAACTTGGATACCTTATCAACTGAGCCGTGATTCCAACGTAACGATTCAGATATATGGTGCCTCTGGTAGTTTGGTGCGGACGCTGGATTTAGGACACAAGGCGGTTGGTTCGTACACGACAACCTCAAATGCAGCCTATTGGGATGGTAAAAATAATACGGGTGAACCTGTTGCGAGTGGTATCTATTTCTACTCCTTCCAAACAGAAAATTTCTCTGCTACCCGTAAAATGGTCATCCTCAAGTAGGTTTAGCAGCGAAAAAACGCAATAACAAAAACGCCCCGACTGCCGGTTTATCCGACTGCGAATCAACGCTGATTAGCGTCGGCGGCGGGGCGTTTTTTCGCGTATTTGTGAAGGAGATATCCTATGGTTTACCTAAAAAACACATTGTCTATTTCGGTAATACTTTTGCTTATCCTCGTTGCAAGCAGCAGTAGTGTCCTTGCTTTTTCTTTTGATCCACCAGATGAACTAACCGGAGCCCCTGGTGAAGGCAACTGTACACAGTGCCACGCCGGTAATTCGCTGAACGACGAGGATGGTTCATTGATGTTGACAGTGCCTGAAAACTATTCGCCGGGTGAAGTGTACGATATTATCGTCAATTTATCGCGTGCCGGACAAAGCCGGTGGGGATTTGAAATGACAGCGTTGAATAGCAATGGAGCACGCGCCGGCACTTTTGCCACTGTGGATGCAAATACACAATTATCAGTAACAAAAAGTAAACAGTACATTCAACATACATCGGTTGGAACTGCTCAAGGCAAAAAAGATACGAACAGTTGGACATTTAAATGGACAGCCCCAAATGCCGATGTAGGCCCTATTACGTTCTATGCAGCCGGAAACGCCGCTAATGGTGATTTTGGCACCTCGCGCGACTATATCTATACCGAAAAAGCAACATCAGACGTTCCCTTAATTTACGGTGTTACGTTGACAGGTGTCGGTGCATTGACTAAGAGAACAGCAGATGCGAGTGCGGGTGTCAGATATACAGTTCGAGTAACAAATACCGGTAATACAAACGATGTGATTCGTTTGTCATCATCAGGCAGTGCAAGTGCGACATTAAGCCGAACATCTGTCTCACTTGCTGCAGGTGCTTCAACAAATGTAACTTTAACCATTCCTGGGAATGCGTTAACAACTGCAGGTGATTACGCAGTTAAAGTTATGGCAACCTCACGAGGCGATACCACTAAAACCGCTGAGATTACAACAACGACAACTATTCTGCCGGTTTATAGGGTTACTTTGGTAGGTGTAGGCAACTTAACAAAGGAAACAACGGATGCAAGCGCGGGTGTCAGTTATACGCTCCGCGTAACAAACAGTGGGAACACAAATGATACGATTCGTTTAACAACGTCAGGGGATGCCACTGCTACAGTAAGTCCGACTTCCATATCCCTTAACCAAGGTGTTTCACGCATAGTGACATTAAGGATTTTTGGTACCGCCCTCGCTAAGGCGGGTGACTATGAAGTGAAAGTCAAAGCAACTTCGCAAAGGGATAGGACAAAAACTGCTGAAATCACAACTACAACTACTATTCTTCCCGTTTACGACGTTACGCTGGCAGGTGCAGGAGATTTGACTACCGAAACAGCAGATGCGAGTGCGGGTGTCAGCTATACGCTCAATGTTACAAATAATGGCAACACTGATGATACAATCAATTTAGCAACATCGGGTACAGCTGCTACCTTGAGTCAGACCTCTATATCACTCACTTCGGGGGCTTCTACTGAAGTGACATTGACTATTTCCGCTGATGCTCTCGCAAACGCAGGGAATTACGAAGTGAAAGTTACTGCCACATCGCAAGGCAATAATTCAGAAACTGCTGAGGTTACAACTACAACCGCTATTCTACCAGTTTATGGTGTTACGTTGATGGGTGACAACCTAACAAAGCAAACTAAAATTGCGAACGTGGGTGTCAGTTATGCCCTACAAGTCACAAACACTGGTAATACAGAAGATACGATAGTGCTTGGTTCTTCGGCAGAGGTTGGGATTGGAGGGATCGTTCTTGGATCGTTCCGTGAATCTGACGATCAAGTGCCAATGGGGCAGTTAGAGATTGTGCTTGCCGCCGGGGCTTCCGCTGAGGTTATATTTACTGCAATGGGTGATCTCCTTACAAGATCGGGCGAATATAAAATCAAAGTTACAGCAACTTCACAAGCGGATAGCACAAAAACTGCTCAAATTACGACAACGACAACTATTCTGCCGGTTTACGATGTTACGCTGGTAGGTGTAGACGATTTGACAACCGAAACAGCAGATGCAAGTGAAGGTGTCAGTTACACGTTCACAGTCACAAACACTGGCAACACAGATGACACAATCAATTTAGTAACTTCAGGCGATGTCACTGCTATATTAAGTAACGCCTCTGTCCCGCTTGCATCAGGTGTCTCGACCAATGTAACATTGACTATTTCCGGTAATGCTCTCGCAAACGCGGGTGATTATGCTGTGAAAGTCAAAGCAACTTCGCAAGGAGATAGCACAAAAACTGCTGAAATTACGGCAACGACAACTATTCTTCCTGTTTACGATGTTACGCTGGCAGGTGTAGGCAATTTGACGACTGAAACAGCAGACGCGAGCGGAGGTATCAGCTATACGCTCAATGTTACAAATAATGGCAACACTGATGATACAATCAATTTAGCAACATCGGGTGATACTGCAGCCACGTTAAGTGAGTCATCTGTCCCGCTTGCTTCAGGTGTTTCAACCAACATAACATTGACTATTTCCGATGGTGCGCTTGCGACCGCAGGGAATTACGAAGTCAAAGTTACTGCCACATCGCAAGGTGATAACACAAAAACTGCTGAGGTATCAACAACCACAACTATTCTGTCGGTTTATAGTATTACATTAGTTGGTGTAAGAGATGCAGAAGAGGAAGGTGTGAGTTATACGCTCACTGTTACAAACACTGGCAACACTGATGACGTTGTAGATTTAGCTACGTCAGATGCTGCTGCTACCTTGAGTCAGACATCTTTATCGATCGTATCGGGTGCTTCCGCTGAAGCGACATTGACTTTTTCCACTGATGCACTCGAGACCGCGGGGGATTACGAAGTCCAAGTTATTGCTACTTCACAAGGTGATAACACAAAAACCGCTGAAATCACATTAACAACTACTACAGCTCCTGTTTACGGTGTAATGTTACAAGGGAAGGGCGAGCTCGAAGGTGCAACCACGGATCCGCTTGCTGGTGTGAGTTATACACTCACTATTACAAACACTGGCAATACAGATGATACGATAGTGCTTGCTTCTTCAGCTGAAGTTGGGATTGAAGGTAGCGTCCTCGGATCGTTCCGTGAATCTGACGATCAAGTGCCGATGGCACAGTTAGAGATTGTGCTTGCCGCCGGTGCTTCCGCTGAGGTTATATTTACTGCAGCAGGTGATTTCTTCACAAAACCGGGTGAATATGAAATCAAAGTTACAGTGACTTCGCAAGGCGATAGCACAAAAACTGCTCAAATCACTACCAAAACTACGATAGAACCTGTCTACGGTGTAATGTTAAAAGGAAAAGGCGAGCTCGAAGGTGCTACGATAGACATCCTTGCTGGTGTGAGTTATACACTCACTATTACAAACACCGGCAATACAGATGATACGATAGTGCTTGGTTCTTCAGCTGAAGTTGGGATTGAAGGTAGCGTCCTCGGATCGTTCCGTGAATCTGACGATCAAGTGCCAATGGCACAGTTAGAGGTTGTGCTTGCCGCCGGGGCATCTACTGAAGTGGTATTTACTGCAGCAGGTGATTTCTTCACAAAACCGGGTGAATACGAAATCAAAGTTACAGCGACTTCGCAAGGTGATAGCACAAAAACTGCTCAAATCACTACCAAAACTACGATAAAACCAATACCAGGGGATATCAATGGCGATGGTACGGTGAATATCCAGGATTTAGTGTTAGTCGCAAACCAAATCGGAAAATCTGGTGAAGGGCTTTCCGGCGATGTAAACATGGATGGTGAGGTGAATATCCTTGACCTCGTTCAGGTAGCCTCCTATCTCGGTAAAACACACGCAGAAATCGTCCAAGCGAATCAGTAGTTTCAATTTACGGTGAATTATAGAAATAAATAGACGCTTTGTTCCCGGTAAGCGAGGTTTCCTAACCTCGCTGGTGCTGGGTGTCAAAGTCATTCTAAAATCTACTATAGTAATAATCCAATAGGCGCGCTGCTTAGCGTGCCTATCCTTATGGAGAAGAAAATGGCATCAAAATATCGGGTTGGAATTATTGGATGTGGTGGAATTGCCAATGCCCATGCTCGCGGTTATGAGGGTGTTGAACAAACGGAAATTGTTGCGCTTGCTGATCCCGTCCAAGCTGCTCTCGACAAGTTCGCAAACACATACAATGTGGCTAAAGAAAACTGTCATTTGGATGCGCGTGAGATGCTGGATAACGAAAACCTTGATATTGTCAGTATTGCTACGTGGCACAAACTTCACGCACCGATGACAATTGCAGCGTGTGCCCGAAGTCCCAAAGCTGTTCTTTGCGAAAAACCGATGGGCGTTAGCCTCGGTGAGTGTGATGAGATGTTAATCGCTGCGAACCGAAACGGTGTCAAGGTTGTGATCGGTCATCAACGTCGGTTTAATTCTGCATGGACAGATGCACGCAACCTCATCGCTGAAGGCGCTATTGGTGAACCACGACAAATTATCTGCCACGGTGGGCAAGGACTCTTGAATGACTGTTCTCACCTCTTTGATATGATGCGATATGTGCTAAGTGACCCCGCTCCACAATGGGTCATCGGAAATGTTGAACGCAAAACTGAGCGTTACGAACGGGATATTCAGATTGAAGACCGAAGTGCAGGAATTGTCGGTTTTTCAAATGGATGCATCGGCATGTTACTTCAAGAGATTGGTAGACCTAACTATCAAGGTGGGATTGTCTACGGCACAGACGGCATTGCAGATGTGACAGAAGGACGCGTTAGACTTCTCAACAATAAATCTGCAGAGTGGGAAGAACGTCCATCCGATGGGATAAACCAGCACGTAGCACAAGCACAGGAATTAGTTGAATGGCTTGATGGTGGACCGGAACACCGCGGGGAAGCGAAACATGGTCGTGCTGCCATTGAAATTATCATGGCAATCTATGAATCGGCGCGTATGCATGAAGTAGTACAATTACCGCTGCGAACACATGCTAATCCGCTCGATTTAATGATTGAAAACGGGGATTTACCGGTTGAACGACCTGGTAGATATGACATCCGAGCATTTTTGCTACACGGGGAATCCATGAAACCTGAGTAGCAATAATCTTTTACGCGAATTTGAAACTATGCAGATTACACAAGGCGTCAGTGTTGGCTTAGCAGCGCTCAGACGTAACAAGTTACGTTCGGTGCTTACAACGTTGGGAATTATTATTGGCATTGCGGCTGTTGTTGCAGTTGTCTCCGTTGGTGGTGGTGCCGAACACCTGATTTTAATAGAATTAGAGCGGGTTGGTGGTGCAGGCATGATCGTCTGCTTTCGGAAGGAACACATACGTAAAGCGGACGGTTCATACACCGAAAATAAGCATCCAGAATATATTGAGTATCAAGACCTCGCCTTCATTCTTGAAAATTGTCCCTCTCTTAAAACCGCTGCCGCACAATCCGGTATGGTGCACCGTGTATCATACCGGCACGTCAATCAATCACTCCAAGTGCATGGTGTTACCCCTTATTTTCAGGATGTCAATAACTGGTACGTTGAAATGGGTCGGTTTTTTACCGAGTACGACATGGAACGCGGCGACCCTATCTGCGTGATCGGTTCTGAGGTGCATAAAGACTTTTTTGAGATGCAGGATCCGATTGGACGGGAGTTGAGAATAGCCAGGAAACGTTTCACTGTCGTAGGAGTCATGGAGGCGAAAGGAAATAAGATGGCAAGCGAGGGGTGGGATAATCGGGTGATTATGCCGCTCTCTACAATGGGCACCCATTTTGTTGGCAAACGAAAAGGCTGGATAATGCTGTTTGCACAAGCAGAAAGTTATGAAAAAGTTGAGCAAGCTGTCGCGGAAATCAAAGTTGCCTTCAGACAACAACACGGCGATGAAAAATACTTTGATTTTTTTACCGCTAAGGAGGTTATAAAGCAGGTAGGAAATGTCAGTCGGATTGTCCAAGTACTTCTTGGTGCTGTTGCCAGTATTGCGCTATTTGTTGGTGGTATTGGTGTTATGAATATTATGTTAGTTTCCGTAACAGAAAGAACCCGAGAAATCGGTTTACGTAAGTCCATCGGAGCAAGACGCACCGACATCCTAATACAATTTCTGATTGAAGCGATCGTTTTAAGTGTATGTGGTGGACTTATAGGTATTTTTATCGGTAGTGCCCTTGCTACAGGTTCAGGCTGGGTTATCTCAAAATTCATGATAAAAGATGCAACGTGGCCTGCCGTTGTATCTGTTCAGGCAGCAGTGATTGCTTTTTGTGTTTCCGCGTTCATCGGCGTATTTTTTGGAATCTATCCGGCAAACAAGGCTGCAAGTCTCACGCCTACAGAAGCGCTGCGTCATGATTAAGCAACCGCTTGTAAGAAGTGTGCCCTCTCTTGTAGGAAGAATTTGTAACTCCGATTATCTTCTGGATAGTGGATTTATCGGATGACGCCAAATCAACGCAGAATACTCGTGTGGTATTCTGTGAATTATGTTTTCTGATGAAGTGTTATATACACGGATACCTTCATCAGAACAAAAAGGAACTGGTATGCCAAGTCAATAATCCGCGTCATGCGTGATTTAGACAACACAACGCGTAACGACAAAAAACAGATTATTTCCTTAAAATGATAGCTATGGATTTCGCTTCGCTCTATCCAACCTACACTATAAATTTTTAGTAACACTCATCAACTGATAATGATTAAACTATAGTGAACTTTGAAATTATTGGAACACTTTGATAAACCTATTTTGGAATATACCCTGCAATAGAGGTTGTAGCACAAACTTTTAGTTTGTCCATATTAGTTCGCAAACTAAAAGTTTGCGGTACAGAAGTGTCCCATTATTCATAGGTTTTACTATAAATAACCCTGGAGAGTGTTGATTAACAAATTGTTTTCTGATATATTAAGCAACACTCTCAAAAATCGTGATCTTTATCTTTAGATTAAAAGTAGCAACTTAAAAAAATGAAAGTTGCAATCAAAAGCGACTTACAGGAGGAAACATGTTTTTGACAAAACGTTATTTGAATTACATGCTCACTACACTTGCTGTTATCGTGCTCAGTTTAGCGATGATAGAGACAGGTGAAGCAAAATTTGCTGCAGATACGATTCAAGGTATGTGGACATTTGAAGAAGGGAAAGGTGAAACCGTAAAGGACCTTTCTGGAAACGGCAGTGATGGTGTGTTTGTTGGGGATGTTAAATGGACAAATGCCAAATTTGGTGGTGGAATAGAATTTAGTGGTGTAGAAGCACAAAACTATGTCCGTATTGGGAAAGAAGGTGAACCTGCTACTTTGGCAGCCTTGAATTTTAAGGACTCTAAAGGCTTCTCGATCCATGCATGGGTTTTGTCAACTGTACCACCTAACGGAAAATGTGTGATATGGAAAGGGAAAGGATGTTCAAGTTGGTCACAATTTTTACTTGGAACCGGGGCACATGAAAATGTCGGTGGGAGAATTAACCGAGCTTCGTTTCATTTTCGGACGAGGAGTGCCCCCGAAAAATTTGAAGCACTCGGAGAGCCACTCCCCGAAAATGAATGGGTACATCTTGTTGGTGTATGGGATGGAACGAAAATCCATATCTATGTTAACGGTGAACTACAGGGCAGTGGAGATGCAGTAGGACAACCTTGGGATTCTTTTGAAGCGGTTTACATTGGGGCAGATGCGGGTTGTAATGAACCTAAGGGCAGGTGTCATTGGGGCGGTATCATTGATGAAATTGTTATCTTTAATGTACCACTCTCCGAGGATGAAGTTAAGTCACTTGGCAATGGCATTGAAGGTGCTTTTGCAGTTGATGCTGCTGGAAAAATTACTACCACATGGGGTAAACTGAAATCATCAAGATAGGAGAGTATTTTAAAGCAATACCATCTCTAATATTTTATTTCATTTGTAGGAGCGATTTCCGAATCGCAACGCGTTTGTCGTCGGGAATCGGAGATCCCTCCTATAGCATTGAAAGTGCGATGTCTCTCAATACAAGGTGGACATCGCATTTTTTATTATCTGTAAAGTGAAAAAGTGAAGTAGCATTATCAGTGAAGCATATCTAATTTACAGATCAAATTAACTGCCTTATTATCACAGAAAAGCAACGTAAATCACTTGACGAATTTAATCGTATATGTTAGACTACGTTTAATTTATAACAGGATGGCATCCGACAGACAAACAGATATGCTACTTCGGATGCCGAAACTAAAGGAGAATTTAGAATGCTTATCAAGGCTATAAAAGTGATTTGTATCCTCAGCCTATTACTTACCGCTATGTGGTATGTTAACACAGCTGATGCAGCAAAAGAATTTGTAACAGATGGACTTGTAGCGATGTATACGCTCAATAAGTCTGATGTCAAAGGTGAAGTTGTCATGGATACCTCCGGCAACGATAACCACGCGAAGCTTATTGGTAAACTTGACTTTGTTGACGGTCCCGTAGGAGACGCTTATGAATTTAAAGCAGCAGCAAACAATTACGTTGAGATTCCCGCTATGGGCATGTTTGATTTTGCTTCAGTTGAATGTTACGCGCTTCAAACTCAGTTTGGCGGCATTCAGGGCATTGTTTCTACGTGGCAGTGGACAGCAGGCAAAGTCCATTTCAAGTTTCAGGAAAACCAAATTCAGGTTGACAAAAACGGTGGTTCTAAGATTCGCTTCAACGCTCAGGCAGAGACATGGTATCACATTATTTACACCACTAATCCTGAAAAAAATGAACTTAAGCTCTATGTAGATGGAGAATTGAAGGCAGAAGGCCCTGCCGGTCCCCAGCCTGAAAACATGGATGAACGCCGCATTGGGAGTGAACACGACGGTAGATTCCTTAATGGCATGGTTGACAACGTCCGCATCTATGACCGCGTTCTGACTGAAGATGAGGTCATGCAGAACTTTGAGGCGAAATCCGATACGTTACCCGTTGAACCTGTTGATAAACTCTCCACCACTTGGGGAACACTCAAGCGTCAAAGAAACTAAAAACCTTATGCAACGAATTAAAAAGGCGGTTATTCCGATCGCTGGATACGGAACACGCCTCTTCCCCGCAACGAAAGCCGTACCAAAAGCGCTCTTTCCAATTATCGTTCAGGATGGTCTCGCAAAACCGATCATTCAGTTGATAATTGAGGAAGCATTAACGGCTGGTGTGGAAGAGGTGTGTCTCGTTGCACAACCGCACCAGGTTGAGCCGATTACCGACTATTTTTCTGGTGTCGTTCCAGACGCTATTCGTGAAAAGCCGGAATTGGCGGCACAAGCGGACAGATTGACTGAAATCGGAGAACGGCTGCAATTTGCAATTCAGGCAGAACCGCAAGGATTTGGACATGCCATCTATTGTGCAAAGGATTTTGCTGCAGGCGAACCTGTCATGATCCTGCTCGGAGACCACCTCTATATTTCAGAGATAGATGGCTCTTGTGCAAAACAGTTGGTAGATGTCTATGCAGAAGTTGGAAAATCTGTGACAAGCCTTGATGTATGTGATGAAAATGAACTCTCTGTGAACGGCATTGTGCAAGGGAGTCCCACTCCTGACAATCCAGACATTTTCAAATTAGCACGAATTGCGGAAAAACCCACAGTAGACTATGCGCGAGAACACATGCGCGTTGAAGGTATATGGGATGCACAGGAAACGCATAGATATCTATGCCATTTTGGGATTGATCTGCTCACACCGCTTCTGTTTGATATATTGGATTATAACTACCGCAACAAGATTCTGACGCACGGTGAGATTCAATTGCGCGATGCCATGGCTGAAATGGTCCGGCAGGAAGGTATGTACGGTTACCGCGTAGCAGGTACACGTTACGATACTGGCAACCCGCAAGAGCTGTTAAAAACTACTTATGCCTTTGGGCTTCAAGGTCCCTATCAAGATACCTTAATCTAACATTTCTGAACAATAGAATGTGTCGCGATTCGGAGATCGCTCCTACAAGACAAATTTAGTCTAACGTCTCCCCAACCCCTAATTCAACAATTTCGACATCCTGAGATGCTGTCAATTGACGAAACTCTTCAACCGTTCCCGTCAAAAGTGGAAAAGTACCGTAGTGCATGGGTAAAATCGATGGCACATTGAGCAACTGTGTGGCATAAGCAGCTTCACGCGGTCCCATCGTGAAATGGTCACCGATAGGAAGTAGTGCTAAGTCAGGTTGGTAAATCTCACCGATAATTTGCATATCCCCGAACACATTTGTATCCCCAGCGTGATATATTTTATAGCCGTTTGCGAATTCAAGCACGAAACCAGCAGGTTCGCCCAAATAGACTGTAGTCCCGTCTTCCTCTGTAACGCTGCTGCTATGATTTGCCGTGACCATTGTGGCTTTCACGCCGCCGACTGTAACCGTGCCACCTTTATTCATGCCTATTGTGTTGTCAACACCCTGATTATCCAACCATTTCGCTATTTCAATCATAGCCACCACTGTGGGAGCATGTTTTTTGGCAATTGGGACAGCATCTTCTATGTGATCCCGATGTCCATGCGTGATGAACATAACGTCAAGGGCGTCAAAGGTTTTAAGTGTATCGGGGCAAACAGGGTTGCTATCAACCCATGGATCAATTAAGAAGGTTTTACCGTCTACATCAATTTTAAAAGTGGCATGTCCGAGCCATGTTAGACTTATACCGTTGTTAAGTTTCATATATGTTCCTCATTTTTCATGATATGCTTCAGTAAAATATATGTCGCTGAGGCACGGAGACCTCGCGCTACAACTCAAGTAGAATCTCCTTTAATCTTTTTGCAATAATTTCTACTTCTCCCGGCATTAAGGTCTGTCCGTTTATGAGGACACCGTTCGCACCTGCGCCAGCAATATCTATCGCAGGTTCACCTGTTTGTAGTTGATGGAGAATTTCATCGCGCGTCCTACCGAGTTGTTCTGCGTCAAATCGGATTTCGGTGCGTGGCATCGGTTGCCCCGCTTCAGATGGAAAGCTGCGATGTACACTAACACCTTGGATGTCCTTAAACACATCTGTGTAATAGGTAACTTGGTCTTCATAGGATTGCATTAATTCATCGTGGTCTTGATTCAGGTACCACTCCACCGCTGCCAGTAATCCTACCATCTCCTCTTTGCCGACCTTCATACCTCTCCCGATGAAGGGATGCGGTGGTCCATTAAATGCAATAGCATCAATTAACGATTTTTTGCCGACAATCAGTCCACTACTTTGTGGACCACACAACCCTTTTCCACCGCTAAACATCGCCAAGTCTGCCCCCATCTCTGTGAAACGCCATAGGTTTTCTGGTGGAGGCAACTGTGCCGCGGCATCAACAATTAAGGGAATACCGTGCTTTTTAGCAATTTCAATACCTTTTTGATACGGCACCCATAAATGTTCTCTGCTGGGGTTTGCAAAGTAAAAGATTGCAGCGGTCTTATCGGTGATAGCATTTTCAAGTTCGTCAGGTGTTGTGCCGTTTTCGTCTCCTATCTCCACAAATGTGACACCGACCTGCCGCACAGCAAAATCGTATCCTACTCTGCCGTGGCGATGCACGATGACTTCGCTTTTCATGGAGTTGTCAAGACGGGGTAATTTGGCACGTTTAGTAGCATCCAGTCCGGTGATACAGGCTGCGGTGCTAAGCGTTAAAGCAGCTGCAGCACCATTGGAGACGTAGGCTGCTTCGTTATGGGTGAGTTTCGCTAATTCTTCGCCGACGCGTTTTTGAAGTTCTATGATATCTACAAAATGCTTTGAAGCTTCCGCCATTGCGTCAATGACTTCAGATGGCATAATGGAGCCACCGAGCCGTGTCAAAGTTGCATTGCCGTTGATAACTGTACGGATACCTAAGCGTTTGTAGATTGACATTGAGAAGTTTATCCGACTTCCTGACCGTCTAATTTTCCGACGTGTAAGTCAATTTCATCGCGCGACTCTATTTTGTCAACTTTACCATCTACCATGTGGAAAATTCGGTCTGAGACATCAAGCATCTTGTGGTCGTGGGTAGCGGTAATAATGGTTACGCCGTTTTCATCATTGAGGCTGCGCAGCAAATCTATGATTTCAAGCCCCGTTTTGGTATCCAAGTTACCTGTCGGTTCATCTGCTAACACGATGGCGGGGTCGTTAGCAAGCGAACGAGCAATTGCGACACGCTGCTGTTGCCCACCAGAGAGTTCAAGCGGTTTATGTTGAACGCGGTCGCCCAATCCTACAAGAGAGAGTAGATCAACGCCTTTTTCTCTGCTTTCATCGGCACTCATGCCAGCAAAAATCATCGGAAGTGAAACGTTTTCAAGTGCCGTCATAACAGGAATAAGATTGAACGATTGAAAAATATAACCGATTTTCCGGCAACGCAACCACGCCAACTCGTAAGCGTCAAGTTGTGCAATATCTACTTCGTCAATATAGACTCTGCCTTCGGTAGGTTTGTCTAATCCACCAATCATATTAAAGAGCGTAGATTTTCCGGATCCAGAGGGGCCCATAATAGAGATATATTCACCGCGTTGGATTTGGAAATTGACACCGCGTAGCGCATCTACAGTTGTTGTCCCCATCTCATACCGTTTTATGAGGTTTCTAACTCGGACAGTATTCTCTTTAGGAATAAGGCGCTCGAATCTTTCTGGCGTTTCAGCGAGATTTGGTTGTACGCCGCCTATTTCTGCTTGCATATCTGTTTTCTCCTATAGTGTACTATAACTAAACCTACTCAGATTTTCAACGCGTTTGATATAAAATGACACGGAGAACCTTGAGGGCGTGGCATCAAAATTACCATCTTTCGGAAGATGTATTCTCCAATGCTTGTAATCTTCTGAAGGGGGACTAAACGTAGACATTTGTGCTCCAAACGCCTGTTCCAACTTCGTGGCGAATATTTTGAATACCTCTATCTCAGTCTCACCTTTTTTATGTCCACGCGCGAGTTTAGATATTGTTTTTCTAATACCTTCTTCATCTTTCGCTGTAATATTTATTGGTAAAATCTTGATTTGTTCAATAGTAAAGTCGTGTTTGTTAGTCATTGTGTTACCCTCTTTATGTGTAATCTGCGCGGGATTGATTAGTTAGTTTGTTCAAATCAACGCTTCCTGCCCTGTGGCATTTAACGGGCTTTGCTAAGTGGCCTCCTGGTCACGATTTCTTAACCAAAAACCTGAATTTGTTAAGCAAATTATAAAAATCATTCATCGCTTTGCCAAAAATCCGAAACGTTTTTGTTGTGCAGGTTTTTGTGCTTCTGCTTCATTCGGAATAGCAAATTGGATGAAATTCCGTTTTCCGAGTTGCTGGACAAAAGTAAAAAGCGAAGTTTCTGCTTCTTTTCGAGTCAACTGATGTTTTTTCTGAAGTGCCTTGATAATCTGTGAAATGGTGTGCTTCCCATCACACATCTGCCATACATACGCACCGATGCTGTCCAGCACAACAACCCGTTTATCAGGTAGCATAAAGAGCTTACTCGTAACTCTCACCCAGAATTTATCTTTCTGCGGAATGACGAGTGACGCCTCACCTTTGTCGTCTAATTCCCACGTTATCAGCTGATTGCGTAACGGGAATGCTTTGAGGACTTTACTTCTATCGACATCTGGTCGTTTTTTTAATTTAAGGGCGTATAGTACTTTGTTGAGCATATCTCTTATGGTAGCGTTCGAACGATTCTTAAATTAATTTGGTATTAGTCATTATAGTTTTGCCAATCAATTTCGTCAAGTGTCTGAACAGTCGCCGCTTTCTCAAAGAGAGCATCAAGACTTGAGATACTGCGGATAGAAGATATTTTCTTAGAAATTTCTTCTGAAATATCCTGGAATCGGAATTCCAACAGTATGATGACCGCATCCCGTTTTGCTTGCGTTAGAGCTTGTCTTTTGTTCTGTTCAATAATTGACTCAGTCATGGTTTCTACCTCCATTTCAAATGTAGACTGATAAATTCTATATATCTGCTGCACCGAAATCAACGCTATGAATGCGCTCGGCAGAATACGCTTTTGGTATTCTGCATGATTCAGCAGGTGCTAATATGGGATTTGCAAAAGCCTCAGAGAGGCGATAGGTGTATAGCCCGCTAATTGTGTGTCTACTCTAAATTTATAGGTATAGGTCGCGATTCGGAGATCGCTCCTACTGACATAACTCACAACTTTAGGTTGGACTATCCACTAAGTTGACACCTATGGTGCAATCAAATCTTCGTACTCATCAATCCAAATTTAATGACTGTGAATACTCTCTGCAACCTCTTGGGCAAGTTTTTCGGAGGTTTCGTGGCGCCCAATTGATTGCACTACATAGATACGGTTGGTCCGATGGCAATGTCGGACAAAAAACGTAAGTTTTACCCGTTTTCTGAGTTTATCAAGTACCAACAAAGGTGAAACTGGCACATTATCATAAAGTCGGGTTTGTTGTCCGACAAAATTTATGCGTTCATCTCCATGTTCTTCATGCAGTGTTACTTCAAACCCGTAGCCGCGAATCGCTTTTGCATACCTTGCCCGAAACCATGTTTCCAATTGATTCGGTTCTGCTGAAAATTCGTTTAACAACACCTCCGCAGGACCGTAGCGTTCAACGCTAAGTTTACGCCTTTTTCCTCTGGCAAATGTGAACAACAGATATCCGCTAAGCAGCTTCTGCTTTTCTAACTTGTAGTTTTTCGGAACGGCAAGTCTAAGGCCGTACGCACTCCAGATTGTGTGCTGCAGGTCTCCCTGGTCTGAAAAGGATTGGAAAATACGGCGTACCGTAGGTCGCCAGTTTTCTTTCAGTCGTCCCATCACCTGGACAATGGTAATCCGTTTCGTATCAGGGCTATGCACAATCAGGCCGTTTGCGCGAATACCCCCTTTCCAGCTAAACCCAAGAACAGTGTGTCCCTTTAAGAAATCCTCATCTTTGATAAGGTCAACATTCCTACGAAATGAGACATTGCCACCGCGTTTGTAATTTTTACGGACTAACTTAAAGTATTCGTCAAGTGTTTTGTGTAGGTCAGGCTTCTTTTTTCGTGTTTTTGCCCATTTGAGTTCTAATCGAGGCATCTCAGCATCATCTAACCGAAGGTAACCATTCTTCTCATCGCCACTGATACCACTAATTTCCCAAGTTGTCGGAATCTCTAACTGAATGCCCGCCCAACCGAAAAGAGTCCAGTCCATATCTCTTTTCCACCACGAAATAACTTTACCTAAAACGGTTTAACAATAACAGCTTTAGAGACAAGGGCAATTGCAACAGTACCCATTCCTATCAATCCAACGCCGCATGCAAATCCAGCTGCCAATACCGGATTAAACATAAACCATCGCTTTAAACCGAACCGCTTAATCATATAGAATCTACCGATGATAGCACCGAGCAACCGCGCAACCATGCTACCCGGATCAGCACCAATTCCACCGACAATACCGTAAAACCACATAGAGGGGTATTTAAACACCCAAAGCAGCCCGTAGATGGCAAGGCTGGAAGTAAACCCTGCAGCAACATAATCACCTCGAATGGCTTGTATTATCTCACTATTCCCATCGCGCAGTGATGTTATCATGAGACATTCGTTTGTTGCGTTAATCGGCCACATCATCTGAACATACGGATATTGTGCGCTCGGTATTGGTGCTATTTGCCAGATAAAGTGTTGCACCACAATTCCACTGATAATCAGGATAGGCATAATAAGTAGTGTAGCGGCAAGATTTGATGTGAAAGTTGTTCCCGTCAGTTCAAGCACGCGCCACCCTTGTGTACCTGCTCCGTAATCTTCGTCAGGTAGTGGGGCAAACCAGATATCAATTTCCTCGTACCGACTGAGAATAAAGGTAATCTCATGCAAATAAGGTATTTCAAACAGATCACGCCCAAGGACCCCGAAAGTCCGTGCGGTGATATAGGAATTTATTGGCGTATATAAGAATGCGAACCCAAGTAGGAAACTCAGTGGGAAATTCGGCACCATCCAATGGATGAGCCAGACAAATCCACCCATACCGATAAGCCATAGTATCCCCATAAGCCATAATGGGAAGTCACCACGGTTCGGTGGTGTAGCAAGCGAACCACGTTGTCCCGCCTCTTTCTTAGAACTGCGAAGTTTGAAAAGCATTGGAACAGAGGCTGCCATACCAACAAGACCAAGGCTAAACGTTTTACCTATCCCGTAACTCCGCCAGAAATCGAGATCGTTGTAAAGTCCAGTTGCACGCACATCAAGTCCAGGGTGCCACTGATGTAATATCTCGTTTCTATAGAGAATATGCGGATTGAGAACAAACTGCGATAACATCGCGGTGACAAACTCCGACATCACCACTGGGAACGGCAAAACAAAGCCGAAGAGCATCTGTCCGAAGTCTGTTCGGAGTGCAAAGACGCCTGTCGGCGCGAATCCTTCAATGCTTTGTGTAAAGTCTATCCACGGTATCTTCAGTATTTGTATCGGTTGACTCATCATCACGCCAGTAAGCGCAGGAACACCGATGTAGATGAATCCCCATATTAAGCCCGCCATAGACCCGATAGAAAATACTTGCCATCGCCATGTTTCCTGTTTACCGGTTGTCTCTGCTAACGCAGTTGCCCCTTGTGCAGTAATCGGTGCCATGGGATAGGGCAATCGTTCAAGGTCAGCAGTAAGTCTAAAGAGAATATACTGCCCACTGACGAACCGTAATGTGCCAAGTAACTTCCCTACAAGGTAGACACCTATAGGCAACAACCAGTCGGGGTGTAGCAGACTTCGCTCCGCAATGGCTAAGGAATCACCTGCGGGTACAACCCATGCAGGGATTTTGTCTGCAATTTCATAAGAATCGGCTTGCGGTGTTTGTTGAAAATATGAATACCAGATAAAACTCCGATACTGCATACCGCTGCCGACCGCTGCGCCTGTGAGGCTCAACAGCATATAGAGTTCTTGACGGCGTGCCGTGGTGAAGGAACGTCTGGCTAATTCAGTGAACAGAATAACTGCAACCCAGGGAGCAGCCGCTGCACCGGATTGGCCAGATACATAGCTCAGATAGATGGAACCAGGCATCATGAGCAACCCAACAAAGAGTGCGCCAAAAAACACTTTGCCTGTCAATCCGGATTCAAAGGTTCGGATACCACCTTCTATGTCGTAGCGTTGCGCCCACGTTTGCCATTCATCTGCTTGTGAGATTCTCTCTCTCGCCAAATTATATTTTCTCCTTTTTTACAACACTCTTGTCCGAGGGGTTTCTAACCCCGCTGAATACCATACGCGCATTCAGCGTTGATTTGGATTTATTACGTGCTAAATACTCCGATAATTGACAGTCATTCAATTATCATCTTTCGGTGTATTTTTATCTTTTCCTTCGCTGAGTTCTTCCCAAAAATGAGCGATGAATATGCCGATAATCAGGATGAGTGCTGCGAACATCTGCCATTGCCAGCGTCCCCCTAAGAACAGAACACTGAAGAACCAGAAGGCAGTGCCAATGATAATAATAACGCTTGCTAATTTTTCCATATACAATTCCCTTGTTCAGTCAGGTTCTGATTTACTTAATCTGCCGGTGCCACGACGGGATCCAATTGTGCAGTACCTTCCTGCGTATCAGTGCTTTCAGTTCTACCACGTTCATGGAATTCTGAGCGGACATCAACGCTGAAGGTTCGCCATATAAGCAGCTGCTTCCGCAACAAATTGAGAAAACGCCGATTAACCCGTTTCCAAGACGCTATCTCACCACTTTCGCGGTTCACATCTAACGTAATTTTGTATAAATCTTCCTCTTCTCCACCAACAGGCGAGGTGATAAACTGAATAGATTGACTGACCCCTAAATCATACGGTGCTAACCAGACCATCATCCCGATCTCGTAAGAATCCTCCTCAGGTTGTGTGCTGAAAGTGACATTGTCTGTATAGAAATCGCTGGCAGATTCATCGGCATGTGCATCAAAATAATCACGCATAAAGACGTTCAAACCGAGTGCTTCTTCTGCTAAGACGGTAAAAGGTAGATTGAAATGCCACACATCGCCTTCAGGTTCAGGCAACTTCCATTTCCGTTCAATATCTGGCACTGCCATACGCGCCGCTTTTATAGCAGGATAAAGTGTACTGAGTAGCACCACAATCATTACGACAACGGTTGCTACGACTGTAGACATTGAGGAATAGTTGAGCGTTAACCCCGCAAGCCAACCGAAATTCACCAACGTTGTCGCTATCACTTGTCCCATCAAATACCCTAAAACAGCCCCGACAATCGCATATACGCACGCTTCGGCAAGGAAGAGGAACGCTATATGAATAGGTGCAAGTCCGACAGAACTATAGATGCTGATTTCGCGCACGCGTTCATAAACTGCCCCAAGCATTGTATTCAAAACGATTAACGCAGCAATCAGAATCGGCACGAACAGGTTACCCATCCCGCTAAAACTTGTCATACCGATACTGCTATAAAGGTAGGTATCTTTGTCACGCCCGACAAAGAAGTCAAGCGCAATGCGATTCATCAGCGGTGCCATGATGAGATCAAGTTTATCAATAGCACCTAATAGTTTTGGATCCTCCTCTTTAGGTTCCATGTTGACTGCAACGCTTCTCAGCGTTCCACCTTGGTTCATGACAACTTCGTAAGGCAAAACGGCAATGCTATCTGGTGTGAGATGGAGATATTTTTGTAGTTCGCCTTCAAGCGTTTCATCACCTGTGCCACCACGGCTCTGCTGCTGTTGCATCAATTGATAGTCGACAGGTGTCATCTCTTCGCCATCGTTATCCGTCAAATCCTTGAAGCCTATTCCCAAAACACCGACGACGGTAAAATCAGCACCGTAAACGGAGATTGTAGCTTTCCCCATATCACTCTCTGTGATTTTCAGGAGATCCGCCATACCCTTTGGAAGCACGATTGCGTAGGGCCACTCAGTTGGCCAACTGTCGGCATCGGCGCGGTTAAACCATTTTCCATATTGCAGGTACCGATCAATACCTGTGACTGCGGGTTCTGATTCACTCATGCCGACAAGCATATTTGCGGCGAAACGGAGTGCCTCACCTGTGAGCGGGTGTGTCGGCGGTGCGGGATCCTGAGTGTTTGAACTCCGTGTCAATTGAACAAAAGACTGATCACCCGTCCCAGAAGACTGATACCAAGAACGTGGTGCTACAACATTTTGAACCACAAGGACCGGTTCCTCGTCAACAACTGTGATAAATCCGTTTTCCTGTAATCCTGCTATTGCTGCTGGGATATCCAACGGTGTTTGCCCTTGCTTTGCCAGGAGTTGGTTTTTCTGTTCCAAAAGCCGTTCTAAATCGTCTACAGTAATTTGCGTCTTCTGCATATCATTTAGAATTGAGTTAAGGACAGGTTCTTCAAGCGGACGCCAATACTGATCGCGAATAAGCAAGCCTGTGTAACGCGGTGTAACCTGTGGCAAACTGGTTCGGTTCGGACGCATAAATGTCCGCACCGATGTAAACGAAATGACAGTAAACGTGAGGATAACCAACGTTGCGCACGTAAGGATAGTACGTCCTTTCCGTTTACGCATATTGGAAATACCGAGGCTAAATGCTGCAGCACTTGCGCTTAACCTACCTACATCAGCTTTATACACCTTATTGCCTTGTTGACGAATCTTTTCAAGTTGCTCCTCGAATTTCCTAACAATAATGCTAATGACAATCACTGTCAATGCAAGCACAATGAACGCAATTAAGATGATTATAGGTGTTGTCGTTATCTGGAATGCAGGATGTACTTGGCTTAAGAAGTAAAAGACAAGTAGGAAAATGCCAAAAGTAGCTAAAATCTGCCTGTGAATGTTCGGGAATCCGAATATAAGCCGTTCCATAAAGTATGCGAACGGCATCAAGAGCGCAAGGTAGAACATAATGCCGTTAACCACATCGTTGCCTGTACTTTTAACGTCCGGATAGGCGCGTGATTCGTATCCCCACGCTGCGCGCGCTAATTTCAGTGCCTGCTGGTAGTCGTTTTGGAACAGTGCTGTTTCCGCGCGTGTTAAATACTCATTGGCAAATTGGTGTAATTTATCGAGGCGGTCACTTGAAATGCCGAATCTTTTGTAAAGGCGAGATCGGTTTTCATCAAGCCACCACATATCACGCACAACAACATAAGGGGTAAGACGGATGCTACCGTTTTCGCGCACAACGAACCCTTCACCTGTATAAAGGGTCGGGTTTTTCATACCACTTTTGGTGGCTTTAATGAGCAATAGACGTTTGCCAATTTGCCCGTACGCCATCCCGATTTTTATACGACTCTGGGGTTCGCTATAGACAAGCGCAATCGGTTCAGCTGCAGAAACGCCTTCCTGTTGCCACGGTTTAGACATCCCAAATTTTTCTGGCGGACTATCAGACAGCGCATCATACACCTCTAATTCGCGTAAGGTTCGGAGGTAACGTTGATCAACCAAGTCATAAATAGTCGTAGACACACAGGGGAAGGTAACAACCCGGCATCCGCGTCGCCGTGTGTTGATCCGTACTTTATTTGGGAGCAGTTTGGCACCGTAATTTCCTAAATCGGGTGCGTAAACAATATCCCCTGAATCTGGGTCAAGGATGTATGCCTCAACTTCTTGTGCACCACCGAGTCGTCGGGTCGCTCTTCCTTCCATCGCCAACCCAACAACTTCAAAATTACCTTTATTATCGCCCATCGCAAAGAGGTCACCACGCACCCCCATCATTGTCTTATGTTTACGGCGGAGCGTCAGAATCGGGTATGGCACAGGTTTACTTGGTAGTGCAGATTCACGGGCATCAAATTCAACGACATCACCGAAAAGGTTACAGTAGAAGTTTCCAACACGTGCTGCAGTGGGCATCTGTGGGTCTCGTAGTGCCTGTATCAGTAAAGATGCCAATGTCTTTGCTTGCTGATGTAGGTTTCCATCTTCACGCAAGTCAACACGATCAATCGTATCAAGCGGTGTGTCAGTCAGTACGCGTGCGTCTTCAATCGTTGCAAAGGCAATACCTGTTTTGCCGACAAGCGTTGCGACTTCGCTATCAAACGCAATTTTCCCCGGAATATAGGTTTTCCAAGTTTTCCCGCCACTTGCAGAAATAGCATTAACAAAGTTAGTACTACCCCCCAATCCTACAATTGATATTAATGTTTTGATGTCCTCTATCTCGTCTTCTGTGAATGTGTCGGGGTCTTCGTGCCGTAGCCTGAGCATAGCGTCTAACTGTTCACGCATGCGGATACTGTTTTTTCGGTTTTTCTTTGCGCTACGCACATCGTTTCGGATAAACCGCTCTACCTCCTTGCGGATGTAGTCCATATCTTTGAGCATATCTTCGGACGGTTCACCTCTGTTTCGCCACTGCTCAAACTGCATCTTCATGAGGCGACTAACACCGCCCAAGCCAGTGAGTTTGCCATAATGTGCACTCAGAAGGGTCTCAAGCGTCTTTCCTTCAAGGTCAACCTTGTCCGAAATCTGACTTGCCACCGACCACTGACGCGCCATTACCGCTTGACGAATCTGGTCATCCGTTGCCCGCCATAACTTCCTTACCCGGACACCAAAATCGGCATCCGCAGCATAAGCTGCCAGTTTATTGCCGATACTCGCAAATTCACGCCGCAACACAAATTCCGGCTGCTGGTCATAGAACCATCCTTTGTTAAATACACCGAACTGATTAGATTGGGAGGAGAGATCAATACTACAGAAAAGAGAGGTATAGTACCGATTGAAAAGGTCTTGTAGCGCGACAGCAGCTTCAATCTGTGCAAGTTTGCGATCATATTCTACTTCACTTATGCGCGCCATCGTCTCAACCCGACTCTGAATGTTTCGGAATCGCGCATTTCTTAAAGTGAGCATGTTATCACGAAGTAGGACTTTCGTTTGTGCTTCTAAATCTGTTGTAAGCGAGGGGAGTTGTTTAATGAGATTTTCAAGAGCAATTACATCTGAAGCTGCGCTTTGTTTGACTGCCTGTAGAATTTCAACCTCAACCAGATATGCAGCGATGCGTTTGCGCACCTCTTTTGCTTCGACCACTTCCTCCTTAGAGAGATAACTGTTCAAAATAAGCAGTTCCTCATCTAAATACTCACGGGTGAGACTTTCATGGGAATCCAACAGGTGTTGGACCCGGACTCCCTCTAAACGCGCGTTCCGCAGCGCAATTTCAAAGATGCCCTGTTTATCTCGTGCCAAATCCTCAATCAGGATAGTTTCAGACGAACCGTCCACACCTTCGCCTGTAACAGCTTCAGTCAAACGTTGCCGAAGTTGATCGTTAATTCTATCTATCCGTTCTTGTGAAGTTTCCGTTAAATACTGCCCTTGCAACTCTGATGATAAACTATGTTCTTTTTCACTGCTCAATTTCGCAATAGCACTTTTAATTTGGTTTTCAACAAGCGTACTGTCTTTGAGATTTTGCTTTATTTTTTGCAGCAATGCTCGCTCTCTTGATATGGCTGCTTCCTTAGTTTCAGTTGTCCTTGCAAGAATCCTACGCGCTTTCCTTGCCTCTTTGAGAGTCGGTAGATCTAAGTGGCGATCAAGCACCTTTTCAGGGGTCCACATCAAAGCAAATTTTCGTGAATCACTCATCTCCCAATTGGCGAGTGTTTGATTGAGTCGCTCAATATCAGAAACTAATTCTGGAGGCAGGTCATCTGGTGTGGGAACTTCGTAATCAGTCCCGTTTTTCGTTGGCAACAGATAGGATGTGTTCGGATGTTTGCCGTATTGATCGTCTATTACACCATCTTGGAGTTCGCGTATTATTTTATCCACTGCCCAAGTATCTAATCGGGCAATAGGTAGCGCATGGGTTTCAATGAGCTCTTGCTGAGCCACCCTGCTTGTATCTAAAGCGGATGTTCGAATTTGGGCAAGCCGTTTAACGATCTGGCGGAGGAAGTGTGTCGTTTGGAGTGCTTCCTTTTCGAAGCGGACGAGGTTGGCGTTGAGTCTTGATTTTTCTTCCTCTGTGAATCCCTGTTTCTCACGTTTCCGGTTGCGATCCACCTGTTTTTTCTGTCGTTCTGAGAAATCTCTTTGTGCTGCGCGCAGTGAATCAACATGGGAGCGGGTTGTTGAGAGTCCTGTTAATGTTGTAGCGAGCGATTCCAAGTCTTCCTTTATACCATGCACACCGTAATAGAAATCCGCGTCCAGATCGACTAAAATACTTCTATCAATAGAAAGCAACAGTTTACGTCCTAATTCTTCAAACTCAATAATATCGTTGGACAATCCTCGTCTTAATCCGTGTAGAGTAGGTGTTCCAGGAGCATCGGTTGCTGTACCAACAATATCCTGTCCAATACCTTCCATGAATGCACGCATCCCAGCTAACCCTTGAAAATGTGCATCAACAGCAACAAATAACACAGAACGACCAGGCCGGTATTGCGGTTGTCCAAACAAACGGACGAGTTCCATGAGTACCGCAATCCCACACGTTGGGTCGGCACCGGGAGCAATTGCTGGCACGACAGACATAGAATCGTAATAAGCCGTGAGCACGACCAGTTCATCGCGCAGCACAGGATCACCACCCTCTAAAAAGCCGCGGATATTTTGACCGACGCGCCGTTCCCACTTCATTTTACCACGCAAGCGAACATTGACCTCTTCACTGCTGGCGAGAAAATCTTTTAATTGCGCAGCATCTGTTTTAGAGACCCAAAATCGGGGGATATTTGCTGGCACAGTGAGAAATTTGTTTTCTGCCTCACCACGAATTGTTGTTTCCGGTTCTATAAAAACAACGGCAGATGCGCCGAGCATCGCAGCGTTGATCCATCGGGTGCCTGAGTTAAATTCGGTAAGAACGATGGCACCTTTCGGAATAAAAATATGGGACTCGCTTGCAGCGACGAATTCGCCATTTTCGTCAATCTGCCCGTCCTTATTGTTATCTATTCCATCCGTTGCATCGCCTGGTACTTCGTCTGTCCATCCATCACCGTTATTGTCAATACCGTCTGTTGCCCACCCCAGAATTTCTGATAACAACGGAATTTCGCCATATTCATCTACAATGCCATCTTCATTGTTATCAATACCATCGGAGGCTTTTTGGAGATGTCCATTGAGAACATCATCGGTTATACTGGCTTGTGTAACACGATAACGTCTCGCAAGGGATACCAGTGTATCACCTGCCTGTAGTTTATACCAAAAACCGCCGACGTTACTTCCGTTGAAATCTACGAGCTGCGCATCATCCCCGTAAAATAGAGGGCCGGTGAGACCACCAGTGGGAATAAAAACTGTGTTTCCCTCCACCACAGGTGTAGGTAAGTATTGGTTATGCGGGTTTTCTGTAATATCTGTTAGAGAAACAGCATAGTTTTCCGCAATTTCCTCCAGGGTTTCTCCAGATGCAACGGTATGTTTAACACCATCAGCAAGGAGAGAGGTCCTAACAAGGTTTGGCCACAACGGTTTGAGCGAGAATGTCCGTTGCACCGTGCCATCATCGGAAAGAATATCAATGGCACTATTGCCATAATCAATAGGAACTGTAACAGTAAATTCGCGGCTTTCAACATTCTTCAATCCCATTTCAACAAAACGGTCAAAAATATATTTACTGCCATTTGCTGCTTGCGGATAACCTGTAACACGGCTTTCCAAACTGGATAACCGGGCAAGGTCTTTTCGAATGTTGCGGATAGAAAGTGCATCTCGTATTTGGATTGCAGACTCAGACAACCCTAACGTTTTTTTACCTTCTGCTGCATAACCGAACGAAACGCAGCATAAAAAGACGAATAAATGGACAACGATATAATATCTAATTCTCATGTAATTTCCCCGATTTTTATGTTTCACTTCTTTTAGTGTATCAAATTTCCAAATTATTTTCAATATAAAATCAGAAAAATAAAAACAAAGAAGGATGGGGAAAATGGAAGGTATGAATCTATTTAGAGTAAATTATAAAAATAAATGGACGCTTTCGGCTCTTGGTAGGCGAGGTTTCCTAACCTCGCTGGTGCAGCGTGTCCAAGTCCTTCTAAAACCCACCATAAAAGTGAGATCAAAATACCCATTACCCGCGAAGCAATTGCATCTGCTGGTTGTCAAAATGGCGTTCCGACTTCTGGGTTGGACGGATACGCCACGCTTCTGGTAATCGGACGAGGGTGTTGATAATATCTGGATTCTGAAAATATGCATCATCTATTTGCCAGAATTGAAGGCGAGGGTAGGTTTTATTGTTATGTTCAAAAGTGCCCATATTCTGTGCCTCTTGTCGCATTTTCGCAGTGACAGGTTCAATAGTGATAAAAATGCCGACTTCTGCTTTGTGCTGATCCATAACATGACAGAAGGCACGTACTTGTGTCATTGTAGGTTTACCGGCTTTGACTTCGGCAAGGATACGCGAATCCGATTCTTTCATCTGTTGCGGGTCCCATAACGTTAAGTGTCCAACACCATCAAGGCCTCCATCACCCGCATCTTTTGTCGGTTTTAGTCCAAGTCGTGTTACCGCCCAATTTGAGAAGTCGTGATATTTGCGTTTGTCCCCTTCTTTTAACAACTTTCGGACTTCCTGCATGTTTGTCGGATAACCTTCAATTTGGTAGTCAATAGATGGTTTTAATCCGTGTCGGTCTGCCATCCGTTCCCGCATCGGGTCCAATGCAAGGATTGTTATGTCAATCCCGATCCAATATCGGTTGAGGGTGTGTGCGGCGTCAATCGTTGTGCCACACCCGCAGAACGGATCAAGGACGATTTCGCCTTCGTTACTGGAGGCTTTTATCATACGTTCGTAAAGGACACGAGGCTTTTGTGTAGGATAACCGAGACGTTCTACAGAAGTTGAATTTTGTTGAAAAGACATTATGTCTGACCAAACATCTGTTAAAGCAACACCTTTTGTTTCGTCAAGATATTGGCGAACCTTATTTGGTCTATCATCCCGAAAATGTCTACCTTGTTCATCAACTTTCCTGAATCGTTTAATATATTCAGGTTTATGTGGTTGAAAAATTTTGTTGAATACAAAGGAATCCTTATTTTTTACATAATAGAGAATGACATCATGTCCTCGGACAAAACCGTTTACAGCACTCTTGTAACCCGAAGATGTATTCAAATTCCAAATTATTTCTCTCCTAAAATTGTCTACTCCAAAAACTGCGTCCATCACGCCTTTAAGATAATGGCTTGCAGTTGGGTCACAATGCAAATAGATACTACCATTTTTGGCAAGGATCCGGTGCATTTCGGCAAGACGCGCTCCCATGAATGCAAGGTATGCCCGCATCGCACCTTTGTTACCGGTAACTATGTTTTGCAACACCATGTCGTATCCTTTGAGGCAAGTATCCAATGCTTTGTATGTGTCACTGGAAATTGCGCGTGATTCGATATCTGCACGAGAGTCTTGTGCGGCGGTGTCCCAGGTCCAGGTATCCGTAAATGCTTTCTTTTGTGCCAGAGAATCACTGAGAAATGTATTATAGTCGCGTCCGCTGTTGAAGGGTGGGTCGGTGCAGATTAGGTGGACGCGTTCGTCATCCATTTCTCTTAGGATTTGTAGGTTATCGCCGAAGTAAAGTTTGTTCATGTAGAGTCAATCCTTTGGAAACTATATGAAGTGCCATCGATTTTTTAGGCCAGAATTCAGTTATAGTTAAGACAAGTTTTGTTCAAATTCAATCAGTGTCAAATACCCTAACGCCGAGTGAGGGCGTTTGTGATGATACTATATTTGGCACTATTTTGCAATCTTTTTTACAAATTATGCTTGATATTCACAATAATAGCGGTATAATCATGTGAACGGTGCTAAAGCGGTAATTAAGTTATGAGATTTTTGCGCTCAATTTGGAAAGAACATAGAACTGGAATCACGTTTTTTAGTGGGGCATTACTTTCGTTATTATATGGTAGTTCACATTTTCTATGGAGAGAAAACAGGTCTTTTTATGACATAATAGAACTAACATCACTATTTATTCCAGTTGCCGCCGCAATTGTAACATTTATAGCAGGAGGAATTGACATGGCTTTATGGTTTTCTGACAATGAGAGAAATCGATTAAAAAAAGAAAACAGACGTATTAAAAAACAGATAAAAAAACTAAAGGGGGAAAACAAAGAGCTTAAAAATCAGTTATCTTCGAAAACAAAAATTGAGAGTAAATCAAATGATAAATAGTAATGGTGTTCATTTACTGTTGTTTTATCTCTAAAAACCAAGTACCACCTATAAGATTTTAGACATGCAAACGTCATTTTTAATAGAGAACAGTTCGTTATAGGTGAAATATTGTCCAGCAAACTGTCAGTTTACGGAGTTTAGCTGATATATCAGGTGGACGCGTTCATCATCCATTTCTCGTAGGATTTGTAGGTTATCGCCGAAATAGTGTTTGTTCATTGCGATTCTCCGCTGCGTGATTTAAGCTCATCAAGTTGTATTGTGATTTCCATTATAAGATTCGCATTTTCAGTCTGTTCTGCTAATTGCAATGCCATTTGGAAATCTTGCTGAGCTTCGCTGAGTTGGCCCAATTCAGACTCTGCAAGACCACGCAACAGATAAGCAGGTACATCATCAGGATTAAGACGAATCACTTCATTGCAATCGACAATTGTCTCATCATATTGTCGTAGTTCAAACCTTGCGAGGCCACGTAACTGATAGGTGGCGGCGTCATGAGGGTTTAGCCGGACTGCTTCGTCAAAATCAGAAATTGCCTCTCCATATCGTTCCAGTTTAGACTTTGAATTACCACGCCTTTCATAAAGGTTGGCATCTTCAGATTTCAGGCGAATTGCCTCGTCATAATCGGCAATCGCTTCCTCATATCGCCCTAACGCGGAATTGGCATTGCCTCGATTATTATAGGCATCCATATTATCTGGATTTAGCCGGATCGCCTCGTCATAGTCATTCATCGCTTCCTCATGCATCCCAAGTGCGGATTTTGCGGCACCTCGATTATTATAGACATCCATATTATCTGGATTTAGCCGGATCGCCTCGTTATAATCGTCAATCGCTTCCTCATATCGTCCCAGTTCATACTTTTCAACGCCTCGATTGTAATAAGTGTTTGCATAATCTGGGTTTAGTCGAATTGCTTCGTCATAATTGTCAATCGCTTCCTCATATTGGCCCAGTTCAGCTTTCGCTACACCTCGATTATTGTAAGCAATACCAAAATCGGGTATTAGACGAATCAGCTCGTTATAATCGTCAATCGCTTCCTCATATTGGCCCAGTTCAGCTTTCGCTGCACCCCGGTTATTATATACTCCTACATTATTAGGGTCCAGGCGAATTACCTCGTCATAGTCTTTTATAGCGAGGTCGTACTTACTCATAGTGTCATAAACAAAAGCACGTGCTAAGTACAAATGACTAAGAAGTTGATCACCAGGTTTTAGTAATATGCCTTTGGAGTAATAGTCAATCGCTTCATCAATCTTGCCTTCTCGGTACGCGTCAAGACCACGCTGAAGGTAATATTGCGGATCTGGCTCAATATATGTTTTATTTTGGGCACGTTGACTCGCGAAACCATCAAAGTCAGGAAATAGAATTCCTTCAGTAATACCCGCTAACTTTTCCAAAGAATTTCGGATATCTTGCTTGCTGTTTTTAAAGATTAAGCATTCCGCTGCCGATTCAATTTCAGCACCGCCAAATAAGAAAATGGATTGCTGCGCGAGCATGCGGCTGTTTTGGTTTTGGTATTTAGGCTGCCACTGATACAGTTGGTACCTATTGTTTTTATCGCGCAGAAAAAAATAATCAATATTTTCTTTTTCTGCCAATTTCGAGGTAACTGGCTGGAATGTGATTTGAGAGCTGATATCCACAGCATATATTTTGCCATTTTCGGACCCACGGGAACCTTCTCGACAGGCCATCCAGAGCGCGACCAAAGGATTTTTTGTAAAGTCTATTAAACAGGTAGCTGCTCCGCGATGCTGAAGTTCTGCAAGTAAATCCAAATCCTCCATGTCTCCGCCGTGTCCTTGACGACGTGCATCTTCAAGGATTTCCTCATTGATTTCGAGGAGTTTCTCAGGGGTGCCATCTTCTTGCTTCTTGAAGTTGCCGTCTTTGTCCTTCAGACGACGGTAAGTAGAAGCTTCGATCTGGTATTCTTCGTTTGAAACACCCCGGAATACATACTCCCCATCATTGAATTGTTCTGCCCATTCTATAAAACTTTTCAGCGTTCCAACACGTTTTGATTCTTTTTCCGCCATTTAATCTAAACCTTTCATAAAATTTTACGTAAAACATACCATATAAGTATATCATATTTTAACAGAAAAGCCAAATTAATTTTCTCTTTATCAGACAGAAAATGCCACTTCAATTTCGTTTTGAAAAAATAGGACAAAAAAAGTTTGCATTTAATTAAGTTTTGTGTTAAACTATATTTCACGTTCTTATTGGAATTCATTTCTTGTAAAGAAATTTTGTATCAGAATCTTCTAAATTATGCTTTTTTATTTTAAACTAATGATAAGGAGTTACTTATGAGTGAAGAAGTTGTCTCACGTATAAAACAACGTCGGCGTGAACTAAAAATGACGCAAACTGAATTAGCAAAAGCAGCAAATTTGACGCCTGCAGCTATTTCTCAATTTGAGTCGGGAACCCGAAAACCCTCTTTTAATACACTTTCCAGCTTGTCTGATGCCTTGAAGGTGACAACAGATTATCTGCTTGGTAAAAAAGATAGAGGTTATGATGACTTATTGGCTGATCCGAGGGTCAATGTAATGTTCAGGGGAATGATGGATTTTACGGAAAAAGATAAAGATACGCTTTAT
Source organism: Candidatus Poribacteria bacterium (assembly GCA_022825825.1). Lineage (GTDB taxonomy): Bacteria > Poribacteria > WGA-4E > WGA-4E > WGA-3G > MSPOR6. Next base: position 138,725 of record JAJDWA010000058.1, read on the forward strand.
GAATTCTATAAATTCCTCAAGACACAAGCGGAAACAGATACACCAAGTGAAGGTTCCGCTGATGCTGAATAATCGGTTGCGATATGCGAAGGGCAGCCCCGCTGCGGCAGCGTGGGGCATCCTTCGTGACCTTAAAGTCCAAAACTTTCCGATTGATCCGAGACAAATTGCGACAAAACTCGGTATTGTAATTTGGGAACGTGAACTTCCCGGCACTTGTGACGGTTGCCTGATGCGAGTTGGGGACGCGTGGGGTATTCTTATCAACGCGCGTATCCGCTCAGAGTCTCGGCGAAATTTCACCATTGCACATGAAATCGGTCACTATATGTTAGAGCGCGATACTGTCGATTCTTGTTCACTGGATGAACGATTGAATTTCATGATTGCAGAACCGGGTGAAGACACAGAACAGGGAAAGTCTAATAAACAGGCATATCTACAAAGTGAACAGCGAGCGAATCAATTTGCTGCTGAGTTGCTAATGCCTACCCCTATCTTTTCGGCGGATTCATCTTCACAGGCACAAGTAGGATTACCAGCGATTGCTGCGCTTGCTTCACAGTACGGCACGTCTTTGACGAGCACAGGTATTCATTACACAAGGTTGTCCAAATTTATCTGTGCGATTGTGTTTTCGGAAGAAGGAGTCATCCGTTACTTCGCATATTCCGATGCGTTTCGTGAGAACAAGGATTGCTACCTGGTGAGCGGACAACCGCTTCATCCGAAGGCATTAGCGTCCCAGTTTACTAACAGGGCAAACGTTGGTGAGTTAACGGGTGAAGTGCCGCTAAATTATTGGTGCAAACCGAAAGAATCTCGAAAAAATGGAGATAATTCGGAGAGGACAAACTTTAAGATTTTTGAACATTCACGGCGAATCCCGAGCACAAAACAGGTGATAACTTTTCTCCATCTACCGTGTTGATTTCTCGAAACCGCGATGCGGGTAGCATGTCTCTTTAGATCAAATTTAACTTTAATTTGAAGACTAATCCGATACAGATTCACTGCGTACAATTTCCGCAACTTGCAAGGCTACATCTGGCAATTCTGCAATAACAATATTCCATACAATTTCGAGGTCTACACCAAAATAATGGTGAATAAGTCTATCTCTGACTCCAGCCATACTTTTCCAAGGGACATTTGGATATCGATCACGAAATTCCATAGAGAGATTTTTAACTGCTTCGCCAATAACTTCAAGATTACGGATTACGGCATCTTGGGTTTTCGTATCGGTCAGAAATATTTCATATGTCATTCCATTTGTATAGACTTTGATCCGTCGTACGGCCTCTTGAATATCGCTCAGGAATTCTGTATTTGTTCTATTAGACATAGACGATACTCTCTCTAATTGACTGAGCAATATGTGGGTGTCGAATATTTTGGAGTGCGTTTTCAGTGAGCAGATCCACCGGTTTCCCAAGAATTTCTTCAAGATAGTCCGCAAGTTCCATGAACTTGAAACCTATGGGACGGTCAAATTCAACGATGATATCAACGTCACTTGTTGGGTTAATAGATGTCCCTTTTGCATAAGACCCAAACAAACCTATCTTCTTAACGCCATATTCTGAGGCAAGATATTCCGATTTTTCCGACAGAATCTCTGTGATTTTTTCTTTGGTTAATACCATCAATTTTCCCTCAGATGTTCAAAAAACGCTTCTGCTGTCAAAATCTGCACGTCTAATTCAACCGCTTTATCATATTTGGAGCCCGCGCCTTCACCTGCGATCAGATAATCCGTCTTTCCTGTCACACTTGATGTAACTTTTCCTCCGCGTGCCTTAATCTGTGTTGATGCCTCTGTACGCGTCATATCCGTCAGGCTGCCCGTAACAACAAACGTTTTGCCACTGAAAAAAGTCTCTTCTAAAATCTTCGGTGCTTTGACAACTTCTTCCGTAAAGCATCGCAATCCTGCTGCTTTTAATTTTTCAATCAAAGGGCGGTTTTGTGCAAAGAAGGTGGAAACGCTTTCTGCTATTTGTGGACCGATCCCTGGGATGGCTTCAATAGCCTCTGCATTAGCCTGACTTAAACCTTCTATAGATAAAAAGTGATCAATTAAGAGTTCTGCGACGGTCTCTCCGACATGAAAGATACTCAATCCGACCAGGACTTTCGCCGCGGGGGCATCTTTGCTATGCTCAATTTGATGGAAAAGGTTATGCGTCAGTCCAGGGCCCATTCGTTCCAATTTACGGACTTCTTCAACCTTTAACGTGTAAAGGTCTGCTACATCTCGAACGAGTTCATTATTCACTAATTGATTTACTGTTGCGGGCCCAAGTCCTTCAATTTCAAGGGCGTTACGCGAAGCAAAGTGTGCAATTCTGCGTTTCAGTTGCGCCGAACACCCCGCATTCACACACCGCACTGCTACTTCAGTCTCAGAACGTTGAACAGGTGTATCACACGTTGGGCACAAATCGGGAAATTGGAAAGCGACTTCACTCCCTTTCCGTTTCTCTTTCAACACATCGTTAATTTTAGGGATAACATCTCCTGCGCGTTCAAGAACAATCGTATCTCCGATGCGAATATCTTTGTTACTAATTTCCTGCTCATTGTGCAACGTGGCATGCGTAATCGTCGCGCCTGCAACTTTTACGGGTTCTAAAATCGCGACAGGTGTCAACACACCTGTGCGTCCAACCTGCACCTCAATATCTTTAATAGTCGTCATTGCTTGATGCGCAGGAAACTTGTAGGAAGTAGCCCAACGAGGACTTTTCGCGGTTGCACCGAGTTCTTTCTGTTGTGAAATATCGTTGACCTTTACGACAATTCCATCAACTTCATAAGGTATCTCCTCACGTTTTTCTACCCATTGCTTGTAATATATGATAACATCTTCAAGCGAGTTGTGGAGTTCTGTGTGTGGATTGCATTTGAATCCGTAGCTTTTTAATTTCTCAAGTGCCTCCGTATGCGTTGCAAATTCAAGTCCTTCCACATAATTGAGTGAATAGATAAAAATATCTAACGGACGCGAAGCAGTAACAGACGAATCCAATGTTCGCACGGAACCAGCGGCTGCATTTCGCGGGTTAGCAAAGGGGGATTCTCCCTCTGCCTCACGTTGTACATTAATATCACCGAGTAGATGTTTCGGAATAAAAACCTCACCGCGCACTTCAAGGACAGGCGGGACAGGGTTTTCCGCTGTGGAAGTGAGACGCAACGGAATGGCTCGGATAGTTCGCAAATTGCCGGACACATTCTCACCGAACTCGCCATCACCGCGCGTTAGACCGCGAACGAACATGCCATCTTCATAGAGCAGTGAAACGCCTAACCCATCTATCTTTAACTCTGTAACATATTCAACGGGTTCGTCTTCCAACAATTTCCGGACCCGCACACCGAAATCCAGCAACTCGTCTCTGCCAAAAGTGTTATCAAGACTTAGCATCGGGCTGCGGTGCGGTATCCGTGAACCTAATGCGACACCACCGCCAACGCGTTGTGTCGGGGAATCTGACGGGATGTCTTCTGGAGATGCTTTTTCAAGTTCCTCAAGTTGACGCATGAGTGCGTCAAAGGCTGCATCAGAAATTTCGGGTTGGTCATCAATATAGTATTTACGCTCATGATAGCGGATTAGTTCTCTGAGTTTGTTTATGTCGGTATTCATTTTTCTTTGGGGAATCTCTCTGTTTATAATAAATCTAAAATATATGGACACCCTGGTAGGTGCGGTTTCCTAACCAATTCAGAATACCAAACGCGTATTCTGACATACCCTTATGCGTCAATTTAGCGGTCCGCCCCTCTGGTAGGCGCGTTTTCTAAACGCGCTGGTGTCAATTTGAGCTTGAAAACACGGCGCGTTTCCAAAACGCGCCTACTAAAACTTAGGATCTGGTGCGGTTAGGAAACCGCACCTACCGCAATGTATAAGTAATTATGGATTTACTATATAAACGTATTATTCTACGGACAGATTACATAAAAAAAGGCGGAGCAAACTCCGCCGCAGTAATGCTAATAAAATGTCTTCACGAAATCTATAATTCCAAAGACACGTTTTTTGTTGTCTGAACCAGGTGTCCAACCAAAAACGACCTCACTCGTCATTAGATTATTCTACACCTATTAAATTTGAGCAAAAAACTTGTCTTAACTTTTACTAAATTCTGGCCTAAATAATCGATGGCACTTCATTCACCATAATCTTCATTTTCTTGCAGGTTTTCTAACTGAATAATCAGTTGTCCAAGTTGGAATCGGAGTAGCATATTATAGATTTGCATCAACAAAGTCACTTGTGCTTCAGTAGTCAATTCGCTCACTTGAATGATCTGCATGAACTTCTCTGTTCGTTCTCGAATCTGTTCAGATTGCGCTATATCAATTGGTTCCAATTGCTTTTTACTTTCTTTGATAAACTGCCAAATCCTGTCCTGAATTTCAAGCATATAATTTTTTGTCATCGCTGTACGTGCCTTTTTAGCAGAATCAACCCAGATCGTATTCGCCTTCCAATTTAGCATAAAGGCAATACTATTGACAATCACATCTCGGAGCGTGTCCTCACCGGAAAGGAGTTCTTCTAAGTTGGTTATGCCTTCTGCTTCTGCTGAAAAGGTGCGAACGCGCGTAAAGTCTTTCAAGTTCGTCAGTATGAACTCGTTTTCGGTAATAAGATGCCAAAAACTGGCGCTCGTTGAAAGCAGGACCTCAACTTGATTGCTAATCTCGTCCGGCATCTCCGCACGAAGGCAAAAATTGTGAATACTGTGCAAACGGTTCCGAAATTGTTGCAATCCAGTCGCTGACTGGAATTTCGTGAAACTCGCAACTTGTGGAAGAAGATGTTGACGAATCTGAGTACGTAGTTCGTTTATAACGGCTGGTTCAGCGTTCATAAGTGAAATGCCTTTACAAATGGCTATTTTCAATATGATAACAGATTTATTCACTAATATCAACGCAAATTAAAGATGTTTTTGATGGTTATTTAACGTGAGCTCGGTATAAGAGATATTTGGTAAAATATAGACATTCATTTGTAATAGAAAATCCTATTTGGTGTGCAGAAAGAACACCATTATGGCTACCCTAAAAATTGACTTTGACAAAAGCCCCCTTATCCCAGAGAAATTCCAATCACAGTTGCCAGACATCCGATGGGGCATGTCCTCTCACGCTTCTGCCTGCGCGTCAATATACAAGGTTTTACACGAACAAATTGGTAGAAATGTTTCGTAGCCAGGCTTCGTACAACCGAATATTGGATATTCACTGTTTATTGACAACCATACCGTTTAATGTTATAATTGACAAAAAAGCAAAGGGAGATGAAAATGACAATTGAAGAATTGTACGATTTACTCTCCAAGCGAATAGATAAGATTGACACTCGGTTGGATGGCATTGATGGGCGACTTTATAACGTAGAAAACGCCGTCCCGGAATTGCAAGGGCGTAAAGCGGGAATTGGTGTAGTACGGGATTGGATTGTCGGCCTCAGTGCAATCTGTGCACTAATTATCCCACTCACTGCCCTCCTAAAATAAAGGGGTGATTTATGGGAACGCCCCTAAAAATTGACTTTGACAAAGGCACTCTTATCCTACAGAACGTCCCAGAGGCGCTCCAATCGCAGTTGCCAGACATACGCTGGGACGAACGCACCCTGACTTTCCGCGCGCCTGCCTACCGCTATCGTCATATTGTTTCACAGCTGCGTGCACACGGCATACCATACACGGATACAGCACGACAATTCACCGTCAAACCCTTTACCAATCAAAAATCTATATCACCCTATCCCTACCAGTCTGAAGCAGTTGATGCATGGCACGCGAACAACAAGCGTGGCGTTATTAGTCTCCCGACAGGGGCAGGTAAAACTTTCATCGCAGTTCTGCTCATTGCGGATACACAACGTCCAACGCTTGTGCATGTGCCGACAATTGACTTAATGCACCAATGGTACGAAGTGCTGAAAGAACATTTTGGACAGGAGGTTGGGCTTTACGGTGGCGGACAACACGAATTACAAGACCTCACTGTAACAACTTATCAGTCTGCTGTTATGCATGCACCGCACTACGGGAATCGGTTCGGTTTCGCTATTTTTGACGAATGCCACCACCTACCGGGAGATCAATATCAATACGCGGCAATCAGTAGTATTGCACCTTTCCGTTTGGGATTAACCGCTACCCCCGAACGTGTTGATGGCAAAGAGAGCAGACTCTATGCGCTTGTGGGTGAGTGTTGTTATGAAGCAAAGGTGCAAGAACTTTCCGGGAAAACACTCTCCGAATATCGCGTTGTTACGATTGCAGTTGATATGGAAGATACGGAGCGGATTCAGTATGAGGCAGCGCGCCGCACCTATTTGAACTTCCTAAAACAAGCGAAAATCAATATGGGTACATCACGTGGATGGCAAACATTTCTATGGAAATCCTCACAGTCCGAAGCAGGACGCGCTGCTTTCAAAGCGTATCTCACCCAGAAGCAGCTAAGCTTCGCCTCCGCTGCAAAACAGGAGTGGGTGTGGAAATTGATTCAGCGGCATCGTGGTGACCGAATCCTCATCTTCACACAGGATAATGACACGGCATATCAAATAGGGACGCGCTTCTTTTTGCCCGTATTGACGCATCAAACAAAACTGAAGGAACGAAACAGCTTTTTGAATGGATTTCGCGACGGCACATTTTCTATACTTGTTACCTCTAAAGTGCTGAATGAAGGCGTAGATGTGCCGGAAGCAAATGTCGCCATTATTGTTTCAGGGAGCGGTAGTGTCCGTGAGCATGTGCAGCGGTTAGGACGTATTCTCCGCAAACGAGAAGGCAAACAAGCAGTGCTTTACGAACTTATTTCTAAACAGACCAGCGAACAGTTTGTTAACAGGCGGCGAAGGCAACACCACGCGTACCAAACAAGGTAGTAGACACACTTTTGTGCTGTCAAATCGTTATGCTTACTAAAGACCTACTCCGATATAAAATTCAGAACGGGCAAATCTATCCTGAATTTGTTAATCCCAACGATAACAAATTGCTGACAATTGCTGATCAATTAATCACTGTCTTTGAAGAATCAACGGATAAGGCACGGTCAACATTATTAGAAGCGAGTAAACATATTATTGATAGCACGCCGGGAACACCTTTAATCAAGCGCGGACTTGAAAAACTGCTATTAGATAGAACCGAGTTTGACACTGCTCCGAACGAAGAACTGATTGCGTTTCGGCAAAAACTTTTCACAGAAACCAGCCGCTTGCTTTCACAAGAACAGTTTTTGGATTATGCGGACTATCAACAGAAAGTTGGACAGATAGCAGGAAATGAATCGCAACCCGGGGCGGAGTTGAGTGATAGACTCTACGCCGACCTGCCAAGTTGCCAGCCGATTTTGTCTTTCAAAACACTTTCTGCTGAGCATTTACTTCATCGCTACAACACTGCACAGGTGCAAGGTCTGCTCCTGCATTGTAATTCTCTCACCTTAAATCTCACCGATTCCATGACTGCCGAATTACGTCAGTTGTTCAAATATCTTAGATTTAACCAACTCCTCTCCACAATTCGAAAAGAGAAAGTAGAAAACGAGGAGTTGTTTCAGATTACAGTGGATGGACCGCTTAACCTATTTTACAAAACAAAGCGATATGGCATGAATCTGGCGAACTTTTTTGTTGCCGTGTTGCATCAACCGAAATGGGAGCTCACTGCGGAGGTTCAGTTTCGAAATAAAAGACGTTCTCGGTTATATCTCAATGAATCATGTGGAATAAAACCGATTTCACAACAATTTCTCGCCTATATTCCCGAAGACATTCAACTCTTTCAGGAAATGCTCCGCAACAAAACAGATGATTGGCAGATTCGTCCAGGAAGCCAGTTTCTGCCTTTACCGGGAGATTTCTACTGTTTTCCAGATTATCAATTGACCCACACAAGTGGTGTAGAAGTAGCAATTGAATTATTCCACCCATGGCACCAAGGTCATCTTCTTGCGCGTCTTAACACACTTGCAGAACAAACCGATACTTCTCTAATACTTGGTGTTTCAAAGGAATTGGAGAAAAAGTCGATAATCGCAGAGGCGTTGGAAGCATCCACGTATTTCTCACAGTTCGGTTTTACCTTCCGAGATGTCCCAACAATGGGTGCACTACTGCCAATTCTGAATTCGCTTGTGGACATTGACCGTTAGGTAGACACAGAATCCAATCTGAAGCAGCTGCAATCGGTCTTGATTAACACACTGGATTCTGGTACAATAGAGGCGAACAATGCCGATGCAAAGGAGAAAAAAGTGAGACGTTTTGAAACCCGAGGACCTGTAAATATAGAAAAAAACTACGTAGTTTCGCGCACTGATGAAACCGTTGATTTCATCAACCGCATTAAAATGGGAAGATATATCGTCCTATTTGCCCCACGCCAGACAGGCAAAACGACCTTCTTTCGGCGTGCTCTTGACAAACTTTCAACTGAAGACCCAAAATACTTCCCTATTCAATTAGATTTCCAAATAATGCGGAATACCTCACCTGCTGTTTTCTATGAACGTCTCTCTGTGATGATACGTGGTCAAATAGCAACTGTTTTGCGTCAACGTGATGAGAAAACATCTGTAGAATTCATGCACTTTTTGGAACAAACACAACTCACCGATTCCTTTTCAATGCGGACCTTCTTTAAACAACTCTACAACTTACTTGAAAATCAGCATATTGTGGTTCTGATAGACGAATTCGATGGCATTCCTGAAACAGTTGTCAGTGATTTTCTTTATATGATACGTCATATCTATCTCTCTGCCGAACTCCATTGCCCATATAGTGTTGGCATTGTCGGTGTTAAGAGCATTTCGCAGCTAAATTATGACCGATCTATCTCTCCCTTCAATATCCAAGATGATTTCAATTTGCCCAATTTTACACTTGAGCAGGTGCACGAGCTCTTTTCACAGTATACCAAAGAAATAGGACAACACTTAGCAACAGAAGTTCTTGAAATGATTCATAAACAGACTGGAGGTCAGCCATTCCTTGTCAATCGATTCGGACAGATACTTACTGAGGAAATGGACATACCGAAAACGCAGACAATTTGCATGGAGCATTTTCTAACAGCACATGCCCGAATACTTCAAGAGCAGAACACAAACATTACACATTTGCTGACCAATATCCGCAGAAATCCACATTTTAAAAAGACCCTCATGAAAATTACCTCTTATGATCGTGGTATGAAATTCAATCTGGACAATGAGGTAATCAACGAACTCGCTACTTATGGGGTCATTGCCAAGGGGAAAGATGATTTATGTGAAATTGTTAATCCGATTTATCAACATCGTATTATTCAGGCGTTCGAACCATTGATCAACGGGCTGGAAAATGATTACTTTCCTGAAGATACTGACTTTGAAGATTATCTCACATCAACAGGGCACATTGACTTGGAACGACTTCTTGACAATTTTCGTAATTTTATTGCCCGCGTTGGCTTTCGCATACTTCAAGTGCCAGACACACCACAAGAGTTTGTTGGACAGGACCTCCTTTACACCTATCTTGACCAGTTCGTCAATATTGCACGCGGTGCTATGTATCTTGAAGTGCAAACAGGACGTGGCAGGATTGACCTTGTCATTTTCCACAATGGACGAAAATACATTGTTGAAACAAAGATATGGGAAGGCGAAAAACGTTATCAAGCAGGGAAGCAGCAACTCAGGGCATATCTCAAAGTGGAAAAAGCATTAGAAGGTTACTACGTTGTCTTTGACCATCGCGAAAACCCAACTTCACTTACGGAAACCGAAACAGAAGAGGATTTAACAATCCGCAGTTACGTGATTCCTGTGATGCAGAAACGTCCTTCAAAAGAAGCAGTTCCGCTATTGACATAATTTCGATTTTCAATTACACTATAGGCACATAGGACAGTCACAGTAATCAGTATCTCTTAACGACACTATCTATACAGTTCCAGAGGAGGCAATTATGTCAAAGATTCTCGTGCTATCTGGTGAGAACCACCGTTTCAATGCAAGCGCAAGTGTAATTCACAGTTTTCTGGATGCAGATGCAGAGATTTCAGCAACACTAACCGACGATAAAGATGTTTTAGCATCTAAAGATTTAAATACGTATGATGCATGTGTTTTTGGTACTGGTTTTACCCGTTCAGAGCGTCAGGAAGATGGCACTTCTAAACGCGTTCCAGATTTAACTGCTCCCCAAGAAGACGGTCTGTTTCAGTTCGTGCAGGGCGGCAAAGGATTAGTCGGTATTCACGGTACAGCGTGGTGGATCGGTGGACGCGCCGTTGATCTCATCGGTGGGCACGCAAACTGGCACCCGCCAGGTTCAACCTTCACTGTGCACATTGAAGACACTGAACACCCTACAACGCAAGGTGTTTCGGATTTTGACGTTGAAGATGAAATCTACATTTCAGCGCACGACCCGCACATCCATGTATTAGCAACTGCGGAATGGTTCGGCAAGGCGCATCCGATGGCATGGGTTAAACCCTACGGTTCGGGTAGAGTATTTTATACGACGTTAGGACACGGTCCAGGTACTTTTGAACGTGTTGGCATGCAGAAATTCCTTACACAAGCAGTAAAATGGGCTGCCACATCGTAAAGTCCCAAAGATGCACACGCTAAAAGTTAAAAATGTAGAAACCGAGATCATTCATGTCAATCACCGTGGTAATTGGATCTTTGTTAAACTCCACGCTGAAGATGGCACAACTGGTATCGGTGAGGCTTCCCACGGTAGAGATGATGAACGAGTCAGACACCTAATTGGGACCCTCACACCCGATATTATCGGAATAAATGTGTTTGAAATGGAGGCATTTCGCCACCCTTTCTTCCGTGACAGTGAGGGACACTCATATCATACCGCAATTAGTGGAATTGAACAAGCGATGTGGGACTTGGCAGGCAAAACGTTAGGCGTGCCGAGTTACCAATTGCTGGGTGGTAAATATCGAAATCGGATTCGTCTGTATGCAAATATAAACCGTGCTACGGTAGATCGTAGTCCACTCGGTTTCGCACGCAATGCTGAACAGGCAGTCGATGAAGGATTTACCGCAATAAAATGTGCTCCGTTTGATGGCGTCTCGGTTTCGGATATATCAAAAGGAACGCTAACATCTGCTATCCATTTAGGTATTGATCGAATCCGTGCAATTCGGACTGCTATTGGACCTGAGATTGATTTAATGGTAGACTGCCATAGTCGGTTTAATTCTGGTCTGATCATTCAAACGGCTAAAGCGTTGGACGATCTGAACCTCTTCTGGATAGAAGACCCAGTGCCGTTGACTGACCTTGATGCCGTTGCACATGTAAGCCAATCTACCTCTATGCCGATTGCAACAGGGGAACGCCTGCGAACATTAACTGATTTTGATCAACTGCTAAAACGGGGACGCGTTGATTATATTTTGCCAGATGTCAAGCATGTCGGAGGATTGTTGGGTTTGAAAAAGATAGCAACCCTCGCAGAGACAACGAACGTCAAGATAACACCGCATAACCCAAGTGGTCCCGTAGCAACAGCTGCAAGTGTGCAATGCATGGCAAGTGTACCGAACTTTGGCATCCTTGAATATGCTTGGGGTGAGGTAGATTGGCGTAGTACACTTGTTAATCCACCTGAACAAATTATTGACGGTTTTATTGAAGTTTCAACACGATCAGGACTTGGTATATCACTCAAATCCTTATAAACACACCTTTTAGGGGACAAACTTATGAAACTATTTATTAGGGGACAAACTTATGAAACTATTTACGCTTTTTAATCTATTTCTGGTTGTTTGTTTGTTTGGTTGCCTTGGCAGCCAGCAGACAACACAGACAATTGAGACGGAAACTGCCGCTACTGAAGCAGAAAAGTCTGCACTTGCAGTGCTTGAACTTTCAACGCCTAAAACAACCTATTCAATGCAAGAAGCAATTCCGTTAGAACTTACGATTCAAAACGGTAAGTTTGATCTACTTGTGCCAATTTCCAGTGTGTCAACACAAAGGGCTTTCAAACAACTCACAGTGGCAAATAGCAACGGTGAGGTTTTCAAGATGAAAAAACCGGTTCCACTCGGAAGCACCCTCAAAACGCTCTACAAGGATGGAAAATCAGTTAGATGTGTTCAAGGGTTTGATATGAAAGCAGGAACGACACAAACGGTTTCTCTGGAAAATCTGCAGACATACTATCAACTTCAACCCGGTAGTTACACAGTACAAGTTGTGATTGAATTAGAGGTATATCAGGAGTTCATGGAAGATCAACATCCGCAAATAATTGAATTGCAACGTGAAATTCAGAGATATCAGAACAATACAAGCCCACAGTTTACTCCAGAAGCAAAAAAGGAAGCAATTAGTTACACGCAAGATCAAATTGATTTTATCAAAGAGAAATATAAGGATGAGCTGCAAAACATCTATCTACCTCTCAAATCACGACGAGGAAAAGCTTCGCTTGAATCTAACAGTATTTCTCTTACCATAGAATAAGGTTTCAATGAAAACTTTAACATTGAATCCATAATTATTGGAGGGAATCTCATGAAGATTTTACGTCTCATTACGTTATGCATTATCGGTCTGATACTGTTGTGCCCAGCGTTTGCACAAGCACCTGAAAAGGCAAAAATAGCGTTTGTGTCAAGAGAGGATAACAGCTGGGGAATTGATATGATGAATCCAGATGGAAGTGATCGCGTAAACTTAATCCAACTTACGGGTAGTATTAACCAGTTAGCTTGGTCTCCGTCGGGAGAACAGATACTTTTCGGAGCACGGAACAACGATGGGCTTCATGACATCTTTATTATAGGGGCAGATGGAACAAACGCACAACCGTTATTCAAAGCACAAAATTATAAGCGCGAACCTGCTTGGTCTCCTGATGGAAAAGAGATAGCTTATATGGCGTACTCAAAAATTTTGAGTGCTTGGCATATCCACATCGCCACAACAGATACACAATCCGTTGAACCGATAATCCCGGTGGACAAACTGGGTGGAGATCCTGCTTGGTCTCCTGATGGAAAAGAGATCGCCTTTGTTATGGCTGCTTTCCAAAAAAGGGAAATCTATATTTATAACCTTGAAACCAACACACAAGAGAAGCTTTTACAAAAAGAATCTCCATGGATGCTTCACCCGACTTGGTCTCCTGACGGTAAAAAAATCGCTTTTTACTGGTCGAGAGCAGGACAACAAAGTGGTGTTTACATTGTGAACCGTGATGGCACTGAACTGCAGCAGGTTACTGAGGCTGATTCCAGAGTCTATTCGTTGACGTGGTCACCCAGTGGTGATGAACTTTTATACGCGAAGACGGTAAAGATAAACAATTTTTCTCAACTTTTCACAGTCAATTTAAAGACTCGTAAAATTAATCAGTTAACAGATGAGGGACATAATTTCGACGCGGTTTGGTTTGATCCGTCATCTTCATCACTTTCTGTTTCGCCTTCAGAATCGCTGTTAACAACGACATGGGGAAGAATGAAAAATCGTAATTGAACCTTTCATTTCAATGAATTCTCATAACATATTCGCGTTTTAACGAAAAAGTGGATATGTTAACGTGAGTTCGGGATAAGTCTAATTTATCTTTTATTGTCCGCTTTTCCTCTCAAATAAGCGGATTTCCCCTCGCCATTGCATGCGCGTGTGGCATGCGAATTGGGGGGATAAAGGGGGTAGAAGCGTTTTTGTGCCCGATTTTAGCATAGATTAAAGTTTAACCGAACTCACGTTAACTTAATCTTCATCAAAACGCGCCTACCAGAGGGTCCTAAATCGGGGATTAGAAAGCCTATAGGATTTATCAAACTCACGTTAAGTCCTATAAACTAATTGTGCTGTTTGGATGCCAAAGATGTTCGTCTGTAATACCTAATTCTTCCAAAATTGGTTCAAGTAGTGATAATTCTCCCAGCTGCTTTGTGTTATGTGCATCGCTCCCGATAAGTAGTTTCACATCCCGTTCCAAGCACAGTTGATAAAACTCAATAAGGTGGCGTTGATTATAACGTACCATCTTGGGACTGATCTCTATACCTAAGTCCCGCTGAGATGCAAGATCAAGTTGATATATCAACCGTTTCTGCTCAATGTTACGCATCATTTCCTGTCCAAAGGCGGTGAGTTCCTCGGCGGAAAACTGAAAAACATCTGGTGAGAGAAGAAATGGATGGACAACTGCATCGGTAATGGGACATGCAATCGCTGCTTCAAACATATAAATTTCGTGGAGTGCCACACGGCGCGGATCGCGAAAACTCCTTGGCTGTGCTACACCGCGGAGATGATAGTGATTCGGAGCCATTAGGACATAATCAAAATATGATGCCAAACGAATGTTAATCGAGGTAACCTGATATTCCAACATCTGCGACTCTACACCAAAATGCACTTCAATCGATGGATCCGCTTTTTTTATTGCATCTCGTGCAGCTTGAATCCTTTGAACTTTGGACTGATAACTGTAATCATGGTCTGTTATTCCGATTGATGCAATATTCCGTTCCTGTTGAAACTGAATAATTTTCTCTATACTGAGATCGTTGTCCGCGCATCCGGAAAGTTGCGTATGAATATGGTAGTCACAACTAAACATCTTCTGCTCCTTCAAACTTTATCATTCCTATAAAATTATTGCAAACTTTTAGATGTATTGCAACAAAAAATTGCAGAGATGGCAAACCGAAAACTATATGTTTCAAGGATACCATCCCCTCCAAGATAACGGAAATACGTGAGTCAGTGATTTTTTTCTTGCAAATTACAACAGATTTAAGATATACTTAATAAACAGAATGTCCACAACATACTCAAACAGATCAATAGAAGTTTCGCTTCTAAAACAAGGTCCGAAAGATGCTTTTTAATTTTGCGAATGTCCTGATTTTTCTAATTGTCGGTTGCCTATTTGTCGTCCTAAATCTTACTATTTCTCGTCTTCTACATACGAAGTTGTTCTCAGGCGAAAAATATATCCCCTACGAATGTGGGGAAGACCCAATTGGCGACACACGAATTAAGTTCAACACAC
Source organism: Candidatus Poribacteria bacterium (assembly GCA_022825825.1). Taxonomy (GTDB): domain Bacteria; phylum Poribacteria; class WGA-4E; order WGA-4E; family WGA-3G; genus MSPOR6. The sequence goes on from JAJDWA010000058.1 coordinate 153,822, forward strand.
GTTTTTATGTCATTGCTCTCATTTTCTTAATCTTTGACGTGGAAGTCGTTTTTCTTCTCCCATGGGCTGTCGTTTTTAGAAGCTTAGGACTCTTTGCGTTTTTGGAAATGCTTGTTTTTATTGCTATCCTATTAGTCGGGCTTGCTTATGTGTGGGCAAAAGGCGACCTTGAGTGGATACGTTCTACACAATTAGAGGTACAATCCTTCCAAAGGGAGGAAAGTTATGATAATTGATGAAAAATTAGATAAAAACGTTATTGTTACTTCAGTTGATGCTGTTGCGAACTGGGCCCGTTCCTCCGCGCTCTGGCCAATGACATTTGGACTTGCGTGCTGTGCAATTGAGTTTATGGCTACTGCTGCTTCTAACTATGACCTGGACAGATTCGGGGCAGGTGTTCCGCGTGCAACACCACGCCAATCTGATTTAATGGTGATCTCTGGTACTGTAACGCTGAAAATGGCAACACGTATCAAACGTCTTTATGAGCAGATGCCTGAACCGAAATATGTCATCTCTATGGGTAGCTGTGCTACGAGCGGCGGCCCCTATTGGCAGCACGGATACCACGTTCTCAAAGGTGTTGATAGGATTATCCCTGTTGATGTTTATGTGCCCGGATGTCCGCCACGCCCAGAAGCGCTCATTGAAGGCTTGTTGAAGTTACAAGAAAAAATTAAAACCCAAACCGTCGCAAAACGTACGAATGTCCCATTCCTCAAGAGACTCTTCACAAAAACAGAATGGTACGAACACGAAAAAACTGAAGGTGCGGATGAGGGAGAGACACCGACACCTGAAGACGAAAATACTGAAAACGCTGAAACCACTGTATAAAACAGCCCAATCACATCTGGAGTAGATATTACGTGAAACCAGAAGAAATCTATAAAACCTTAGCTGACAAGTTTGGCGAATCTATTCTCGGTTTTGACACCGAACTTGCTGGTGATCCAATCATTCAAATTGTGCCTTCAGCAATCGCAGACGTGTGTCAATATCTTGCAGAAACTGACACGTTGGCGTTCGATTCGTTGATGTGTCTTAGCGGTGTTGATCTGGGTGCCAAGGAAGAAGAACTCTCTGTTGTCTATCATCTCTATGCTATGCAACATCGGCATAGTGTGGTTTTGAAAACATCAATGCCAAAAACCGATGCGCACCTTCCGAGCGTTTCACATATTTGGAAAACTGCAGACTGGCACGAACGTGAAACTTACGATCTATACGGAATTCTTTTTGAGGGGCACACTGACCTACGCCGCATCTTACTCCCGGATGATTGGGAAGGATACCCCTTACGAAAAGATTACAAAGAACCTGATTTCTATCGTGGCATGCGCGTGCCTTACTAAGCAAAAAATGATAATAAATTGATATAATAGGTAAAATCAATTCTCAAAACCTGCACTATGGAAACTACGCAACAAACAGAATCAAAAATAATTGAACTAAAACCTTTTACTGATGAGATGGTCGTAAATATGGGACCTCAGCATCCAAGTACACATGGGGTGTTACGTCTGGAATTGCGACTGGATGGCGAGGTTGTGCGGGAAGCGATTCCACATATCGGTTATCTACATCGATGTTTTGAGAAACATTCAGAAAACCTTTCTTATCCCCAAATCATTCCCTTTACGGATCGCATGGATTATGTGGCGGCGATGAACCAGAATTGGGGGTTTTGTCTTGCTGTTGAAAAACTGATGGCAGCAGATGAATCAAAGGATTTTGCGATACCGGAACGCGCTGAGTATCTGCGTGTACTTATCTGCGAATTAAATCGGATTGCGAGTCACCTACTCTCTTTTGGCACTTACGGCATGGACATCGGGGCGTTCACACCGTTTCTCTACGCATTTCGCGATCGGGAGAGGCTTCTTCTGCTCTTTGAGAAGATATGCGGCGCACGGCTTACCTATAACTATATCCGCATCGGTGGTGTTTCCGAAATCATTCCGATGGAACCTGGTTCTATTGATGAACAGAATTATTTAGATGAAATAGAAAGTTTTCTTGACTATTTTGAACCGAAGATTGACGAATATAACGATCTTTTGACATCAAATAGCATCTTCTCTGAGCGGACGATGGGCGTCGCTGTGATGTCGGCAGAAATGGCACTGAGTTACGGTGCTACCGGTCCGAATATTCGCGGTTCTGGCGTGGACTGGGATTTACGACGGGATGAACCGTATTCTATTTATGACCGATTTGATTTTGATGTACCTGTCGCTAAGGATATTCCGGAGTTAGGGGCTGTTGTCGGTGATTGCTGGAGTCGGTACAAAGTGCGTATGGATGAAATGAAGGAATCCGTGCGAATAGTCCGACAAATTTTAGCGGAAGGTCTACCCGATGGTCCTGTCATGGCTGATTTAAAAGCTGTACGTCCACCAAAAGGTGAGATATATTTCCGTAGTGAAGCGCCTCGCGGCGAACTCGGATTTTACATCGTTAGTGACGGCACACCGAAGCCAGTACGCCTTAAAGGCCGTTCCCCCTGTTTCAGTGCGTTAAGTGCGCTACAAGAACTGAGTCGTGGCTTGATGGTTGCAGATATTATTGCTATTATCGGCAGTATTGATATTGTTATGGGAGAAGTTGATCGGTAAAACTGTTTGACAACAGAAGGTGTAACCCACAAAATAGGAGATTAGATGCCAGAAATTTTTTCTGAAGGGTTCTTTCCAAAAATAAATTTGCAAGAAGGAACAAATTGGGCAACAGATTTCGTGCGGGATGTTATCATTCCACGATTGCCCGAAGCGGTTGCTGGACATTTTCCCATGGAATTAGGCACGGTGCTCGTTATGCTTGCTTTCGCAGGTATTTTTGTCGCTGTTGTGCCACTGCTCCCATTAGTATTGGTGCTTGCTGAGCGGAAAGTCGCTGCACGTTTTCAGAATCGGACCGGTCCGATGCGTGTTGGTCCTTGGGGCACACTGCAAACGTTGGCGGACGGCATAAAACTCATCTTCAAAGAGGATTATATCCCTCCGCAAGGCGATAAACTTCTTTTTCTGCTTGCCCCATACATCATATTTGCATGCTCTTTCGCTGTTTTTGCTGCAATTCCGTTCGGAGATGGAATCCCTATTCCCAGCGACTTTAATATCGGCATCTTCTATATCATGGCGATCTCATCTGTGATTGTGATGGGTGTAATTATGGCAGGTTGGTCCTCAAACAGCAAATGGTCACTGTTAGGTTCTTTACGTTCCGCTGCGCAGATTGTCAGTTATGAAATCCCGCTCGGTCTCTCTATTTTAACTGTTGTGATGCTTGTGGAAAGTTTAGGCATGCGGGACATCGTGAACAGTCAATCTGGCGGAATTTTCACTTGGCTCATTTTTCGGACACCCTTTACCTTCATCGCATTTTTTATCTTCTTTATATCTTCTATTGCGGAGGTCAACCGAACGCCATTTGATCTACCCGAAGCGGAATCCGAAATCGTTGCAGGATTCCATACCGAATATAGCGGGATGCGGTTTGCCCTCTTCTTTATCGCTGAATACGCAAATATGTTTGCAGTGAGTGCAATTGGGGTGACGCTGTTCCTCGGTGGATGGCAAGGCGTTTTACCGGGTTACGATTTCCTCGGCGGTTTCCCAGGGTTTGTCATCAAAACATTAGGACTCGTTTTCATGATGATGTGGTTAAGATGGACACTACCACGTCTACGCGTTGATCAACTTATGAACCTTTGCTGGAAATACTTTATACCAATTTCATTCTTTAATATCTTAGGCACAGGAATATGGGGACTGATTTTTGAGAAAGATGATGTGTGGAGTATCGGAATCAGTTGTGCAATTATCTATGTCGGTCTCATCGGTGCATACACGGTTGCTGGCAGAAATCTGGTTCGAAAACCTGAACCGCAACCGAGTTAGCTATTACCTATGCTGTAGGAGCGATCTCCGAATCGCGACCTTTACACTCAAATTGAGTAAGCAGCAATAGTCAAGTGTAGGAGGTACTAATCAAAATGGACAAATACATACGCAACATATACAAAGGTGTTTACACCGTTCTCGTCGGAATGCGGGTCACAATTCGGCAGTTTTTTGAACCGAACGTGACACATCAATATCCATATCAACACGATTTTGAAAAGAAGCAGAACGTCCGAGAGATTCCGAAAGGGTATCGTGGTCAACTTTACAATCGGATTGAGGATTGCATTGGGTGCAAAAAATGTGAGTTGATTTGTCCTGTGGATTGTATTACGATTACAGGCGACAAACTTCCGAAAGGTGAACAACTCTGGGATAGCATGAACGTGGTGCATCTCAAGGATGGGCGTGAAGTCATCGGCATTATTGAAGGTGACGACAAGAAAATAATGTCAGAAGACTCAATGACAATTACAAATATCACTACCCGCTTAGGTTCACAAGAAGTCATTGATCGTTTGGAAGCATCGGGGGATGAAAGTCGAACCGAGACCTTTTCGACAGAGGAAGTATCGCGCGTTGTTACGCGAAATCCAGTTGTTTTCTATCTCGACCAGTTTGATATTGATATGTCTCTCTGTATGTATTGTGGTCTTTGCACCGAAGTCTGTCCGACACAATGCCTCGTTATGAAGGATTCACTTGAAGGGATTGAGTATTCATCCTTTGACCGCACCGATTTAATCTTCAATTTTGATAAGCAAGAGATGTACGATAAAGACGAAGCAGAAAATACAGAAGCTGCAGATTAAAGAAATTATAAATGGAATTTACACTTAAAACATTTATCTTTTACGGTTTCGCACTGATAACAATTGCTTCAGCACTCGCTGTGGTAACCGTCCGCAACATCGTTCATGCAGCGTTTGCACTGATGGTTACCCTCTTTGGCGTAGCGGGGCTTTATGTGTTTCTACAAGCGGATTTTCTCGCTGCAACGCAGGTGATTGTCTATGTAGGCGGAATCCTGGTACTTATCCTCTTCGGCGTGATGATGACAAGCGGACGTTTAGAGATGCGTATCCATATTGAACGCGGTCAACTCCTATTAGGTGGTGGAATTTCTCTTGCGCTGCTTATGCTGCTTTTGACGGTCATTGCCAATACGCCCAGATGGGAAAATCTCACCGATGACGGAACCCCACTTGAACCGACAACAAAACAGATTGGTGAATTGATTTTGAATGAAAAGTTTCTACTACCATTTGAAGTTGCATCTGTGCTGCTGTTAGTTGCGCTAATCGGTGCTGCGCTTATTTCTCGCAAGGAGGTTCGGGATTAATTTCCGTTGCTATTTGTTTAATTTTGAGTCTTTAGGATAAAAAATGAGTCTACAACACTATTTAGTCATCAGTGCAATTCTGTTTTCACTCGGTATTTTCGCAGTGCTGACTCGCAAAAACGCTATCAGTATTTTGATGGGAATTGAGCTTATTCTCAATTCCTGTAATCTCAACTTCGTTGCATTTTCTCGGTTTGTTACGCCATCTGAAAACATTGTTGGTTCGGAAGTCTTTCGCCTTGATGGTCAAATAATCGCTATCTTCGGCATTGTGCTTGCTGCAGCGGAAGCGGCAGTCTTTCTCGCAATTATTCTGGCTATTTACCGTGAATTCGGTAGCATACGTCCAGACAAAGTGGATACCTTGAAAGGTTAATAATTCTTATGCAGTTAAAAGTTCAATTCAATCAGTTACCATTCGGTCTTTTCAGAAACCCGCTTGCAACAACGGCTGCAAGCGGAGTAGGAGGCCCATAGTTAAAAAATATGGTAGTAACGTTAATTGGCATCATCTTACTATGCCCGCTTGCAGCCTTCGCAATCTTTGCACTATTCGGTTTAGCAAAACGGAGTTTCCCACGACAAGACCTTTTGTCAACAGCAGCAATGCTCGTCGCGCTTGTGTGTTCGTTTATCCTTTTACGGGAGGTAGTCCCCGACCCGGAACCGCATACTGTTGATTGGATTTCAATCGGTAAAATCACTTTCTCAATGGGTTTTTACCTGGACAGCGTGACAGTGATTATGCTGATTGTTGTTACGCTGGTGAGTAGCCTTGTTCATATCTTCTCTATCGGCTACATGCATGGTGACCCAAGGTATCCACGGTTTTTCGCCTATCTTTCGCTTTTCTCCTTTTCAATGCTGTTTTTGGTGGTCTCTGATAATTTGCTTGGCATTTATATCGGTTGGGAACTGGTTGGTCTCTGCTCCTATCTGCTCATCGGATTTTGGTTTGAAAAAGACTCCGCTGCGAATGCGTGTAAGAAAGCGTTTCTGACAACCCGTGTCGGTGATATCGGCATGTTCATCGGCATGATGATGCTCTTTGCGAAATTCAAGACGCTTTCACTTTACGATGGGTCCGAAAATGGCATTTTTACACTTGTGGAAGGTTTAAGCGGCACCGGAGATATGATATGGCTATCTATCGCTGGTGTGCTTATTTTTTGTGGTGCTGTTGGTAAATCTGCACAAGTGCCGTTGCATACATGGTTGCCCGATGCGATGGAAGGTCCGACTCCTGTTAGCGCATTAATCCATGCCGCTACAATGGTTGCCGCAGGTGTGTACCTCACTGCTCGGATGTTCCCGATTTTGACACCGGGTTCGTCTTTAGTAATTGCTTATGTCGGTGGAATTACCGCACTCGTTGCTGCAACTATTGCGATTGTCCGATTTGATATAAAACGGGTTTTGGCATACTCTACGGTTAGCCAATTAGGATATATGATGTTGGCAATTGGTGCTGGCAGTTATGTTGCGGGACTATTCCATCTTACTACGCACGCGTTTTTCAAAGCGCTGCTGTTTCTCGGTTCAGGAAGTGTTATTCATGCCTTCCACGCAATGCATGCCCACCATAACGATGAACACACAAACGGTGAGGAACATGAGCACGATGACCACAGTTTGGTTCATGAGCACGGTTCTGAAATCCCACCGGACCAGGATATGCGGAACATGGGTGGGCTCCGCAGAAAAATGCCACTGACCTTTATTACTATGCTTATTGCAACGTTGTCTATTTCTGGTGTTCCGTTTATCTTTTCAGGGTTTTGGAGCAAAGATGCGATTTTAGGCGGTGTGCTTGGACGGGCAATGGAATGGAACTCAGTGCATCATTATCTTTTATTTGGTATGGCACTTTGCGCTGCAGGAATAACAGCGTTCTATATGTTCCGTCTGATATTCATGACCTTTTTCGGTGAACCGCGCAATCAAGAAATGCACGACATGGCGCACGAGTCCCTCTGGGTGATGGTAGTGCCACTTCTCGTTTTGGCGATACTGAGTTTGCCTGTCGTGAATAAACTCTGGTTCAACAAAGACTATATTATTCGGCCTGACCAACCCCATGTTCATGCCCCACAACATGCCTACGTTTCACCTGATACAAAAACAGGCGATGTGGATTTTGGCATCGTATTCTTCGGGATTTCTGAGGCAGAAGCAGCCGAAGATGAAGGTGGACAGGACATTGGACATGCTGATGACGCGCATCATGCTGCACACGAGCTCGCACATAATATCGCAATGGTACTGTCTATCATTGTTGCAGGTTTAGGAATACTTTTATCATGGCTGTTTTACCATAGACGAAGGTTCTCTGCCGAATCTGTTGCAACAAAGTTCAGTCCCGTCTACAACCTATTTTGGAACAAATATTATTTTGACGAATTTTATGATGGCGTATTAGTTGCGCTGACGGTATGGAAGTCTCGACTTTTTGCCAAATTTGACCTTTCTGTTGTTGACGGGATCGTTAACGGTGTTGCAACGATAGTACGTCAAATATTCGCTGCATTCATCGGATTTTTTGATAATCGTGTTGTTGATGGTATTGTTAACCGAGTAGCAGAGGTTACGTGGGCAGCTGGCGGCAGGATACGAAGAATTCAAACAGGAGCCATACAAACCTATCTCTTTGTCGTTCTTGGCGGGATAGTGTTGATAATTTTGATTTTCCGGGCATTGTAGTTAAAATACATAAAATACTGCCTGATGGGATAAGGAGGATTCCCACTACATGTTATTGTCCTTAATGATTTTTGTCCCGTTGCTTGGGATGATCGTTGTCCTACTTCTACCGCGGGAGTCGGAAGAATTAATAAAACGCGTTGCGCTTGTATTTACGCTTATTCCGCTGGTCCTTGCAGTATACTTATACATAACGTACAACCAGCCTGATCTTGAGCATCTTTGGAAACAGAATGTTCCTTGGATTGAGACCTTCAATATCCAGTATCATGTCGGCATTGATGGTTTAAGCGCAATATTGATACTCCTCACAGCCCTTTTGGGACCGATCTGTGTGCTTGCTTCATGGCGGAACATAGAAAAAGGTATTAAAGCGTATATGGCGTTGTTCCTGTTGCTTGAAACAGGAATGTTGGGATTTTTCGCTGCGTTAGATCTATTCTTGTTCTTTGTCTTCTTTGAAATGACGTTGTTGCCGATGTATTTCCTGATAGGTGTTTGGGGTGGACCGCGCCGAGAATATGCAGCTATTAAATTCTTCCTCTATACGTTATTTGGTAGTGTGTTGATGCTGGTTGCAATAATAGCAGTCTATCTCAACAGCGGTGCCCCAGGTGATAGAACATTTGATATTCCGACACTTATTACATTAGCAGGGACGGCAGGGCACGCGCTTGCCGATCCAGTCTTCCAACGCTGGATTTTCGCCGGTTTCTTTATCGGATTTGCCGTTAAAGTGCCGATTTTCCCATTCCACACTTGGCTGCCCGATGCCCACGTTGAAGCGCCCACAGCAATTAGCGTTATCCTTGCTGGTGTCCTTTTAAAAATGGGAACTTACGGATTAGTGCGGATTAATATGGATATGTTACCAGAAGGCATGGCGTACTTCACTAATGGAGTCGGTTTTGTAGGTAATAGTCTGGCATTACTCGGATTTATTAATATCGTCTACGGGTCCTTCTGTGCGTTAGCACAAACCGATTTTAAGAAGTTGGTCGCATATTCCAGTATCGGACACATGGGGTTTGTGATTTTGGGACTTGCTGCAGGAAATGAAGTCGGTGTTACGGGCGCAATCCTCCAAATGTTTAATCACGGCGTCATCAGTGCAATGCTCTTCCTATTGGTTGGTGTCCTTTATGACCGTGCACACCATCGCGAGATCAACGGGTTTGGTGGTTTAGGAAACAGAATGCCCATCTATACAGGGATCACAACGCTTGCGTTTATGGCATCTTTAGGATTGCCAGGCTTAAGTGGATTTATAGGCGAAGCGTTTTCCCTGCTTGGTGCTTATGAGAGATTCCAAGTATTGACCATTCTCTCTACAATAGGTATTGTTGTGGGGGCTGCATATTTCCTTTGGACACTTCAACGAGTTTTCTTAGGGACACTCAATCCGAAATATGAGGATCTCCCAGAAATCAATAGACGTGAAATCTTAACGTTAGTACCACTCGGCATACTAACCATTGTCCTCGGTATTTGGCCTCATTTCGCCATAGAAATGTTCAGCGAATCCGTTGTGGAACTCACCACAAAAATTATGGGCACACTACAAGCGAGCCTATAGGAGGGCAGTGTGAATCCTTTAGAAAATATTGAAAGCCTTGCCTATTTCGCGCCGGAGATACTGCTTGTCATCTTTGCAGCTGCTGTCATTATCCTTGATCTACTTGTAAAGAATCGGGAAAGCGAAAAGGTCGCATATCTCGCGCTTGTTGGACTCGGATGTTCCTTAGTTGCTATTCTCATTACGAATTCCATTCTCGGCACCAATGAATCGAAAAACCTGTTTTTTGGGATGATTCGGTTGGATGGATTCGCCGTTTTTTTCAAAGTTCTTCTGCTTTTGGCAACTGCCGCAACTATTCTATTTTCCCTCCGTTCCGAGGAACTCGATGTCCGATTAAAAGGTGAATACTACGCATTATTATTAGCCGTTACCTTTGGCATGTTCCTCATGGCATCCGCAACAAATCTGTTGATGATATTCATTGCGTTGGAAACAGTCAGTCTTACCTCTTACATACTTGCGGGTTTTCTAACACATAGCCCGCGTTCAAGCGAAGCAGCGTTCAAATACATCACTTATGGTGCGGTAGCATCTGGAACGATGCTATTTGGTTTATCCTTGATTTTCGGCATGGCGGGAACAGGCGACCTTGCCACAATTGGTCAGCAGCTTCCAGCACTACTTGGTTCAGGTGAAGTAACAGCACTCGGCGTACTGATTGCGATCACTTTTATCCTTGCAGGTATAGGTTATAAAATCGCTTCGGTCCCCTTCCACATGTGGTCGCCCGATGTTTACGAAGGCGCGCCTATTCCGATAACGGCTTTCCTATCTGTTGCTTCAAAAGCCGCGGGGTTCGCGCTGTTCCTTAGGTTTTTCTTCTCAGGATTTGGCAATTCAGAAGTTATGCAATCTATTGATTTGGGATTATTGTTAGCAGTAGTTTCTGCATTGACAATGACTATCGGCAACCTTGCTGCGCTGCCACAACAGAATGTCAAACGCTTGTTAGCGTATTCAAGCATTGCACACGGTGGCTACTTGTTGATGGGTGCTGTCCTCTTGACAAACGGAAACGCAGCAATTGTTGATAAGGGAATCGGCGCTATCATCTTTTATCTCATCGTCTACTTCTTTATGAACTTGGGAGCGTTTTATGTTGTTGTTCTAATTGCTAACGAAGCAGGCAGTGAAATGATTGATGGTTATCGCGGACTGTCCTCCCGCGCCCCTTTAGTCGCTGGTGCAATGGCAATTTTCCTTTTTTCGCTGACAGGGATTCCGTTTCTGGCAGGTTTCTTTGGGAAATGGGTACTGTTCGCAGCGGTTATTGAAGGCAAATTATATTGGCTTGCGTTTGTCGGTTTGCTGAATAGTGTCGTGTCTCTCTACTATTATGCTCGTATTGTCAAGGCAATGTATTTTGAAACAGCAGAAGATACAGATAGACTCTCCTTTTCTAAAGGCACTTTTGCACTATTGAGTGTCTTTGTTGTCCCCACAATTTTCATCGGACTTCTGAATATTTTCTACTCCCTCTCAGAAAGGATCACACTACAATAGCAGCTAGGTGTGTAAAGTTTTGGTTATAAGTGTCACGCTGCCTGTGGGAGTTGATTCCAATATCTGTCCCAGTCCCCATCTTTGACTAAACACCGTCCGGCAAGCACTGAGTTGATACCTTCTTTTTTTATCTTATAGCAGCTTGTGGACACCTTTGTCCCACAACATGTGGACAGGCACTTTCAATCACACTACTCCCAATAGGATAGGATAGGATACCATTTTTTATACCTCGCAACATCTCATTTCTTTTCACATCACTGTTTCTACAAAAACTTTACACACCCTTTAGTTTGGGTGTGTAAAGTTTTTGCAGTGTGATTGACAACCGACCTATAATATGCTACACTACCCATGATTTCACCCGGGGCGATTTTCTTGTTGCACTTTCCCGCGAATGGAGAAAAATTTGAACCAGAATAAGGCAGATGTTGTAATTATCGGTGGCGGTATTATCGGATGTGCGATTGCATACCAGCTTGCTAAAAGACAGATGGACGTTCTCTTAATTGAGAAAGCATCGCGCGTTGGCACGGAAGCATCCTGGGCAGGTGCGGGGATTTTAACCTCACATGCATCAACGCATGAACCGTATCCAGAATTATGCCGTGCAAGCCTTGCCCTGTATCCGTCATTAGCGACAGAATTGAAAGCCGAGACGGATATAGATATTGAATTCATCCGCTCAGGCACGCTCTCGGTTTTTTTTGACGAAGCGGAAGCAGCAGGCCTGATAGGTTTAGCAGAACGACGGGTAAACCGAGGTTTTACAGCTGAAGTTTTATCTCCTAAACAGGCATGGGAATTAGAACCTGCTGTTTCAAAATCCATCGCTGGAGCAGTCCTATTTCCAGAAGATGGACATGTCCGAAACCCCAAAATGGTTACTGCCTTAGCAAAAGGTGCAGCAAATTTTGGCACAAAATTTCTGTTGGGTAATCCAGTTACTGGATTTGTTAGAGAAAATGGAGGTGTTGTCGGAGCGGTAATCAACGGTGAAACTATCTATGCTGACTCGTTTGTGATCGCTGCAGGGTGTTGGGCAGGTAATCTGACTGCCTTACTTGATTTTCCCATCTCAATTTCTCCAGCAAAGGGACAAATTGTTCTGCTTGAAACGATGCCGCCTCAAATTCAACGTACAATAGATGGTCTCGGTATCTATATCGTTCCGCGTGCAGATGGTAAGATTCTACTCGGTGCAACTGTAGAGTTTGTCGGCTACGATAAAACCCCATCAGTAGACGGTGTCAAACAGATGATTGATGCTGCTGTGGCTATTGCGCCGGAACTTACAGAAAGCACATTTGTGCAAACATGGGCTGGTTTGCGTCCATATTACAAAAATGGGCCGTGTCTTGGGTATCTTCCCGGTTATGACAACGTTGTCTTAGCATCGGGTCATTTCAAAAATGGTATCTTACTTGCTCCGATTACCGGGCAACTTATTGCTGAGCTGATAACTATAGGACAAACATCATTGTCATTGAGTCCTTTCTCGCCAGTTAGTAATTAGGTGAATAAATTAGCCTTCACCTACTTTTAACAAATTCAGCTCGGTTTAGGTTTATTACACAATTACCTCTAAAGTTTTTTGAGGTTTAACATCAAAATTGGAAATACAATCACAAGTTAATTTCCATTATAGGAGATAATATGGATATACAAGGAATACAAGGGCTTGCAGTGCTTACGATTTTGTGGGCAGTGTTTACCGCAATTTTTTGGATGGTTGTTGGTTGGCGCGCAATGCGTGCACATGAAAAAATCGCTGATTCTGTTGAACAGTTAACACGACAAAATAGCAGGCAAGAACCACAATCCGGTTCGTTAGGAGATGATTAAGGATATCAAAACAGAACGAAAACGACCCGCGTAGAACTTGTGTAAGCGCGGGTCCTATACTTTGATTCACCAATTACATTCTAAGGAGGCAAATGAAACCGCATATCACTATTGTTACGCTTGGTGTTGAAGACTTACAACGTTCCGTTGACTTTTATCAGAACGGGTTAGGTTTTCCTCTCATGGGTGACTCGGATAGTATCGCATTTTTTAAGATGGAAGGCATAATATTCGGGCTTTATCCAAGAGATAAACTGGCTGAAGATATTACTATTTCTCCTGAAGGAACTGGCTTTCAAGGATTTACACTTGCTCACAACGTTGATTCTCCAGAAGAGGTGGATAAAACCTTAGCAGAAGCAGTAGAGGCAGGCGCAGAACTCGTTAAACCGGGACAAAAAGTATTTTGGGGTGGGTATTCCGGTTATTTCAAAGACCCGGACGGTTTTTATTGGGAAGTTGCGCACAACCCGTTTTTATAGATATTTTAAAACAATTAGCATAAACAATAGAGAAAATTGGAGTTGATTTATAATGGATAAAATTAGAGTTGCTTTTATTGGTTGTGGTGGGATGTCATCAATTTTACAACAGTGCGTCCCGATGATACCTGAGTTTGAATTTGTTGCTACATGTGACCTTGTAGAGGAAAAGGCGAAATCGAACGCCCGGAGGTTTGGGGCTCTTCGTCACTACACCGACTACAATGAGATGTTCAAAAATGAAGACCTCTATGCAGTGGCAGTTGTTGGCAGACCAGAAGACAAACTGCATCGTGACATCGGTATTGCGTGTCTACAACAAGGTTATCATATCTACACCGAAAAACCACCGGCAACTACTTCAGAAGGCGCAAAAATGTTAGTTGATGCCTCAGTTGAGACCGGCAAAACAGGGATGGTAGGCACAATGTGGCGGCATGCCCCTGCACATCAGATCGCCAAACGTTTGATTGACGAAGACGATTTCGGATCTGCGTGCCAATATCATACACGTTATCTCGCGCCAGGGCCGCGCCTTAATCAAGCAGGTTCACCTTTTGCTTGGCCCTTCATGCTTGATCAAGTGATCCATCCGACTGATTGCATGCGTTTCTTTATGGGGCAGGTCAGCGAAGTGTACGCTATAGGTGAGATTGATGCTCCTTCCAGTAGTGTCTCAATTTCCGTTAATTTACGATATGAAAACGGCGGCATTGGCACTATGACACTCGGCACGGGGCCCGTCTTAGAAGCGATGGTTTTTATTAAAGGCACGAACAATCAGGCAATTCAGGTGTTTGAAACACGTAAGTTGCGCCGTTACCGTGTCCCGACATGGCTCGGTACAGGCGGTGGTTACACCGATACCCCTACCGAAGAATGGAATCTTAATACTGCATATCATGGTATCAGCAGGCCTGGTTATCTGGAAGAGATGCGGCATTGGGCACACTCCTTACAAGCGGGAACACAACCACACTCCAGTCTTGAAGATGCGTATCAGAATATGCGTGTTTTGGAAGCGATTAGTCGCAGTATTGAAACAGGAGAGGTTGTTCAAATACCAAATTAGCGGAGATAGAAATGGAAAAATTAGATCGTATCCAGATTAATCCAAAGATTTGCCTTGGGCAACCTGTGATACGAGGCACTCGAATCACAGTAAGTATAATTCTCAAGTTGTTAGCCAACGATAAGTCAATAGAAGATATTATTGATATGTATCCAGAGTTAGAAGTTCCTGATGTCCAAGAGGCAATGAAGTATGCTGCTTGGGTGGTTTCAGATCAGATTTTAGAGACGCAAGCGATGCGGTAGGAGTTACAAATGACCTCGCTTCGTTTTCTTGTTGATATGAATCTTTCACCAAAAACAGTTACCAATTTGCAGCAACACGGTTGGGATATCCTTAGAGTTTCACAGGTTTTACCTATGGATGCAGAAGATTCAGATATCCTTGAGTATGCGCGCCAAGAAGATCGTGTGATAATAACCCAGGATTTGGATTTTTCTTCGTTATTAGCATTAGGTGGATATAGAAAACCAAGTTTGATTACCTTTCGCTTATCTGTTCCTGATCCTGAAACGATTACGCAAAAGCTGTTAGAACTCTTGCCTGATATTGCGAATAGATTAGCGGAAGGTTGTGCTGTAACTATTGATGATCGCAAGGTGCGTGTTCGTCGTTTGCCAATCTTATAACTTGAATTCAAAGAAAGCACTATGATCTGGTCACCACGTGTAAAACCGATCAAAATACGACGTTTATACCGATATGCGCGACTCGGCATCTATGATGATATGTTGCTGCACGATGTCGGTTGGGAACTTTATGCTCGCTGCGCTGATATAGCAACGGTTGCTGATGTTTACCGAGAAGGACACGTGCCATGCCCACAGTGCAGCACAAAGATAGCACGGAGGATTGACCCGCTCTTTAGTACAGGTGAAGGTGGAACGCGTGAGAACTGGTTTCACTGTTCCCATTGTGGAAAGCGGTTGCTCTGGCGCGATTGTCGTCAAGCGTTGCGTGACACGCCACGATGTTTTACGTGTCGTTCTGTCCTGCAGCAAAATGACGAGTTGCAGTGTACTTGTGGGAAAACCTGGTCCCAAGTAGCCTACAATCAATCTGTGAGAACCCGTGTTCGTTTGCCATGTCCGCACTGTCATAACCTTGTCCGCAGACCGGAGAAACTTCCTACAACGCAAACGTCCAAACATCGTCAATCTAAACCTGAATTACAATGTCCGAAGTGTCAAGAAACGGCGCTGCATGTCTCTGGTAACATTCAGTGCACAGTGTGTGATTACAAACGTAGATGGCGCGATTACCGCAAAAGTCTAAAAAAGAAAGATGAAAAACTGACTTGTATGGGCTGCGGGTATTCCTTTCGGTGGCAAGCATGGCGTAAAAGCACTCGTACACTAAGAACAGGTAACCCAAAACCTGCGCGTGAATTTATCCAAAAATGGCTCAGGTGCTACACACCACAACAACGCATGATTCAGATTGATGCCTTACTGCAGACGTTGCACGGCAGAGGTCCCTTAGCACCTTTGTTTATTGATAGTGGTGAACATAATATCCGTCAAATGCTTGATGATTTAGCATCATAAGTTTTAAATGTTCTCAACATAAGAGATTTTCTTGTGATTTTCCAAAAGAAAGGTTATACTAATTTTAAAGGTTTAAGAAATACATAATTGTGAATTACATTACGGAGGGATAAAAAATGAATTCAGGTTGCGGTTGTTCAGATAATACACCAACGAAAGAAATAGTTCGGTTGTCCCCACATGATGAAGAAGCGATTTCATTGCCGTATGTGTTCCAATGGGAACCGTTTGATGACGCGTATGAGTATGTGCTTCTAATTGATGAAATTAGAGGAAAAGACGCTGTTTGCCTCAAAGAAACGAAAGAAACGCAAATCCAACTTGAAGAAACAGATTTGGATGTTAATGGAAATTATCTCTGGCATCTGGAAGTGCTTGATAATACTGGGCAGACAATCGCGACAACGAAAGGCGGTTGTGGCACACCAATATCTACCTTTGCAGTAAAATCCACCGATGCAGAAGATACTCCCACTAATGATCGGCGGATACTACTCGATTTTTCTCATAACGAATCTGACATAAGAGGGCTTGGTGTCTATAACTTCTCCCAGTATACAGCCTACACATTACTCCAAAAGAACGGTTTTGAAGTCGGAACAAATGCCGATAAAAAATTATGGAAAGACCTGCTTTCTGGTTATGATGTGTTAATTCTGCATAGTAAATATGCTGGGCCTATTGATCCTTTTGTCCCGAGTGAAATTGAAGCAATCACGGATTATGTGGCTAATGGTGGCACCCTATTTGTCCTGTGCTGGGGTAGCGGCGGCGGTGCTGAGATGCCTGATCCTGATTTTTATAACCCATTGTTGAAGGAATTTGACATTGGGCTAAAACCTATCTCGGATCCGGAATTCAGAAAGGCAGAGAATCTCTCAGCAGAGATTTTCCATGATGTCAACGAAATAGCACTCCAATGTCCTGCTGAGATTGTTGGAGAAGAATATGACGTGTTAGGAAATGCCTCCACTGGAGAAGATCTGTTAGTTAAAAAACGTTATGGCAAAGGAACAGTTTTGGTTTCTGGCATGGGTATGGCATTTATGGATTCTTATATGGGAGGAAAAAACGAAAGAGCGATTAACAATCAACAAGCTTTTGTCAATTTGATGAGCAATACTTTTTAAACTTGTCTGGTCCTTGAATTGAAAATTTAGATGAGGGGTGTGCATAATTATTTGGTGCTTCGACACAAACGGGAACGGACTTCAGGGCATTACCATTTGTCCTTGGACCGCAACTGTCAGTTTACGCACTCACAAGCACAATCTGATAGATTTTGCTACTTCATCAGTTAGATGGCGTGGCGGCTATTGAAGTTCCAAATAATTGGTCTCGGAAGGAATAAATATATGTATCAGCTTTCAGATGAGATTCTTTCGTTTTATAGACAAACACAAGAGTCGAAACGGCTTACAAATGATGTTAGAGGCCAGATAGAATTCGCGCGGACGCAAGAGATTATCATGCGCTATTTACCCACGCCACCCGCAGTCATTTTGGACATCGGTGGCGGTTCTGGTCCCTACGCCTTTTGGTTAGCAAAGACAGGCTATGAAGTCCACCTTGTAGATCCTGTGGATCTACATATTGAACAAGCGAAGGAAGCATCAAATTTACAGCCAGAACACCCGATTGCCAGCATATCGCTTGGTGACGCACGGGAATTGCGTTTTTCGTCAGCGTCAGCAGATGCTGTTCTATTATTGGGACCACTCTATCATCTAATTGATAAAAATGAGCGGCTGCTTGCATTGAGAGAAGCGTCCCGTGTCTTACGAAACGGTGGGGTTATCGTTGCTGCCGGTATCTCGCGTTTCGCTTCTTTTCTTGATTTTTTCTGCAAGGACCGATTGGACAATTCGGTCTCCAGAGACATTGTTAAAAACGATCTCGAAACAGGGTGCCATCGTAACCCAACTGATAATTTAGAATTTTTTACCGATGCGTATCTTCACCGCCCCGAAGAACTCGTTTCCGAAGTGGTTGAAGCAGGTTTTCAGCATCAGGCGACGCTTGCTATACAAGGACCGGCATGGCTTTTTAGGTCAGTTGAAAGTTATTGGGCAGACCCCGACCAACGCGCCGCTGTTTTAGATTTCATTCGGAAGGTTGAAGCAGAACCTTCAATACTCGGTATAAGCTCTCATATTCTTGCAATAGGAACAAAGTCAGACAGATGAATTTTGACCAAATGCGAAACATAGAACTGAGAAAAGAACTTAAAAAACGTGGATTGAAAGGGTACTCATCGTTAAGAAAAGCCCAATTGATTGAGTATCTTTCAACAGGAATCCATCCGCTGAAAAAAACAGAAACATTTCCAGCGATTGCAGAAGGTGGAATTCACGTTCCTTCTTCTGAAAATGCAGAATATTCACCAACTCTTTTAGGAGTATCAACTGAAAAACTTCCTGTTAACCAAATCTTATCAGGTGACTGCTTAGAAATTCTTTCTTCTTTTCCAGATGGAGTCTTTGATTGTTGTATCACAGATCCACCGTTTAATATGTCCAAAACAAAAGGATTGGGTTGGGCATTTAGTTCTCATGTCACAATGCAGGAACAGTGGGATATTTTTTCTAAGGACGACTATTTTCAGTTCTCTGTGAATTGGATTAGAGAAGTACTGAGAGTGCTAAAGACAAACGGAAATCTATTTATTTTCGGATCATTTCACTGTATTTTTACAATTGGTTTCATTCTTCAAAATATGTTTGACAGAAGGATTATCTCTCAAATTGTTTGGTATAAACCTAATGCGCAGCCTAATATTACCTGTCGAATGTTTACCGAGTCTACTGAATTTATTATTTGGGCAGTCAACAATGAAAGCAAAAAAGCTAAAAACTGGACATTCAATTATGAAACAGTGAAGGCAATGAACGGTGGAAAGCAGATGCGAAACATGTGGGAAATTCCGCTTACCCCACGATCAGAAAAAAAGCACGGTAAACACCCTTCTCAAAAACCTATAGCAGTAGTCAATCGTATTATGTTAGCCGGAACTAATGAAGGCGATCTCATTCTTGATCCATTTTCAGGGTCTGGAACTACAGCAGTCGTTGCCGAACAACAAAATCGTAAATGGGTAATGATTGAGAAGGACGAAACATATAACCAAATTGCCCAAATGCGGATTGATGAGTTGTCTAATAGTTTATTTGAGGAAAACGTAAGAAAACCACAAAATTTGATCAGTCATGGATCTTACGTTGGGTAACTCTAAGGAGAAAGTCAGATGGAGAAATTAAAAGAGCTTCGCGTATCAAACGATGCGATGAACGATCCCGAAGAATTACGCGTCCGGATGTCAGAAGCGGGGTATCTTTTCTTCAAGAAACTCCAAGACCCTGACAAACTCTTGGCATTACGGCGAGAGATGCTAACGACAATGCAGGAAAGCGGTTGGCTCGTTGCTGGGACTGATCCGATGGACGGCATTGCCGACATATCTACACAGTGTACCGAGGGCGACCCTGAATACACCGATGTATACCATGAAGTGTATAAGTTAGAGGCGTTCCACCGTTCCGGGCATTGGTCCGAAGTCGTTGATATGGTAGAGAAGATCATCGGTAGAAAGGTGCTACCACATCCACAGAAGATAGCACGCCTTTGGTATCCGAAGTATACTGCTCACACCACACCGATACATCAAGACTTTGTTCACTTTCAAGGCAATTTTCAGACCTACACCTGTTGGGCTCCAGTAGGTGATTGTCCGATTGAGTTAGGCGGTTTAGCAGTTCTCCCCGGTTCACATAAAGTCAATGAGGTCATGGAACATCATTTTTCGCTTGGTGCTGGTGGTCTGTGCGTTAGGACAGACGAGTTGTCAGGTGAATGGCACTCCACAAACTACGAGATAGGCGACACACTCATTTTTCCAGCACTGACTATCCACAAGGCACTATCGAATTTGACCGAGGATCGGTTGCGCGTATCTCTTGACAACCGCTATCAGGCAGTTGACGATCCAATAGCAGAACACATGCTCGAACCACACCTTAACATCTTCAACTCTCTCCAATGGGATGATGTTTATCGCAACTGGGAATCTGACGAGCTAAAATACTACTGGAAAGATTACGATCTCACCGTTATACCAAGGGATTTTAGTTACGGAAACAAAGGGTTTGAGGAAGCGCTGGCGTTAGCAAGAGACGGTGATGATCGCGCAGTGTATCAGTTAAGACGAATCATAAAACGAGATCCGACAACTGAGATGGCGATTCAGGCTACTGCGGTATTGCAAGATATTGGTATTGAACCTACAGTCAATTAATCAACTTAATTTCCATTTTAGGCAATTTCATGTTATAATACCAGATTAACTGGATTTATCTTGTTTTGTTGGCATTAGCCAGAATACGCCAAATCAAGAAATCAACGGTATGAACGCCTGTAGGCGTTCCCCGTGTATGAATGCCTTTGGTAGAATGGGCGTGTGGTATTCTGCATTGGTTAGGAAACCCGCACCTACTGATCGGACGGAGGTTATTCAGAGAAGATTTTTTCATACGCATAAGTCCTATCTACAACCCGATATCCAAAGTTACTGTAAAAGAGAAGTGCGCGATAATCATCCCAACTCGTGCTAATTTGTGCGTGCCGATATCCGACTTTGTGCATCTCTTGAAGCGAGTATTGGAGCAAGTATTTTCCTAAACCTTTCCCCTGAAATTTACCTTCAATATCGATCCAAAGAGTATGAAGCCAATTTTGCGCATCTGGATGGGATGAAAACTCAGCGCCAGACACAGAGCAACATTCGCCAACCAGTTCATTCTCTTGGTAAACTTGTACGGTGCAGTCAGGAAGTTGACCGCGTCCCTGTACCCAGTTAACAGAATGTTTTACCGGTATCGGTGATGGCATTGGTGTAACTTCGTAGTTTTTCCAATCTAAAAAGACCCACCCCGGAAGACAGTTGTATCCGTTGGATCCAAGGAGTGCTTGAACATGATCAAGTGCATTTGATAAATTAGCATATTCAAGATGATAGAAACGGTATTCATAGCCTGATCGGAAAGCACAAATACGGTTTATGTCATACGCTTTCAGATATTCCTCCGCCTTTTCAAGCACGGCTTGACCAGCAGTCCGCGTGCCGCGTTCATAACCCATAAATCGTATTAAACCCGCATCTTCTCTGTTTGCTTTTGGTCCAACCCTACAGAGCCCTACGTGAGTAAACGCTTTCACAACACCATCCACGATGGCTACAAATGCTGTCTCGGAATCATGACTGTCATCTTGTTTGTCGTCTTTACCAGAGAAAATCCTGTTGACTGCATCAGCCATTTCCACCTCTTGGACAGGGTAGCAATGCGGAACCTCGGCAATAAGACGGTTATAAAATTGTGTAAGGGGCGTTACCATGTCAGGCGTATATTGTAAAATTTCCATCTGTTCTCCTATCTCTTTTATAGACCTTACAATCGGTGTTCTCACAGCACTTTTTCATACTCATAACTCCAATCCACAACCTTGTATCCGAGATTACTATAAAACAGAATTGCTCGATAATTGTCCAAGCTTGTGCTGATGGATGCATGACGGTATCCTACATTTTGCATCTCTTGCAGCGAATACTGAAGTAAGAACTTCCCAAATCCTTTCCCTTGAAAATCGTCTTCAATACCAAGCCATTCTGTATAAACCCAGTCTTGCGCGTTTGGATGCCTTGAATAAATACCAGCCGAGACATTTTCACACATGCCAACATTTTCCTTTTCTTTGTGTACTTTTACGGTGCAGTTTGCACGTTCTCCGCGACCTTCTATCCAATCAACCTTAACTATTACTGATTCATCCGGTAGCATCGGTTCAACAGTATAGTTCTCCCAATTTAGAAATACCCAACCCTTATTAGGTCTATAACCGTTATTTGCCAGTAATCCTTGTATGTGATCAAGATAATTAGATAGTCGGGCATATTCAAAACCATAGAAAGGATAACGAGACTCGTCATTGGATGAAAATGCTTCTATAGATTTAACTTCAAAGGCATTCAAGTGTTCTTCTGCTTTTTCAAGCACTGCTTGCCCAGCTTGCCTCTCCCCGCGTTCGCAACCCAGAAACCTAATATAGCCTACCCTTTCCTCCTCGCTATCTTCATCATCCTCTTTATACCTTTTAAAGCCGACGTGAATAAAAGCTGCTACCGTACCTTTTTTTATCGCTACAAACAAGATTTCTTCTTCAAGGTCTTCTTTGCCTTTTTCAGTTTCTCCATCTAACCCACCTAATACTGTAGCGAATTCATCCTCACTGACAGGAAAACAGTTCGGTAAACGTTGAACTTGGTGATTATAAAAGAGGGTTAACGGTTTTAAGAGGTCAGGTGTGTAATTGACAATTTCACTGTTTCTATTCTCTGATTTTACGGGGCTAACTTCTGGTTTTTTATCAAGACTCTTTGAATACGCATAAGTCCAATCAACAACTTGATACCCACAATTGCTATATAAAAGAAATGCACGATTATTACCCCAGTCTGTACTGAGTGATGCATGGCGGTATCCAACTTTATGCATCTCTTGAAGTGAATACTGAAGCAAATATTTGCCCAACCCTTGCCCTTGATACTCATCTTCAACACCAAGCCAATCTGTATAGACCCAATCTTGTGCATTGGGATGTGAAGAGAACGTTCCCCCAGAAAGAGAGGAACAGACTCCAACTTCCTTTCCATCTTTGTGTGCAGTTACTTTACAGTTTGGGAGTTTTCCGCGTCCTTCATTCCACTCTATAGAGAGGGTTACGGGTATATCAGGTGGGGTTGCGGTTACATTGAAGTTTTCCCAATCAAAGAATGCTTGTCCATGAACACGCCTGTAACCGTTATATCCAAGCAGTGATTCAACGTGACCGAGTCTATCGGAAAGCTGTGCATAAGCGAAGTGATAGCAAGGATACCTATAGTGTCTTGAATAGGCATAAACCTTTGTTATCATCTTACTTTGCAAATAGTCTTCAGCCTTGTCAAGAATTACCTGTCCAAGCTGCCGTTCCTTCACTAAGTAACCGAAAAAGAAGATATGTGCAGTTTTGTCATTATTATTTTCTCTACCTTGTGACAGTCCTAAGTGAATAAACGCTTTTACGCTCTCATCTTGCACCGCGACAAAAGCAGTCTCTGATTCAAAATCGTCTTCATCATAATATTTGGATTTGCCTATCACGCCACTTGTTGCAAACTCCAAATCTTCCTCTTTGACAGGATAACAGTGCGGGACCTCAGCAGTTAGACAGTTGTAAAACTGAGTTAGAGGTGTTATCATGTCATGCGAAAATTCTAAAATTTCCATCTATTTTCTATTTCTTTTGTGGAACGTCCCACAGTAAAATTGTTCCATCTAAACCGCAACTTCAGAAAGGACTTTTTCATAGTCATAAGTCCAATCTACAGCACGATAACCGCAGTTGCTATATAAGAGGAGTGCGCGATGATTTCCCAAAACCGTGCTAATTGAAGCATGGCGGTATCCAATTTTTTGCATCTCCTGAAGTGAGTAAAAAAGTAAATATTTCCCTAAACCTTTTCCCTGAAAGTCATCCTCAATACCAAGCCATTCGGTATAGGTCCAGTCTTGTGCATCAGCATGGCTTGAAAAATCACCGCCAGAAACGGATTCACATTCCCCAACTTTTTCACTATCTCGGTGTGCCGTTACGTTGCAGTTTGGCAGTTTTCCACGCACTTCTTTCCACTCAACAGAAAGTGTTATCGGTATAGGTGGCGATATTGGTGCAACGTCATAGTTTTTCCAATCTAAAACGATCCAATGTTGTTGGGCGTTATATCCATTGAATCCCAGTAATGCTTGAACATGATCAAGGGCATTTGAAAGATTGGCATATTCAACTGAATAAAAACGATATTGAAACGATGAAAATGCGGTAATTCGAATTACATTGAACGTATTCAGAAATTCCTCAGCCTTTTCAAGCACAGTTTGTCCTGCAAACCGTGCACCACGTTTATACCCAAAGAATCGTATGACACCTATGTTCTTTTTCTCACTGTTTTCATTTTCATCTTGAAAGTAACCTACGTGAATAAACGCCTGCACTACACCATTTTGCATTGCAACAAACGCTGTTTCTGACTTAAGATCATCATCGATTTTGTCTGCGTTTCCGGTAGCGACACTTAATGCATCAGCGAGTTCTTCTTCCTTTACAGGATAACAATGCGGTACGTCGGCAGTAAGACCATTGTAAAATTGTGTTACAGGTGTCAGTATATCGGGTGTATATTGGATAATTTCCATCGCCACTACTCTATTTATCGTACTTCTATCACGAGTACTGTTTCATTGTTATTTCCACTCCAGAAGACAGAAATGAAGGATGGTTTAAAACTGTGCTAACTGTCTATTTCTGTTTTGACGATTCACCAACATCTTTGACATAATCATACGTCCAATCTACAACACGGTAACCGCAGTTGCTATAAAAAAGAATTGGAAGGTATGAATAACTTTCTGTGCTAAGTGAGGCGTGTTGATATCCGACTTTGTACATCTCTTGAAGTGAATAAAAAAGTAAGTATTTCCCCAAACCTTTTTCCTGGAACCTATCTTCAACACTGAGCCATTCCGTATAAACCCAGTCTTGTGCATCAGCGTGGCTTGAAAACTCACCGCCGCAGACAGAATTACAGATACCGACCTTTTCACCCTTTTGGTAGGCACGCACAATACAGTTTGGGCGTTGCCCACACCCTTCTTCCCAATTTACAGATAGTGTTACCGGCATGTTCGGAGGCATTGGTGTGACGGAGTAGTTTTTCCAATCTAAGAAGACTCGACAATAGCGGGAACTGTAACCGTTGTGTCCGAGAAGTGCATAAACATGATCAAGGGTCATAGAAAGCTTGGCACCTGAAAAGTGGTAAAAATCATAGCAATAGCGGCGAGCGTCCGAACAGAAAGCGATAATTTTGGGTAAGTTAAACGTTTTCAGATATCCCTCCGCTTTTTCAAGCACGGTTTGTCCCGCATGCCGTGCCCCGCGTTCGTAACCCAAAAACCGAATAACACCATCGTGCACTTCATCGTTTTTTCCATACGGACAATGACCAACATGAATAAACGCCAACACAGAACCGTTTTGCATTGCGACAAACGCAGTTTCGGATTCAAGATGATCATCACTATTGTCGATTTGATCTGTCACACCGCGCATCGCATGAGCGAATTCTTCTTCCTTTACAGGATAACAGTGTGGAACGTCAGCGGTCAAGCGATTGTAAAATTGTGTTACAGGTATCAGTATATCGGGTGTATATTGGATAATTTCCATTATATTTGCTCTCTTTTACGGAACTTCCCACAGTAAAACTGTTCCATCTAAACCGCAACTTCAGAAAAGGCTTTTTCGTACTCGTAGGTCCAATCCACAACTCGATAACCGTAGTTACTATAAAAAAGAAATGCGCGGTAATTTTCCCAGTTTGTACTAATTGCGGCATGTTTGTATCCGACTTTGTGCATCTCCTGCAGCGTGTACTGAAGTAAGTATTTTCCCAGGCCTTGTCCTTGAAAATCGTCTTCAATACCCAACCAAACGGTGTGGAGCCAGTCTTGTGCATCGGGATGGTTTGAAAACTCTCCACAAGAGAGGGAATCACACTCACCAACCTTTTTATCATCAAGATGTGCTTCAAGGTGTATATTTGGTCGTTGACCTCGTCCATGTTGCCATTCTACATTTAGTGTTATGGGTATAGGTGCTTTCATTGGTGGAACTTCGTAGTTTTCCCAATCCAAAAACACCTCTCCATCAGACCTACGATAACCGTTATATCCTAAGAGTGCATGAACCTGATCAAGAGCAACCGATAAATAGGCATGTTCAAAATGAAAAAAACGATATCGGTTATTTTGTGAAAAAGCAAAGATTCGAGAGACATTATATGATTTCAGATATTCCTCTGCTTTTTCAAGCAAGGTTTGTCCAGCATGCCGCTCACCGCGTTCATAACCCAAGAACCTGATAAAACCAACATCCTCCTCTTCATTTTCTGCTTTTAGACTTATACCGACGTGGACAAAAGCCTTTACAGTATCACCAGTTATCGCCACGAAAACTTTTTCACCATAAAGTTCCCCCTTACTTCTATCGTATTTGCCAGTGACAACACTTTGCATCGCTTGTGCAAATTCCTCCTCCTTGACAGGATAACAGTGCGGTACGTCGATAGTTAGGTGATTATAAAATTGGGTTAAAGAAGATAGCATGTCAGGCGTATATTGGAGAATTTCCATCTACTATTTCTATCCTTTATTGTGGAACTTCCCACAGTAGAATCGTTCCGTCACTACTCCCACTGGCGAGGGTTTTGCTATCTGGCGAAAATGCAATTGACTTGACACTCCATTTATGCCCGGAATAGATTCGTTTTAGCTTCCCAGTTTTTACATCCCACAAACGAATACGGTCATCATCACCTACACCAGCAAGTGTTTTACCATCAGGAGAATACGCTATGAAATCAGCAGCATCCTCATGTCGATCAAGGGAATGGCTATTTTGTCCGAGACTTATAATAGACTTAACAACTTCAAACTTTGTTGAATGTTGTTCAAACGTCTGTATCTTTTCTCCAGTCTTTGCATTCCATAACTGAATACGTCGTCCTCCAGTTGCAAGCATTTTGCCATTAGGAGAATACGCTATTGAAAATCCACTGCTGCCTGTATTAGGTAGAGTCAGTTTGAGTTCTCCTGTACCAACATCCCACAAACGAGTCACCCCATTAAAACCCCCACTCGCCAACGTTTTCCCATCTGGAGAATATGCTACTGAAAAAGCGCCTCCCCTCTCCTCAACAAGCGTATGTATCAGTTCTCCTGTCCTAACATCCCATAATCGGATTGTTTGGTCATTACATGCGCTTGCCAATGTTTTCCCATCTGGAGAAAACCCAACGGCACGGACAGCACCTGTATGACCTATGAGGTTAAACTTGTGTGTTCCGGTGTCTGTATCCCACAATTGGATCACGCCATTACCACTTCCACCTGCAAGTGTGCGATTATCCGGTGAATATACCACAGAATTTATAAGTTTATTTTGTCCCTTCAAGGTCAACTTGTACCTTTTGGTCCCTACATCCCATAACAAAATCGCGTAGCCACTTGCACTTGCTAACGTTTTACCGTCTGGAGAATATGCAACGGAACCAATTGTTCCTCTATGTCCCGTAATGAAAAGTTTCTGTTTTCCTGTTCCAACGTTCCACAATTGAATCGTACCATCCCAACTCAGACTTGCGAGCGTTTTCCCATCTGGAGAATACGTTACCGCTTGGGCCGAACTCCCATAAGCGAAAAGTGTCTGCTCCAGTTCCTTTGTTGCAACATTCCACAACTGGATGTTCGCGCCATTACCACTTCCACCTGTGACGAGGGTTTGACCATCAGGACTAAACGCTACAGAATTGACACGGCCTTTGTATTCAGAAATAGTATGTTTGAGTTGTCCAGTGTTAGCATCCCATAAGCGAACCGTCTGGTCCCTACTTCCGCTCGCGACAACATTACCATTTGGCGAAAACGTAACTGAATTAACCCAATGTGTATGTCCTAAACAGGTAGCCTTAGGTTGTCCGGTGTTAGCGTCCCACAAACGAACCGTGTGGTCCCAACTTCCACTCGCGATTGTATTGCTGTCTGGCGAAACAGCAACTGTATAAATTTTTTCTGTATGTCCCGTAAAAGTTCTTTTGAGTCTTCCAGTCCCTAAATCCCACAAACGAATAGTCCTATCATCACCTGCACTGACAAGTGTGTTCCCATCCGGAGAAAACGCTATAGAGCGAATATTACTTGTATGACCGAAAAGTATACTATCCTGTTTCCCTGTCCTGATATCCCAGAGCCGAATCGTATACTCATCTCCCAAGCCACTGCCGCCAGCAACTGTTATTCCATCTGGAGAGAAAGCAACACAGTGAACGGTATTCGCGTGTCCAGTCAGCAGATTCACTTCCGCACCAGTATGGGCATCATAGAGCCAAACGCCAATACTACTGGCAACTGCCAACAGGGCACCATTGGGATAATATGCTATATCTTCTGCATCCCCTTTACCGAGACGTGCTTTGGCACCGTTCGGTAAACTGAATTGGGTATAGTCTTGCGGAAATGCGTTAGTTAGAAAGAACGCAAAAAGTAAGGATAAGGTAATGATGGATGTGTATATTGTTTTCATTTTGCTGCATCCTTTGTTTTATGGGACATCCCATAACAGAATTGTTCCGTCACTACTACCGCTGGCGAGGGTTTTGCCATCCGGAGAGAACGCAACCGAACTGATCCCATCTGTATGTCCAATAAGTGTTTTTAATTGTTCTCCAGTGCTGGAATTCCAAATTATAGCGGTTCCATCAACACCACTTGCAGTAACAATAGTCTGTCCATTATAAGAAAAACGAACATCACTGATAGTGCCGCCACCACAGAAAGGAAGACTGACATGACCAGAGAGCGTATTTAGATGTTGTCTTTTGCTTATATCAAATAAACTCACACGACTTCCGTGTCCATCAACAATTGCAATTATCTTTCCATCTGACGAATAGCTTGCAGAACTTGTAGCACCGGAGTATTCGTTGAGATCTCTGATATGCTGTCCTGTTTTACCATCCCACAGATACACGCCGTCGTCACTATCTTCCTCATATATACTGGTTATGATAGTATTTCCATTCGGTGAAAAGTATGCTCCATCAATATACCCCTTAATTCCAGTGAGCGTATTGAGGAGTTGTCCTGTGCTGGTATCCCATATCTGTACTGTATTATCTGAACTCTGGGTAACAAGTTTAGCGCCATCGCTTGAATAACCTACTCCGTAGAGTTTCCCTTTAATTCCAGTAAGCGTATTGATAAGTTGACCCATATTAGCATCCCAAATCAAGACAGTATTATCAGCGGTCCTACCAGCAATTGTCTTCCCATCCGGTGAATAGTGCACTTGCTCTATATAATGTCTCCGTTCAGACAATCTATTGATAAGTTGTCCAGTATTTACATTCCACAAAGACACTCTGCTCCAATTACTCTTGGTTGTGAAAGTATTGCCAGTGGGAGAAAAACGAAAATAGTTAACCGATCCCTTTAATCCATTGAGTTTATTCTGTTTTAGTAGTTTCCCAGAGCTGGTATTCCACAACCGCAATGTTTCGTCATAACTCCAACTTGCTACGGTTTTTCCATCTGGAGAAAATGAAACATTAGAAATGCTCTCCGTATACCCATCAAGTATTTTCAGGAGTTTTCCTGTCATGGCATCCCAAAGATGGACAGTGTTATCAGAACCTTTGCTGAGTATAGTCATTCCATCTGGAGAAAAAACAATATTGTTAATTGAACCTTTATGGCCAGAGAATGGTATCAGATGCACTCCATGTTTAGTAGCCCATATATGTATCGTTCCATCCCGTCCCCCTGTAGCAATAATCTTGCCATTTTCAGAAAAACCTACTGTGTTTATCTTGCTACTGTCATTTCCAATAAGACTGTTTATGTACTCTCCCGTGTTAGCATCCCATAGGTCAACCTTACCATCTGATTTACCAATTGTCACAAGGAGCTTCCCGTCAGGTGAAAAGAAGATACTGGAAAAACCTTCATCACCTAATGATTGCCCAGTTCTTTCAAGTTGTTTCCACTCCTCTGTACCGACACTCCTAAAGTTCACTATGCCAACATTTCCTACCCAATTACTACCTCTCGAATGTCTACTTAAATAGACACGACTTAAGATAAAAATTGTACTACCGTCCGGTGAAAATTGTACATCGTTGATTTGATTATCATGATATTCTTCACAAGGATCGTTGATAGTTTTAAGATGCTGTCCTGTAGCTGCATCCCACAATTTTAATTGTCTATACCCCCACGTAGCAAGTGCCTTGCTATCAGGTAAAAAACGGATGTTATGAAAACGGTTGGAAGGATCGGATATTGTGCTCAAATGTTCACCAGTTTGGACATTATGCACTCTAAGCGTTTTTCGTAAATACGAGTATTTTTCGGCACACTGTA
This sequence comes from Candidatus Poribacteria bacterium, assembly GCA_022825825.1. Taxonomy (GTDB): domain Bacteria; phylum Poribacteria; class WGA-4E; order WGA-4E; family WGA-3G; genus MSPOR6. Next base: position 183,869 of record JAJDWA010000058.1, read on the forward strand.
CCGCAATTATCTTTCCGTTTGGTGAAAAGGCTCCATTATAGTGCCCTATTTCATCATCCGTGAGTGTTATTTGATGATTACCTGACTTAGCATTCAAAAGCAGCACTGACCCATGTGGACCTTTTGTCGCAATTGTATTGCCATCCCGCGAAAATCGGATTATCTCTACACCATTCGTATGGTCAGTAAGTTGGTATAATTCTTTTCCTGTAAGTGAATCATAAACCCAAATTCCAACCGAAGTCGCTACTGCAAACCGAGTGCCATCTGGAAAATAAGCGATCTCACCCAATGTCCCTTTGCCGATACGTAATTTTGCGCCTTCCGGCAAATTCGACTTCGTGTAATCTTTAGCATAGGTATTTGGCAGTAACAATAGAAAAAGCAAGGATAAGGTGATGATGGATGTGTGTATTGATTTCATCTTGCACATCTCCTTTTAAGAAGTGCGATAGATATTACATAAAACGATAGACTGTTGACAGGCGCGCTTACAAAGCGCGCCTACAATGTAAAACCGTAAGGAGAAAATACAATAATATGGTCTATCATTCTTGAAAAGAACGATAGACAGTCATTTAACGTTTTTGAACTTGAAAGCCCGCATCTAACGCTTTTTCAACGCGAATTTGTGATTCTTCAAGATGTGCTACGGTATAATCATCCAACTTATTCTTGGAATTTTGTAGCACGTTTTTAATGCGGTCATTGATTTGTCCGAGATGGAGTCGGGCAAGTGACCTTGCATCTTCGGGAGTGCCGCTGTCCGCATCTAACACCAGTTTTATGAGCTGCTTCAGATGTTCACGCTGCAAACCACGCCGGAAACTTGAGATAAACGCATCTGAATTTGTCCACTGTTTTGCATCGGCATTCTTATCAAGTTCAACCCAAACAGCGTCTGTTATTCCGGTGAAAAGTTCTGGCAATGTGAACACATCTTCACCGTCCGCAAACTTCAGTTCTGTATCTTGAACGCGCGCAAGAACATTTCGATCAAGCAAGCGTCCCAAAATTTGGCTTTGATTTCGCAGAATAACATCGTGAATCGGATAGTCCAATCGTGATGAATTTCCACTACTTGTACCCCAGTCACTCCACCGAGTAATTGCGATGCTGTTCAACAATTCAGGTGGAAAATCGAAAACTTTATCTGAGAGTGCGTGTTCTTTGATAAATTTTAGCGCTTCACGTTGCTTCTTCGCTGCAACAGGCACATAAGGCAAACGCCCGTTTTCATCGCCTTTATGGTCACGGTGGTGATATTGTCCGCCGATAAAACGCGTTGCGAGGAACATGCCACGACTATATTGCCCCAGTAGGGATCTAAATGCGCGTCGGACGCGTTGGTAACCCATTCCGTCTTGTGTGACTTTGTCCGCAATCTCGTCCCATAGACCAGCGACAATAGCTTGACGTTGTTTAGCAAATTCAAGTGGATCCGCACCAAGGTCCCAACGATTGACTAATGGATCAAGGTCACGATATTGATACATAGAAGCATCACCATCAGTTGCATATCTAAGTTCTGGGTCTGCTGCACGTGATGCGATCTTCTGTAACTCCGGCAATTCTGCCTCTGGCTTGCTACCATCAATTGGCTTATAAGCGTACTCAATTACCCAGTAATCCCAGGGACCGATTGTTGTTGTATAATAATCTCCCTGTTTTTTGCCTTCCGGTGCGATGTTCACAGCATCATATTCCATCACGGAGCCGTGGAGGGCTTTACCTGTTTTCTTGTTCAACTCATCAAGTGTATATATCGTACTCGCTTTAAAGTTGTGTCGTATACCCAATGTATGTCCCACTTCGTGCATAATCAATGCTTTGAGTGCCTGTCCGATAAACTCTTCCGGAAGTTCACCATCGTCAATTATGCCGCGTGCTTGTAAAACGCTCGCCATGAAACCCATTTCCCGTGCAAGCCCAGTAGCCATTTGACAGTTATGCCGTGATGAATGATCAACCGGGTGGTTACGCTCATGTTCTACTTCATCAAAGAAAGTCGTGTACTCACGCATCCAAGATCGGATCCAACTTTCACCGACGAGTATATCCGCGTCTAAAATCTGTCCGGTAAGCGGATTCACACGAGAGGGGCCAATCGCAAATGATGCACCTACGACCCAACGAATCGTATTATACCGCGCATCTTCAGGATCCCAGGTCTCATGATCTTGCTGGATCCGTGCTTCAATTGCATCTATGAATCCTGCTTTTTCAAATGCCTTGTTCCATTCCAGAATGCCCTGCCGCACATAAGGACGAAAACGGTGTGGTACGGTTTTCTCTATGTAAAAAATAATTGGGTCTTTCGGAGGAGAAAGTTTTGCATTTTTGTCAGCCTTCTCTAAGTGCCATCTATTGACATAACGGATAAACGGCTCATCACTGGTTTTGAGTGAGAAGTCTTTGACTGTTGTCATGAAATGTCCCATACGATCATCAGCTAAACGGGGTTGATAGTTGTTTGATGGTAGTTCTGCAAGACTGTAGTGTACTGATAATTGGATACCACGACTGTCTGGAATCGTCTCACGACTACCACTCGCAGAATAAACCGCATCGACTCTTAACTCAACGTTTTTGGGAAACCCTTTAATTGCGCCCCATGTGCTACGCCCCTTATCAAAACGGGCACCACCCCCTATTTGTCCCGACAAAGGTGGCAAGTCGGACATGAAAACAGGCGAGATATTTACTAACAAACTCTTTCGTTGCGGATGAACACTTTCGAGTTTGAGAGCGAAAAGTACTGAGTCGCGATATCCTAAGTCTACGGCTTCTGCTATCGGTGTTCCTTTATCAGCACGAAAACGCACATTTTTTCGGACAAGATGCACCTTATCTCCAACACGTCTCCATTCAAGCAACCATTCATCCATGGTCATACCTGAAAGAAGGTACCCTGTTCCTAAACCTCGCGCGATGCTTATCATGCATAGAAAAGGTTGATTTAATTGCGATGGTTGGACTTCGCAATAGAGATTTTCTTTTTTCTCGTATAGTTTGAAAAAGCCTTGATAACTTTTACTGTCTTCAATGACTTTATTAAAATCCTCGTATTCCTTTTTCTGTTTTGCGGGTGTTGCCTGTGTAGCAGGTTTAGCCTCTTGTTTTGTCTCTTGTGCGATTATTGGAAGACAAAAGCCGCTTATAAAAATAACACAAAGCCAAAAAGTGAATAGACGTTGCATCTAACTTTCTCCTTATTCTGCGCACAGCAATCTGTGTGCTTTGCTATCAATAAATAGATATTATAACGATTCAATCTGAGGTGTACTATAACACCAAGTGAAGTGCCATCGATTATTTAGACCAGAAATTCGTAAGGTTAAGACAAGTGTTTTTGCTCAAATTCAACAGGTGTCAAATAGCCTAATGCCGAGTGAGGTCGTTTCTGGCAAGTGTGTTGTCTTTGGAGCCTGCCATGACTCACTCCTTAGTGGGAAGTTACTTCTTGTATTAAACAAAGTCTATCACAACGGAGCAAAAAATGCAAGAAAAGTTAGAAACATCGGGAATCAGAGTTCCCTCCTACCACGATATATCGGAAATAGAAATTCGTTCCTACATTCGACAAAACAAATAAAATCTACGGCTAAATAGTCTTGTTAAGTCCTATTTTCTAATACCTTAACCTAAATTGCTACTTTGCCCCACAAACTGGATGAAGATTAAGAAAATATTTCGGTACTTTCCGGCCTATAGACATTTTGTCTTACGTTTCTCTTGTGTGAGGTCTATTCTCTTGTTATCTGAAGGACCGAATTAATAAACTGATATTTCTCATAATGGTCTCGAACTAATAATAATCAACAAAAACAAGGTATAACACCATGAAAATGCGTTTTTGCTGCGCAGATTTTTCTTGACTTTTAGTGCATGAGAAGCCATCCTAATAAA
>JAJDWA010000046.1 GCA_022825825.1 Candidatus Poribacteria bacterium
AGGCGCGTTTTCTAAACGCGCTGGTGTCAATTTGAGCTTGAAAACACGGCGCGTTTCCAAAACGCGCCTACTAAAACTTAGGATTGGGTATGTCAGAATACGCGTTTGGTATTCTGAATTGGTTAGGAAACCGCACCTACCAGGGCAAAAATGAACAATTACACCGCCAATCGCAACTTAAAGACACCAAAACATTAACTTAATCTGATAACAAACGGAGGAAACATGCGTAGAATTGTTGTTTTAGGACTATTATTATTTGTTATTTCATTCGCAGCGTGTGATATGTCTAAAGAGGTCGAAACGAGAATAGAGAAGGTGAGTATACTCTCTGTTTCGGAAGATAGACCTGCCGAAGTGTTGCTCGGCGTGGTCGGATCAAGCCCCGAAGAGTGGTGCGCAAACAGATATGCAAAAGTAGATGCTGATCGGAAAGAGAATACAATCAGGCTTTCGATAACGATGGAAGTGCCTACGGGGCTTGTTGACTGTGTAGCCCCGATAACAGAAGTTTATGGAGAGGTGACTGTCAAGAACCTTGAAACCGGCACCTATAGCGTTGTGCAAGACGACCGCGAACTGCTACATTTTCATATCGGTACTGATGCCAGCCATGCGGACTTAGGCCCTGTAATAGAGAGCATAGATGTTGCTATCAAAACTTATGACGGTGCCGAACCGATCGGCCCCTGGGTGGAAACTTCCCTCCCTGTCGACGTTACGATAAATGTCCGAGGCTATTTTGATAGTCAATGTATGTCTTACCTTGATACGTACGTCTATCGTGCTGAGTTTGGTTTTGTTGTCGTTGATATATCGGGGCATGTGCCGATAACAAATGGCGAGTGTGCGTTGTCAATAGAGCCATACGAGAATCCTGTTAATTCGCCTTATGATTTATACGCTGCTGAGATAGACCTCGGCACGTTCTCAACAGGTGACTATAAGGTGATTGTCAACGGTAAGAGTACCTGGTTTTCCATCAAACCAGCAAACACTGATGAGACTGGACAAGGTGGGTGATAGGAATTGGTTGTTGCGTTGTCCACGTGTATAAATGTATACACGTATAAATGTATACATGAAAACAATTCAACGATTTATACGTTTATTTGGGTAATGGACATTTAATCGCATCAGGCAGGACATAAGATGAGTAAAAAAAGAATCGCCACGGGCGCGGTACACAACGTGCCATCAGATTTACGCGAGACACTTATTTCTGCAAGTGCGGTGCAGGACGCATGGAACGATCTGACGCCCCTCGCGCGGAATGAATGGATATGTTGGGTTACATCTGCTAAGAAGCCGGAGACGCGGCATAAACGGATTGAACGCACACGCGCGGAGCTATTGGAAGGAAAACGTAGGCCTTGTTGTTGGCCCGGTTGCCCGCACCGTTGAAATTAAGGGGCAGTTGGGAAACGCCCCTTATGTATCAATTAAAGGATTTTGATTTGTATTACGCGGTATCTTTAGTCCCGTAGGGACGATATGTTTATAGGTATGTGGTATATATGTCTTTAGTCCCGTAGGGACGATATGTGTCCAACAAAGGTATATTTTTTACATATCGTCCCTACGGGACTAAAGAGGGTGGTTATGGCGTTTTTCTATAAACATATCGTCCCTACGGGACTAAAATGTTCCAATATAAATAATGAAAATTACCGAATTAATCATTTAATTTTCATGAAAACGCGCCTACCAGAGGTGTAGACCGCTAATCGGAAACCGCGCCTACCGATGCGTGTGCTTAAATCAGGGCGACAAGTGCGTCAGTGTCGTCAAAATCGACAACCAACCCACGTCCCTTGTTCACAATCGCGCTCAATGCGTTGACCGCATCCGCAGTGCTGTCTAACTCATCTACGACACTGTCGACAGCGGTGGAAGCCGCGGCGAGATCAGCAAAATTAGTTGTCGTATAATCTGTGTCTGTTATACTTACGTCTTCAGGTGCAGCGGGTACAGTTTTCACAAAACCTTTCGCACTATCCTCACCGAGCGCGCCAACGAGTTTATCGCCGCGTGCGACTGTCGCACTCTCACCTAAAGGCAGCCGCAAGCCGCCGCAGATATACGCGCCGGTCATCACATCGTCATCGTCAACTGCAAGCACTTTGCCGATGATCTCATCACCATCCGAGACGAGTTCCGCTTTTCCGTCAGTGTTTATCGTGAACGCTTTGCCGACTGCGGTGCTTCGGTTTTCTGCGTTTTTGTTATACGTAATTGTGTCGCCATCGGCAGTGAAGCTGCTTGTAACGACAAATGGGTGTTCTTTCAATGCCACTGTTTTTTCTCCTTTTTGTTTATAGTAAACTTTAGAATTAACAGGACATTTTGATCTGTAGGAGGGAACTCCGATTCCCGACTATCAGAGAGGTGCGTCGCGATTCGGAGATCGCTCCTACAGAATATGTGTATCACTGTTTTCAAAGTTCACTATAGTTATCCGTCATCGGCTTGTTGCGTTTCGCTATTTCATAATTAAAATAACAACTTCTGCGATAATAGAGACACCGACAACTGCCCCGCCGATCATTGTTAACATACGGATTTGCCCTTTTAAAAATTGGTGTTCCTCGCGAAAAGCTTGATTCTCTTTTTCAAGGACCTCTACACGTTTTTGCAACTCGCCTTTTTTCTCGGCATGTTGCTTGTTATGCTCTTCCATACGTGTCACGGTCTCAAACAGCTTTTCAAATTTCGTGTTGAGTTCGCGCATCCAACGTTCTAAGCCTTGGACAGAGATTTCGCCATTGTTGGGCATCTCGTTTTTCCTATTCCACTACAGAGAATTAATACTCTTAATAGTATATCTGAAACGCACCAGTATTTGAGATCGGAACAGTGTTCTGAACAATAGATATCCAATAGGAACGCAATAGGTTTAGAGAAAAGGTGATTAGTTGTCGGTTATCAGTGGTAGGTGCGGTTTCCTAACCGCGCCGATTTTCTGTCAGAATCGCGGAGGGCGCGGAGGACACAGAGAACGCAGAAGGGGCTCCGTTCTATTACTATTCTGGCATCACGGAAACGCGGTGTGACCTTCAGTGTCCCACCACTGTTTCCATTTTTTATAGCTTGTTTCATCTAATTTCGGATAACGGTTCAGCTCGTCACGTTCAAAAGGTGTGCCGGTAAATCCATCCTTTGTGGGATGCATATAGTAGTCCCCATAACCATTTGGAAACTCTATAGACACTATGAAATGCAGCCAAGATAACGCTTTACTCCCTGTACCAGCTGGCGTTATATCCTTTAGACTTTTAATCAAAAGTGGAATATAGATAGGCAAATCATCTTCGTCTATACGTTCCCATTCAATTGATGTAATTTGTTGATAGTAAATTCCATGATGTGCATATATTCCTGGCAAATTTGAATCACCTTTTTCATTTGATCCTTTGTAGTAAATTTTAAGGACCGTGGCACCAGGACCCCAATGACTGAGATAATAACAAACATCATCCTGAACAATATGCGGTACGCCATAAACTTCCGTAAATACCCCAATTTGGGGTAATGACGGTTGTTTGGCACAACCCACATTGAAGATAAAAATTAGCATCAGAATAGATATGAAGTATCTGCGTTTCATGTGTTCACCCCTTTATCAATGCCCGGACGGACAGGTATTATGGTGATTTCTAAAATTTATGGTGGGTCTTAGAATTAATGAGACACTTTACATCAGCACGGTTTCCTAACCTCGCCAGAGCAGCAGTGTATAAACATATCTAAAATCTACCATAATTATGCCTAATTATAGCATGTTGCCTCACTTCATGCTTATAGAATCAAAAAAGGCTCGGCGTATGTTCGCCAAGCCCCGTTATGTAGACATTCGACCTTTTGTTTTTTCGCTAAACCGACTCAGTCGATCCGTAGATATGGTCAACCACAATCCTAAACTTTATCACCTCAAACTTTGCGATTGCACCTTCACTGCCTTTCCAACTAACAAGCCGCGTATCTGCTACACCCGCAACGCCAAGCCTACGATTACCGTTCAGCAAGCGACCGATAGCATAGTGAATATCCGCAACCTGTTCTGTCAAAGGCGATGTTTCGTTATCCTTCAGCACGGCAGTCAATGCGAAGGGCAGATGTTCAACGATTGTGCCGACAGCACCGTAGCGAGCATCTGTCCCACCCTCTTCAATACTGCCATCATCACCATAAGTGAGTAGCAAAGCGGGGATCGCACCCTGTTTATCCAGTTGCGTCCAGTCGACGAACCGCTTCTGCACTGTTTTTACGACTATCGGGTATTCCGGGCTTTCCTGTTTGAGCTGTTCAAACAGCGTTGCCAGGGCGTTGATTATCTGCGCTCTGCGATGTGTCATTGTTTTTCTCTCCGTTATCACTGTTGCTCATCTTACCAAAGAGAAAACCGAGGATAAGCAACCATACGCCGTTGAATAGCTCAACCAGGCGTGTAAACACATCTTTATCCCCGATGTTTGCTTCTTCGACGAACCCGCCAAAGATGATGAGCATCCCGATCGCAACGATCGTAGAATCCAGGTCTCTGTTTGTCCATTTCGGCAGCCCGATATTTCCTGTTCTTTTAGAGAGCAACTTGCTGACCAGAAATCCGAGCAGGAATATCAGTATGCCGAGCAGTACTATAAAAAGAATGTTCATTTTTGTCTCCTTTTGGTTTTCAGCGTTCAGTTAAATGTCTACGTGTATAGTAAAATCTACAATTATTGGGACACTATAATTAATTCGGCATTTTCTTAGTCCCGTAGGGACTGAAGAGAAGAGGGGCCCACATCCTGCTGATGTTGCTAAATCAACATATAACAGACGAAACAAAAACCCTCTTTGCTCCAGCGGAGCAACATGTTTATAGCCTCAGTCCAAACCAGCACCTCCGCTCCAGCGGAGCGGTATAATCAACCGACACATAGCACTCCGCTGGAGTGCGAGAATGTTCTCATAATGTTTTCTATAAACATAGCACTCCGCTGGAGTGCGGTATTTTTCGCTGGTTTCACCGATATGGGAAACCCACTAAAAATAGATTTTCCGTTGAAAACGCAACTTTCAATGAACAAGAATTGTCTAAACTATAGTATAACCTAAGTTGCCACCTATATAGCATAACCTGTTCAAAGATTAAGAATTTAATTCGGTAATATTTATTTTTTTAGGCCCTGGTGCGGTTTCCTAACCAATTCAGAATACCGGACGGGGAATCATGGCGAATGCGCGTGGTAGAATACGCGTGTGGTATTCTACATGATTCGCCATGATTCATACCCGGGGAACGCCTACAGGCGTTCATACCGTTGATTTCTTGATTTGGCGTATTCTGACATACCCTTATGCGTCAATTTAGTGATTTCTTGCAGCATTTTCCAGATGCTCCAAAACTCGATCTGCCATCGGTGATAGATGTGCCGAGAGCACCGCAGTCTGTGCGAATTGTGTACAAACGCATGCAAAAGTGCATCCGAAAATGTGTATAGGTGAATCACTGTCATTTTATTCAAAATGGCATCCTATTACGGTTGTCTTGCCAAAAATACGATGCCAAACTAAACAATAACCTATAAAAAGGAGTTTCATCTATGCAAAAACAAAAAATTGCGGCGAGTTACCAAAAGTTTCATGTCATTACTCACGATTTGGACGAGACAGAAGACCTCAAAGCTGAGTGTAAGGCGCAATTGGGTGAAGGCGTTCGGCTCGCTGATTGGAACGACATAGTTGCCTACGTCGAAGCGGGCGGATCACTGGATAATTTCATCGCGGCTCTCAAGATACCGCTTGAGTATGTCAAACCCGAGGATATGGACCCGATACCGAATACCGCCTATCGCGTTTCAATGAACGGTGAACTGCACTGGAGCGGGGATCGCCACTATTTCTTTGCGCGACATGATCACAAATTACGTGGAGATTTTTTGGCACACAACAATCTCGATAATTACAGACTGTCATTGGGGTCATGGTTCGGAAAAGGTGGATTTGCGCTCTGCTACGGAGATCCGGATAGCACGGTAGCACCCCCAGAACCAGAAACCAGGGAACCGGTGCGGACATCAGGCGGCTGAGGCTGCGGATGCTAACGCAGTGGCGGTGCCATTGCACGTTTATTTTCCGGTAGGCGCGGTTACAAAGCGTACCTACCATGTGGGATTGTAATCATTGGCGTAAGTGCTGACACCGAGCGGTTGTGGCTGCTAACGCCAATTACGTTTGATTTTACTATATAATTCAGTGTGAAATAAAACATCCATGTGGGCGCGGTTTCTAATCACGCCTACATGGATGTTTTCCGTTATTTTAGTTTATATAATCATGGACTTCCTTAAACTACGCCCACGGCTCCAACACAACCTTACCGCACTCACCCGTCGCTTGCAATTCCCACGCTTTTTGCACTTCTTGCATCGGGAATGTATGTGTGATGTAGGTGTCTAATTTATCAGCAGATTCTTGGATAACCTTCATCAATTTTGGAAAAAATCCAAGGTTGTAGTGCCAATTCCCGCGTAGGACCAGACCTTTACGAATCATATCTCTGCTTGCGGCAAGCGGAAATTCACCGCCTTCTCCAACAAACGTAACCTGTCCCTTTCTTCGAGCTGCATCCACCATTAACCGATGTGCTGCAGATGCGCCTGAGCAGTCAACTGCTTTGTCAATACCAATTCCGTTTGTCAACTCACGGATTTGATCGAGAATATCCTCATCATTTGGGTTTAGGACGACTTCTGCTCCTAACTGTTTGGCAAGTTCAGCACGATAGGGATGGCTTTCCACACCGATAACACGCGCACCACGATAACTGGCATTGATAATACCACCAAGTCCTACAGGCCCTAAACCGGTTACCATCACAGTATCCAATGCGTCCACCTCCATCTGTTCCATTGCGCCAAATGTCGGTCCGAGTCCACAACAAGCCATACCACCGTGTGCATAGCTCATTCCATCGGGAATTGGGAATAACATATCTTCCATTTTGTGCATGTACTGTGCATAGGTCGCGCCTGCAACATCTGTACCGACCATTTCGCGAATATTACGTCCGCCGGTGCAGTGAATATGTTCACCAGTGACACACATATTACATTTGCCACAAGCGTTTTGTGGTTGCACCACAACGCGGTCTCCTACCTTGACTCGCCCAGGTTGTGCTACTTCAACAACTTCACCCGCCGCTTCGTGTCCGAAACTTTCTCCGGTACCGCCACCTTTGAAGCCTTTGTATTCGGTGCACATCGGAACTGCATGAATTTTTACAACGACAACATCTCCCCCTGCCTTGGGATCGGGTTTGTCTACTACGCCACCTTTGCCTTCACCAAACATTGCTGCTACTTTCATATAAATTTAACCCAATCCCCTGATACCTGATAAAACTGGTTTTTTATGCAGAGAGAAAGGGTATTCCTCCTTTTAAGATGTGTTATAGTAAATTATGTAAATAAGTGGACATATATTCTGTCCGAGCGATCTCTGAATCGCGACGAAACCAATAATAGTCGGGAATCCAAATCAACGGTATGAATCATGACGAATCATGTAGAATACCACACGGGGAATGCCAAAAGGCATTCATACCGTTGATTTGGCGTATTCTACCACGCGCATTCGTCTTTAGGCATTCCCCGGAGTTCCCTCCTACAGCTCATTATGTAAAGTTAATTGTAGAATCCACTATAATACCATAGCACATCCAATCAAATCTATCAAGACATAATTCAGCCAGAGACATTCAATTGTCAAAATAAAATTAGATTATACCAGATATAGCGCGACTTTACACGCTACATCTGATGGACTTCACCTTAAAAGTAACCAAAATCTTATGAGGTGAATAATGACGAAAACAAAATCTCACCATCTACTTGATATGTTAGCAGAAGTTCCTGATTTGCGCAATCCACGCGGTAAACGGCATCCACTATCCACTATTTTAGGGCTTGCGGTGGTTGCCATGTTGTGCGGGTAGCGGTGATAAGTTTATTACGAACTTCAGGATATACCGAAATAGCTTATGGACTTCGTTATTTTGCCGCAAATCCAAAACAAGTAATAAAACTTATCGAAATAAATATCAATAATTGAATGCCTCTGAAAAACAACCAGCAAAACCTTTACATAATTTTTGAAAAATGCTATAATTGAAACAACACTATGTAATGCACGTAGAAAGTAGATAAATTCGCTCGCAATTGTAGGAAGGCGAAAACAAGTGAATCGACCGCTCAAAAAAACCTCGAATATCGTTCTTGTCGGCTTTATGGGGACAGGAAAAACATCAGTCGGTAAAAGACTTTCCTCACAACTTCGGATGCGATATGTTGATACTGACGATGTTATTGAAAAGGACAACCAACGACACATCAGCGATATTTTTGAACAAGATGGAGAATCCGTTTTTCGCGAACTTGAAAGTGAGGCAGTTAGTAAAGTATCTAAACTGGACAATCATGTTATTTCTACCGGAGGCGGCGTTGTTTTAAAAGCGGCAAACGTCGCTAAACTTAAAGAGAACGGTGTTGTATTCTGCCTAACTGCCACACCAGAAGAAATCTACCAACGTGTTGGTCATCAAACGCACCGTCCCCTGCTGCAAACTCCCGATGCAATGGAAACGATTAGAACCATGTTAACAGAACGCGCGCCCTATTATGCACAAGCAGATCATACAGTAGAGACAACCGGCAGATCGTTTGAAGAAATCATTGCAGACATAAAAAGAATCTATTTTCGGACAGTGAGAACACCAAAAGCAAAATGATAAAAACCTTACACGTCGAACTCAACGAAAACAGTTATCCGCTGTTCGTTGGGGCGGGGATTCTTAATCGGATTGGCGAATATCTGAAATCCTGTGCCAAATCAACAAAGGCACTGCTTGTTACTGATACCTTCGTCAATCACCGTTATGCTCCGTTGGTCATGGAAAGTTTAAAGAATGCAGGTTTTGACGTTGCTATTGTTGATATTCCAGTCGGAGAGGAAAGCAAATCGTTAGAACAGTTTGCTCGGATACAAGATAGTTTAGTTGATAATCAACTTGATAGGGGGTCAACGCTTATTGCCCTTGGCGGGGGTGTTGTTGGTGATTTAGCTGGGTTTGCTGCTGCTGTCTACATGCGAGGTATCGCTTACGTGCAAATCCCAACGACTTTGCAGGCACAGGTTGACGCAAGCGTTGGCGGTAAAACAGCAATTAATCATCCGAAGGGTAAAAACCTTATCGGTGCATTCCATCAGCCCAAATTGGTGTTAATTGATGTTGATACTCTCAAAACCTTGCCACAGCAGGATATCCGAGCAGGATTAGTTGAAGTAATCAAGATGGGAGTGATCCGTGATGAACCTTTGTTTGAAATGGTAGAAGAGAACCTTGACGCTATTTTAAATTTAGATGCGGACGTGTTAATCGAAATGATCACTCGCGCTTGTGCTAACAAAGCGGAGATAGTTGCAAAAGATGAAAAAGAGAGTGGATTGCGGATGGTACTAAACTACGGGCACACTTTTGGTCATGCACTTGAGGCATTGACGCACTATAAGAAATACAGACACGGGGAAGCAGTTTCTATCGGCATGAATTGTGCAGCAAAATTGGCGGTCAATTTAGGGATGTTCTCTGAAACCGATTTTGAACGTCAACGCGTGCTTTTAAATCGTGCGAAATTGCCAATCACTTTTCCATCTAACCTTTCTGCTGAAACGATATGCGATGCGATGTCCCTTGACAAAAAAGCACTCGGTGGTAAACTCCGTCTTATATTGCCAACACGTATTGGCGAAGTCGTTCTCCGAGACGATGTGACAGACACACAGATTATAGATGCAATTTCACAATGTTATTAGTTTTTAACGCTAACTCTTTTTAGAGGAAATATATGATACACAACAAAACAATTTTATGGGTGCTCACTTGTTTGGTTTTATTTTTATGTGGCACCTTTGCGTTTAGCCAAGAACCTGCGGCTCCATCAAACGTAACCGCAAAGGATACACCAAACGATGATGGATCAAGCATTACTATTACATGGGATGCTGCACCCGAAGATAGCGGAGTTGTAGGCTACAAAATACTACGAAACAGTGATGCTGGCGAGTTTGAGGAAGTAAGCAAACAGTTGGATGCAAATGAAACAAAATATGAGGATAAAACTATAATTAAAGGTAAGACACATGCCTATATTGTGCGTGCTATTACCGATGCTGACGCATCAGTTGACTCCCAACAAACTGATGCTGTCCAAGCCAAAGGACAGTGGTTTCATACAGGTAAAACTCCTCTATTTATCGCCATGCTCCTTTTTTCCGCAGCGATTGTTTGGAATATTTACAACGCTCGAAGCGGAAAAGAGATATTCGTCCGTCGTATACCGGGCTTAGAAGCAGTTGACGAAGCTATTGGCAGGGCTACAGAGATGGGACGTTCAATTCTATACAGTACAGGATTGGGCGGTGTCAGTGGAGTAGCGACAGTTGCAAGTATGACTATTTTGGCACAAGTAGCGCGAAGAACTGCCAATTATGAAACTCCCTTACGCGTACCGAGTAATGACCCAATTGTTATGAACGTGGTGCGCGAAATGGTTAAGAACGCGTACCTTGAAGAGGGGCGTCCCGATGCCTACAATGAGGAGAATATCTTCTTTCTTACAGAAGACCAATTTGCTTACGCAGCTGGCGTTGACGGTATCATGGTACGCGAGAAACCAGCTGCGGTTTTTTTGCAAGGTTCATTCGCAGCGGAATCCCTTATTCTTGCTGAAACTGGGAATTCTATCGGTGCTATTCAAATTGCCGGAACAGATTCAGAGCACCAACTTCCATTTTTTATCGCTGCATGTGATTACACATTAATTGGTGAAGAACTTTATGCGGCAAGTGCTTACCTCTCCAAAGAACCGATGCTGCTCGGTAGTCTTAGAGGACAAGATTGGGGAAAGGTCATTCTTTTTGCTGCTATAATCCTTGGAGTGTTTCTTGAACTATCTGGTATTACTTGGATAACAGAATTTTTACAAAGGGTGAATTAGGAGGTTTTATGAAAAAACAACTACATTTAGACGCTATTTTTAAGCATACAACACTGAGGAAATGCCAATGAAACGACAAGTTCCTTTAGTGCTATGTTTTCTTTTCGGTGTTGTGATGTGTTTTACGCAGTTTAGTCCACATCAATATTCACAAGCAGTATACAACGAAGTGATTAACTGGGCACTTATTATGGCGCCCTTTGCTCTGATATTTGGAACGATAACGCTCATTCAAACCCACGTGACGCGGATACGCCGCCGCATAGAGCATTGGCAGTATAGTTTTGTCGTTTTCGCGGGGCTTCTGACAATGGCATTCATTGGCATCCTTTTCGGACCGCAAGACCCTGCGTTTGAATGGTTATTTAACAACGTCCAAGTACCATTGGATGCTACGATGTTCTCACTTCTCGCCTTTTTAATCGCTTCTGCGGCATTTCGCGCGTTTCGCGCTCGAACGTTTGAAGCAACTTTGCTCTTAATTGCCGCAATGATTGTGTTGATCGGAAATGTACCTGTTGGGGACCTAATTTGGAATACGGTTCTATCGTGGTTACCATGGGACAATGGAGCCTCAGAAACACGGCAATGGATTTTAGGAAATCCGAATCTTTCTGCACGGCGCGGAATTATCCTCGGTGTCAGTTTGGGCGTGATTTCACAAGCTATTCGGCTTATCCTCGGGATCGAACGCTCTTACATAGGGGGAGGAGATTAACAGAATGCTCAGTAAATTGATAAATCTCGATCGACGAATTATTTTTATTCTCGTTGCCTTGGCAGTTATCATTCCAACGCTCTTACCATTGAATTTGCCAATCAACGTTTCCAACCCAACTCAGAGAATCTACGATTACATTGACACACTTCCAGCGGGTTCAACCATTATGATCGCTTTCGATTATGGCCCCTCTTCTATGCCAGAACTCAACCCGATGGCAAAAGCTGTTTTGAGACATTGCTTTGATAAAAAAGTCCGCGTCATTGGAATGACACTTTATCCTTTTGCTCCAACCCTCGCCGACACCCTGATTAAAGAGGTCGCTGAGGAAAAAGGGGCAGTGAATGGTGAAGATTACGTCTTTCTCGGTTTCCGACCTGGATACGAACAAGTTATGCTCCGCATGGGAACCAGTATTGCAAGTGCATTTGAGAAAGATTACACAAACACACCGCTTACGGAGATCCCGATGATGAAAGATATTACCAACTATGACCAAATTGATCTTATCCTGGACCTTGCGTCTGGTAGTACGACTCAAATCTGGATCACTTATGTCAACGTGAAATATAGCCAACAGATTGCCGCTGGGGTTACTGGTGTTATTGTTTCTAATATGTATCCTTACCTACAAACCAAACAGTTAATCGGACTAATGCCTGGCTATTTGGGAGCGTCCGAATATGAAAAACTTATCGGTGTGCCAGAAAAGGGGACAGAAGGCATAAACAATGCTTCACCTGTGCATGTGTTAATTTTTGTGTTAGTAGTTATTGGCAACACCGTTTTCTTTATTCAGCGGAGACGAGAGGAGTAATTTATGGAATTGATAGATTTTATCGGAATTTGGATCGCAGCATTTTTGACACTCTGTATTTATAGTTTCCTATATCGGGATAATCCGTTCTATCGGTTTGCAGAACACCTCTTTGTAGGCATGTCTGTTGGTTATACCATTACTATATCCATTTATCAAGGCTTTATACCTTTCGCTTGGGAACCGTTCTGGGAAGCTATAAAACCATTTTGGCCAGGAGTACCTCGAGAGGCAGGTTGGAGTGGATTGTGGAAACTGATTCCAATTGGAATCGGCTTACTTTTTTTCGGCGGAGTATCTCCCCGTTACACTTGGTTGATTCGGTATCCCAGTGCAATCTTGATTGGGTTGGGAGCAGGTCTCGCAATCCCGAATGTCTTGCGAGCAGACATTTTCGAGCAGACACGAGGGACAGTTGAACCCTTTGCATCCATAAATGCAGGAACACTGTCCATTTGGGGTATTTTAGGTGCAATTCTCATGGTTGTCGGTGTAGTTTGCACCCTTATCTATTTTTACTTTTCTGTGGAACACCGTGGGCCAGTCAATTGGCTTTCAAAGGTTGGTATCGCCTTTCTCATGATCGGTTTCGGTTCTGCCTTTGGTAATACCGTTATGGGGCGTGTGGCACTACTGATCCAACGCGTTGATTTCCTCATAAACGACTGGATCGGTTCTTTTGGGGCGCTTTTCTGACAAAACGTAGCTGTCAATTCTGTAGGAGGGAACTCTGGGGAATGCCTAAAGACGAATGCGCGTGGTAGAATACGCGTGTGGTATTCTACATGATTCGTCATGATTCATACCGTTGATTTGGATTCCCGATTATGAACGGGTTCGCGATTCGGAGATCGCTCCTACAAAACGGGAACTCACTTATAAGGAGAAACCCACATGAAACTCGGATATAGCACATGGGGCATGCCTACTGTTCCTATAGGGACTGCTATCTCCCACATTGCCAATCTTGGATTTGATGGGATTGAACTAACCATCATTCCGCGTTTTACGACTGAACTGAGCACACTTGATGCAGCAGAACGAAAACGGATCGCTGGATTGCTGAAACAACATAATTTAGCGTTACCTGCAATCGCAGCACATTCCAATCTGTTAGAAACCGATGCGGATGCACATGCAAAAAACATGTGGCGCCTCAAAGGCGGCGTTGACTTAGCAGTTGAGCTTGCACAAGGAGATGAACTGCCCGCAGTAAATACAACTCCTGGTGGAAAACCGGATCAGTGGAATACAAAAAAGGATTTTCTCGCTGAACGAGTTGGTGAGTTAGTTGATTATGGTGCGTCCCGTGGTGTGACTATAGCAATGGAGCCTCATATCGGTGCCATCATTGACACTCCCGATAAAGTGCTTGAACTTCTTGACATCGTTAATTCGCCCTATCTCAAAGTCAACTTTGATATTAGCCATTTTGACATTGTCGGAATACCCACAGAGGAGACAGTTTCTGCATTGGCCGCAGTTTCCGCACATACACACGTTAAAGACCAACGTGGGATTCACCCTGATTTTGAATTCCTAATTCCCGGTGAAGGCACTTTTGACTATGTTGGTTATCTAAAAGCAATGCAAGCAGAAGGATATGATGGATTCATCACTGCAGAAGTGAGTTTTATGGTGCAGGCGCGTGAAAACTATGATCCACTTGCGGCAGCTACGTTGTCATACCAAACGTTGTCTAAAGCATTTGTTGATGCTGGAATTGAGCGAAATTAGCGCAAATTTATAACTGATGAGGAACTATGAAACCTAACATTCTTCTTCTCATGACAGACCAGCAGCGGTGGGACGCGATGGGCTGCAGCGGCGGTTGGGTGCAAACGCCAAATTTGGATCGGATCGCAGGTGAAGGTGTTCGATTTACCAATTGCGTAACCACGTCCCCTGTTTGTATTCCCACACGGCTCAGTTTAGCAACAGGATTGTATCCACATAATACCGGTGTTTGGAACAATATGGGGCATACGATGTCGGCAGAAACACCAACGTGGATGCAAGCAGTACGCGATGCAGGTTATCGCACCAGTCTCTTTGGAAAGACACACCTTCATCCTCATAACGGTGATTTGCGCAAAAAAGAAGATCTAATGAACGAATATGGATTGGATGATGTTGATGAGATCGGAGGTCCGCGAGCAAGTGCACGTGTTAAGTCGCACATGACAGCGATGTGGGAGGAGAAAGGTCTGTGGGATGCTTACCGCGCCGATTATAAGGAACGATTCAGTACGAAACCTTACACGGTTCGTCCCTCAACACTCGGTTTTGAAAACTACGCGGATGTCTACGTTGGACAGCAGGCGAAGCAGTATCTGCAAAACTATGATAGGCAAGAACCGTGGTGCTGCTGGGTCAGTTTCGGTGGACCGCATGAGCCGTGGGATACACCTGAACCGTATGCCAGTATGTACGACCCGAATAATATGCCGCCGCCAATTCTCCGCCCAGCTGTGGGGGATCGCCCTCTTGGAAACTTGGACAATATGATGAATCAGATGAATCCGAAATTTGAAGAGGGAGAAGTCGGTAAATTGCGAGCGGACTACGCTGGGAATGTCACGCTTATTGATGCACAGATAGGCGAAATTCTTGATGCAATTGAGGTCCGTGGTGAACTGGAAAATACCGTTATTGTCCACTGCTCCGACCATGGCGAAATGAACGGTGATTACGGCTTAATTTACAAGAGCAATTTTCTCAACGGTGCTGTCCGCATACCGTTACTTGTACGTACCCCTGATACATTAAAAGGTGCTGTCCCTGATCGGACATGCGAAAGTCCTGTTGAATGGATTGATATTGGTCCTACGCTCGTTGAATTAGCAGGTGGCGAAATGAAGCATCGCCAATTCGGAAAATCGTTGTGTGCTACACTGGCAAACACCCAAATAACGCATCGTGAATTTGCTATCTCTGAAATATCCGGTGAGATTATGCTGCTAAATCAGGAATGGAAAATAGCATTAAATACAGATGGAAAGCCTTATCTTTTATTTGATGTGCAAAACGATCCTGATGAAACCAACAATCTCGCTGGTTTACCCGAAATGAAAGAATTGGAGACAGAATTAAGGTTGCAAATTTTAGAATATCTTTTCCACACAGAAACAAAAAAGCAATAGCATAACTGTTCTTTTTTGTGCAGCATGACACGAAATTTGACCCATTTGGGGCAGGATACTAAATGTTGTGCTGTAAGAACGCTTATATTCAGTGCCTCTGAAGTTGGCACGCTAATTGCTAATATGTTTCCATAATACATTTAATTTCTTTGGAGGTAAAAAGCAATGCGTCCCAAAAGATTCTCAGGAGCACTTTTAATTTCATTGGTGTTCCATTTCATCGTTGTGTCTCTCATCGGAATCCGTTTAGACAACCAAGAAGTACACACACTCAAAGACATTATTGGTGTAGAAACATTTTCAGTTCCAGATGCGCCGAAAGCAAAGATGCGCAAACCAATTGTCAAACTGAGGCCCCCAAATGTACCGGTGCCAACGGTGGTTACCCACACTAACCTGCCTATATTAAATAATCCATCGTCCTTGGCTTATGTAAGGCCATCATCACAGTTGGCCGAAGCTACTGCTGACCTGTCGAACATCAACCTTGACAGTAAGGCAAACCTGCGTGCGCCTGAACTCATAACATCTAAACGACAGCGTTTACAAGTGAGGGGAGCTCGGATTGCTGCCAACCTTGAAGTACTATCCCTAAGGCAGAGCAGTCCGAGAGGTGACAGAGTTTCCGTAAATCCACCAAATGGTGCTGCTTATGACGATGTTTTTTACAAAAACCATGGCACCAATCCATTTATAGATACAGAAGACGATAATTTTTCAACTTTTGGTATGGATGTAGATACTGCATCTTATTCTGTGATGCGCCGTTATCTAAGAGATGGACTCCTTCCGCCATCAGATGCAGTGCGCGTGGAAGAATTTGTAAATGCATTTGATTATAACTACAAACCGCCTACCGACAACGCCTTTGCCGTTCATATTGAGGGCGCACCGTCAAAATTTGGAGAGGGAAAACGTCTTCAATTATTGCGTATCGGCATTCAAGGTCGCGTCATTCCAGATAACAATCGCAAAGACTCAGTTTTGACTTTCGTAATTGATGTTTCCGGTTCAATGGAACGTGAGAATCGGTTGGACTTGGTAAAAAGAGCGCTATTCATTCTACTTAATCAACTCCGTCCTGGTGATGAGGTTGGGATTGTCGTTTACGGATCAAATGCGCGTGTTGTGCTTCCACATACCGGCATTGAAAACCGTGAATACATCTTACAAGCGATCAATAAACTTCGTCCAGACGGATCTACGAATGCTGAGGCAGGGCTTCGGATGGGATACAAGCTTGCGCTAAAGAATTCAAAATCCGATTGTATTAATCGTGTAATTCTCTGTTCAGATGGCGTGGCAAATGTGGGGCAAACAGGTCCAGATGCAATTCTCAAAGAAATTGGCAACTATGTTAAAGAAGGCGTAACACTCACCACAGTTGGGTTCGGCATGGGAAATTACAACGATGTCCTCATGGAACAACTTGCCAACAAAGGCAACGGAAGTTACGCCTACGTTGATACGATCAAAGAGGCAAAGCGCGTCTTTGTGGAGAATCTGACAGGCACACTCCAAGTGATTGCCAAAGATGCCAAAATTCAGGTTGAGTTTAATCCGAAGACAGTCAGTCGTTTTCGTCTGCTCGGTTATGAAAATCGAGCACTTGCTCATGAGGATTTCCGTAAAGACGATGTTGACGCGGGTGAAGTTGGTTCAGGACATAGCGTAACTGCTCTCTATGAGATTAAACTCCACGAAAATGCTGATGGCAAACTCGCTACCGTCTTTATTCGACATGAAGACCCTGATACACAGCAGGTTACAGAGGTTAGGGAGACTATCGCTATGCATCAACTGAAACAATCGTTTGCAGAGGCATCTTCTGAATTCCAACTTGCCGCTGCTATAGCAGAATACGCTGAAATCCTTAAAGAGAGTTACTGGGCAAAAGAAGGGAGTTTAGCAGCTGTTCAAGAGACAATTGAGGGTGTTCTATCGCATCTTCACGCAAAAACGCCGCAACACAAAGAGCGTCAAGAAGAACTGCTTAATCTTGTGCGAGAGGCACGCCGTTTAAAGGAACAGAAGGAGGGTTAGAATGTCTGTGACGGGCGATTTTGTTTTGCTTTTATGATAAGCTAAATCGTCCTTGATTCTAAAACAATTTACTGATATTCTTAAAACAAATCCAGCAAGATAAAAAGGGTATGTTATGAAATACAGAACAACGGGGCTAATTTGTCTATTAATAATTGCGATGTGTGGCAAAACAGCGGCAGAACTTGACACGCTCGAAAAATTAAGGACACGCGACTGGGACGTTTGGCTTGGAGATGGCGGGTATGATCTTGCCTTAATGGGTGATCAAGCCGCTGCATTTCTCGTTGAAGTACTAACAGATGAAAATGAAGATGCACGCTGGCATGCACACTATTTTTTAGATAGATACTACGGAGATTCAAGTATCTTGCCAGAACTTACGGAATTGTTCCTCAAAGGTGAAAATATATCTGTTCGTCAGGATGCCGCGTACTTAATCTCGACTATTGATGCCGTATATGCACGCAAGTTGATGTTTCAATACTTGAATGATGAAGAAACACAAAATATAGCAACCAATGTACTTATTTCCCTTCGGGACAAACGTATGATTCCAAGACTAATTGCGCAACTTGAAGACCCAAAGATTGATTATGGGAGACGAAGATACGTCATTTCTGAATTAGTAAACTTTAAACACAAAAGCGTAGTTCCAATTTTGCTTGATACACTTAATAACTTTAAATTTGAAAAGAAAACACAAGAAGAAATTGTAGAAAAAATTGCCAATATTGGTGATGTTCGAGCGCTTCCAATTTTATTCTCCTATCTTGATAGCCAAAGTAACTTATCAAGAAAAATCATAAACGCATTCTCACAATCGGACCCTTCAATTGTACAACCATTATTAGAGAAATTAGAACAGCTGGAATCTATTAAATCTTCATACATGCGACAAGCAATTTTTGAAATACTCGAAAATCAAACGGATCCAGCATTTATTCCTATCTATGAAAAAATTATTTTTGGAACGGATGATTCTAAACCCCAAACCGTAATGGTACGTGCTTTGGGAAATATGGGAGAAAAAGGTTTTGAATCACTATTGAATATTGTGCGCCAGAAACCAAATTCAATGGCTGTAAGAGTTTTAGCAACGTATAACAGTGCCGCTGCTATTGATGCAATTACTTCGTTAGCATTAGACAAATCTTTCCCGTATCAGAAGGATGCTATTCAGGCATTTCTACGATATGGAAGTATAGGGAAGGCAGAAGTATCTAAACATATTACGAAATTACTCAATGATGTCAACCCAAAAGAGAAATTAGTGATTATTGAAGCTCTTCCACAGTTAGGTGATTCGTGGAAAGCGGAGATATACAAACACTTGACGTTGTTACTTGCCGATACCGATCTTGAGGTGCAACTACTCACAATTGATCTCATTCGGCAAATGAACCTTACCGCGATGGCACCAGCTTTGAAAAAACTCGCGCAAGATGCTAAAGAGACTACTCGGAACGCCGCACACAATGCCCATGACATTCTGACTGGTAAACCGCAGTTACAACTTGCAATCAAAATGAGTCAACAGCAATATGACTATGGACAACTAATTACTTTAACTTACCACATTACCAATGTTAGTGACTATCCCACTACAATTGCCTTCTACAAAACGCTTGCCTCACGTTTTTTAAAGCTGGAGATTCAACAACCAGATGGCACCTTAGCCAAATATATGGGGCCAATAGCAAAACTTGCTCCACTAACAATAAATAGTTACCAAACGATAGAACCCGGCAATGAAATAACGGACACAATTCCTGTCTCAAAATTCTATAACCTACATCAATCGGGGGCTTATATCGCTCAATTACAAGTCTCATCAGTGAGGGGCGGAGTTATCTTGCCCTCTTCATTTTTCTTAAACGACAAAAATGGACCGCCCAGCAAAAGGCTAAAATTAAGGTATTTCAGATGGTCAAGCACCCTTATCTCCCCTAAAGTTCCTTTTAAAATAGAACCGCCTCCTGCTGACAAATTAAACAAGATGATTGCAAGTATAGACCCTGAGCTTATCACAGAAGATAATGCTTTAGAATTAGTCAAAATTTGCGTTCAGCTTGGTGAATTACGGAAGCCTGCAGCAATTCCGGCTCTCAAAAAACTTGCATTGATAAATGCTGAATATCCTAATAATTTTCGTCATCGACTACAAGACGCTGCAGGTCGAGCATTATTGAAGTTTTCTGATTCTGGAATGGTGCCGACCTGGATCGAAATACTCGACAAGAAAAGTGCAAATCCTACTGGTCAATATTTTGACCATATAGAGGTTTTAGGGGCAAGTGGTGATACGCGTGCTATTGAGCCACTACGACAAATCGCCTTTCGGCCGGGTAATTATGAACTGCCAATAAAGGCCTCCCTCGCGATGCAACAACTTGGAGATAATAGCGGTGTTGAATGGCACAAGAAGGTGGCATTTCGCAAACTACGTCACTGGAAGGAGGATGAACGGTTCAGAGGTGCTGTGATATTAGCACGGTTAGAACCATTAAAAAAGCCGAATTATAAACGTTTACCTGACTTGAGAGATCCTTTGTTTTACGCTGAAAATTACGAGCTACATTTAAATTGGGCGAAAATCTACGAAAAAGCATCAACACTAAATGGTTTGAAAGAATTATTAAAACATGAAAACCTTATTATTCAACGTGCCGCCGCTTATCAACTTGCATATCGTGGTGACAAATCAGGGATTCATTTTTTGCAACGAGATTTGCACGCAGATGATTCTCAAACCCGAATGCACGCTCGAGACACATTTTTTAATTTGCCATCCCAATAGTGAGTGTTTTTTTAACAGATAAAGTCTGAAATTCTATCAACACACAGAATAACATTCACCCTAACATCTCAACTTTTTTGCTGTTTAAACGTCTGAAATCATTAGTAACTCTTTACCAAAGAAATGTTAAAGGCACTATTTCAAATCCGTGCCAGATAAATTTACCCTCTAATAAATTTGGTAGACCAATTCACAAACCAGTAAACCCAAATTTTAAACATACGTTTTATTTAAATATTACGTATCGTTCTATCAGAATCTATAAAACCCGTTGAAGTAAATTATTTACATATTTAAAAGGAGATTCCGATGAAAAGATTGAATTTCCACGCAGCGTTGTTAATCCTACTCTTTACAGGATTTGTCCAATTCGCGCAGGCGCAAGGCATCATTGTCACAAGCCAACCCCGCATCCCGCGAGTTGAAACCCTAAGAATTGAAAAACACCATGTGAACGTCTCTATTGACAACCAACTTGCAACAACGAAAATAGATCAGGTCTTCGCGAATCCGAACAACTTTCAACTGGAAGGTACATATCTTTTTCCACTCCCTGATGATGTCGCAGTTTCAGATTTTGTGCTATACATTGATGGAAAGCCGGTCAAAGGGGAACTGCTCGCAAAAGACAGAGCCAGAAGTATTTATGAAGGCATTGTCCGTTCTATGCAAGACCCAGCACTTCTGGAGTATGTCGGCACCCGTGCTTTTCAGGCAAGGGTATTCCCAATTCCACCGAATGGCGAAAGACGAATCCAACTGGAGTACTCACAAGTAATTAGCGTAGATTCCGGGCTTGCCAAGTATACATACCCACTTCGAACCGACAAATATACCCATCAACCTGTAGGAAGTCTTGCTGTTTCAATTGACCTAAAAAGCAAACATGCCCTCAAAACGATCTATTCACCCTCACATGACGTTGCCGTCAATCGTAAGAATGATCATCGTGCTAAAGTCAGTTATGAAGGCACAAACGTCCACGTAAAACGCGATTTTGTCTGCTACTATTCACTTTCAGACAAAGACTTTGGCATTGATCTGATTACTCATCGAGACGACACGGACGAAGACGGCTTCTTTATGCTCCTTATTTCACCTAAATACGAGGTGGATAAGAAGGAGATTATTGAGAAAGATTTTATCTTCATTCTCGACCGTTCAGGGAGTATGAAAGGACCGAAAATAGAACAGGCGAAAGAGGCACTCCGCTTTTGCGTGAACAGTTTAAATGATGGTGACCGTTTTAACCTCATTCTATTTAATACTGATGTTGAACCGTTCACCGATAAATTAGTTTCAGTGAAACAGGAACGTGAAAACGCACTCACTTTTGTTGACGATATTGTTGGAAACGGTGGCACAAATATCAATGATGCATTACTTGCTGCCTTAGCCGATAAACCGGATCCGAAACGACCGCGCATCATTGTTTTCTTGACTGATGGCGAAGCGACTGTTGGTGAAACGGATACTGCGCGAATTCTCAAGAATGTATCTGGCATGAACAGTGATAAATCGCGTATCTTTGTTTTTGGTGTTGGTTATGATGTGAATGTTAATTTGCTTGATAAAATGGCTGAGCAAAACGGCGGCACCCGTCAATATGTCAAGCCTCAAGAGAATTTAGAGGTTGCTGTATCCGCTTTCTTTACAAAGGTAAGTGAACCTATCCTCGTCAATTTGGCTTTGAATATACAAAATATCAAAACTAAGAGTCTATACCCACAAAAGTTGCCCCATCTGTTTCGTGGTTCACAGTTGACTGTGCTTGGTAGGTATGCTGGGAATGGAAAAACGAAGCTTGTCCTACGCGGAGACATCAACGGCGAAAAGCATGAATTTTCCAATTCAGCAAAGTTCCCAAAACATGAATCGGATCATCAATTTTTGCCAGCGTTGTGGGCACAACGGAAGGTGGCATATCTTGTTGACGAAATCAGACTGAACGGTGAAAACAAGGAATTGATTGAGGAAATTACGCGTCTCAGTGAAAAATACGGAATTATGACACCGTATACCTCATTTCTTGTTACAGAAGATGAAGCACAGCGAAGACAATTGTCAAGGGCAAGAAGAAATCGGTCAGCCCCACTTTCCTCTCAAATCCGTTCCCCGAAACTCGCCGACAGTGTAGGGCGGCAAGTTGAAGAGAGTCTCAAATTGCAAGCACGTCAGACGCAAGCGCAGGTTGCGGAAACGGCTGTCACTGTTCAACAGGTCAAGAACAAGACTTTCCATCTTCAAGATAAAGTTTGGGTGGATAGCGTCCACAAACCTGAAACCAAAACAAAGAAAATCGAGTTTGGCAGTGATTCATATTTTAAGTTGCTGAAAAAAGAGCCTGAATTGACCAAATATTTGGCAATTGGGAAACAGGTAATTGTGTGTTATAAGGGCACATGTTATGAAATTCATCCACCCAAGCAACCGTAAGTCAAATACATAACCCATTTCATTAAACGCGTTTAACAGTGTAAATGTTAATTAGGGTTGTTTTCTGATCCAACGAAATTGAGCAGGTGGTTTTTTCAAAGGTAAATCCGTTGTTACGTAGATATTTGAAAAAACCATCTGCATTTTTTCGATTAGGTTCAGAAAAGAGAGCGGTCCCTTGATCACTCAGCAAATTTTGAAGTAATTCTAAGATTGGTTGCCAATTCTGCTCCTCATATATCACATCAGAGGCGAGAATAAGGTCAAATTTGCAGTGGAAGCACGGCGTGTTCCAATCCATCTGAATAAAAATAGCGGAATCAATACCGTTTTGCTGCGCGTTGTGTATCGAAAATAGAAGCGCATCATGTTCAAAGTCTGTAAAAACAACATTGGCACCTGCTTGACATGCGGCAATTCCTCCGAGTCCATAGCCACAACCAATTTCAAGAATATACTTTTCAGGGAACGTTTCGTTTTTCTCTGATATGTGGCGCGCTAAGCCGATAGCAGATTCCCACAGATAAATCCAATAAGGTAGAAAAAGCCTACCTTCACTATCCTCTCTGCTCAATTCATCTAAAAAACGGTCAGGAGCATCTACTATCGTGAGCTGAATTTCTCTATCTCTCAACTGAATTGTAGTGTGCGTGATTGGGTAACTTTTTAGATAGTTTTTCATCTGTTTACTAAATCATCTTTTTAACCAAGATAGAGGCTGTTTTTGTCAAGATTATGCTCGCGAGGCGGGGAATGCCTAAAGACGAATGCGCTTATGGTATTCGCCATGATTCATACCGTTGATTTCTTCCTAACCTCGTTGATGCAGAGTGCCTAAATAATGCTAAAATCTACTATAAAAGGATTATACCACTGTACGTTACTTTATTCACACTTATCTGCAAACATCACAGCTATTATACCATTCAATTCTACGATCATTTTCTAATAAATTACACTTGTCAAAACAGGGTAAATTTGCTACTATAAACGATAATTATTATAGGACTTTCAGCTAACAAACCGTAGATTGTAATTGATTTTCAAACTACAAAAATACACCATTTCAGCCGATACAACAGGACTATTTTTAGGAGGAATTATGGCAAAATACGCAAAAGGCGCCGTTCACCCATCAGAACTACAAGAATTTGAAGATAGTAAGACAGGCGCGCATATCTACCAACTTACAAACGATAACACTATCAACCATAACCTCTATTTTCTCACCCCATCCTTTACACCTGACCAAAGTCACTTGATTTTTACCTCCTATCGTTCAGGAAAAGCGAATTTCTTCAAACTTGAATTTCCGAATGGCGATATTGTGCAGTTGACTAATGGAGAGGAAGTGCATGGGTATTCTGGCGTAATTGCTAAAGACGGCACTGAACTCTTTTACACAGAAGGCGATTCCATCAAAGCAATTCATCTTGACACTTTTGAGGAACGCATACTGGCAGAATTTCCGGATGGGAGTCTTGGGGAATGCAGTGTGAGTGCTGATGAACAATTTATCGTGACAGCAATGAAACGTGATGACAAATCGCACATTACCGTTACTGCAACCGATGGGAGCGGCGGTGAAATCATCTATACTTCTCCTGAACAGACGATTATCCATCCACAGTTTCACTCGAAACATGCTGATCTGATTGCGTATTCTGGTGACCCAGCACCCCGTATGTGGACGATTAAACGTGATGGGACTGAAAACCGAATGCTCTATCAGCATGATAACAACGAATTCCTTGTGCATGAAACATTTCTCGGATCACAGGACGAATTGATTGTAACACATTGGCCATACTCCTTGCGGCGCATATCGTTAGAGACACTTGAGATGCAAACAATCTCAGATTTTAATGCGTGGCACATTGCGAGCAATCGTGCGGGAACAAAAGTGTTGTGCGACACTGTCCACCCCGATATTGGGTTGCGGTTGGTTGATGTGCAAACGGGTGAACATGTGCCTATCTGTTATCCACAGAGTTCGTCAAGTGGCAGTCAATGGGAAAAAGATCGGTATGCAGTCGCTGAAGATTGGGCAGCAGCACAACAGACGGGAGATCGGGAGAAATCGTTGAGTTGGATGGAGATGAAGGTGGATACGGTGTATGGTCCGCAATGGACTCATCCACATCCCTCTTTTAGCCCTGATGAAACGGCTGTGGTGTATACCTCAGATGTGTCGGGACATTCACAGGTTTATGTTGCTGTGATTCCTTAAAGTTGCAAAGAAAAGCAATCAGAGAATTATGCTGATAACTCATGTTAAGGACTATAGTTTGGACAATTTTTCATACGTGAGTTCAATATAAGAAATTGTTGGACTTCATCTGTTACGAAATCCTAACGCAACACACAAAACGGAACCCTCTTTGCTCCAGCGGAGCAATATGTTTATAGCCACAGTCCGAA
>JAJDWA010000064.1 GCA_022825825.1 Candidatus Poribacteria bacterium
GAACTTTGACCGCTCAGTGCTTCAATAACAACTTCAGCTTTAAATTCTGGAGTGAAGTTTCTTCGTTTTGCCATCGGATTTCTCCTTCTAATTAGATTGTAATTATATCACAATCTTGTTTTAGGTAGTGGTCTAAATTTCCGATGGCAGTACATCCTTAATCTTCATCAAAGTGCGTCTACGGCCTCGTAATCCTATAAACCTTGGTTTAGGCAATTTAACGTATAATAGCCAACTTTTTTATAATACTGTACGTTTCGCCCTTAACGGTAACAGAAATATGGCAGATATATATTCCACCGGATACTGCCAACCCATAAGATGTCTGCTGATTCCACCACGTCCGCCATATCCGTTTATCAAGTCTATCCCCTACACCCTCTATTCTTTTTATCAAACTGCCATGGACGTCATATACGTTCACCTTCATTTCAGTAATTTCAAGGTTTCCCTCAACACGGAATTCTGTCCGATTGTTAAAATGGACAGGATTTGGTGATACAATTACATCTTTCCAGACAAATCCTTCTTCTAAAACAACAGATTGCTTCATAGAAGTAGCACCGAGCGGATATCGAGCGACTACCATGAGGGTATTTTCGCCTGGAGACAACGGAATCGTTGCTGTGTAGGTTTGCTGTTCTCTGTCCAATGTTGCTTCTACGCCACTCGGATGCACAATTATGCCAATTGGAAAATCTGAACGAAATGTGCCTGTGATTTGCAATGGATTCTGTTTGACAACATCCGGTAATTCAAGCGTAACCTGTGGCATCTGCCGCTTCGGTTGAAACATATCCGTGAGGAGGCTATCCATCGTGACTAAAACTAATTGGGTAACCTTTGTCACTAAACTAAAGTTTATTTTATCGCTTGTATCGCGGAACGTATGATAGAACGGATTAGCATCATAGTTTTGCGAATCTCGCCACGGTGTTGAACTTTCAATTAAGGTAACTGCAGGATACCCTGAATCCCAAAATGACTTGTGTGAGGAGATGTCAATAAATTCATCCTGCGTTCGACGTATTTTCAAACCGATGTTGTGCCATGTGTTAGCAATTATAAGCGCACGACTTATCCATGCTGAATCCTTATTGGAAATTACTTCAACTAAATCACTTTTCCAGTTAAAACCGAGCATGTCTAAATTGAAAACAGCGGCAATTTTTTCGGAGTCTGGATTCCGCTTAGGTCGCAAAGGATCACTATTGGAATTTGCATTTCTAACTGCTTCACGGACATAATTACGACTTCCTAAGAAACCAAGTTCTTCGCCACCTAATGCAATAAATCTTACTTCATGGTCGTATTCATATTGATTTAAGATATTAGCGATTTCCAACATCGCAGCGACACCTGTGCCATTTTTGTTTGCCCCTGGCGCACTTGATGCTAAAGGATTCCAACTCGGTTCCCGTGCTGCTTGCGTGTCGTAATGTGCACAAATAATAAAGATGAGATTACTGGATGAAGTTGGCTTGGGGGGTAGCACCGCAACAACGTTCCGAATACCGCCTAAAACCTGTTCATTTACCTGTAACCGTTCGTAACTAAAAAACTTGGTTTTAATGTAATCCACTGCGTTGTTTGTTGCCTCTCGATGATGTGCGCTGCGTGTGCGATACGCGAACTCATTCCGAGAATACGAGATATTTTCCTGTAGGGCCGTAACGTGTGAAACCAGCGAATCAGACTGCACTTTTTTGATAAGTTCATCTCCACGCTCAGCATGTGCCAGAGTTGATGGGAAATATGGCAATAAAAAAGTAGAGTGGATTAGTACTACAGAGAGTGTATAGGATAAACACTTAAAACGACTTGACATAAGAATGTATTTTTTGATATTATGTTTTAAAACAAATTAGTAGTTAAATTGTAGCAATTCATGGCAATTCCAGAACTCATTTTGCACAACAACACGTTATTTCACGCTTACATTTATTAGCGTTAACCACTTCACATTCCAGACAATAATCTCTTGATTTTATCAGTTTTTGGGAGAGATTGCAAACAAAGAATCAGAGTACAATTATGCCAGCAAATCTACCACCAACATACTATAAACTCAAACATCAACATGAAGCAGCTAAAACAGATGAGGAACGACTTAGCCTGTTAGAGGAGATGTTGCGTATTGTTCCGAAACACAAAGGAACAGAGAAAGTTGTTTCCGATCTTCGCAAACGTATTGCTGTCTTGAAAAAAGGTTCGTCTGCAAAAGGAGGAAAAGGTTCGGGAAAAAAAGGTTATAGCGAACACATCCCGAAGCAGGGAGCAGGACAAATAGTGATGTTAGGGCCGCCAAATAGCGGCAAATCGCTCATGCTCTCTAATTTCACAAAAGCAAAATCTGATGTATCAGCCACTCCCTACACGACCACCATGCCTGTTGTCGGAATGCTTCAATATGAAAATATCCAATTCCAACTCATTGATACACCTTCTATTATGCAAGATTTCATTTCGCCTACAGTATTGACGTTAGTAAGAAATGCTGACTTGTGTTTAGGAGTCATGAGCCTTGCCAGTGATGGTTTATTAGACGAATTAGATGTAGTGTTAACAGTGTTGAACGATCAAAGAGACGATGCAGAAGATGGCAAAGTCGGACATCTTTTTGTTGCTAATCAATTGGATGCACCAGGAGCATCAGATAGGTTAGAGATTTTGACAGAGTTTTATGGAGAAGATTTACAAATCTATCCTATCTCTGCTGAAACAGGCGAAGGCAAAGGGACTTTGTTGCAAGCACTTTATAACACATTGAATATTGTCCGTATTTATCCGAAGGCGCCCGGTAAACCGATAGAACGTGATGACCCGATTGTTCTCCCGAACGGTGCAACCGTACTTGATGCAGCGCTCGGTTTGCACAAAGACTTCGCCGAATTCAAATTTGCTCGGATATGGGGGCCCGAATGGCACGATGGTCAACCCGTTAGTCGCAACGATGTGATTTATGATGGCGACGTAGTCGAATTTCATTTATAAGAACGTGAGTTCGAGATAAATCTAATTCATCTTTTATTGTCCGCTTTTCCTCTCAAATAAGAGGATTTCCCCTCGCTTACGGGGGAAAAGTGGGCAGAACCGTTGCATCTACGATTCCAGCATAGATTAAAGTTTAACCGAACTGACGTTTATAAGAGTATTCCTGATATTTGTGATTAGAAGTACGTTAAGTTTTATACGATTTTTCAATTACGGAGGTAAGTTGTGATAATCAAGATTCAAAAATCAGAAAACATTGATGGTATCTATTTTTCCGAAAAAATGTTGGAGGCGGCGCAAATGAACATAGGGGATGAGGTCCAGATTACGATTCAGAACGGTAGAATCATCGTTGAAACAGCTACGCAAGCGCGTAAACGAACCGATTTGCAGGCATTACTTGCCCAAATGCCAGAGGATTATCAACCTGAAGAAATAGATTGGGGCAAGCCTATAGGCAAAGAGGTATGGTAGATGCCTGAGTATATTCCACAGAAAGGAGATACATTTTAGGCTGGCTGGGCATATTACGCAAGGTGAAATCAAATGATCAAGCAAGCTGCAAAGGTTATCGGATTAATATTATTCGTGTTAGTGCTTGGGTGTACCCATCACCAGCCACAAAAGCCAAAACCGCATCCGATAATAGATGTTAAAAATTTACCACCAGACAAAATTTTTATGGGTGACTGGGCGGTCATCTCTATAGATGGTGAAACACCGGAGGAGATGCTCAATAGTGATGCGGATGAGCATTTAAAAAACATTGTGCCAATGGGTTGGCATTTCCATACGGATAGTGCGTGGAAATGCAGCATGGTTTATGCGACCTCATTCCGTGATACGCCATTTCATGATATGCCAGAACTTCGCATACAGATACGTGCAGACTTCACAGGCACCTATACCCAGAAAGATGACACCTTGTCAGTCGTAGTGGAAAATGTGACTGCGGAAGTTCTTGTGAAACCACCGGTGAATATCCACAAACTTTTCTACACAAAAGAATCTGCCATTGGTGAGCAATACGCTGAATATTTGCTCGAAAACGAGATATTTTCAGGTAATTATCACTGGAAGGGCGGGGAATTTGAACTTACCCTGACGGATGCAGATGGACGCGAAATAAAGTTTTGCAGGTTTGTCATAGCAGGATATATGTAGGGTGTATTTCATAAATCATTTGTAGGGCGAAATCAACGGTATGAATCATGCAGCATGCCAACAGTGCATGCTGCCAAAGGTATTCCTCGGGTCTCTGTGCCTCGCCATGTCTCATAACTGGAAAACAATGAGGGGCAAGAGACCTGCCCTACGATGAAGTTGAATTTTTTGGCGGAACAGTGTTTAACGATTTATGAGATAGACTGTAGTAATATGAAGTCCAATGAGAAATAAAAAACGAACACCTCAATATCTAATCTATTCCGTTCTCATCCACATTGTCTTGTTGATTTGTGTCTGGTGGTTTTCTCCGAGAGATACATCCCTGCCGCCTTCCAGACCTGGATTTATCGGCGACATCTTCCTAATGCCTCGTCCTGCTGTTGTGAAACCACCAGAAGTGGTTGAAGACATTCCCGCTCCTGAACCCCAGAAGCCTGCTAAGGAAGAAGTTGAAAAAACGCCACCAAAACCAAAACCGAGCGTTGATTTGAACACCGACTGGCTAACAGATGAAAGCGATCAAGAATATATTCCTACCGATCAAATGCGTAGGCAAAGCAGCTTGAGTGATTCCCGAAAACACGGAGGTACCGTAGTCGATCGTGCTTCCATTGTTCGGAACACGGAAATAGCACAAAAACCAAACACTCAAACGACTGTTAAAATAAATCGTGATCTGTTGGATGTATCAGCAGTATCCGACAAAACACCTGTGGCACCCCAAGCGGATACAGGACAGATTGTTTTAGATACGGATGGCACCCTAAACGGTGCATCATTAAAAGTCGGCACTCCTAAGATAAATTATGGAAGTCGGCGCGGTGATGCACTCCGAGCAACAGCAATGAGCAATTCATGGGGAGGCGGCAGCTATTCGGGCGAAGGCAAAGTCGGCGGAATCTACATAAAAATGATGAAGGCTATCGCGCATGATTTAATAGCAGCTACGACGACAAAAAAAGTTGATATCGTTTTCGTTCTTGATGAGACCGCAAGCATGGTAGACAATATACGTGGTATCAGAGCATATTTTGAATTCGTTTTTGATGCTTTCCAACGAAATGGGAATGATGCTACTTATGGATTGGTGACATTTACGGATAATGCAAAAACGTATGGGCGAACAGACGACATTGGTGACTTCAAAAACTGGCTTTTCAAGATAGATGTTGATCGCGGCGGAGACATTTCGGAAGCAGGATTAGATGCGCTCATGGCAGCAGTAAAAAAGATCAAATTTCGCCGAAACGCACAACGTTTCTTTATTTTCGCGAGTGACGCTGCATTTCATGATGCCGATTTCGATGGCAGGTCTGCCTATAGTTTAGATGAGGTGATCGCAACCTTACAAAAGGAACAGATTCGTGTTGAAGTGATTGGACTTGATTATCTGCCTATCAAGCAGATTGCACTTGCTACAGGTGGCACTTGGCGCGCAATTCCCGGAAAAGGCTATCTTGAATATATTCCACCTTTGGCATTAACAGTGAAGATGTTGTCAAAATTAGGAACACTTAGTATTGATGGTAGCACTGTCGGCGATAAAATTACTGTGTACGTTAACAATCCACCACGACCAAAACAATTAACGCTGACGTGGAAGGTACTCAACCCTTTAGGTGAGAGATGTTACGGTCCATTCACAGAAAAAAGAGAAATCCCAGATGATACTTCAACAGAGATTGAATTAACACCTGTGCTTGATAGTAACGCATTTCAAACTATCCCTGGCATCTACACCGTCATCTACCGTCTTGAAAATGATCAGGGACACAAAAGTATTCTCCGTAGAACGTTAACATACCAATAATAGTTATGAAAGATTTAATTTTTAAACAGTGCCATCATCATTTTAATGACATTGTCGCAATTAGGCGTGATATTCACCAACACCCTGAAATCCGATTTGATGTTGAACGTACTGCTGGTGTCGCCGCTGAAGCACTTAATGCGCTCGGTATAACAGTTAAAACTGGCATCGGAAAAACAGGGGTTGTTGGTGATCTTGAAGTTACTGGTGCCACAAAACGGATTGCGTTGCGCGCAGATATGGACGCACTTCCAATTCAGGAACAGACCGATGTTCCCTATAAATCAAAAATTGATGGTAAGGCACACCTGTGTGGACACGATGCACACACCGCTATGCTCATCGGCACTGCCAGAATACTTTCGCATCTTAAAAGTCAACTCAAAGCGAATGTTCGGTTTATCTTCCAACCGTGTGAGGAAGCGTACCCCGGTGGGGCATTAGCGATGATTGAAGATGGCGTACTTGATGATGTAGACGAAATCTACGGCGTCCATGTTTTTCCCCTCTATCCAGTGGGGCAATATGCGACATGCGCTGGTCCTATGCTTGCACAATCAGATACCTTTGAGATTACAATCACAGGAAGGGGAGGACACGCTGCTTTTCCGCATCTCACTGTAGACCCAATTATGATTGGCACACAATTTGTAAATGCCGCACAATCCATTGTTTCAAGAAATGTAGATCCATTGGACTCTGCTGTTGTCAGTATTACACAGTTTCATGGAGGAGATGCTAAGAACGTAATTCCAGCTTCTGTGACACTTGGCGGTACGGTGCGGACTTTGGACAAGGCGGTCCAGAAACGTATCAAGACACAGTTGGAAAGTCTTCTTGCTGGTATTTCAAATGCACACGATGCAACTTACAACTTTGTCTACCAGGAGGGATGTCCAGTAACATTCAACCATGAACCGTGTGTTGATGCGGTAGTATCCTCTGCACAAGCATTGGTGGGTGAGGAGAATGTTCTTTTTCCGATACCGCCAATCCTCGGCGGTGAAGATTTCGCCTGCTATTCGCAAAAGATTCCTGCATGTTTCGTAATGGTCGGCGCGGGAAATGAACAGAAAGGTATCGTTAATATGTGCCATCACCCACAATTTGATATAGATGAAACCTGTATGATTTACGGTATGGCACTCACCACAAGCATCGGCTTACAGCGAAATATGTGACGAAAAGGATTATGAATATAAAAATGCTACAATCAATCACTTACTTAAAGCGGATTTCAATATCATTACCAATTATAACGCTATTCTTCTTTATTTGCATAGGCACATCTACGAATGTCTTTGCACAAGTGCAACCTAAAGATGACCCAGCGGTAAGGATACAAACATTAAACGCCATTCAGGATGCAAATGATCACTATTATGAACGTAGGTATGCCGAAGCGATTAAAGCATATCAAACGTTGCTTAAAACTAAACTTACGCAGACCCAAAAAGATTCTATGCGGCTCATGTTAGGGCAAAGCTACGCAAAACTTGGTGAAGATGTAGAGGCACGCCGTATTTTCAGTGAAATTATAAATGAAAACCCTGATGGGCCTTACGCAACACAGGCAGTCCATCAACTTTCTAACCTATATCGACAACGTTATCAGTTTAGAGAGGCTATTATCCTATGCAAACAGATTCTGAAACAACATCCCGATAGTGCAGCGGCCGCTGTTGCTGCATACCTCACTGCTTATTATCAATACGTAGAAGGTAAGTATGAAGATGCGATGAAAAGTTACAAGTTTTTCCTTGATAATTTTCCGAATTCAATCTATCGGTCCTCTGCTATTAGCAGCCTTGTGCGGCTATATACCCAAAACGAACGCTATGGAGATGCAGAAAAGCTTATCACGGAACGGATAAAACTAAACCCGACTGATACTACTCTTTTGGAGGAGCTGGCAAACTTATATCAACAACAAGGAAAATATCAAAGAGCATTGGAACTTTATAAAGGGGTACTTGAAAAAAATCCTGCAAATACTTCTATCCGCCAAAAACTTGGTTCTCTCTATGCCGAACTCGGGAACAAGGAAAAAGCAATAGCAGAATGGAAAAAATTAGTTGCAGGAGAGACAGATCAATATCAGCAGCTTGGAACGATTTATCTTTCACACAAAATGTATGCTGAAGCGATAAATGCGTTTCAGCTGGCGATACGGGCAAATCCGCGATACGGCTACCTCTATACGCAACTTGCAGCAGTATACAAAATTCAAGGACACGTTGAAAAAGCTGCATCTACATATATTGATGGTCTGCAAGGCGTTGGTCCCAGCGGGAGTCAACGGGAGGCAATATGGGGCGGCATGCTTGAAATTTATCAAGGTGATCAACAAAAACCGCTTCGTGAAAAACTGATAGCTCAGTTTCAAAAGTCACATCGGGCTGCGCCTCGGAATCTCAACATCGCGCTAACTTTAGGCGAACTTTTTTTCTATGCCGACCAACTTGATGACGCACTGAAAACATTCACACAACTTCACAGTAACTACTCTTCTTACACTGACGCAACATTAGAGAGATTTGGAAATGTGTTAGAACGCAATCAAAATTCATCAGCAATCGAATTTTACAAAACATTGTTGCAGCTTTCAAGAGATAGCAGGATACTCACAAATACCCGATATAAACTCGCAAAGTTGTATCAAAACGCTGAGCAGTGGGAAATGGCGGTCAATACTTTGAAAGAAACGAACACAAACAGTGCCGTTTTTATTAACAGTCAACTTCTGCTTGCACAGATACAATTGCACGGTCTGCATGATCCGAAAGCCGCACATACGACGCTTCAACCCCTGATGACACGCCGTTTAATTTCTGACCAATTTATAGAAACACAGATGATTTTAGGTGAGTGTCATCTTCTTCTGAAGAGGCATACCCTCGCAAGAGAGGTCCTGACACCAATTGCCGACAGCACTAACCGCGCAAGCGCTACGGCACGAAAACTGATAGGCGACTCCTACTTCTTCGAGAAGGATTTCGGTAATGCTGTTACGAATTACAGAAAAGTTGCCCTTATCTCAAAATCGGATAAACTCACAAACGATGCATTAGAACGACTTGCTCTGATCCAAGACAACACTGACTATTTCGCTATTCCAATAACCGATTATATAAACGCACTTCAATTATACTTAACGGGTGACATTGAAGCAGCAATCACACAGTGTGAAGACACGATTTCACTTTATCCAAAATCCCAAATTGTTGATGATGTATGGATGCTTCTCGGTTTAATATATCTTTCCCAAAACGCTTATGGTGATGCTCTTCATTCATATCAACAAATCGTTTCTCAAGAAGGTCCGTTAGCAGCAGCGGCTCTAACGCAAATTGCAGAAATTTATCAAAAAAAGAGAGATTTTCCGAATGCTCTGGATACCTACACAACGCTGCTTACAACATATCCGGACAGCAGTATCGTCCCGCGTGCACGCCAACAGTTGGACAAATTAACGAAGTTAATGAAGAATCCAGAAACCGATTCCCCTTGATTGCATTCGCTTACAATTAATTTTATGCAATGGAATACACCTTACACCTACTACTTGTTTGCGCACTACTGTCCACGTGTTTCCTACCGTTAAGTGCAAAAGAAACAACCATCCACTTTACCGAGCAAACCGAAGCCGCTGGAATCCGTTTCAAACACATCAACGGTGCATCTGAACAGAAGTATCTACCTGAAACGATGGGGGCTGGTTGCCTCTTTTTTGATTACGATAACGATGGTCACCTTGATATCTATTTTGTCAACAGCGGAAAAACTTGTGAGAACACCTCTCAACCTCGCACCCAACCTGATGAGATGAACGGTCTTTACCGTAACAACGGTGATGGCACTTTTTCCGATGTCACCAAACAAGCAGGGTTTGAGAAAAATAACGGCTACGGCATGGGATGTCTCTCCGCAGATTACGACAACGATGGTGATGCAGACCTATACCTTACCAACTTTGGAAGAAATCAACTCTATCGCAATAATGGTGATGGCACGTTTACCGACGTTACAAACGATGCTGGTGTCGGAGACTCTCATTGGAGCGTGAGTGCATCCTTTGGCGATTATAACCTTGATGGATACCTCGATCTATATGTGGTAAACTACCTTGATTATCAGGTTGAAACTGCTCACGCGTGTTTGCTTGAAGGCGTTCATATCTACTGCGGGCCACACGAATATCCCGGCGCACAGGATACATTTTACCGTAACAACGGTGATGGCACTTTCACGGATGTCACTGCACGGTCGGGCGTGCGTAATGCTGGAAAAGGGTTAGGTGTTCTTTGGACAGATTACAACAACGATGGCTATCCTGACATTTTTGTAGCAAACGATGCCGTTCAAGATTTTCTGTATCGCAATAATGGCGATGGCACGTTTACTGATGTTGCAATTACAGCAGGAATTGCATTTAATTCAGAGGGGCGCGCCACAGCAAGTATGGGGATTGCAAATGGTGATTACGATAATGATGGGTTGTTAGACCTTTTTGTCACAAATTTCTCGTTGGAAGTCAACAGTCTCTTCCATAATGATGGCGATGGATTTTTTACAATGACTACGTTTG
The DNA here is from genome assembly GCA_022825825.1 of Candidatus Poribacteria bacterium. Classification (GTDB taxonomy): domain Bacteria; phylum Poribacteria; class WGA-4E; order WGA-4E; family WGA-3G; genus MSPOR6. The sequence continues at coordinate 10,560 of JAJDWA010000064.1, forward strand.
AAACAGGACTTGCCGAACTCAGTTTTTCGCAACTCGGATTTGGTACCCAATTTCTTGATGCAGACAACAGCGGCACTTTAGATCTCTTTGTAGCGAATGGGCATGTATGGGACAACGTCTCACAAATTACACCATCCCTCGCCTACAAACAGAAATGTCAATTTTTTAGTAACACAGGAACAGGAAATTTCAACGATGTGTCGCAGAAAGCAGGAGCATTTTTCACGCGTCCCGTTGTTGCGCGCGGCACTGCTATCGGCGACTATGATAACGATGGTGATGTGGATATTCTGGTCTCTTGTTGCGGTGGCTCTCCAGTACTGTTAAGAAATGATTCCAAAATAGTGGGCAATTGGCTGAAAATCCAATTAGTCGGGACTAAAAACAACCGCGACGGAATTGGTGCTAAAGTGCAAGTGCAGACAGGTGAAAAAACACAAGCAAAAGAAGTTACCTGCGGCGGCAGCTACGCATCAGGAAGCGAACGCGCACTGCTTTTTGGACTTGGCAATCATTCAACAGTCCAATCAATTAAGGTAAAGTGGCAGGGAGGACATATCCAAAGACTCGAAAATCTGTCAGCGAATCAAGTTATCCGAATTGAAGAAAATCGCTAATTGACTTGACAATTTCACCAATCAATTCTAAAATTAAAAGATAGGAGGTTATAAATCTATGAAAAATCGCAATTTTTGGAAAATTGTATGTTATAGTGCAATCGTCTGTTTGCTCACATCAATGTCTGCATGGATAGGCACTGCGGATGCAGCAGACTCATTCGGTGACCCGTTTGAGGGTGGCGAATTGCAGAATCCCAATTGGAAATGGCAAAACGAACCGCCAACATGGGATATTGACAAAACCCGAAAAGGGTTCTTAACCATTGATAGTGAAAACAATCGAAATGTTTGGGCATCGGACGCTTCACATTTCTTGTATCAGGAAACTGAGGCTGACATGTTTGACGTTGAAACCCATTTCTTCGCTAAATGGGATACCAATTCTGGAGTCAACGGGCTTCTCGTGAAAAGCCCTGCTGACAATAACTGGGTAACTATTAAATTCTGGGGACGAGATGCTGGCCCCAGAGGGCATATCCAATATCAAACCAAGCAAGCCGGGATGGGACCGCCTGATGTCCAATGGAGATTTGGGGATTGGGGTGACATTGAACTGTCCTTCCGACTGAAAAAAGAAGGCGATACCTATACTGCCTGGTATAAAGCAGAGGGTGATGAGGATTGGATGAATATCGGACAAGGCACCTTTGCCCTAACTCCGCCACTTTGGCTCGGTGTCTATGCTGGTGTAGCCGCTGGCTCAGGTAACTTAGAGGTTGGATATGAATATTTTAGGGACAATATAAACGTTACTGATGTTGAACCTGAAGGAAAGGTGGCAACAACGTGGGGTATGGTGAAATCCCGTTATTAGTTCTAAGGTAGGGTAGACCACGGTTTGCCCTACCTTTTCCACTTATAAAAAGTGTTTAAGAACTGAAAACAGTATTTTGTTTACGCAAATATCGTTTGGTTGAAGTTTATAGCAGGAATATTTTTAAATCTATATAGGAGATAGAAATGAAAATTCGAAATTTAAGTACTTACTTACAGAATTCCCATCTTGTGTGTGGGAAAATTCTTTTTTATTGTATTATCGCCTGGACGTTTGCCGGACTAACGGTTTGGATTGGCGGCGTAGATGCAGCAGATTCATTCGGTGACCCGTTTGAGGGCGGTAAATTGCAGAATCCCAATTGGAAATGGCAAAATGAGCCAGAAAAATGGGATGTTGGGGAGACCCGCAAAGGTTTCCTATATATTGACAGTGAACATGACCGAGATAGAAATCTATGGCAAAATGATGAAAGTCACTTTCTCTATCAGGAAACCGAAACAGACATGTTTGATGTCGAAACCCACTTCTTCTCTAAATGGGCTACCAGTTCTGGGGTGAATGGACTCCTTGTGAAGAGTCCTTCTGACAATAACTGGGGAACTATTAAATTCTGGTCTCGAGATGCTGCTAATAGGGGGCACATCCAGTACCAAACCAGAGGAGCAGGTTTGAGACCAGGTGGTGATATTGGATGGAAACCGGAATTTGGTAATACTGAGTTGTTTCTTAGACTGAAAAAAGATGGAAATCAGTATTCTGCATGGTATAAAACCGAAGCAGATGGGGATTGGTTAGTAATCCACGAGAATGCAAACTTTAATCTGACTCCACCACTTCAACTTGGTATTTATGCTGGTGTTGCCACAGCTGTTGGTACTCTTGAAGTTGAATATGAATATTTTAGAGACAATATGAACGCCTTCCCTGTTGAACCGGGTGGGAAAGCGACAACAACATGGGGAGCAGTCAAAACCCGATATTAAGGAGGGTAAATATAATGCGATACAGCTTAATCATACTTCTCTGTTTCTGTGTCGTTCCTTCTCTATTTGCTTCAACTTTCACAGATGTTAGTCAAGCGGCAGGGGTTCATCAACGAGAAATTCCGGTAGATGAAAATTCCGGGGCCTGGATGGGCCCCGGTGCCGCCGCTGTAGATTACGACAACGATGGCTGCTGGCTCGACATTTTTGTTGTTGGTGATGGCGGTTTACCTAACGCGCTTTACCACAATAATGCCGATGGAACATTTACGGATATTGCTGACAAAGCAGGCGTTGCCAACACCCCAAATGGGCGCGGATGCGTTTGGTTTGACTATAACAATGATGGCTGGCGCGATCTTTATGTAACCTGTGATGGACCAAACTTCCTCTTCATGAACAATGGGGACGGTACCTTCACAGATGTAAGTGAAGAAGCAGGGGTCGCAGACGAACAGCACGGCACGGGCGCGGTAGTTGCAGATTATGATCACGATGGATGGTTGGATATATATGTTGCGAACTGGGGACGTCCTGCTTCCCTTTTAGTTTTTGATCCTGCTCCCAGAATTAACGTGCTATATCGAAACAGAGGGGATGGTACCTTTGAAGAGGTCGCACAAGCAGCTGGGGTAAATGATGACGGAATTGCTTGGGGCGCAATCTTTTTTGACTACGATGGTGATACTTGGGCAGATCTGTTTGTAGCAAACGACCACGGCCCCGATAAACTCTATCGGAATAAAGGGGATGGCACCTTCGCAGATGTTTCCGAACAATCTGGCATTGTTACGCTTATCAGAGGAAAACCGACCGGCGCGATGGGGCTTTGCGTTGGAGATTATGATAACGATGCCGACCTTGACCTTTTCGTCACAAACTACGATGAGGATCTGCTCTGGCGAAATAACGGTGATGGCACTTTCACTAACGTCGCTGAAGCAGTTGGTGTAGCAAACGAAGGTGTTGGGTGGTACGCCAGTTTCATCGACTTTGACAACGATGGGTATCGTGACCTTTACGTTGTCAACGGTGATGTAGATAATTCTCAAAAGACAAACCTTAACCGTCTCTATCATAATACGAGAGATGGGGAGTTTGTGGATCGTTCCGATGCGTTCAATACAACTGTTGATGCTGTCGCACGCGGTGCTACTACCGGTGATTTTGATAACGATGGAGATATTGATTTCTTTGTCGTCAATAACACTGGTAACACACTTCTTCTAAACGATCTTGATCCTCCATGGCGGTCAGATGATCCTCCATGGCAGTCCAATGATCATGCTACTCGGCGCAACGTATCTAAAAATCAACGCACCCAAATTCGTTTGCGTGGAACAAAAAGCAACCGCGACGGTATCGGCACACGGGTAACGGCGAAAATAGGCAACTTCGTCCAGACACAAGAGTTAATCTGTGGTACAGGTTTCTTGGGTAGCGATAGTTTAGATCTTGAATTTGGAATGGCAGGTGCTTCCGGATTCGATTCTATTACCCTGACATGGCCCTCCGGAATTGTCGATACTTATCAATTCGAATACGGCACTCTTGGTGGGGATCTCATTATTTTTACTGAAGGCGAAAAAGAAAAATTTGTTGTAGCGGTTGAACCCACAGGAAAACAGAGCACAACATGGGGAAAGATCAAAACTGCAGAGGTCTTTCAAAACTATCCTAACCCGTTTAACCCAGAAACATGGATTCCGTATAAACTTTCTGAATCCAGTGATGTGAAATTTTCAATTTACTCCCAAAGCGGGGATTTGGTCCGAGAATTTAAGCTTGGGCAGCAGCCACATGGCGAAAGGAAGTTGTATTGGGATGGGAAGAACGCAAATGGTGAGACTGTGGCAAGTGGAATCTATTTTTATCAATTCAAGGCAGGCAATATCCAAAGTATACGGAAAATGTGGTTAATGAAGTAAATTCGGTCCCATAAAATATAAGGAGAGAAAAATGGCTGTAATAATAGAACAAGGCGAGATAAACAATGGCGGCATTGTTTTATCTAAGCCTTTGTCATTACCCGAAGGCACTAAAGTTCGCATACAAATTGAACCGATTGACACTGACGATAGCCAAAGCACGACACCCGATGGGAACGAAGATTTTGTTAATCTACCTTTCTTTGGCATGTGGGCAGACCGAGAGGATATGCGCGACAGTGTAGCATGGGTTCGAAAACAGAGAGAAAAATGGTTAGACCGAATAACGCGGACAGAGTAATTGATACGGATATTCTTATTGATGCTTCAAAGCAAAACGAAGATGCAATCACCTTTTTGACAATGCAACAGGACACTGGAATCCAAATTAGTATTACCTCGGCAATAGAATTAGTTATTGGCTGTCGGAATAAAACCGAGTTAAGTCAAACGCAGAAATTTCTTCAAGGTTGTACCATTTTGCCGATTACTGTAACTGCTTCAGAGGTTGCCTATCAATTAATAGAAACATTTGCTCTGAGTCATGGACTTCTCATGGGAGATGCCCTTATCGCAGCAACAGTCCTGGAGCGCGGTGCAACCCTCTATACAAAAAACACTCGCCACTTCCAAATGATTCCGAGATTAGCAATTATTCGACCTTACTGAACTATAAGGAAGAAAAGAGGGATTTGCTATGGAAAGCATATTACTAAGATGGTGGGGGTGTGGTGCATTTGACGCGTGTTTTGGTGATGTTAATGTCGCATTCGATCCCTATCTGTTCAATCAGAACTTAGCGGATGCCGAACCGATATACGACTATATTTTTATTTCTCACGAACATTTTGACCATTGCCACCCTGCCACCTTACAGAAATTATGTTGCGGCGCGCGTTTTAAAAAGTTATTTGTCAATCCCGGTTGCATCACACCTGCCCAACCTATTAGTGAGAAATACGGGGATGCTGCTTTTGAGCGTGACCTACCGATAACCAAGCATGTTCCTGCCAATAAAGTTCAGACTTTATATCCCAAACATCTCAACAACAAGCAAGGCACGTCACGTTCATTTCAAGGTTCAGAAATACTTGACCTTGGCAATATTCGCGTTGAGACAATTGAAAGTGGTGAAAACCAAACCCCTGATATACCAACAAACGGCTATCTCATTACACACCTTGCAAAAAATGTCTCTATCCTGCACATAGGTGATTTACATGAACCTTATCCGGCGTTAGCAAACCTTCGTGGCAAAGTTGACTTTCTGATTCACATGAAACTTGGCCTCGGTAAGGGGCTTGCAGATCGACTAATTGAACTCATAGAACTTATTCAACCGCGTTTTATGATCCCGACCCACTACCGCACGGATCGTAAATCAGATCCGGTCCCAGAAGGGCATTGGCCGCCAAATGTTACTGATGAGATGGCGTTTATTGAGTCTATCCGTGAAATTGTGGGAGATAAAACTCATATTCTTCCTTTTACTGCTGGCATAGAGTATGAGGTTGAAATGCCAGAGAAACAGGTTATCTGGAAATGGGATTGGTTCAACACATGGACTGTTCCACCTTGGCGTGAAAACTAATTCAAGCGAATAGGCAGTTCTAAATCAAACGGAGTACATCTATTGTGTCAATGACTTCCAAAGTTCGCGTCGCATTTTATGGATGCGGTAATTTTGCAAAAAATAACAGAATTCCGAACCTTTTGGAATCGGATTCCGTTACTATAATTGCAGCATGTGACAGTAATGTCCAAGCGGCAAAAGAAACTGCGGAGCGTTTTAACATTCCACGGGTATATCAAAGTGGTCATGAAATGCTTAACACCGAAAATTTTGACGTGTTATACTCTATCGTGCCAGCGTATGTACGGACTGATGTTGAAGTAACCGCAGCCGAAAAGGGTATCCACATTTTCAGTGAAAAACCGCAGGCGATTACAATGCAGGTGGCAAATCGCATTGACAAAGCAATTCAGCAAGCAGGTGTAATCAGTACTGTCGGGTTTCGCGAACGGTATCGCCCAATTTTTCAAAAAGCACGCGAATTTTTGGCTGACAAAAAGGTTGTGCATGTGCGATTCCAAAGTTATGGCGGATTACCCGCCGCAGCAGGCGGCGAGGCAAAAACGTGGTGGGCAGATTTGGACAAGTCCGGGGGACGTGCCCTTGACTGGGGTGTACATGCAACGGACTATAGCCGTTTTATGACAGGATTGAACGTTGTTCGTGCGCAAGCGTTCTATTGTGAACAAGCAGAATATACTATGCCGCTGTCATGTATTTTCAATTACTGCTTAGATAACGGTGCCACGATGACACTCAACTTTATATCTGCAGGTCCAAGTCCGAAAGATGAACCGTGGTTTACCGTATTTTATGAAGGAGGACATCTCACAATCTACCGATACGATAGGATTGAAGTAAACGGTGAGAAGATTTATCAAGCGGAGGAATTCAATCCGTGGTTAGAACAGGACAAAACTTTTATCCGTGCTGTTCAGGCTGGAGATGCGAGCATATTACAAAGTGATTATCACGATGGACTTTTCTCTTTAGCGCCTGTTTTGGCTGGTTGGGAATCTGCACGTCGTGATGGAGAATGCATTGATTTGGATTCATTTATGGATAATTCTTAATGGATTCACAGGAGTAAAGTAGAAAGGCATTTAACCTTGAAACCAATGCGAACGAAAAGTGGCCGCGCACTCTGTTGTTGGAAGATATGGCAATGTGTATTGCCAAACGGATACGCGGAAAAGTAATGAAGAATTGAAAACCTAAAACTGACAATTAAGCAGAAAGGTATTGCATGAAATCTATAATCATAACATTTGGATTAGTATTTTTCACTGGGCTTGCAACATTACCGGTGTTGGCACAGAATGTTGAGGGGCTTGTAGCGTATTGGGCATTTGATGAAAAAGAAGGAAACATCGCAAGCGACTCAAGTGGCAACGGACACAATGGAAAGTTAATAGGAGACCCACAATGGACTGATGATGGCTACTTAGGTGGAGCACTTGAGTTTGATCAATCTGCTGACGAGGTAAATGTTCCCTATCATAAAGACCTCAATCCAGAGAGTTTCACTGTATGTGCTTGGGTAAACCTGGATTCTGATGGCACAGGCTATCGAACCATTGTATCTACACGTTATGAATTTCCTCAAAAAGGGTATATCCTTTATGCTGGTCCTCCACTTGGTGGTAATGGTGATTTTTGGCAGTTTTGGATAGGCAATGGAGTTTTTTGGGATATTGTTAAGGGACCTACTTTTAAAACCGAAAAATGGGAACACCTTGCCGGTGTATATGCTGATGGAATACAGAAATTGTACCTAAATGGTATATTGGTAGGGGAGATTTCCGGTATGTTACAGCCAAATCTAAGTGAGGAATTACTCATAGGCGCAGGAGCAAATGAGCGTGATTCGCATCGCTACTTTTTCAAGGGAAAAATTGATGAGGTACAGTTATATAATCGTCCGCTTAACGCAGACGAAATCGCAACGGTTATGGGAAGTGAGCCATCATCAGTGGAACGATCAGAACGCATGGTGAAAGTCATATACTTCGTTCCAAAAAACCGTCCGTTCCAATGGAATATACCTCCGGAATTAGATACACAGATGAAAAAGGTTCAGGCCCTTTATGCTGATCAGATGGAAGCGCACGGCTACGGTAGGAAAACATTTAATCTTGAAACCGATACGAACGGTAAGGTCGTAGTGCATCCTGTTACTGGCGAGTTCAATGACATATATTATCATGCGGATACATTTAACAAGATTGACAATGAAACAAAGACCCGATTTAATTCCAAAACGGATATTTATGTTTTTGTCGTTGATGTTATCACTGAACAAATTCAAGGCAACTGTGGAGTAGCTCGTTTTGAAGGTGGTCCTGTCATGGTGCCAGCAACTGGAAATTGTGTTCAAGGTGATCAGGGATTAAATTTAATAGCACATGAGATCGGGCACGCTCTTAACTTGGAACACGATTTCCGAGATGAATCCTATATTATGTCTTACGGTGCTACACCAGAAAAGCAGCTATCCGCCTGTGCAGCATCAATGTTGAATGTCAGTCCATTTTTCAATAATATTGGGAATACTGGAAATACACCAGCTACAATTCAAATGCTAACCCCATCTACTTATCCCCCTAATAAAGAAAACTGGACGCTTCGATTCAATGTTAGTGATCCAGATGGTGTTTATCAAGTTCAATTTTTGCTTTCTGTTCCTGGTGAACCAACGAGTTTGTCAAGTTGCCAAAATTTTAAGGAGACACAAAACACGACTGTAGAATTTAATATGCCAACCAGCACCACAAATGCTCCGGTTAATACCGTCTACATCCGTGTTGTTGACCAGAACGGATATTTAACAGGAATAAGCTGGACACTCACAGCAGATGAATCAACTGTAATTGAAGTTGACGACTACAATTACACAGATGTTAATAATGATGGTGTTGTGAATATCATTGATCTGGTGCTTGTCGCAGTGAGATATGGTGAAAAGATTGTTGGCAATCCGTTCCCGAACCCTGATGTCAATCGCGACGGCATCGTTGACATTAACGATATTATCTTGGTGACACAAGATATGCCACCTGTCGCAGGTGCGCCATCACTGGTTGCTACGCAGCGATCCATTCTAACGAGCACAGATTGGCAAGAGGTTTATGCAGCGCTACCTGATAAGGTTGTGGATAAAGGGATTGCAGTGCTTGACCTGTTGTTCGGTAATACCTTGCCTACAAAAACATTGCTTCTGGAAAATTATCCGAACCCGTTTAATCCTGAGACGTGGATACCGTATCAACTCGCAAAATCTGTGAATGTTGTGATTACGATTCGTGCTATAAACGGGCAAATCGTTCGCAAGTTAGATGTGGGGCATCAGGAAGCTGGACGTTATGTGAACCGCAGTCGTGCTGCGTACTGGGATGGTAGAAACGCGTTCGGTGAACCTGTTGCGAGTGGTCTCTATTTTTGTACATTGACAGCAGGGAAGTTTGTTGCGACTCGGCGAATGTTGATTCGAAAGTAAAAGTTATTTGTTAGGTTTCGCTTACGCTCTACCTAACCTACGACTTAAAGATAATTTAATTTGGAGGATTTATAAATAATGGACGCAAAACTAAAAAAGATACAAATTACACCGATGAAGTTTGACAAAGATGGTGACGTGCAAAAAGAGGAATTTGCAACCATCACAATTGAAGTGCCGATGGATAGTGCGGGACAACGTGAGGCAATTGTGGCAGTGCTGCAACTCCTGAGCAGGGAGTGGGTTGTTCTGAGCGTTGAAGGCAAAACACCCGGAGCTGTAGGAACAGCTTAGATCAATCATGAAAAAAAGTCATCTCTTTACGCCAGGGCCAACGCCAATTCCGCCAGATGCATTGTTAGCAATGGCGCAGCCGATTGATTATCACCGAAGTGAAGATGCTGTTGCATTAATTAAAGATGTTTTAGAAAAACTTAAGCACGTTTTCCAAACAGAAAACGATGTGATCTTTTTAACATCTTCTGGCACAGGTGCAATGGAAGGTGCAGTGGCAAATCTGTTGTGTCAAGGTGATAAGGTTTTAGTTATTCGGAGCGGCAAATTTGGCGAACGGTGGGCAGAAATCTGCAAGGCGTATGGGGTTGAGGTTATCCCTATTGATGTTACATGGGGTGATTCCATAGCCCCCGAAATAGTGGAAAAACATTTAACCCTAAATCCTGATGTCCAAGCCATTTTTGCTACACTGTGTGAGACATCAACAGGGGCTTTGCACGACATTGAGGCACTTGCACGTTTGACACAATCTACGCCAACACTGCTCGTTGTTGATGCGGTCAGTGCGCTTGGGGCAGACGATTTACAGATGGACAATTGGGGCGTTGATGTTGTGGTATCCTGTTCACAAAAAGGACTGATGACGCCCCCTGGTCTCGCTTTCGCTGCACTCAATCAGCGTGCGTGGGAAGCAGTTGATCGCTCTGACCTACCGAAATACTATTTTGACTTCCGTAAGGCACATCAACGTGGACTTGAAGGTTCAGTCCCTTATACACCTGCGTTGACTCTTCTTACAGGACTGCAGTGTTCCTTAAATCTTATCTGTAAAGAGGAAATCCATAATACCATTGCACGCCACAACCACATGGCTATCGCCACACGAACTGCTGTTAAGGCAATCGGATTCCCTTTATTCGCGACATCACCTGCAAATACGTTAACATCAATTCGCTTACCTGAAGAAATTGATGGAAAAGCATTTATCAAGATGATGCGCGAAAAGCAAGGCATCACGTACGCAGGTGGACAGGGTGATTTGAGCGGTAAGATCATCCGAATTGCACATCTCGGTTGGATGAACGAATACGATGTTATTGTTGCTATCTCTGCCTTTGAGAGGGGTTTAGCAGAAATTGGCTACGATATTCCGCTTGGTGCAGGTGTTGCTGCCGTGCAAGAGGTTTTTACGAAGTTTGCCAATTAAGAATGATAAAAGAATAGGGAGTTCGGTTTTCCTTACACTTGAAAACTTCCGTTTTCCGGAGACAATATGTCTGAAACTACACTATTTGATGCCTCTTACGAACAACGTAAAAAACCGCTACTGACCCAAACTTTAGAACGGTTACGCCCTATCTACAGCAGGTCAGAACTCGACGCTTTACGTATAGACAGCACAAGTCGAGAGGGATTATCGCAACGTTCAGGACGTGGATTTGTCAATCGTGATATTCTCGAAACCGTGCTGGGAAATCTATTGGAATGTGTTGCCCCAGGCTCTCACAATGCCCCACATCTATTTAACCAAAAGCGGGAACTTTCAGAAGCGATTGAAGAGGTAGCAGACCAGTTATACGCGATGGTCGCGCAATCGTTCTTAGCAGTTACGGATGAAAAAAATCTTGAGGCTGCCCTTGAAACTGCCTTTTCACTTCTTTGGGAATTGCCCCGATTAAAAAGCCGTGCCCTCTGGAATCGCTTTGCTTCTCTCAAAGACCCAGCTGTTTGGGATGCGTATCTCCTCCATAACGGTATCTCTCACGAAAAACTTGCAGTGCTTGATTTTCGTTCTCAAATTGACAACGCAATTAAGGAGCGAAGTTTTGACCCATACCAAGATTTTCTCGGCACATTGAACCTCGCCTCCGTTTTTGAATATCAACTTCAGCTGGTAGTTAGCACTTATCCTGGATGGCGTGTGCTTTTCTACCACGATGTGGCTTATGCTTTGACGCGTAGCGAACCGCCTGAAGAGAATCCAAACCTCCATAGAGTCCCCGTTCCGCTGTTGCCGCGCGCCATTGCTGAATTAGGTGGACGTTATTATCAAGCCGATCTACACCCAGAAACCGACATAGGCGATGCAAATTTCTTAGAACATCCACATCGTGGTGTGACAACTGGGCAAACGGGTATTATCGGCTCTGGATGCGTTCTCTATCCTTGCACACTTGGCGGTTTAAGTGTCAAGGTGAAGCAACGCCACCCCGTCATCGGTGATTTTGTTGAGATCGGCACAGATACAAGTCTCCTCGGTCCCGTCCAAATTGCTGACCACACGACTATCGGGACAAATACCGAAATTTACGGGTTTGTTGAAATTGATCAAGGGTGTCGTATCGGTTCATCAGTTGTTATTGGGACTATCCGTGGCGCGGCTGAAAATCCAGGGAAAATAATGATTGGAGATGAGGTGCGCATCGGTGATGGCACGGTTATTGAAAACACGTCTGAAATGGATCTGATTATACCGACCCGCGCACAGATTCCTGCCCGAAGCCACGTCGCCAATGATGGTTTTGGATTTCCCAGATATGTAACATAGAATAGAGGTTAAGACAGACGAATTATGAAAAAAATTGAACGCGCGCTTATCAGTACCTATGACAAAACGGACCTTTTAGATATTACAAACGCGCTTGTACAATGCGGAGTTGAAATCCTTTCCACAGGCGGCACTGCGCGACACCTTCGTGACGCAGGGATTGAGATAATTGATGTCTCTGACTATACCGGTTTTCCAGAGATGTTAGACGGAAGAGTTAAGACACTTCATCCTAAGGTCCACGGCGGATTGCTTGCACAATGGGATAATGCAGAACACGCAGCACAAACCAAAGACAACAAAATAAAACCGATTGACATGGTGATATGCAACCTGTATCCGTTTGAGGCAACCGTTGCCAAACCTGATGTTACACTTGATGAAGCGATTGAGAATATAGATATTGGCGGACCCACGATGATTCGTGCTGCTGCAAAGAATTATAAACATGTTACAGTCCTCACAAACCCAGATCAATATCCACAAATAATCGCTGATTTAGATGCTAACGATGGGTGTCTATCCGAGGACGTCCGATTTGAATTGGCGAAAACAGCGTTTATTCATACCGCACATTACGACAGCGCGATTTCTACCTATCTCGTCAATTTGGAAAACGAGGGCAAATTCGGTGATGTTTTAACGCTCCGCTTCCAGAAAGCAGATTCGTTGAGATACGGTGAAAATCCGCACCAAAGTGCTGCCTTCTACAGAACTGAAACCCAACCGCCACCATGCGCTGCATGGGCAAAGCAACTGCACGGCCCCCCGCTATCATTCAACAATATCCTTGATTTAGATGCTGCCTTAGAAATTGTGAAGGACTTTAAAACACCCGCATGTGCTATCATCAAGCATAACAACCCGTGCGGACTTGCGACCGCTGGCAACTTACAAGATGCCTTTTTAAACGCTCTTGAATGTGATAGAACTTCTGCCTTCGGTTCAATTGTAGGTTTAAATCGCAAAGTTACAATTCAGACAGCAAACACTATCCGAGACGCAGCAAAATCGGGCGTCAAAATTGAAGCGGTAATCGCTCCGAGTTACACTGAAAAAGCACTAAGCGCATTGTCTCGTGTCCAAAGCCGCCGAATACTTGAAACGGGTTCGCTATCAGCCTCAGAACCAATTCTGCAAATCCGCAATGTAACCGGGGGCGTACTTGTTCAAGAACAGGATGTGCATAACATCGCAAAGAATGATTTACAATTTGTCACCAAACGTGAACCTACGGATGATGAAATAGAATCGCTACTTTTCGCTTGGAAGGCGTGTAAACATGTAAAATCCAACTGCATTCTGCTCGCACAAGACACACAAACTGTCGGTATCGGTGCGGGGCAGATGAGCCGCGTTGATGCTGCGATTATCGCTGTCCGTAAGGCAGGTGAAAAGGCAAAAGACGCAGTTTTAGCCTCCGATGCTTTCTTCCCATTTCCCGATGGTGTAGAAATTGCGGGTGAGGCAGGTATCCGTGCAATTATTCAACCTGGTGGCTCTGTCAACGATGAGTCAGTGATTGAAACAACGGACGCTTACGGTATGGCGATGGTGTTTACGGGTGTTAGACATTTTCGACATTAGTTGTGAAAATATTTTATTTTATCCCGTTTTGTGGTATACTCCTATAGCAGGAGGAAACACATGAAAACGTATTCATTCCATGTTTTATTAGAAAAAGACAAATGGCCCGATGAACCTGATGAAAACGCTGTCTGGCGTGCGTATATCCCCGCGTTAGAACATCAGGGTGCAGCGAGTTGGGGATATACGCAGAAAGAAGCATTAAAAAACTTACAAGATGCTGTTGACCTGCTTGTAGAGTCACTATTAGCTGAATCATCTGAAATTGATCTTGAATCGTTATTAGCACATGAAAAAGAGAGTTCATCTGAAGGACGTTCACAGATTCAGATCAGTGATATCCCTTTAATCGCTATAACAGTATAATATGCCAATTGATTACAAGCGACTACGCTCACTGACAGCTCGGAGATTGATACGTGCCTTAAAAAAAGACGGTTTTTATGAGAAAAAAAGAAAAGGCGGTACCCATCTTTTTAAACACCCAGATAGGCGGAGAACAACTATCTATCTTCACAGTATGGGACAAACTTTTGCTATTGGCACACTCAAAGCAATTATTGATCAGCAAGTGCAGTGGAAAGAAGCTGACCTTGAACGTCTTGGTCTGCTTTAGCAGGACTTACGCATAGGCGTATCGAAAATCTTTAAAGGACAATGTACTATAATCAGAACAAGGTTATGTATAGAAGTTAAGAACGCAGGAACCTTTACCCTTGCTTTTGTCACGCATGTGGTTTATCTACTCTTCAGCCAAAGGAGAACTGAAATGAAAAAGTTGATTTTCTTCATTCCCTTTCTTGTTATTCTCGTTGCGATTTACCTGTACACAAACTTTCACACAAGCGACTCCACAGACAAATTCCCGGAGCGACCTCTTACTGTAGAACAAACGGATACCAACACAGAACCTTCAGATAAAAATGTAAAAGAGTCTGTAAAGAAACCTGTCAATCCGGAAATTGCTAACGAATCCGATATGTCAGTCCCCGATGGAGTGCCAAATCATTTGCAGGAAGAAGATGATGTAACAAATGAAGAATTGGCAGATCATGACTCCCCAAACGAAGACCTCGCGAATGAACAAGTTCTTCAAAGAGATCTATGGAAGGAGATTATTGACGCGGAAGTGGAAGCAATAGCGCGTGGGACGTGGATAGGCGATCCAGAAACGATGGATGCAGATGAACTTCATAGTGCAGTATATAACCAACTCCTTGAAAAGTTTGGAGATATTCCGCAGGTTCATACCTTTATGGAGTATAGTCGAAAGACTACGAATAATGCTCCCATCACATTAGAAGAGAGAATTGCCGGATTGGAAGCAATGAATCACCTGTTTCCAGCCGGATCAACCCGCCGCACACTTGTGTATTATAAGTGGATGCAAGCAAATGGTGGTTATTATGATAATCCCTTTGCTCAAGGGATTATTTCAGATGTTGATATTAAAGAACTTCAAAATTCAGGTATCACGGTTAAGACAGACAAGACAGATCAGGAGGTTAGAATTCGTATTTCAACGAAATAATTTTATAAAGCAAAACTTCACACAAACGGTAGGCGCGCTTCGTAAGCGCGCTAACTACTTAGAATTCTGCTGAAAATCACACTTTTTTAATTGTTGTAAATGTTTAATCCCACTCAGGAAAATAAAATTGCCCACCACATTCTCAATTCCTCCCGCAATTATCACCGGTGCCGGTGCATCCGAAAAAGTCGGTGAACAAGCGAAACGCCTCGGCGCAAGAAATGCACTCATTGTGACAGATCCGGGCGTTGCCAAAATCGGATACGCAGAACAGATTGCCAAAAACTTATACAATTCTGGAATAACCACCTCAATTTTTTCCAATGTCACACCCGATCCAACATTACAAAACGTAACTGATGGACTACAGCAGTACCGTGCGGAAAACTGCGATCTGATTGTAAGCATAGGCGGCGGTAGTGCAATTGACTGCGGTAAAGGCATCGCCATGAAATTGACCAACGATGGCGAATTTGCTGACTATATGGGTGTGGACAAAATCCCGAATCCGGGTGCTACTTTAATTGCGATTCCGACTACTGCAGGCACAGGAAGTGAAGTTACAAAAGTCACCGTTATTACCGACACAGAACGCAATGTCAAAATGATGCTGAGCAGTGCTTGTTTATTGGCATCTGTTGCATTGGTAGATCCGTTGCTATCCCTCACAACCCCGCCGCACCTGACAGCAGCTGTTGGTGTTGATGCATTGACACATGCAATAGAGGCATATATCTCAAAACGCGCCCAACCGCTTACGGACGCACTCGCCTTGGAAGCAATCAGGTTGATTTCAGGTTCACTGCGACAAGCATGGGCAGATGGCGAAAATATCTCTGCACGCACAGATATGATGCTTGGTGCGTCAATAGCAGGCATGGCGTTCAGCAATTCTTCTGTGGCGTTAGTCCACGGCATGTCCCGACCAATCGGTGCATATTTTCATATCCATCACGGCTTATCAAACGCCGTGTTACTACTTGATGTGATGGAGTTTAGCGTTATCGGCGCGCCGGAACGTTTTGCTGATATTGCACAAGCAATGGGCGAACCGATTGACGGGATGTCCCCAATGAAACAGGCAGAAGCGGCGATTTCTGCAGTGGAACGTCTCGTCAACGATATACAGATGCCACGTCTCGGAGAAATCGGTATTGATAGGGAAAAATTTGAGCAGGTTATTGATCAAATGGCGGTTGATGCTATTGCAAGTGGAAGTCCAGCGAATAATCCACGCCAAACCTCGGCAGAAGAGATAGCAGCGTTATATCGGAAATGTTTTTCTCCGCGCAATACATAACACCCAAATTAGCACATATTAGCCAAAGTTTAAAACTGAAGACTCTTAGAGGCAGAATGATGGCACAAACACCAATTATTGAAATGCGCGGCATCAGCAAAAAGTTTGGACAGGTGCAAGCAAACGATGCTGTGGATTTTACGTTACAGCGCGGTGAAATACATGCTATAGTTGGCGAAAACGGTGCGGGGAAGTCAACGTTAATGAAAATCCTCTACGGACTCTATCAACCGGATGCGGGGGAAATCTTTGTTGATGGACAACCTGTTACTATCCCTTCACCGAAACGTGCCATGCGTCTTGGTTTAGGAATGATTCAACAACACTTCACATTAATTCCTGCTTTCACTGCCCTGCAAAATATTATCCTCGCAAAAGAGACACGTAAATTCGGAACGTTCCTTGATTACCAAAAAGCTGAAGATAAAATCACAGAACTTGCTGAACAAGTTGGGTTTAATGTGCCTTTGAATACCCCTATAGAATCACTACCGATCGGTGCGCAACAACACTCAGAAATCCTAAAGGTGCTTTACCACGGTGCAGAAATACTGATTATGGATGAGCCAACTGCTGTGCTTGTCCCGCAAGAGATTGAAGGGTTGTTTGAATGTGTGCGTGGGCTCAAAAGGGAAGGTAGAAGCATCATCATTATTACCCATAAACTTGATGAAGTGATGGCAATAGCTGATACTGTTACAGTGATGCGCCGCGGAAAAACCGTCACTACCTGTCCTATTTCTGAAACAAATCCGCATCAATTGGCAGAACAGATCCTCGGTGAGCCAGTTCATCAAAGCGCGATCGAACGGGAGGAAACCGACCAAGAAAGCCCTATGTTACACTTAGAAGATGTATTCGTAAAATCCGGAACCGGTAAAAACCTCCTTGATGGAATTAACCTTAATGTATTCTCTGGCGAAATTGTTGGCATAGCAGGTGTAGAAGGGAACGGTCAAACAGAACTTGTTGAAGTGCTCACTGGGTTGAAACAGATTCAACACGGCACAATTATTTTAAACGGAGAATCCGTCATCAATTGCTCCACTTCAGAATTCCGTGAAAAACAGGTCGCGCATCTTCCTGCTGATAGACATCGTCACGGTGTTAGTCTAAATAATCGAATTGATGAGAATTTTATCATTGGAAAGCATAAACAGAAACTGTTTTCCCGCAACACTATGCTCCATCAAAAAAACATTCAGCGATTTGCTTTTAATGCACTTGATAAATATCAAATTCGGGTTGGGAATATAAACGAGCCTATCAAAACGCTTTCCGGTGGGAATCAGCAAAAGGTGGTTGTTGCCCGTGAATTGTCTGGCGATCCGATGCTGATTATCGCTGCACACCCGACGCGCGGGTTGGATATTCATGCTGCGAAATTCGTTCACACACGTCTTATTCAGGCACGGAACCGTGGAAAAGCAGTTTTACTTGTGTCCTCGGAACTTGACGAACTGCTCCTCCTTAGTGATAGGATTGCAGTTATGTACAACGGTAAAATTGCCGGAATTGTTATACCTACTTCTGATGATCGTGGCAAAGGTTTGCAGGAAACAGATAAACAGAAACTCGGTGCTTTAATGCTTGGATTATCTTTAGAAAATTAACATACGCTATAATCCGCATTTGATAAAACACTATCTTGTCTTTGAGGAGACACAATGATTATTGATTCACATACACACGCTTGGCCACGCTGGCCATATCAACCTCCTGTTCCTGATGATGAGAGTCGTGGTAAAGTTGAACAACTTCTCCACGAAATGGATAAGCACAACGTAGATAAAGCAGTGCTTATCTGTGCACGCATTGACAGAAATCCTGACAACAACGACTATGCTGCAGAATGCGTTAAACGCTATCCTGATAGATTGATTCAGTTTGCAGATGTAGATTGTTCTTGGACAGACACATATCACACAGACGGTGCAGCTGAGCGGCTTAAAACCGCAGCAGAAGCATACAACCTCAAAGGCTACACCCACTACCTCAGAGGCGATGACGATGGGAGTTGGTTCTTTTCGGAAGAGGGACAACGGTTCTTCCAAACAACTGCTGAACTCGGATTAATCGCAAGCATTGCCATGGGAAGCCATCAACACCCACCGCTTCGCAAGCTGGCAGCCCAGTTTCCCTCAATTCCATTTCTATGTCATCACATGGCAGGTGCGCGTGCAGGTGAAGAACATCCGTACCCACAACTCAAAGAAGTGCTTGCATCCGCAAATGTTCCAAATATCCACGTGAAGATGTCGGGATTTGCTTATGTCTCACAAGTTTCATGGGATTATCCATATTCCGATACACACTGGATTGTCCGTGCACTTTATGAACACTTTGGTCCTGGGCGCCTCTGTTGGGGTTCAGACTATCCGGTAGTGCGTAACTTTATGACATATCAGCACGCGCTTGAAGCGTTTCGTACTCACTGCACTTTTATCCCCGAAACGGACAAAGCGGAGATTTTGGGTGGAACACTTCAACGATTATTATCTGAAGCAGGTTAATAACGCGAGTTTGATAAATCCCGTCCGCTTTCTAAGCCCGATTTAGTACCCCAAGGTAAGCGCGTTTTGGAAACGCGCCTGTCCTTGTGCTGAAGAGTATCTAACGGTGCGTTTAGAAAACGCGCCTACCAGGGTGTGGTCCCGCTAAATTGACGCATAAAGGTTTCGCTGCGCTCTACCTAACTACTATACTCAATCTAATTATCAAACTCACGTTAATAGTTCCTTGATTTTTTCATAGCGTTTTGATATAATAAAGATAAAGAGGTGTAATTCCGGTGCTTAGCTCCGGTAAGGTAAATCTGAAATCACAAGGGAGAATTAGTATGAAAAGAATATTTGTTTTCACAACGCTTATGCTCATGCTTGTAGCCAGTTTAGCTTTGGCTGCAGAAACACCGATTATGCAAGGTGAGTATATTGAAGCCCGATCCGCGAGTGTCTATGTCGGCGCATGCCATTTCGGTGCAGAATTTGTGGAAGGTGGCAAAGAAGCAACACTTGTTTGGAATATCCACCGTGGAAGTTGGAACAATGTTTCGTTAGATGGATTAACCGTCGTTGCTGTTGTCTGTGCCAAAAACAATTTGGCAGTTGATACAGAGACACGTAAGAGTGTATTGTATATGGACACAAAAACTACGCCAGAACAACGTGCGGCGATCAATAAGATGCTTGCCACAAAACGTGCTGATGTTCTCGGCAAAGTTGTAGCAACGCAAATCGCACCCATCACATTCGCTAAAAAAGGCACAAAATATGATGTGACGGTTGGAAAAATGCTTACACTGTCAGCTAATCGTTATCCATGCGTGCATTGTACTCAACCCCATCAGATTTGGTATAAACCGTTGACAACGATTCAGAACGCTATCGTTGGTAAGTCTGAAATCTATCGTTATAAAGACACCTACCTTCCAGTGAATTGGCAGCAAGGCGATGCAGCCAACAACGTCTTTGTCGGTAGTTTTTCTATGTAATGCATTGATGTCTGTAGTTGCCAACCAATTGCTGGCAGCTACAGACATTTTTAGTTACCTATATGAGAGAATTCATGAACAAAAATACAACATCCGAAGAACGGAAATTCGCCTTAACATCTGAAGAACAATCAGCGTGGGAGGAAAACGGCTACTTTGTCCGTCACAACGTTTTTACAAAAGAAGAAAACGATATCTTAGCGAAAATCGCTGACGATATTGTTGATGGAAAACGATCCTTCCCAGACTATCATATCTTTGAAAACGCATTAGTCAGAGACGGTAAAGTAGAAGCACGAGGCATCTATGCGATGCACAATATCCAATATGTGAGTTGTAATTGCCTGGAATTTCTTGCGCGTACCCGCGATCCACGTCTAACGGACCCCGCTGTTGACATACTCGGTCCAGACCTCCTCGGTCTCAACAATCTGTATATTTGGAAACCGCCGAAAATTGGCTTAGGTTTCCCGTGGCATCAAGATAAATGGTATTTCAACCATCAGTATAAAACCGGAACGACAGTTGCAACTTGGACTGCCATTGATGATGCAGATAAAGAAAACGGGTGTTTACACGTTATCCCCGGCAGCCATAAGCAGGGCGTTCGGGAACACAAAGAACTTGAAGGTTCACAACAAGGAGAGTTTAAACAAGCAGAAGGTGCCCGCGATGAAGATGGTGTTGCGGTAGAAGTCCCTGCTGGAGCGGTCATCTGGTTCAATAGCCAAGTCCTTCATAAAAGCACGGATAACCACAGTGAACGTTTCCGACGTGCTAATATAGCACATTATATCAGTGCCAAAGCAGAATGGACCCGTCCTGAGGCTGTTAATAAAAAACGACCTCCCATGTGGATTCGGGGTAAAACCTATCCCGGTATGGCGGATGAAGTTCAATGGGACGTTATACCAATTCTATAATCCGATTAACCACTAACGAAAGGAGACTATCATGAAACTACGATTTACTCCCATCTATCTATTACTTCTATTGCTTCTGTCATCTTCCGATGCAAATGTTCCTTCCCGATACGCGAAGCAATCCGTTGAATGGTTCCAGAGCGAGAAAGGTCGCCGTATTGCCGACAACGTCCTCACTTGGCAGACACCGCACGGCGGTTGGCCTAAGAAAAGAGACACGGCATCTGAACCGTTTGAGGGTAAAAGTGAGGATCTGCGCGCAACGTTCGACAACGGTGCAACCATTGACGAACTACGGTTTCTTGCCCGTGCGTTTCGTGCGACAAACGAGCCGCGCTACAAACAAGGATTTCTCAAAGGTCTTTCTCATATCCTTGAAGCACAATACCCCACTGGCGGGTGGCCTCAGTTTTATCCGCCAAGCAAAAGCTACCATCGCCACATCACGTTCAATGACGATGTTATGGCCCGCATTCTCGGACTTCTCCGAGATGTCTCTGAATCTTCAGACTATCAGTTCCTGAAAACGGAGGACCGCGCTAAGGTTGAAGCGGCTGTAACCAAGGGCATTGACTGTATCCTACGCACGCAAATCAAGCAGAATGGCAAACTCACAGCCTGGTGTGCGCAGCATGACGAGAAAACGCTTGAGCCTGCGTGGGGGCGTTCATACGAGCCACCATCGATTTCAGGTGGCGAAAGCGTTGATGTCGTGCGATTCCTAATGTCACTCGAAGAACCCACACCAGAGATCATCGCTGCTATTGAAGGATCCGTCGAGTGGTTCAGGAGTGTCGCTATCCACGGTATGCGTTTTGACGAGTTCACCGATGCAGAGGGAAAGGACGATAAACGGATCGTAGCGGATCCCGACGCGGGACCGCTCTGGGCGCGTTTCTACGAGATCGGCAGCAACCGTCCAATCTTTCTCGACCGCGACTCAGTGGTCCGCTACTCGTTATCAGAGATCGGACAGGAACGCCGTGGCGGATACGACTACTACGGTGGCTGGGCCGCCAAGCTCCTTGCAAATGAGTACCCACGGTGGAGAGAAAAGCACAAGTTCTCAAAGGAATAACCAATGAGAAACATGAACTATGTTATCTGTACAACACCCCGTACACGCAGTACCGTTTTATGTGATTTGTTGGTTTCATCTGATGTAGCAGGATATCCGAGAGAATACCATGAAGGACACGAAAGTTTAAAAGACTTGGATATAACCGATCCAGCAACATATCAAAAATACGTATCAGTTAGCACTTCACCTAATGCCATTTGCGGTATACAAGTGATGCATGAAAAAAGGCATATCGCTGAAAAGTTTATAGATTTTAAAAAGTTAAAATGCATCTGGTTGCGTAGAGAAAACAAAATAAAACAAGCCATCTCGCTTTTGAAGGCTATCAAACGTAATCGCTTTTATGAGACGGACGAAGCTCGGAAAAATGACGGTCTCAGTCAAATCAAAATTACACACGATGAAATCGTCCACCATACATTTAAATTTACAGCAGAGGATATGTCGTGGGCACATTTCTTTGAAGAAAATCAGATTAGTCCCCTAACAATTTGGTATAAAGACTTAGAAACCGAAACACAGCAAAAAGA
Organism: Candidatus Poribacteria bacterium; assembly: GCA_022825825.1. GTDB lineage: Bacteria > Poribacteria > WGA-4E > WGA-4E > WGA-3G > MSPOR6. Next base: position 33,168 of record JAJDWA010000064.1, read on the forward strand.
AACCCTCAAGAAAGTATTGAATTTTCTTAGTATTGACGATAGGCCGAATGAACCTAAAGTTTGGGCTATTCGTCAAGATACCGATTTCGATAAAGAATGTTATAACGATATAGTAGGAAAATTTTTGCCTTGAAGCACTTTTAATTAACTCAAAAGGTAACAGGATAGATTCTGGGCTTGGATAGGTGTGATGGAAGGCATGCATTGCGATTTTAGCATCTCATTGTGTTTGAAACAATAGAGGTAAGGAATTTTCTCAGGCTACCTACTTTAACCCAAGTTGTTACTTATGTAGCACAATCTGTATGAGGATTAAATAAATATTTCGGTAATTCTAATTTTCTCAAAACCCGGTAGGTTCGGTTTCCTAACCGAACTGAATCTGCCTCAATTCCCTTTATAGAAGGTTTTCGCGTAGGATCCGGTGCGGTTAGGAAACCGAACCTACCGAATTTGGATAATTTACCGAATTAATAAACTGATATTTCTCAAAATTCTTCTGAAATCAGTGTTTATCAGTGTTTTTCTTGTATATGTTCATGAAAATGCTCGCTCAGGTCAAACAGCATCTGTCTTTGTCCACAAAGTTCAAGTTGGATCTGATGAAATGTTTT
>JAJDWA010000040.1 GCA_022825825.1 Candidatus Poribacteria bacterium
AGTCGCTGGAAACAGCAAGATCAAATGCTGCACCTGCGGGAGCTTCTACCGTCACAGTAACACTGTCAGGTAAATCGATATCCGGGAAATGCATTCTGCGTTCATCTTCTCCACAACCGATAAGAAAAGGGAACGCAAATAGAAAGGTGAGAAGAGTAAATCTAAAAAACTGATTTAATTTCATTGGTTTTTCCTTTAGGTTTGATGTGTACAATGAATTGTCCAAACTTTAGTAGATTATAGAATTATTTGGACATTTTGCACCAGCGAGGTTAGGAAACCTCGCCAGCGAGTATAACAGATTTGCGTCCGTTCTATTAGATTAAAATGTGCGGGACCATTTAAAATTAGCTTGATATCCCCGATCTTTCTCAAGCGCTCTTGCGAAATTCAATCTGAAGATGCCAAGTTGGAAACCGAGGCCGAGGTTAACCTTCGGGTAAACATGCTTTATGTCTGCAAGGCGGTTATATGCTTGTCCCACATCTACAAAAGGCACAATGAAAATGCCATCTGCTAAATTATGCATATATTCCAGATTGTAGAGAAATCCGTGATTTCCTACAAATTCGTAGAGTGAGTATCCACGTAATGTTCCGACACCGCCCAGCACAAATTGGCGTTGGAAAGGCAGCATGTACGGAGTAGATGCGATTCCGACTTTCAAACGAACATCAATCCGACCTTCTCCAATCGGCTGGTATTTTCGGAGATGTGCCACAAAACGAAGGAAATCATAATCTGAACCGATTGCAGAATTTGCGTACTCAATAAGGAAAGTGTAGTACCTCTTCGTTTTATCCGCTCGGTTCCCAAAGTCATATCTTACTTTAGTGTTTTCTCTATTATCAAAATCGTATTTTAAGGTTATACTATGCATTCTACCATCGTATATTGGAGAATTATCTCTTGCAAATGTACCTAAGTGATAACTTGAAGTTCCGATTCTGAAGTAAGAGGTGCTGTCTTCCCATATACTTTCATGTTCTTCCAAAAGTAGAGATAGTCCGAGTATATGCTTTAATGTTTCATGCTGCCATTGCAGCGTCATCACCCCGCCTTGTCTTATATAGTAGTCTTGAAAATCGGTATCAAAGAATGCTCTCAAGAATTGTTCGATGCCGCTTAACAAGAGGTCTCTGTCCCTGGCAGATGTTAGCCTATGAATCTGGGCACCATACGTCAGATTTGATTTCTCACCGAATGTGACACCGCCACCAAGTCGATAATTGGGGGTTTCTGTCCGAAGCGCATAACTCATAGTACCGAATGTGAATGGTTTCGGTGATAAACTTGATCGTATACCGAAATTGTTTTCATCAATACCGACTGTTGTTGCGTTTGGATTTATATTCCGGCGAATCGTTTCACCAGATCTTTCAAAAAAGAGTGGGTCGTAATGCCATCTTTTTCCAATTTCAAATCCGCCACCAAGTCTTAACCCATCAATGGAGTTTAAGCCGCTGGTATTGACGAGTCGAAAGAAATCCTTGCCAATCGGAGAACTTTTGCCTTTTTCAAACGTATCTAACATCCCTTGCATGCGTGATGATTTTGATGGCGGTAAAACCCGCAACCAATTGCCATCGTTGCTGTATAACTTCTCAACACCCACGTTTGACCACCAAGAATGCTCATCGGTGCGTTGTTGTTTTCTTTCAAAGTTAATACCCATCTGGATTGGGTCGGTAGTTTCTGGATAGTCCAGTATTTGCCACGGGATTTCCATCTCTACCACCCATCCATCTTTGACAGGTTTAGCTGCGACCTTCCATTTGTCAGCATATTCTCGATTCTTCGGACGCGCTGTAGCAAAATGCACATATTTCTTGCCAAACGGGTTTGCCATAAATAAGGTGCGATGCGCGGATTTATGTGTGTGGAATGGGTCAATGCTAAAGCAGACTGAATCCTCGTTTGTAAAACGAATATGGTCTTTGGTTTGGCGCGCAACGATTTTATTTGGTTGGGAATCGTAGAGATGCCATGCAACGTAGATTGATTTGTCCGTATATACCAGTTTGACTGTGGTTTGATCTTTGACCGGTTTCTCGGTACTCACATGTGTAAATTTGTCTGCTTGGGGGGCTATTTTCCAACATTTATCATCAAGTTTTCCATCAATTTTTGGCGGTTTTTCGATTTTAACAGCGAGCATCTCTTTTTGAACGGTCCCTCTATCCGGAATTGGCTCTATCTTTACCTTCAATTTGTCACTGAGATCAATATCTGTGGTCCCAAAATTGCTTAAATTTCCGAGCAAATCGCTAATCCGTTCTGTAGCGATTTTGCCGACAATGTTAACAAAGGTGACCTCCTTAGACTTTTCAGGCTTATCAGTAACCACAATGGCAAAGATTCCGTAAGCTACATCTTCATCATATAGTAGGCTTACTTCAACCATTTCGTTTGCTTCTTTGATTTTGACAAAAACTTCCCACTTCTCTTTCTTAAGTTTATCTTGATAGTATTCAACAAACTTTGTCCCATCAGGGGTTATAGAACTATCATAAGTACGGACATAGATACCTTCAAGCATCTGGACCATCTCTTTAACCTCTGGAGACGAATTCATGGATTTAGTGACCAGATTGATGAGTTTATCTGTCAGGTTAACTTCAACCTTCGCTTCGGGGTTTTGCGGGTGATCGAAGAGGATGAGTCCTTTTTTCTTTGTTTTTTCACCCTGTTCTTTTTGCGCTAATACAAGATGGATTGGTGCGATCCACAATGCTAAAAGAAACGCCGTGAAGAACAGTGTGAGGTGTCTTTTCAGTTTCATCGTGTTATTCTCCTTCTATATAATGCTTCAATTAATAGGAAACTTACTTACGCATGAAAGGTCTTTGAATCCATTTGTGAAGCTTCTTGGTTATTGTTCTATTTGAAATTTGTTGGTATCAATTTTTAGGTTTTTCAAGAACTCCGGTTTGGATTCCATCAGTTTTCCAAAGAGAATTCCGAGTTTTTCAAAATCTATGTTTCCGAAAATGTTCACAAAAGTAGTGTTGTGCTCATCAGTGAAGACGATAAAGATTCCATGGAGCACACCGGGGGTATCGGCAAAAAGTAAACTGACGTGAAGTTGGTCCTTAACCTTAACAAGGTGCTCCCACTTTTCTGTTTTGAGGATTTTCTGATAATGGCTTTTTATTTTAGTTAGATCTTGGGCCTCTTTATCATATCTGCGAATAAAAACACCTTCTATCATTTCCGCATACTCTGCATATTCAGGTAAATTTACCGTAAAATTGATAAAGAGTTCGAAAAAGGATTTGTCTAAGTTGATTTCGACTGTAGGTGTTGGTGCAATGGGCACGTTCATATCTATTTTGCCACGAATTGCATCGATTTCCGCTATGCCATTGCCAAAAAAGCAGAGAGCGGCTAAAAGTATTATAAGGGTGATTCGTTTCATTGTGTTTTTCCTCCTGGAATTGATGAATTAGGTTTTATAGGAAAATTTGTACGTTTGGTTTTAGGTGTAATTGTCCCTGAATTTGGAACATCGCCAGTTATGTGGTTTAATATACCTAAACTTTTATTGATTGCCGAAGAAATTTTTGATGTCGATTTTAAAGCACGACGAGGTGCTTCATCAATTTTGAGAGATCCCAAACTATCGTTCACCGCAAGACCTGTTTTATGGAACGCGTACTGCATCTTACGCATTGCATAGTTAAAATCAGTTTTTGCTTGTTCAATTTCAAGATGCCTTTGATGTTGATAGACACCAAATAACACTATTCCTACAAGACATGCAAGTGCGCTTACACGAAGAAATAGCAGGCGCGAGTTTTCCCAAGCGAATACATTGAAAAAACGATCCATCCAACTATTGCTGTCGGGATTTGCCTGAACATAAGCCGTAACCTCACTTAATATGTCAGGAGGTGAAGTTGGTTTAGGTAGATCGTCTAACACCGTCCCAATCGTTTGCGCCAAATTGAATTCGTGCTGACACTTGTCACAAGTGGCGAGGTGAGATACGATAGCAGTTTCGGTGGCAGTATCCAATTCCCCTGCTATGTATTCTTCAATTTGTGCTTGGCAGTCTTTGCAAGCCATTTCTTGCGATAGATTCTGTGTCATCGGTTATGTCTCCATGAGGCGGTTCAATATCTCCCGCAATTTCTTGCGAGCACGAAATACGGTTGATTTCACGGTGTTTTCAGGTTGCTTCAAGACCTGTGCGATTTCTTTATAACTCATTTCTTCTAATTCCCGCATGATTACGATTGATCGCATACTTAGTGGTAATTCGTCAATCGCTTGGTGTACTAACTGCTTGAGTTCTTCTTTGACAGCAGTCTCCTCCGGGGTTGGATTCGACTGGTGTGAATGTGTATGCAGTAGCATTTCAAGCGTTTCACCATCTTCTTCGGATAAGTGTACCCGAAATTTCCTGCGTCTTAGTTGGTTAAAACAGAGATTCTGCACACATTTCAGCAACCATGAGCGAACCGTTTCCTGCCTTATTTTAGTGCGATGTTGCCATGCCTTGATAAAGGTTTCTTGTGTCATATCCTTTGCGTCTTCGCTGTTTTTAAGTAGATAGAGAGCATGCCGATAAATCTGATCTTGATGCTTGCGGACCAGTTCAAGGAATTCATCTTCTGTCATATAGTAACTCCGCGCGCATTGAAGTTAACCTTACTACAAACGAGTTTCAAAAAAGTTGCATCTTTTTTGTATTTTTTATGGCAGATTTTAAAATTATTTGGATACTTTGTACCAGCGAGGTTGGGAAACCTCGCCTACCAAGAGAAGTTTGCATATTGAAGATGTAACAAAACAAAACCTCAATGCCGACTTAGAAGGTTGAAAACCTACATAAACCGACACTAAGGCTATTGTGAAATCTTGTATCTACGATTAGCGAAAACTTAGTTATAGCACTGCATTTTGCGCGGGATTGAGCAGTAGCGATGGCAAAATACCGATAAGTAAAATACCAACTGCTGCGAGAACTAATCCGATGACTAAGGTTGAAGGATACGGGTTAAATTCTAACTCTTCTTCCGGTTCACGCATATACATCGTTACGACAACGCGTAGATAATAGAAAGCCGAAATCGCAGTATTGATTGCACCAACGATGACAAGTAGATAAAGTTCTGCACCGATAGCGGATTTAAAGAGATAGAATTTTCCGACAAATCCGGCCGTAGGTGGAAAACCTGCCAGAGACAGCAACATTAACGTTAAAAACCCACCAAGTAAAGGTTTTCGGAAGCCGAGTCCTGCATAATCGGAAATCATCAAGTTTTCACCATCAGCGGTTCTTGCTAAGATAACCGCACCGAATGCCCCAATATTCATAACGCAGTAAACAAGAAGATAAAGCATTGCGCTTAATTTACCTTCAGGGTTTGCTGCCGCTAACCCTATCAACACATAGCCTGCGTGGGCAATACTTGAGTATGCCAGCATGCGTTTGATGTTTGTTTGAGCAATAGCTATGACATTACCAACTGTCATTGTCAGCATCGCCAATAGGACAACAACCCCACCCCATTCGGTTTGTATATCTGGCAACGCTTCTATAAAAATCCTAATAAATGCTGCAAATCCAGCTGCTTTCGGACCTGCAGAGATGAAGGCAGCGATTGTGGTAGGTGCACCTTCGTAAACATCAGGTGCCCATTGGTGGAACGGAACGATCGCGACCTTAAACCCAAATCCAACGATGAGTAGGAATGTTCCTGCTAAGAGCAGCGGGGATTGACTCTCAGTGGTGAGTTTCTCTGCAATCCCTGGAATACTTGTTGTTCCAGCAGCACCGTAAATTAAAGCGATTCCGTAGAGGAAAAAGGCACTTGCAAATGCACCGAGCAATAGATACTTCATTCCTGCTTCACTTGAAGCGGGGCTTTCTCGGAAGTAGCCCGCTAACACATACAACGATAACGACATCAACTCCAAGCCGAGGAAAACGATAATCAGTTCATTGCCAGCAGCCATTAACATCATGCCAAGCGTTGCAAGTAGAATAAGTAGGTAGTATGGTCCCTGTTTTTTATCATCTCTCCCTAAATAACTAATTGAGATAAGGGCGACCAAAATTGTTGAAACAAGGAAGATAATATTAAAAAATAGTGAATAACTATCTATCCTGAACATATCTTTGAACTGGGTTTGATCTGTCCCTGCTTGCAGCAGGTCAATAGATGCCCATAAGGCAATCCCTGCGCCAACGATTGTCATCCATCCCAATGTCTTTTTTGAGATAGCGTCAATCATATCGAAGATAAGGACGATAAACAATGTTAAAACGATAACAAGTCCTGGCATTAACAAATTAATGTCAGGTATTTCAAAAGGCATTCAAAACCTCCGTTTTTAAACTCCGAACTAACAAGAAAAGTGTAGCATCAAACTTGAAATAAAGATTTCTTCTTTTTGGCAATACGATCTCCTATCGTAAAAACACGAATGTAACGACCACAAAAAGCGGGAATAAAATTACGACTGACCATAACATATATCCAAAGAAACTCGGCATGCGGATACCGCTCTGTTCAGCAATTGATTTAACCATGAAATTCGGTGCGTTACCGATATATGTATTTGCCCCCATGAAAACAGCCCCGACAGATATAGCAGTAAGTAGCCTCACAAACTCAAGGTGTTGCGGATCAGTCAATTGTCCTGACAAAATTTGTGGAACAACAGCTTCGGTAAGCTGCAATTTCCCAAGTGCTGTGTTGAAGAACGTCAGATAGGTTGGCGCATTGTCTAAGAAACTGGACAAAACACCGGTTACCCAGAAGTAGTGCATCGGTTCTTTTATTGCGACAATTAACCCACTGAGGGCACCTTTTTCACCAACCCCGAGAATCGTCAATGCGGGAATAATCGTGATAAAGATACCCGCGAAAACTTTTGCCACCTCTTCAATCGGTTCCCATGAGAATTCGTTTGTTTGCCGTAATTCACCACTAAAGGGTGTAAATTTAAGCGACAATAGTCCCATGGCAACAATTAGGACATCGCGGGCGATATTTTGCCAGTATACATGAACGCCCAAAATGTTGACATCTCCCCATTTGTAAGTTCCGCTCATTAGGACTGCCGCAACGATACCGAAAAGGAAAACGAGATTAAAGAGACCTTCAACACGAATCGGTTCGTTAACGCCATCATCCGGGACAACGCCACCTTCCCGTTTAAACATAAATGTGTCTATTACAAAGAAGAGTGCGATTAAAATAACGCTAATAAATAGCATGTGTGGGAATAGTGCTGTTGTTGTCCAGAAGAAAGGCACGCCGTGTAGGAACCCTAAAAAGAGCGGTGGGTCTCCCAAAGGTGTTAAGGAACCGCCGATATTGCTTACCAGGAAAATGAAGAAGACAATCAGATGAACCTTGCTTTTTCGATACGCATTTGCTCGAATCAACGGACGAATGAGAAGCATCGATGCCCCAGTAGTGCCTATCCAAGACGCAATCACAGTGCCGATAAGCAATAAAAGTGTGTTTACAATTGGGGTGCCCCGCAGCGTCCCGCGTACGAGAATACCACCCGCCACTGTGAACAGTCCCCATAATAGAACAATAAACGGTATATAGTCTATCAGGTAGATGTATAAGATATCGTGAAAAGCGTCACCTTTGAAAACAGCCAGGTATGGAATGGCAAAGATCAGTGCCCATGCTAACGACATCTTCCCACCATGATGGACAAGAAAGTGAGAATCAAAAACAAGTGGAAAAATTGCGATTGATAAAAGGATGCCGACAAACGGAATAATGCTCCAGATAGGTAATATTTCACCATCAACCTTATAGTGTCCGCCTTCATCAGCAGCGAAGGCCTCCATTGAAATTGATAGCGTAAGTGCTAAAATAAGACATAGAATTATAGAAAATGCAAGTTTTGACTTCACTATTTCGTCTGTGCCTCCTCTTCAATCAACTGTAGGTCTGCAGTTTCGGATTTCAGAATGACGGGTTTTTGAGTTTTACCATCAATAATTACTTGCCCGACTGCGGGCGTATTTTCTTCTGCATTAACTTTTACTTTCGCTGCAACAGCATTTACAGACGATTCCATAGGTTTGAGAAATGTTTTTGGAAAAACGCCAATCCATACGATAAACAGCAGTATTGGTAATAAAACAACTATTTCACGCGGTTTCAGGTCGGGTAAAGATTCATTCGTGCTGTCCGGTGTGCCGAACATGACGCGTTGGAACATCCACAACATATAAACTGCTGCTAAAATAACACCTGTTGTAGCAAATACTACGTACCATTTTGAGAATGCCCCGCCAACAAAACTACCGAGCAGAATCATAAATTCACCGACAAATCCGTTGAGACCGGGCAATCCAATGGATGACAATGTTACAACCAGAAAGATAGTGGCGAAGATAGGCATTTTCTTTGCCAATCCACCGAAATCAACGATCATTCGGCTGTGGCGCCGTTCATAAATCATGCCAACTAAGAGGAACAGCGCGCCCGTACTTAACCCGTGATTTATCATTTGTAAAACGCTTCCCTGTATGCCTGCATCACTTTGTGAAAAGAGACCTAAAACAACAAAACCGAGGTGACTCACACTGGAGTATGCCACCAATTTTTTCAGGTCCGGTTGCACCATTGCTACTAATGCTCCGTAAATTATACCGATAACGGCAAGTGGAACTATCCAAGGTGTGTAGAGGGCAGCAGAATCTGGAAAAAGCGGTAAGCAGAATCTCACTATTCCGTACGTGCCCATTTTAAGCAGCACACCTGCAAGGATAACACTTCCGACTGTAGGTGCTTCAACGTGGGCATCCGGTAGCCAAGTGTGGAATGGAAAAAGAGGCACTTTAATCGCAAAAGCAATGAAAAATGCAAGGAATAAGTAATTGGCATGCGTAAATGTTTCCTGTGCTGCTAATAGCGTTGTGAGATCAAAACTATTACCGTTTTGGAAGTAGAGCGCTAAAATGCCGACTAACATGAGCGCACTACCTGCCATTGTGTAAAGCACGAATTTGATAGTGGCATAAATCCTGCGTTCTCCGCCCCATATTCCGATAAGGAAGTACATCGGGATCAACATAGCTTCCCAGAATACAAAGAAAAGGAATAGATCTAAGGCACAGAAAACGCCTAACATCCCGGTTTCCAGCGCGAGGAGCGACATCATGAAACCGCTGAGACCTTTCTCTACAGAATTCCAAGCGGAGAGGATACATATTGGCGTTAGGAAAGTTGTCAGTAGCACTAACCATAACGAAATACCGTCAATGCCGATGTGGTAACTTATACCTAAACCGCTAATCCACGGTAGTTTTTGGTAAAGTTGAGAGTCAGTTTGGAATCCATCAATTCCTGTATCAAACCCAGTGTAAAGTCCAATAGAGATAAGGAACGTCAATAAACTAATGACAAGCGCGATGCCTTTAATAGCAGATGCGCCCATATTTCTGAGCAATGCAATCGCTATCACACCGAGCAGTGGTAAAAAAATAACTATTGAAAGTAACAAAAAAATCTCCTTTAGAATAACTTAACTTTCATCAATAGAAACGATTAATTAGTCAAGACCAAGAATAATCATACCTAACAGCAAGTCCATCTCATATCCAGATGATTCGTGGCGGCGAGCCAATTCGCGGCGGCGCTTTGAATAAGTGTCACGAGGCATTTTGCTTTGCCACCAAAACTTCAACTTACGGTTGAACTTCGTTATTTCCTCAGACGACCTACTGCAGTTGTCCAGAATCCATGCCCCTAACCTCACATCATTGTCAATCTGCACAGCAGCTTCTTGAAACGCATCTGCTGAAATGCCAAGGAAGGACAAAATACCGCTATCTTGCTTGGAATCAGCACCGTATTTATAACTCCCAATTTCTCCAGCATGGGCAGCCCGCGCTTTATCTGCCATCCTTGCAGCCCCGCAGATGCCAGCAACTTCTTTGTTGAGTAAATCCCGCGGGCGAAAATTACGCTGTTTCATTTTCTTTCACCAGTAGCATTCCTAAAAAGCGCATTTCAAATCATAAGACACCGTGTTACATTGGTGATATTTGCCTAATAGTTCTCTGAAATATCTGTCTATTTGGGCCTCCACTACCTTCTCCTCTATCATATCTATCTGAAAGTGCTTTTCTAAATAAGGATGGTGTCTAATCGCATCACTAATGAAAAAATGTTTGTACTGTTGGAAAAGCTTATCATCTATAGGAACATCACAGTTGCCAAAATAGAAGGGTAGCCTATAGAGGTTTCTTTTGAACACATCTACATAAGCATAATAATCCAGTTTGCTTTTGTCAAGGACAATCGTGTTACTGCTATAGTTTTGGACAAAAGTCCGATTCCTTTTTAATGCGTTAATATCTCGCATTGTCCAAAAAAATAGAGAATCATCAGGGACCGGTTGCTGCTGCTTACTCGGATATTTGCGAATATAATTTGTGATATAATCAAAATCACTCAAACAGAAACGGAGCCCATCTACTATTTTAAATGGAAAAGAACGGATAAAATTATAATCCATTCCCATTGTATCACGTCGATAGAAGGCAATGATAATTGGAAAAGGTGTGTGTTTAGCCGATTCCGGGAATTCTCCGCTACTAATGAGGGCCCCATCTATCAGTTTATAATTTGCTGTAAACTCCTTTAAGTGTCTGAAATTTGTCTGTTTTATCAAGTACGACAATGGATGCAAAACACAGATAAAGTCTGCTTGAAGTTTATTATAGGAACGGAGAAATGATATTCCCAAGTCTCGACTTACTATATCCTCATCAACGTCAAAATCAACATTTTTAATTTTATGACGAATAAGTGACGTTTTATCGTTATAGGGCGGGTTTCCTACGACTATCAGTCTTGTGGACTGCTGAGGAATACCGAATTTTTCCCTTGAAACGTTGGATAAAGCGTTTGTTAGAAAGAACTGCACTTTATTTGTGTTTTTTCTTGCTATATCTATTGCATCTTCGTCTATATCACATCCGATTGTGGCTGCTTGCCCATAATCTATCAGAAAATCTCCATATCCACAGGCACTGTCGATTATGATAGTCTGTGAATGGACATAAGGTTTAATTAATTCCCACGCCATCTCCACAAATTTAGGTGGCGTATAATAACTCCCCAAGTTAACCCTATCTTCATATTCTAAATGTTCTTGACTCATTTCTCTGCAATTACGGTAGATTTTGGAATTATCTTTGGACAGATGCATTCCTCTTGAAATTCCTTACTAAGGTAAGAGGCTTTTTTATCTTATAGTTCGTGCTAATTTTCATCTTCTTCGGACGCGTTAAATTCCGTGTGAAGTTCCTCAAGGGTTTGGCTGGTAACAGCTTTTTCAAAGAGTGCCTCTAACTGATTGCGATTGTTGAGGGTGCGTACCTTTTCAGCAAGAGGCTCTGGCACATTGACATTGGGAAATCGTATCTGTAAGAGCTTAAGAATGACTTCCTGTTTAGTTCGCGTTTCGCCTTGTTCAATACCTTGTTCAATACCTTGTTGCAAGTAATGTTCTGCCATGCTTTGCATGAGTTGTTTCTCCTCGTCTGAGAGTTCCACAAACGGGTGGTTCTCCAAGACAATTTGCTCTAACGCAGGCTGCTCCACAATCGGACGGCGATAGAAAATAAGTAGGTAAAGATAGTAGATCACCTGTTTCCACTGAGCACGTTCTGCTTCGGGACGGGCCCGCAAATAGTCACCCAGACGCAGCACCGCCTCAACGAACGCTTCTGTATCAGCGAATTCCTGTTTCAGCACCGTCAGCAACCATCCGAACGGATGATTAGACTTCAGCAGTGTTTCATCGCCTTCACTCTTGACATCAAGCAAAAGCGTCTCAAATTTCGGAACAAAGCGGTTAAGTGCTTCCGGCAAGTCCATGAGCGTTTCCAGCGAAGGGAGCGTCTCCCATTTCTGTTCACCGGTGTAAAAAACAACCGGGATAATCGGTTGAAATCGCCATTCACGCTTCGGCACGTCTTCTGCTATATATTCTCGACGTTGGCTGTCCCAAATCTGACACATATAAAACAGCAAGCGGAACCCCATCGTCCGATCCACAGTGGATTGATGTTCCACGAGAATATAGATCATCACCTCCGTTGCGGCATGATCGACAGAGACATCGGTGTTATCTGTGTCGCGGAAGGGCAAGAGATAAACCAAGTCAGACTCCTGTTGCCGCAAGTTGTCAGGGATAAACGTTGTCCTTTTGATCTCAACTTTACTAAAATCCAGATACTCAACGATGTCGCTGGCAATGATTTCGAGGAGACCTCGGAGGTTCTCAGTGTTTTCTAACAGCCACTTCGCGCTCCGGTCAGGAAACTGTTTAACAGACGTTTCTAACGAAGAAAGAAAACTTTTGATGTCTAACATGATCGCATCTTTTTTCGCCGGCCCGTCCTGATTTCTTCTTTTATATTATACGACTCCTCGCTTGTTTTCTCAAGTTTTTTGTCTAATACCAAATTAACTTGTGATATATTTTGGAAGGACTTGGACACTCGTAGGGGCAGGGTTTCCAAACCCAGTTCGAAAACATAATAAGTCATAGATCGGACAAGGAGACCTCGCCCCTACGAACACCGAACATGAACGGCAAATTCATTACAATCACCTAAGCAAAAAACAGATAATATGCAAGGAACAACACAATGCCTATAACCATCGACACAATATATACTTGGACGAGTCCCGTTTGTAGTCGTCGTAATGTCCCACCAATTACTCGGATTAGTGCGGCTACACTGTTGACAATTCCGTCAATGATACCTACATCAAAAAGTTTCCACAATAGAAAGTGAGAGGCGTTTTTGATGGGTTGAACAATAAAAGTATTGTATATCTCATCAACATAGAACTTGTTCGCGACAAGTTTCTGCAATGCGTTTGTAGGTTCTGCAGAAGGCACCCGATTTTTATAGCGTGTCCATGCATACGTTATACCTGCAATGCCAACAATCATTGAAATTACCATAAACAGAACTATGTTGCCTGATGCTTCAACGTGCCCACCTTTAAAACCTGCTACCTTTTCTGTGAAGTGGTGGAACCAACTATTATGCCCACCTACACCTAACAGTAAACCTATCAGAGCAGAAGGCACCGCAAGGATGGCCAACGGAACCCACATCACTGCTGGTGATTCATGCAGATGTGAGGCTACTTCAGGCTCAACGCGAGATTTACCGTAAAAAGTTACAAAAATCAAGCGGAACATATAAAACGCTGTTAGGAACGCGGTGGCTAATCCGATAATGTAAATTATTTTTGAACTTCCCCACGCGCTGTGCAGAATTTCATCTTTACTCCAGAATCCACTGAGGAACGGTGCGCCTGCAATTGCCAATGCACCGACCAAAAATGTGGCATGTGTTATCGGTAGTTTATTCCGCAAACCGCCCATTTTTCGTATATCTAATTCGTTTGCCATTGCGTGCATTACACTACCAGCGGTAAGGAACATCAATCCTTTAAAGAATGCATGTGTTACCAAGTGAAAAATGCCAGAAGCATACGCACCGACACCAACACCGACAAACATATATCCGAGTTGGCTTACAGTGGAATATGCGAGAATACGTTTAATGTCATTTTGTTTGAGAGCAATTATAGCGGCGAACAACGCTGTTAATACCCCAATCCAGGCGACAATCTGCCCAGTATGTGCCAGATTATATAGCACTGCAGAACGTGCGATCATATAAACACCCGCGGTAACCATAGTGGCAGCATGTATTAACGCGCTAACAGGGGTTGGCCCTTCCATTGCATCGGGTAGCCAGACATAAAGTGGAATCTGCGCAGATTTACCTATTGCCCCGACAAAGAGGAGTAATGTCGCAATAACAAGTGTGCTTGCCCCGAAAATTTGCTTGAAAGTCCCTGCTTCTGCGTTATCAAATATGGATACAAAATCAAGACTGCCGAATGCTGCAAACAAGGTAAACATTCCAAGCAGGAAACCGAAATCGCCAATCCTGTTGACAATAAACGCTTTTTTACCCGCATCCGTCGCGGATTGTTTCTCATACCAAAATCCTATTAGCAGATATGAACAGAGTCCAACACCCTCCCAGCCAACAAACATCATCAGATAGTTGTTGCCGAGGACGAGGATAAGCATTGCGAACACAAACAGATTTAGGTAGGCAAAATAGCGGGTATATCCTTCATCACCGTGCATGTAGCCAATGGAATATACGTGGATAAGAAATCCGACACCTGTAATAACTAACAACATTACGGTTGTTAGGGCATCAACATGGAATCCGATGTTGAAACTGAAAGATTCGCCTGCAATCCATGAATAAAGCACTTCATTGAACGGTTTCTCACTTCCTTGTATGTGTGAAAAGGCGATAATTGAACAAATTAAAGAGATAAGCACGGTGAGTGCACCAATGCCTCCGCTCAGTTTCTCATTCCCTTTTAACCATTTGCCAAATAACCCGTTAATCAGAAACCCAACAAGTGGGGAAATTAACAGGACAATAATTAGTCCCTTTGACATATTTTATCCTTTCAGCGAATTGACCTCATCCACATTAATTGTTTCTCGATGCTTAAAAACACTGACAATAATAGCTAATCCGATTGCGACTTCGGCGGCAGCAACAGCCATCACAAAAAAAACAAACAACTGTCCCTCGACTTGACCGAGGTCACGACTGATCGCAACAAAGGCAAGATTCGCTGCGTTTAGCATCAGTTCAATACACATAAAGATGATAATAGCGTTTCTGCGGATGAGAACACCGATAACGCCTATTGTAAATAGAAGCGCACTTAAAACAAGATAATACTCTAACGACATATAAAATCCTTTTCTCTAACTATATTTTAGACCCGATATCTTTAAACTGCTGTTAGTTTTCTATTTGTTTATCGCGTTTTACCAAAACAATAACACCAATTAATGCTGCTAATAAAATAAGCGAGGTAACTTCAAACGGTAAGAGGTAGTCTTTGAACAGAAGTTCACCAATCTTGTAAGTTGTTACAGGTTCCGTAGAAGCTTGTGCGGACTCAAGCGCTGTATTATTACCTGCTTTCACCGCAATATAGATGCCTTGTACAGCTAAGAGAATTCCCAAAACTATCGCGACACCTTTCAGTTTGCCTGTCAGAGCACCTTTCGCAGAAAGTGTACCGAGGTTTAGCAGCATAATCACAAAGAGGAACAACACCATGATTGCCCCAGCATACACAATCACTTGAACAGCAGCAACAAAATGCGCACCTAACAGTACAAACAATCCTGCTTGTGCAAAAAACGTCACTATAAGCGAAAGCGCACTATAGATCGGGTGCCGAAACGAGATAACAGCAATCGCACCGATTAGTGCCACTGCGCCAAAGATAAAAAATAGAATCATTTCTGCATTCATTTGCACGCCTCCTATTCTACTGCGTCCAAGCCACGCAGCGGTGCTGCGGCGGGAGTACTTTGCACTGTAGATTTGCTGTTATTATCCATTGCAAGCATCCCTGCTACAATTGCTACGACAATAAACGCTGCAACCACATTACCAATCCCTATCCAAAGACGATTACCGTTCGTTGCTATATATAAGGTACCGGTAACAACGATTGACGTCAACGCAACGGGCAACAGGAATTTCCAACCGAAATTCATGAGTTGGTCATAGCGGAAGCGTGGGAGTGTCCATCGTACCCAAATAAACACAAACAGGAAAATGCCCGTTTTGGCAAAGAAGATAGCAAAGGAAATAACACCGCTCCAGAAAGGCCCACCCACTGCTTCTAATCCGAAGAAGTGCCAGCCGCCTAAGAAAAGCGTTACTACCACTGCAGAACCTACAATCATGTTCATATATTCTGCCATGAAGAATATAGCGAATTTCATGCTGCTGTATTCGGTGTGATACCCCGCAACAAGTTCCTGCTCCGCTTCGGCGAGGTCAAACGGCAATCGGTTTGTTTCTGCAAACATTGCTGTTGTAAACGCAAGAAATGCGGGGAAGTGTATCAGAAAATTCCACTCCCATGGGTTTGCTCCCTGATCTATTGCTATTTTACGGAGACTAAGCGATTCGGAAAGCATCAGCACACCGATAATTGCCAAGCCCAGAGTCAATTCGTAACTTATCATCTGTGCAGATGAACGTAAACCACCTAAAAGCGAGTATTTGTTGTTTGATGCCCAAGCCCCGATAACAACACCGTACACACCGAGGGACGTTATTGCTAAAATATACAAAATACCGATGTTTATATCAGCAATCTGAAGCGGTATTTCAATTCCTGCTATCGTGATAGAACTCCCAAACGGCACAACAGCAATTGCAATCATTGCAGGGACTAAAAGCATGGCAGGCGCAAGCACATAAAGCGGTTTATCTACGTGATTCGGGATGAGGTCTTCCTTAAAGAGAAACTTAATCCCATCTGCGATAGGTTGTAGGAGTCCTTGGGGTCCGACGCGATTCGGTCCAAGCCGATCCTGCATCCAGCCGCTCACTCGGCGTTCTGACCAAATCATCGCCATTACGCCAATAATCAGCAGATGAACAATGAAGAGTATCTTAATGATTGGAATAATTATTTGTTGTAATATGTCTATTTCCATGTAATCTCCTTCTTGATGACGCGCGTAATTGAAGTTAGTAGGTTAATCCAACTTAATTCCTGCATCTCCAATATTTTGATGTGTTGCGTCACCGTAACCCGCGACATTCTCTGCTATCGCGATCGCAATTTCACCCGCGAAATGGTAGTCAATCTCCCCACCGAGTTGCTTTGCAAGCTGCTGTGTAATTTCCCAATCTACCTGTGCTTCGCCTGGCGGATCGATTGTCTTACGAATTCGTTGTACCCATCCTGTTGAATTGGTGAACGTGCCATCTTTTTCAGCAAAAGTTGTTCCCGGTAGCACCACATCGGCTAATTCCGTAACTGCTGATGGCAAAACATCTTGCGCGATAAGGAAATCAACCTTTTCTAATGCTTCTCTTTCGGCATCTTCAAGCGCGCGTTCTGGTACACCACTAACAAGATAGACGACCTTTGCACCGGCGACCTTTTCCCAAAGTGCATCACCTTCTAAAACGACGTTTCCATTTGCAGAACCGAGTATCGTCCGTGCACCTGCGGTGTTCGGGTTCTTGTCCGCTTCAATGGTAAATTGTGGGAACTTATGTTCTTCACCCGGTAGCTGCCCAAAGAGTCCCAATTGCGTTGTTTTTAGCACATCATGTGCAAACTGCTGTAAAACATAGTTGTCTTCATTCGTGCCTTGTGCAGAACCGATAACAACAATATCCGCAGCATCAACTTCCGATAGATTTTCGGCGATCAACGTCAAAGCGTCTGCCCATTGCGTTGTAACGAGTTCACCGTCAACTCTCTTTTGGGGAAGTTGGAGGCGGTCATCGCTGTTGACATAGTGATAACCGAGGCGACCATCGTCACACATCCAATGTTGGTTAATATCTTCATGGAAGCGAGGTTTGATACGGTACACACCATCTGTCTTATACTCTACCGTGACATTACAGCCAACGCTACATCCTGAACAGACACTATTCGCTTTCTCCATAAACCACGGACGAGATTTGAACAGAAAATCTTTGCTAATAAGCGCACCGACGGGGCATATATCAACGACATTCCCTGCAAGTTTATTATCAAGCAGTTGTATGGGAATACCCTCATGGCTTCGGGGAATATCAATTTCATCGTGGGAACCGCGATTGATTAACCCAAGTTCACCACTACCCGACACCTCATCACAGAAACGAATACACCGCGTGCAAACGATACAACGTGTGGAATAGAGCAGAACATCCGGACCTAAGTCCTTTTTCGGCGGCACGTTTTTGACTTCCAGATACCGACTCTTATCGTGTCCGTGCCGATAGCTAAAGTCTTGCAAGTCGCATTCACCTGCTTGGTCACAGACGGGACAGTCAAGCGGATGATGCACGAGCAAGAATTCAAGAATATCTTCTCTCGCTTTTATGACACGTTCACTGTCGGTTCGGACGATAGCGTCATATTTTTCTTCCAATTTTCTTTCAGGTGGTGCGGATCGGACTGTCAGTGTACAGCCTGTAGCTAATTGTCGGGCTGGACCGATTGTGCCTGGCGGAGCACCTGGTATGGGCCCGTAAGGTTCAACGAGACACATACGGCAATTTGCTGGGCGACTCAATCCAGAATGATAACAGTAGTGAGGCACCTCAATGTCGTGTTCCCGTGCTGCCTCTACTATATTCGTTCCATCTTCAACCTCTATCTCAAGGTCATTTAGTTTAATAAATGCCATAAATATTACTCCAATGGCTTCGGTATTCCATTCTATAGATCAGCGAACTCTTTCGGAATAATTCGCTGTTGATACGCGTAATTTTCCTCTGGTGGCACTGTCGCTTCAGCAACAGGCAGGGTAACCAATTTGCCTTCTCGGATAGCGGCTTCAAATTCGGGTCTGAACTTTCGCATATAACTGACTGCCGGCCACGATACAGCAATGCCAAAGACACAGATAGTGTTCCATGTCATTGTATCCACATTCGCTATGTTATTCGCAACGTTTTCCAGCAGATCAAGGTCTTCGTAGATTTCCTCTGTTTCGCCAGTATCACCCCATCTGCCGCTTTCGGTGACACCGAATTTCGGTCGTGTGATAGTGGTTTGTCTGCCATCTCCATCGGCAATGCGTTGCACAATATCACGTACCCACGGTGTACCCCATCGACACGGTGTGCACTGCCCACACGATTCATGCGCGTAGAATTTCATGATATTGAGTAAACAATCTACAATATTTCGGGTTTCATTCATCACAATGATACCGCCTGAACCTAACATTGATTTGGCAAGCGTGAGCGATGTAAAGTCAAGCCGCGTGTCTAATTCATAGTGAGTTAGAATTGGTGCGGAACTGCCGCCAGGAATGACTGCTTTTACCTCTTCACCACGCAAACCGCCTGCGACCTCAATAAGCTCCGTGCATGTCAAACCGAGATCCAATTCATATACACCCGGTTCGTTGACATCACCGCTGATGCAGTAGAGTTTTGTGCCTGTGTTCGGATCTGCTTTTGGTGGATCAAACCGTGCATCACCGTACGTCGGTCCCATCTGTGTATACCATTCAACACCGTTACCAACGATGAAGGGTAGGTTGCACAAAGTTTCCACATTCTGCACGACGGTGGGTTTCATGAACACACCTTGTACAGCAGGGAAGGGAGGTTTATTGCGGGGTTGTCCCCGTTTTCCCTCGAGCGATTCAATCAATCCTGTCTCTTCACCACAGATATAAGCACCAGCCCCTGGATGTGTGTAGATGTTAATGTTTAGCCCCGTGTCCCGGACATTTTCCCCCAGGTAACCCTGTTCGTAAGCCTCTTTAATGGCAGCATCTAACATCTTTTTACCGAGCGTGAATTCACCGCGAATATAGACATAAGTGGTCTCAATTCCCATTGCGTAGCAACAGATGAGGATACCTTCAATCAACAGATGTGGATTCTTCTCCAAGACATAGCGATTGCTGAAGGTGCCAGGTTCGCTTTCGTCAGCGTTACAACAGAGGTAACGCGGCTCAATGTCTCTTGGAACAAAACTCCACTTTTCCCCAGTAGAAAAACCAGCACCGCCTCTACCTTTCAATCCTGCTTCCTTCACCATATCAGCAATTTCTTCAGGTTGATATTCGGCAATCGCCTTTTCAAAACGGGTGTATCCGTCATGTTGTCTAAAGACATCATAGGTGTTTATATTCGGTGTGTCCAGATGCTCGTAGAGAATCCGTCTTTCTTGAACCATATTTTTCCTCTACATATTGTCTCTTATAGTTTTTGTAGGTTGGGTAGAACGAAGTGAAACCCAACAAATTTCTATTTATAAAACATGCTTAATTTGGAAGCTGCGCCAATATCTCATCAACTTTTTCTGGGGTCAAATTCTTATATAAATCGTCATTCACCATGATAACAGGTGCGACGTCACACGATGCAAGACACTCAACTTTCATCAAGGTAAACTTACCATCATCAGTTGTCCCTTTTGCGAGATTCGTTTCCAAAGCTATGTCTGTACCCAGTTTCGCTTTGAGATGCTCCAAAACTACCTTACAGTCACGCAATGCACAAGGTAACGTATGGCAGACGCGGATAACATACTTGCCTACCGGTTCTTCAAAAAACATCGGATAGAAGGTTACCACGTCTTTTACCTTCATCACGGTAAGTTCCAACAATTCCGCTACATACTTCATGACAGCAGGACTAATATAACCCGCCTGCTTTTGTGCCAAATGGAGTGTTGGCAACATCGCAGCTTCTTTAACAGGGTACCGACCAATCAGTTCGTCGAATTCACGTTTGTTTTCTTCATTAAACTGGAATGGTGTTTCGATTTGTATAATTTCATCTGACATTTATGTTTTCCTTTTTTGGCTATCAGTGGTCAGTAATCAGCAGTCAGCAAGAGTGTTAACATCTACAGATAAACACCCTTCAATTGCCTCATAAATGTTTTCAAGCAATTCTTCAAAAGTGTCGCCTTGTGTAGCACAACCGGCAATTGATGGTACTTCTGCCCAATATCCGCCCTCTTCAGCGTTGTGAATAACAACTTTTAGTTTCATGAATTTAAAAGTCTACTCCCATCAAAATTGTTTTATCTATCTTTGTGAAAACCTCTCAAAATTAACTGCTTGCTTTCAAACGTGCAAGTTCTTCACGGAGTTGTGCGGCTTCTGCTTCGGCTGTCTCAGCGCGTGTTTCTGCGTTTTCTCGTGCGATGGACTCCTGTTCGGCACGTGCTTCAGCGTTTTCTGCGCGGGCAGCTTCTTGTTCTGCGCGTGCTTCAGCGTTTTCTGCACGGGCAGCTTCTTGTTCTGCGCGTGTCTGAACCCATTCGATCGCAATAGGGTCATAAATCCCTATCTCTGCACCCCGAAGGCGAAAATCCAAACCCAGCACAGATGAACGAATACCCCCGTCATCATCCGGCGGAATTGCCACATAGACATCATCCACTAACGTAAATCCCATCAGCGGAGAGGGTAAATACAACCCCTCCGCATCATATAAGAAGTAATCCTGTATTCCCAGTGAACAGTAAACATCCATTTTCTCATCTAAGTCTTTATCATAGGTGCTTTTACTGGAAAACTCCATCACAAAATCGGGGGCTTTGCCTTCCTCCCATACTTTATACGTCAGACGCAGCTTTGGGTTTATGCCAAAACAGACAAGCACATCCGGAGATATAGACTTCCGGGGTTCCCCCTCTTTGTAATACATCATTATGTCACCGGAGATATAGACCTCCGGATTTTGTGCGAAATGTGCCTCAAGTGCCTGCAGCGTCCATATTAGTAATCTTAGATGATAATCGCTTGCTGCCATCGGTTTCCCATCTTCAGAAGGGTAAAGGTCTATATCGTCAGTCGGGGCATAAGAGATAAAGGTATCTTTGGAATATGTGCGTGCCATTAGGTTTCTCCTTGTTGCCCGATGCATGAAAACGGAGATAATCAGTTTTATGTAATTTCAGTATCACTTTTTCTTGAGAAGCATTTGTTGATCAGAATAAGTCAATGTCAACGTGTTCCCTGTGACATCCCATGTATATTCGATGCCACTATCGAATATATAATTTGAAGGATCCGGTTTAGATCCGCTTTGCGATTCTGCTGCCAAATCTGCTTCTAACTGTTCTACAGTTTTACCTACTATTTGTACTGCCCATACCTCTTTCGGCTCAAGCGTTACGTCCACATCTAATTTAATATCTTCTGTAGTGGCCTTTAAGGCTTCCTCATCTGCAGTCCATATACCTGTTATAGTTTGAGTTAGTTTCTGTGTCATTGAGTGAATAGGCGGGCCCGGATATTTCTCTGATACCTCGAACACTAAGATGCCTAACAACGAACCATCAGCTCCAAAAACCCAACTGTTTGAAATGAGCGTGGACTCTTGTTCAGCTTCTATGTCGTCCGATTGTTCAGGTACGAAATTTTGAGAGAAAAATGTTTCAAACATTTCGCCATTAATTGAAATAATTTCCCAAGAACTTCCAACGAAGTCTAAAACAACGTTATCATCATCTTTTTCTTCACTATCGTCATTCTCACCACAACCGACCAAGAAAATGGAGAGCAGGCCTATCAAGACTATAGCCGAGGTTCTAAAAAATAGTTTCATGCTAATTTCAACCATAAGTTAGTATTTTCTCAAAAACTGCATCTTGTTTTTTCTGGGTATCTTCTATTACTCCGCACGCAGACGCTCAATTTCTGCTAAAGCCTTAGCGAGTTCTGCTTCAGCGTTTTCTGCGCGTGCTTCAGCGTTTTCTGCGCGTGCAGCTTCTTGCTCAGCGCGTGCAGCCTCTTGTTCTGCGCGTGCAGCCTCTTGTTCTGCGCGTGTCTGAACCCATTCACCTGTAACAGAGTCATAAATCCCTATCTCTGCACCCCGAAGACGGAAATCCAAACCCAAAACGGATGAACGAATCCCGCCGTCATCATCCGGCGGAATTGCCACATAGACATCATCCACTAACGTAAATCCCATCAGCGGAGAGGGTAAATACAACCCCTCCGCATCATATAAGAAGTAATCCTGTATCCCCAATGAACAGTAGACATCCATTTTCTCATCTAAGTCTTTATCATAGGTGCTTTTACTGGAAAACTCCATCACGAAATCGGGGGCTTTGCCTTCCTCCCATACTCTATACGTCAGACGCAGCTTTGGGTTTATGCCAAAACAGACAAGCACATCCGGAGATATAGATTTCCGGGGTTCTCCCTCTTTGTAATACATCATTATGTCACCGGAGATATAGACCTCCGGATTTTGTGCGAAATGTGCATCAAGCGCTTGCAGCGTCCATATTAGTAATCTTAGATGATAATCGCTTGCTGCCATCGGTTTCCCATCTTCAGAAGGGTAAAGGTCTATATCGTCAGTAGGAGCATAAGAGATAAAGGTATCTTTGGAATATGGACGGGCCATTCTATTCTCCTTAAAAAGTTTATAGTCCTTTCGTTTCCTATTTCCCAATCTCAGCCATAAGTTAATATTTTTCCATCCTGAATTCGGTTTTTCTGGGTCTGAAATGTCAAAACACGGAAGCAAGACTGTTCTTATTTTTTAACGGTCTCAATCCAGTCTTTTTAATCTCATAGTCATAGAACACTTAGTCTGCTGCTACGAATGCCTCCTGTACTTTGGGAGGTAGTTCAACAAAAATGAAATAAGATTCGGGATACAAATAATCCTCTTGAGATTCATCAACGACTCGCAGATATCCATCACGAGCTGCTTCTTCATCAGGCAGAATTTGGTAAAATTTTCGCTTCTCTATGTCCTCACAACCGCTATTTTCTATGTAAAGCGCAAATTGGGTTTCTAATAGCGTTTTTTCCATAGTTTAATTTCAGACTCTGAAATTAATAGTTGCCGTAAAACTGAATACGGTTGCCTTCTGGATCGCGGATATCGAAAATGGCATGCCCATCGTTATTTTCAAGTTTTCGTAATCGCTTCCCTTTCGATTTCAGTCGCTGATGAACAGCACTCACGCTTTCAACGTGAAACATCAGTTTTTGTCTCCCTTCGTTGGGTTTGCTGGCACTATGGAGACACAACGTGCCAGCACCTGCCTTAAAGCGAAAAAAGCGGTGTTCCGGGAACGGTTGATCTTCATCTGGTGTCAATCCGATTACATCTCTATAAAACGCAATGACAGTTTTCATATCTTTTACAAAAAGCATAATGCCTTTGAGTTCCATTGAATCCTCCAAAAACAGATAATACGTTCTGACAAAGTTATCGATCTAATTCTCCCGCAATCACGTTCAAACTACCTAACACAGCCACCGTATCCGATACCATGCCGCCCTCCAACATGTGCGGCAATGCTTGGAAATGAAAGAAACTTGGCGGACGAATTCTAATCCGATACGCAGTGCCACTTCCATCGCTCACAATGTAGAATCCTAATTCTCCATTTGGCGATTCCGTAGCACAATAATGATCTCCTGTGGGAGGTTGCACACCGTGCCCATCCATAACGATTTTAAAATGATGGATCAATCCTTCAATATGCCCATACGCATCCGATTTGTCTGGCATCATGATTTTGTTATCTTCAACACTAAATGGACCATCCGGCAGATTATCAAGTGCTTGTCCAACGATACCGCAGCTTTGGATCATCTCCTCCATTCGTACTAAATATCGGTCGTACGCATCTCCGTTAGTACCAACTGGCACATCAAATTTCATTTCATCGTAAGAGGAATACGGTTCCGCTTTACGGATGTCGTGCGCAACACCAGTTGCACGCAGACAGGGACCGGTCAACCCATAATTAATAGCATCTTCAGGAGAAATTGCCCCGACTCCTTTTGTTCTGTCCATCCAAATTCGGTTGCGGGTTAACAATGTATGTGTTTCTTTTAGTGCCTTTGGAAAATTGGTGATGAAATCACGGGCATCTGTTTCAAACCCATCATAGAGATCGCGGAAAACACCGCCGACACGGGTATAACTTGTTGTCAACCGCGCGCCTGTCGTCTTTTCAAAGATACTATAAAGTTTTTCGCGTTCGCGGAAACTGTAGAGGAAAACTGAAAATGCCCCTAAATCCAATGCTGCAGTGCCGAGCCAAAGCAGATGGTCAGCCAAACGCGAAAGTTCTGCCATCAAAATTCGGATGTATTGACACCGTTTTGGCACTTCAATACCGAGTAATTGTTCCACTGCAAGCACATATCCAAAATTGTTAGACAACGGCGACAGATAATTCATCCGGTCAGTTACAACGATGTACTGATTGTAATCTAAGTGTTCACCCAGCTTTTCAAAGCCAGTATGTAAGTATCCTGCATGGGGTGTCGCCTTCAAAATGGATTCACCGTCAAGTTCTAAGACGATACGAAGGGTGCCGTGTGTCGCAGGGTGTTGCGGTCCGAAGTTGAGGACCATCTTCTCGCCTGTTGTGCGTTCCATCTTACCTTGCATAAATTGATCCTTTTAAAATTACTTGCACTTTTCTGTTTACATTGTATTAAACATTCTGTTTTTCAAAGTTGAAACGTTCACGCTCACCACGTCCACGCAGCGGATAATCCTTACGGAGTGGGTGTCCCTCAAAATCATCAGGCATCAAAATTCGGCGCAGATCGGGATGTCCTTCAAAATCTATTCCGAACATATCGTGGGTTTCCCGCTCCAACCAGTTGGCGCCCTTCCATAACGTTGTCACCGAGGTGACTTTCAAATCCTTTTCATGCACTGGCACTTTGACTCGGATGCGAGGCGTTTCTCCTTCAAACGTATAGAGATGATAGACGACCATAAATCGTGCATAGTCGTACTGCATCAATTCCGATTCTAAATTGGAATTGTCAACCGCTGTTACATCAACAAGAAAAGCATACGCGAGTTCTGTCTTTAGATATTCCAACAGCGCGTAGCTATTATCCTTGTTCACAACAACAGCAACACCGTTACTGGTTTCGGCGTCCGCTAAGAGCGCATCTGCAAACTTTTCTCGTAGTTTCTCAAGCACGATCGGTTGCGTTTCTTCCGTAACCTCTTTTTCTTCACTCATTGTATGCAACCTCAGACCCTTTGGGGAGCTCACCTTTTTGGATTTGTCGTTGCACTTGCATCACAGCATCAATCAAATCTTCAGGGCGTGGTGGGCATCCAGGAATGTAGACATCAACAGGAAGGAATTGGTCAACGCCTTGTATTAAAGTATAGGTATCAAAAACGCCGCCGCAGGATGCACATGCACCCATTGAGATGACCCACTTCGGGTCTGGCATCTGATCGTAAATTCGTTTCAGCACGGGCATCATTTTGATTGAAATTCGCCCAGAAACGATGAGTAGGTCGGATTGGCGTGGCGAGAACCGAATTGCCTCAGAACCGAATCGGGAGAGGTCAAATTTGGAAGCCAAGGTTGCCATCATCTCAATTGCACAGCAAGCGGTACCGAACGGCATTGGCCACAAGGAATTCTTTCGTCCCCAGTTAACGACTTTGTCAATAGTCGTTGTGATGATGTTGCCATCTGTTTGTTCGGTGCTTGCTCCACTTTGTATATGGGTATTGGCTAATCCCATGTTAAGCCTCCTTTTTTCCAAGCGTAAATGTAGCCCAGAAGAAGAATGCCGATAAAAACCAGCATCTCAATTAAAATAAATAAACCGTTATCTACAGACATTTTCTTAAAGACCACTGCCCACGGATAGAGAAAAACCACCTCAATGTCAAAGATAATAAAGAGCATCGCAATAAGGTCAAACCGAATAGTGAACCTTTGTCTTGCATCACCGACAGGTTGCACACCAGATTCATAGACAGAAAGTTTGACACGTGTGGGTTTTTTAGGTCCAAGAAGATGGGTCAGGGCGAGATTAACACCTGCAAAGAGGACTGCAAAGAGTCCTAAAAATACTATTGGAAGATACTTAGCTAATTCTGACATTTGTTCTAATCTATTTTAAGCCTCCGGCAAACAGACAGATATAAAATTATCCTTTATTATATTCTGTTGATGCCAATAATTAACACTGATTAAGAGTTTTGCGTACAAATTTTCAAGCGAATTTGTTAAACGTGCTTATAATTTTACATATTAAAAGAAAAGTGTCAAGTCTTTTTCAATAAATATTACAATTTTTTAGATGTTGGAGAGAAAAAGGGTGAGTTGATTTGCCCCCTCCATCTCCATGGAGCGTTGCTGATAACTCATCATCGCCATCAACGTGATTTTATCATGCAGAGCAAACATAGCACCGAACAAATGCACCTTCATGTCCATTCGGCGCGTGACCATCAGGTCGGGATGTCGAGGTATCTGTAAAAGATATAGACAACGTAAAAATAAAAATGACAAACGTATTACGTCTCAAAAAAAATACTCCTTATGTGTTTTTCAGGTAAGGTTTCAGGTCCCATAACAGAATAGTGTCATCAAAACTGCCACTTGCCAAGATCGTGCTATCTGGTGAAAACGCAAGACATTGAATATCTGTTGGGTGTCCCAGAAAAGTGGCTATGTTTTCACCGGTACAAATGTCGAACAACCGAACAGGAACTTTCTCTACGCCTGGTTCCCAGTTTTCTCCGTAAGCCAAATACTGACCGCACGGGGAAAATTCTATTGGATCCACAGAAGCGATACTTGCCTCAACTGTGAAAGGTTTGTGTATTGTCACACGCGCTTCACACTGCTCGATGTCCCACACAAGTATCCTGTCGTCGCTGAACCTACCAGCCATTAGATTTCTACACGAAGAAAACACCTGAGGGGTGAAAGCACCTAAATCTTCAAAACGTTCTGCTAACGCTTCATAATTATCGTAATCATCCTTATGCATCATAAAATTTTCAGGGAATTCATCGATTTCTTCACCGCATATCACGTCCCACAACAGATTTGTGCCGTCAATATCGTTGCTGATAAGGCGTGTGCCATCCGGACTGAGTCTCACAAAGTCGATCCTATTTGTATGTTTACCACTGAATATGTGTTGCATCTGTCCGCTTTCGACATCCCAGACATAGACTGCACCATTTTCAAGATCATTTTCATGCCAGTCCTTAGCATCAGTTCCATCCGCACAAGCAAGGAAGTTCGTGGTGGGCGAATATGCCATTGCACGCCGATTGGGCAATCCTCCAGGGATTGTTAGTTCAGCTATCGGTTCACTTTGCCCAATTTCCCACAGATTCAGGGTGTTGCCCCAATACTCAGACTCTCCCGGAGGATACCCGGTGGCATAAAATTTGCCAGTCGCGGTGTCCGAATAAACGGCAACGATATGACAACGCGGCTTTGTAACGACACGCTGCGGACGATCAGTTGTAACATCCCATAGCACGACACCACCAAATTGCCGACACCCCGCAGCAAGCGTTTTTCCATCAGGTGAAAATGTTAGGGAATGCAAATCGCCAAGTTCCCACGGCAGTATAGAGAGGTTTTCTGTGTTTCCCATCGTCTTAACTTGGACTTCAAAATCACTTTGGAAGGCAAGATGTGTGCCGTTGGAAAAGTGAATAGGATAAATTTCTCCGGCATAATAATTTTCTTTCTGAAAATTTTCTTTCTGAAAAGTATACAACGCCTTTTGCTGTGTGACATCCCACACTGTGACTCCGGTTAGCGGGATTATTCCTGTAGGGGTTTCCTCATAAGAGATCCCTGCTGCCCGAAGAGTGCCATCGGGTGCGTAGGAAACATTCATCAGAGTGTCATCGGACGAAGGATATGTTTGCTGCAGCTGCCAAGTGGCAGTCTCAAAGACTTGCACAGTCCCCTTTATCCCCCCGCAAGCAAGGGGAGCTCAGACAGGTGCAAAAGTGTCCAAATAATTATGGGGTTTACTATAAAGTGCGTCCTATAGAGGTTCGCGCTCGGACTTCATTGATAGCACGTTTTTTTGTCTAATATCCCTAAACCTAAGATACCCACGTCAAATTTAGGGCGTTGTCGAATACGTTCAGCCACTAATTCTGATTGTTGTTCAGGGGATAATTGGATAAATGACAACCGTGCTGGTTCTTCTTCTACTACTACTTCCCGTAAAGATAACCATTGCCCATCGGGATCCATAGCCACCGGACGACTCCAGTGGTCTTCACGAGTCACTGGTGCTTTAGTTGTCATGAGTGTCTCCTTAAAAATCAAGGTCCTACAAATCTCGGGTGTGTAAATATTTTGTCAATCGTCCGTTTAGGGCTACGCAGATTCTGTCCGAGTGATAGAGAGGTCGAGCGGACAGAAGAAAGGTACCTCCAGCAAACAATAACAGTTGAATTCCTTTATGAAACAGTATTTATTAGAATTGGTATAACAGTATACGATAAGAATGAAGAAAAATCAAGGAAACCCAAAAAAGAAAGTGTAGACAGGTCCGATTTCACACCTCTCTGCAGGCGAAGTTTCGTAACATCGTCTGCAGAGAAGGTAATTTGGGGTTGGACTATGCGGTGCTAACAAATAGCGGATATGTCAGTTGAAGGCAAATTGTGCAAACCTAATATGTTCCCTATAGCGTTTCCTTTTTTTTTAGCCCCAAATGTATTTCAACCGGGGACGGTTCAGCCTCTATCAAAACTTTATGAGATTTAGCAATTGGCAAACTCGCGTTTTACTTCATTATCAACATCTTGCGCGTAGCAGAAAAGTCGTCTGCGGTGAGCGTATAGAAATACACGCCACTTGCAACAGACTCACCTACGTCATTTTTTCCATCCCAATACGCAGCTCGGCTTTTATCGTGATAAATTCCTGCTGGTTGATGTCCTAACGATAAGGTGCGCACCAAGGATCCATTCACAGAATAAATGGATAATGTCACCTTTGTAGGTCTTGCTAACTGATAAGGTATCCACGTCTCCGGATTGAACGGATTCGGATAATTGGGATGTAGATGCGTTTCGTCTATAGGTGCTACATGCGCTGTAGGAGAAGTCGCGATTGACATGTGAGTTTGCGCGGTACCCAAGACTATATTGGCAGGTGTGCTTAACCCCATGACAATATTTTGGATGTTTTCCCCGTTAAGGCTGGCACAATTGATGCTATCTGTTTCTGTCCAATAGATTTTCCCACTATAGACATCCACGGTGATTCCCTCTGGAGACTCCAAACCTGTGATGAACTCACTTTCAAAGTTTGAACCATCAAAATTGAGACGTTGGACCTTACCCGAAGAGTTTGTTAAATACAATTTACGATTGGCAGAGTCAATAGCAATACTGTGAGGTACACTCGAGAGGGATTTTACCAATTCCACGTTTGAACCGTTGAGGTTAGCACGTTGAATTTTGCCAGTTCTATTACTTGTCTTTTCTGTCCAATAGAGTTTTCCCCCATCAACATCCAATACGATGTTTTTTGGAGAATTCAAGCCTGTGATAAGGTTGTTTTCGAAGTTTGAACCGTCAAAGTTGAGACGCTGAATCTTTCCCCATGAGTTTGTTAAATACAGTTTATTATGTATAGTATCAATAGCGATTCCATGCAGAGCACTCTTTAAGGATCGCACAAGTTCTACGTTTGAACCGTTAAGATTCGCACGTTGAATTTTGCCGATTCTATGACCCGTTTTCTCTGTCCAGTAAATTTTACCTCCTGCTATATCTATAGCAACACCAGTTGCATTCTGGACGTTTGGTAGAAGGTTTTCTACGGCGATCCCGTTGAAGCGGTGGAGAGTGCCGTTTGCTTTGTCTGTCCAATACATTGGTGGATGCTGGAACTTATGCAAGGGAGTATTAGACATATCCCCACCCAAGGCAAGACTGCCGGGTGCAGTCAATCCTTTCACAACCGACTTTAGTGAAAAAAGGAGATGGGGAGATTGTCCCGTTTTTCCTCTTGCCGTGGAAAGGTATCCGCTGACGATTGATTCCGGCCTCGTATACGTATAATAGATTTTGTTATCCGTAGAATCCACGTCAATACCAACAAATGGGGAATAGAGTTTCACAGTACTCTCAACTTCTTCACCATTGAGAGAGGCGCGCTTGATTCTATGATCATTTTTGCCAATACTCTCAGTCCAATAAAGTTTGTCTTCTGCAAGAAGTTTATCTTCTGCAAGAACAATTCCACCTATTGTTCCTAAGTTTGTTGCAAGTGTTTGGATATTTGAGCCATCCATATTTGCGCGTTGAATACGTCTATCTTCAGTCCAATATACATTGCCTCTTGATACGTCTAAAGTGATATGTATTGGAGACTTCAAACCCGTAATTAGGTTAGATTGGAAGTTTGAACCGTCAAAATTCATCCGCTGGATTTTCCCCAGCGAATTCGTCACATAAATCTTTTCATCAGAAGCGTCAACCGCAACACCGTGCAGAACACCTTGAAAAGACTTCACATCTTCAAGGTTTGAACCATCAAAGTTTGCGCGTCGGACTTTACCATTGTTATCGTTCGTTTTTTCAGTCCAATATACTTTTCCACCTGCCATATCTGTTGTGAGGCTTGTTACATTTTTGGCACTGGGTACAAAGTGTTCTACAACCGAACCTGCCAGGCGATGGAGCGTTCCTCTTTGTGTATTGATCCAATACATTGGGGGACGAAAGGATTCAGGTATAACTGGACGAGGAATATATACTAAGGTGAGATCCTTTGGTGCAGTTAACCCCGTGATGATATTTCGAACATTCTTACCGTCTTGAGTTGATCGTTGAATTCTTCCACGAGAGTTGGTCCAATAAATTAGAATTTTATGACCATTAAAGTCAAAGTGCATGTTGTCTATACCAACACAATGCGGTGCACTCCTCATTGACGTGACAATTGTCTGAATGTTGTCTCCGTTGAGATATGCACGTTTGATTCTTCCACTGTTCTCATCCACCTGTTCTGTCCAATATATAATGCGACCCAAAAAGGTAATATCACCCACCGATCCAGTAGAAGATACAACAGTTTCAACATCTGTACCATTCAGGTTTGCCCGTCGAATGTGCACCGCTGCCTCTGTCCAATAGACTTTTCCCGCATGTATAGCAAGATTTTTTGGAGCATCTAAAGCCGTGATAAGATTGGGTTCAAAGTTTGAACCATCAATACTGAGGCGCTGAATTTTACCCGACGAATTCGTCACGTAAATCCTATAATTAGAAGCATCAATTGCAATACCGAGCGGGACACTTGTTAAGGACTTGACCTCTTCAATGTTTGTGCCATCAAAGTTTGCACGTCGGATTCTACCTGTTCTATTGCTCGTTTTCTCTGTCCAGTAGACTTTACCACCTGCTACATCTATGGCGAGACTTGTCGCGTTTTGGACACTCGGCACAAAAGGTGTTGGTGTCGCACCTATCAACCGATACAACGTACCTTCTTCCATATTAACCCAATACATTTCCGGATGGAGGTGTTGAATTCTCAATTTTTCAGGACGAAGACCAACATTTTTTCGCTGCTTCTCCGATGGAACACTGGGACCAAACCACGCATCGTAAGTTGCCTGATCAATGAACAATTCCTCAATCGGGAAGGTGGTATTTCTGGTAGACCAAGTGTAAGGATCATCACCATGACTCAGGTACTTACCTTCACTTATAAAGTAAGGAAGGGCATGTCCAGCGGCTGGTGCATTTTTGACGGGAATGTTCACGACTCTCAGTATCTCTCGAAGGAACGCTGTAGTCCCCCAACACCCTCCAGTATAATGTGAAAATCGCTCTGCATTCCAATAGTCAGAATAAAACGTTGTCCCAGAAACGACACGTGAGACAGGCGTTACACCACGGTACTGCCAATGGTCTTCGGCATTTTTTGCCGTAAACCAACCTTTAAAGTGAGCCATGTGATAACGACACCAATTGAGGAGATTCCCTATTGTCCGCAACCTATCTTGTGCGATCATATTGTTATCCCTCAAGAACTGAAATGAAAAATCGGGTGGTGCAGGCATTCCATAGTAAATTACTTGATAACCATCCAAATCATGCCTTCTTCTAAACATTTTACTTCCATCAAATAATTCCAACAGTTCCTCCTGAGAATACTCGGTTAATGACCAGGACACCCACTCTCCAGTCTCGACAGCAAGACTATATGCTACATGTGCTAAAAACAGTGGCCATGCGTGGTCTTCTGAAAGCACTGTCAAGAAGCGATCATCATCTGCGAGGGCAAGCATATTAGGTGGCGGATCGGTTAACTCAAGAGATTCTCTGTTCCAAACCTTCTGATACATATCAAGTAAATCCGCCTGTTGCGAGGCAGACCAATCACGGTACTCCCTGATTCCATTTGCACCTTCCCACCTGATGGTTTGGGATATAAGTGGATGATCAGTTAGCCAAGATGCAATATCTGGCACATCCGTTTCTGCTGTTGCTACTAATGGAATCGAAAGGAAGGTCAATTGACATAAAACAGTAAAAAATAATGACATTTTGCTAAAAATTGAGTTCGTCTTCATTTATTCTCCTTTTCTGGAATCCTAATCTAAAATAAAGTTTAGCATGAGTTTAATAAAAGAAACCAAAGATGGTTATACCATTTTTTCTAAACGATCAGCTTTCATTAACATAAAATACCGGACTTACGCATTCCCTTGATAAGGGGTTAAAAGTCACTATTTCATTGATTTAACTCCTAAGTCCCCTTGAATGAAGATTGAAATAATAATTAACGTGAGTTTGATAATTAGATTGAGTACAGTTCGTTGGGTAGAGCGCATCGAAATCTTTATGCGTCAACTTAGCGGTCCACACCCCTGGTAGGCGCGTTTTCTAAACGCGCCGTTAGCTAATCTTCGGCATAGGGACAGGCGCGTTTCCAAAACGCGCCTACCAGGGGGTACTAAATCGGACTGAGAAAGTGTACGGGATTTATCAAACTCACGTTAATTCGGTAAATTACCCAAATTTGGTAGGTTCGGTTTCCTAACCGAACCGGATCCTACGCGAAAACCTTCTATAAAGGGAATTAAGGCAGATTCGGTGCGGTTAGGAAACCGCCAAATCAAGAAATCAACGGTATGAACGCCATTTAGGCGTTCCCCGGGTATGAATGCTATATAGAATTCCCCGCCTACAGGGTTTGGGGAAAATTAGGATTACCGAAATATTTTCTTAATCTTTATTCAGTTTGCGCATCTACGGAACATAAGCAATAGGCGAGGTTAGGAAACCTCGCCTATGCAGAGTGTCAAAGTCCTTCTAAAATCTGCTATATTTGATCACAGCGTTCAAATAGTGATTGCTGCTCATTCAATCCACCCATCAGATTTTAAACTCCCAAAATCCTTAGTTCCCAGCACCAGGTTGTGAGTTTGGATCTTGATCAGAGGTGCCGTTTTCCAGCTCCTCATAGAACTTGTAGCCGTCTTGGTCTTGATCAAGTTCATATTGGCGTATAATCTGTTCAGCCTCTCGAAGATAGGGGCGGTCACCTTTTGCAAGACTCATATATGTTTTGAACCCTTCATACGCAGAACCAAATTCTCGGATAGAACGATAACAGACTGCCTGTTGATATACAGATTCATTGCGCCATGTGGATTCTGGTGACTTTTCAAGCAGATCATCAAAAGCTTGAATTGCGCGTTCATACTGAGCATCTTGCTGGTAGAGTGATCCGACTTGGAATAAAGCAGCGGCAACAGCAAATTTCTTGTGTGAAAGATCGCGAATTAACACCTTATATGTTTCAATAGCGTTCGGATAGTTACGGAGTTTTTCCCACTTACTTGCTATTTGCTGGTAACTCTGAACAACGAGGTCGGTTTTTCCCATCAACCATTTGTCTGATGGACGCACATATCTTCCAAGTTTTTCAAATTCCATAGCTTTTTTGCTCTTGTTACGCTGAATTTCATCTTGGAGTTGTTTGATTTCGACCAAAAGGTCTTTAGCCTTATTCAATTCTGCTTTAACCTGCCCCGCTTCGTAAGTATCCGGGAATTTTTCCGCGACTGCCACAAAAGCACCCCAACCACCAGAATTGGTGTAATCATACAATTTGTAAAAATAGATGTTTCCAACTTGAAATTGAGCTTGTGGTGCTTTGTCATGATCGGGAAATTCCGTAACCAACCTTTCAAAAGTTGTAATGGCTTCAGGGAAATTTTCCAATGCTTCATACGCCTGGGCAACCTTGTAGAGCGACTTTGCTGCTATATCGTAGGTTTCATCAGTCGGTTCGGTATCATAGATGGCTTTGTAGTTTTGATAATTTGCTAATTCATCTCTAATTAATTGGCGATTCTTACGAATACTTGCGATACCACTCTTTGCTTCACTTGCGTAGTATCCCGTTGGGTCAAGTTCAACAATTGCTTGGTAATGTTCATTCGCTTTATCCCATTCATAATGCTTCTTGTAGATTGTTGCGATTTGATAGTGGGCACGCTGAGCATATTTCCCTTTTGCATCTTTGGCAATCACTTCAAGATAAAGGGACATGGCTTTATCATACGCTTTTTGCCGTTTAGCACGTACCTTTTGTTTCTCTTCTGGGTCATCTGATCGGGTAGAAACAGCTTCTGCCTCGTCAAATGCGTTGTCAGCATTTTGGATTTTCGCACTCAATGGTACGATGTCAACTCCTCCTATGCACCCAATATACGTAATCACAAACATGCTAAGTACGAGAATAATAAGACAGCTTCGGGCTATCCTTAGAGCGGAACCGAGGGTCAAATGGGTCATTGTTGTTAATCCTCCTTAGGAATAAAATAATAAAAACCTACCAGTAAGTTAATAAAGTTTACTGGTTTGCGATTTATAGTTTTAGTATAACAGAAATATAAAAATTGTCAAGAAAAAAAATCTGTTTTCTGATTATTCTCAATTCCCTGCTCGTGGGCGCGAGTTTGGATCTCGATCGGAAGTACCATTTTCTTGTTCCTCGTAAAAGCGAAAACCGTCCTTGTCCCGATGAAATTATAGAACTTATAACAGGTTTCGAGAATTTGTCAAGAAATATAGGATCCTGTCACGGTTATTTATGGTAAGATATTTAGTTGTATCTTGCACCATTCTCTCTTTGAATCATGGAATTGCCTCAAATTAAACCGAACATACGTATAGTATTCTGCACATTCCACAGAAATTTCTAAAAATTGTCTCTGGAGTATAGCACAACATCTGCCACCAGGCAAGAACATATCAGTACCGGGTTCAAAGGTTTACCTCGGACATTCAAAGCCATCCCAAATCAGCTTCAAAAAAGACAATTTCTCTCTCAAATACTTATGGGTAATAGTAAACCCTACAACATGGGTTGTGTTGACTATGCTAAAACTTTACCCCCCACAGATTCTAAATGTTTTGGCATAGATCGAGGAAATATGATATAATAAGATGGAAATATCAATTTGCGCTTGGAACGCACAAGGATTCGTCCTATTGTGTGGACAGACACATCTCTATAGGAGGGAGATATGTCGGAAATAAATTTGAAACAGCGTATTCATGATGGAGAACATGTCTTTGGCGTTTCTGTTTCAATGATGATAGATCGTGACAGCCTCGCTGAAAGAGTTGAAAAGGGTGGTTACGATTTTGTCGCTGTGGATAGCCAACATGCAGCGTACAATGAGGATAGACTTGTCGCATTCTGCAATATGGCAGATGCGTTAGATATTCCGGTTAACTTTCGGATTAAACATACCCGCAATGCCTATCTCATCGGCAATTATTTGGACCTTGGACCATCGGGTATAGAGGTGCCGCAAGTTGAATTGGAATCAACGGTAGATGAAGCAGTTGCTTCCTTTTACTATCCACAGCAAGGCATTCGTAGTTGGGGAGGAAGTGCGCGAAAAAATTCGGCAGGTAGAGAACGGCTTGAATATGCGGATTGGTGGAATAATTACGGGATGCTCTGGATGCAGATAGAGTCAATTGAGGCGGTGACGCATGCACGGAGGCTTGCGAAGACGGGTGTGGATTGTCTCTCCTTTGGTCCTACGGATTTAACATTCAGTATGGAAGGTCACCCAAATCACGCGCTTCAAACAGTAGATGCCTGTGTGCAGTATGTTGCAAAAGAATTAGAAGGAAGCTCAACTGCTGTCTGTTTTAGGAACGGTAATCCCAGTACACGTGATAAATATGCGGATATGGGTGTTACCGTCTTTTTAGAATAGTCTCAAAATGTTATATTATGGACTTGTAAGCACAGCAATAGCTGAGGATCGGCAGCAACTGCGAGATGGTATGCGTCTTTTAGCAAAAATGGCGCATAAATACAATATTCCAATTACGTGGGCAATCGTTGCTGATTCAGCGCAATTTTTAGCAAAGGATCTGACAGAATGGCATAACGAGTATGGAGACGAACCATTGCTAATGCTGGATATCAAGCCATTATGGGAGGCAAACTGGGCTAAACTTACTGGGCAATCCATGCCAGACCCAAATACTGAAAGCGAACCAATTGATATTTCAATGGCAGGTGCTTCATCAGAAGTCATTGCTGAACATCTCGTCAAAATGCGTGAAACGGTCCCCCGATATATCAGGACAGAGTGGAAAAAAATGGAGCGTGCATTGGAGTGGGCGACACCAAATGTGGCAGGCGCAGAGTGGAAAAACCATGTTTTAGTTCACGCATTGGAACAGGTCGGTTTTCGCGGTTTGTGGGGGTATCGCTGGGACGATCGTGGTTCAATAGCAGAGGTTGATCGTGGCAGTCCGTTCGGATTTTTTTATCCATCAGCGGAGCAACATAATTTCAGTGCACCTACTGCAGGAAGCATCGCGGGTGTTCCTTACTGGACAGCAGCACATCTTGAAAATAACGCTGAAAATCTCCGCGCCTCACTCATAAACGGGACAATACAACAAAATTACGATCTATATGTCCAAAATGAGAAGTGGAATCGGTGGCTTAGTTATGTCCAGCATGTCAATGCACTTGAGGTCGCCCAATTAGGACAAGAGACATTAGAAAGACTTGATACATACTTTGCACATGTAGCAGGCAATGAAAGCACAAAATTGTCACCTCTTTATGAGATGGTCGATGATTACTGGACCAGTTGTCAACAGACTGAACCTACATTTATAGTTGCTACCACACTTGAGTCTCAGGATAACGCTGAATCTATGGAGTCAGAATCAGCACAATCATCTGATGAAAATGTGTTAGCAGATCAAAAAGAAAAAAAGGTGTTTTTTTATTACGATTCAAAATGCCAATTTACGTTTTACGAAGGGACAATGGAACCTGTTGACATGAAAAACTATATCTCACCCCCCATTGTGGAAAATCTTGGGAGTGAGATTTCGCATCAGGGTGCTTCTGTTCACGGTGTTGAGTATCATTTACCAAAGATAGCGAATTTTAGACCTAACCGGAAACGTTCACGATTGCACGTCACTTTTGCAATTGAATCTACTAAAGCGATGCCTTACGGTGTAGCGATATGGGGCAACCATCTCGGTTTGCAATTAGCCAATTCTAATGCCGAGGTTGTTACATGGGTGGATAAACACCTACTTTTTATCCGTGTCGCATTGGAACCGGGGAATAACGAATTTGAAATCGTCCTGACAATTTGAAAAGGTTTGAAATTTGCTGTTGAGAAACATATTTCAACAATAATGTTCACAGAATCTTAATGAAATCATTATATTTGGAGGCAAAATGGAAAAAGTTTTAGGCTTAAAATGCCGCGAATGTGAGCGCGAGTATCCAAAGGAACCGCTTCATGTTTGCGAGTACTGTTTCGGCCCGTTAGAGGTGAACTATAACTATGAAGTTATACAAAAGTCAATCTCAAGACGTTCAATTGAACAGGGCCCAGAAAGTTTATGGAGATATATTGATCTATTGCCAATCGATGGTGAACCGACAGATGGACTCAACTCCGGTTGGACACCCTTAATTCGGGCGAAAAATCTTGGTGATGCACTCGGTGTCCAGGAAATCTATATTAAAGACGATTCTGTGTGTCATCCAACGTTGTCGTTCAAAGACCGGGTTGTAGCAATCGCATTGAGTAAATCTAAGGAGTTCGACTTTGACACTGTATCGTGTGCATCCACAGGGAACTTAGCAAATGCTGTTGCGGCGCATGCTGCTGTCGCTAATCTGAACTGTTACATTTTCATTCCTGCAGACTTGGAATTAGGTAAAGTGGTGGCTTCACTTGTCTACGCACCGACAGTCGTAGGCATTATGGGCAACTATGACGATGTGAACCGTCTGTGCAGCGAGATTGCAGGTGTCTACCCGTGGGCATTCGTCAACATCAATATCCGTCCGTACTATGCAGAAGGCTCAAAGACGCTCTGCTTTGAATTGATTGAACAACTTGGTTGGGAAGCACCCGACCACATCATTGCGCCTGCTGCTGGCGGTTCTCTGATTACAAAGATTGGTAAGGCACTCAAAGAATTTCATCTGTTAAGTTTAATTGACAAACCGAGGACTAAAATACACGTGGCACAAGCAGAAGGTTGTGGCCCGATTGTTAACACTTACAAAGAAAATGGTGATTTTGTCAAACCTGTGAAACCCGACACAATTGCGAAATCCCTTGCAATAGGGAATCCGGCAGACGGGATTTATGCTGTAGATACAGTCAGAAATTCTGGGGGCGTAGGTGAGCATGCCAACGATGATGAAATCGTTGAAGCGATTAAACTACTTGCAGCAACCGAAGGGATTTTCACAGAGACAGCAGGCGGCGTAACGCTCGCTGCTACCAAAAAATTAATTGAGAGTGGAGATATTGGTCGTGATGAACGAATTGTGGTAGCAATCACAGGTAACGGCTTCAAAACGATAGAGGCACTTGAAAATAAAACGGATGAACCGCATATTATCGCGCCACAGCTGAACGCTTTTCGGAAACTAATGGCAAACATTGAATAGTCATTTTTTGTTGAGGAGTAGTTGTTACGCATCGCGGAGGATAAAAGTATGACACAATTGGAAACGCACGACCCTTTGCGGGATATATCTATCCCAGAACCTGGCATGATGACGTTAGAGGAATTTCTTGAGAACGATGTAGAAGGATATGAATATATTAAAGGAGAATTAATTCCTATGGCTGCAGCCTCAAGGAGACATGGCAGAATAAGTATTAACATCATTCGGTATCTAGATCCACATATCTATGAAAATAAACTGGGAGAGTTGTATCCAGCAAATACATCATTTAAGGTTGGAGAACGTGTGTTAAAACCGGATGTTGCGTTTATTGCATCAGAAAGGTTGGATGTAGACGAAGATAAAGGACTGCCGATACCCCCTGACCTCGCAATTGAGGTGGTTTCTCCATCAGATATTCATTCCCGTGTCATTGGAAAGGCACTTGCTTATCTGGATGCAGGCACGCGCTGCGTTTGGATTGTTGACCCCGTATCAAAAACCGTGACCGTGTATAAATCTGAAACAGACATCAAAACGTTCACACGTGAAGATACACTTACTGGAGAAGATGTAGTTCCGGGTTTCTCCTGCCCGGTTAAACTATTGTTTGAGTAGTGGATAACAATATGGAAACGTTAAACGGCATTCTTGAACGTATCGTTTTTGAAAATCCTGACACCGGTTGGACTATCGGTAGATTTTCTGCGCGCGGGCATCCTGAGTTAGTCACAATTGTGGGTAATCTTGCATCTGTTAATCCTGGCGAGAGCCTTCTACTCAACGGTGAATGGGTCCACAATCCAAAATACGGCAGACAATTTCAGATTGAGCGGTCTGAAACTATCCAACCCGCGAATGTTGTCGGCATAAGAAAATATTTGGGGTCCGGCTTGATAAAAGGGATCGGTCCTAAGATGGCCTCCCGAATTGTCAGTTTGTTTGGAATGGATACGATAGATGTAATTGAACAGACACCTGAAAAATTAGCAGGAGTTCCCGGAATTGGACGTAAGCGGGTTAAAATGATCCAACAAGCGTGGGAGGAACAACGCGAAATAAAGAACGTCATGCTTTTTCTGCAATCACATAACGTTAGCACTTCACACGCAGCAAAAATATACAAAACATACAAAAATGAATCTATTCCGATTGTAACTGAAAATCCTTATCGTCTTGCTGATGATATTTACGGCATCGGGTTTGTCACCGCAGATACGATTGCACAAAAACTGGGTATAGATAAGAACGACCCGCATCGGATCCAAGCTGGTATTAAGTACGTCCTCAGCCAAAAGGCGGATGACGGACATGTCTTTCAACATCCCGATGAATTGATAGAAGCATGTGAAAACATCCTTGAACAGGAGACACGAACAATTGAGATGGGTGTTCTCGCGTTGACTCAAAAAGAGGAAATCGTCCTATCAAAAGAAGATGGATCGGCTGAAATAGTTGCGGAGCAAAGCGAAATTACGGGTTGGCTTAATAGCAGCTCTAAAGGCACAGTAACGGAGGAACATAGCGAATATATCGAAGTTTGCGATGAAACAGAGGAACTTTCTGAAAAGCAACAGCCTAAGCACACATCCACTACGCTTGAAAACAGTGCTGTTTATCTTGCGCCGTTTTACTATGCTGAAATGGGTGTGGCAAACCAGTTTTTGAGGTTGCTTTCAAATGGAAAGCAAAATGCCAGTTCATTGGATATAGATACATCGTTGAGCAGATTAGAAAGTGAGATGGACATCCAATTTGCGCCACAGCAACGTGAGGCAATTCGGACTGCCCTCACTGAACGGGCAATGATTCTTACAGGTGGTCCAGGCACTGGTAAAACAACAACGACAGTCGGCATGATTCGACTGTTTGAGGCAGAAGGGCGGCGGATCGTTTTGGCAGCGCCGACCGGACGTGCTGCAAAACGCCTCAGCGAAACAACAGATAGAGAAGCAAAAACGGTCCATCGGCTACTTGAATTTTCTTTCCAAGAAAACGGATTCAAACGCAATCGTGAAAACCCATTAGAAGCGGATGTCGTAATTGTGGACGAAATGTCAATGGTGGAACTTGTCCTAATGAACCGATTGATGCAAGCAATTCCTCTGACTGCTACCGTTATCCTTATTGGTGATACTGACCAACTGCCATCTGTCGGTGCTGGCAACGTATTAAAATCGCTTATCGATTCACAAAAGATTCCTGTTGTGAGACTCACAGAGATTTTCCGCCAAGCACAAGAGAGCATGATTGTTACTAACGCACATCGGATTAACAGCGGAGAATTTCCGATACTTTCCGGGCCAAAGGATCGAGATTTCTTTTTTCTTGAGGCGGAAGAACCCGAATTAGCAGCCCAACAGATTACTTCCTTGATTGCGGAACGGCTACCTCGTCACTATAACTATCATCCCATAGATGACATTCAGCTGCTATGTCCGATGCGGCGCGGCACGCTTGGTGCTGAAGACCTTAACAAATGTTTACAGGATGTGCTTAACCCGAACGCAGAACAAGCCGTCCGGGGTTGGCAAACGTTTCGTATTGGCGATAAGGTTATGCAGATCCGTAATAACTACGATTATGATGTATACAATGGAGATATTGGTAGAATTGTCAGCATTGATCAAATAGACAAGACGGTGACGGTTCGATTTTCCGAAAAACTTGTCGCTTATGATATGGCAGACCTGAACGAATTGGTTTTAGCATACGCCACCACTATCCACAAAGCACAAGGCAGCGAGTATCCCGCAGTTGTGATACCTTTACACACGCAACACTATATCATGTTACAACGAAATCTGCTTTACACAGGCATCACTCGTGCGAAGGAACGGGTGGTGATTGTTGGCACTAAACAAGCGCTCGGCATCTGTATAGATAATACGCAGGTGATGGAACGCAACAGTTATCTTGCTGAACGTCTTCAAAATGCTGGAAGCGAGTTTCTCCAATGACGCTTTAGACGCATTGGAGTCATTAAATAAATAGGATATCTTATTATATTCTGAAATTTCGAATTTCAATTCAACTTAGAAGGAGAAAATATGAAAGTTACTGTTATTGTTCTTATTAGTTCTCTGTTATTCTTCTCTCAAACTTTTTCGTTTGCGGAAGTTAAACTGCCGCGAGTTTTCGGCAACAACATGGTTTTACAGCGGGATATGCCTGTTCCAATTTGGGGATGGGCAGTAGCAGGTGAAGAAATCTCTGTTACTCTTAGCAAACAAGATGCGGATGCCAATGTTGTTCATACAGAAACAGTAAAAGCGGATGAGAAAGGCAATTGGCAAGTTAAGTTGCCTGCAACAGC
The DNA here is from genome assembly GCA_022825825.1 of Candidatus Poribacteria bacterium. Classification (GTDB taxonomy): domain Bacteria; phylum Poribacteria; class WGA-4E; order WGA-4E; family WGA-3G; genus MSPOR6. The sequence goes on from JAJDWA010000040.1 coordinate 42,688, forward strand.
GGTAGGCGGCCCCTATACACTAAAGGTTGTCGGCGGTAACACCGTTGAACTTACAAATATCCTTTTTGGTGAAGTGTGGGTATGTTCTGGACAGTCAAATATGGGATGGACAGTAAATGCTTCGAAAAACCCGGCCGAGGAGATCGCTGCAGCAAACTATCCGATGATTCGGCTGTTTCACATACCAAATAAATCTTCCGGTTTGCCAGCACCTGATGTGAACGCACAATGGCGTCCGACTGCTCCAGAGACTGTTAGGCATTTCTCTGCTGTGGCATACTATTTCGGCAGGCATCTTCACAAAGAACTTGATGTGCCGATTGGGTTGATTAACACCTCATGGGGTGGGACCCGTATTGAACCGTGGACACCCCCTGAAGGGTTCGCGTCTGTACCAGCACTTGCATCAATATCTAAGGAAATTCAAGATATTAACGAAAACTATCGTGAGCAACTTCCTCAGAAACTACAAGAAATTGAAACGTGGATAGCAAAGACGCGAAAGGCATTGGAAAGTAACGATGTCATTTTCGAGATGCCCGAAAATGAACACGCTTTAAACCCGCATCAGAGACCGACAGCACTTTACAACAGCATGGTTTATCCAATTGTACCTATTGCCATTCGCGGCGCACTATGGTATCAAGGTGAGTCGAACATGCGTGAAGGCATGATGTATCATGAGAAGATGAAAGCACTCATCCATGGCTGGCGCGAAGTGTGGGGACAAGGTGATTTCCCGTTTTATTTTGTCCAGTTGGCTCCGTGGGGAGGCTATGATAGGAATGACCCGACTCATCTGCCGAAAATATGGGAAGCGCAAACTGCTACGTTAGCGTTACCAAATACTGGCATGGTGGTAACAACCGACATTGGCAACGTCAGAGATATTCATCCTAAAAATAAGCAGGACGTTGGATTGCGACTTGCCTTATGGGCACTCGCTAAAACGTATGGTCAAGACGATCTTGTCTGTTCTGGTCCCCTCTACAAATCAATGGAAGTTGAAGGCAACACAATTCGTATCAGCTTTGACCATGTAGGTAGCGGTTTGGTGTCACGAGATGATGAACCACTGACATGGTTTCAAATTGCGGGTGAAGATAAGCAGTTTGTTGATGCAATTGCAGTGGTTGATGGCGGGACGGTGGTTGTATCAAGTGATTCGGTTGAGTCGCCTGTTGCTGTGCGATTAGGTTGGCATCAAACTGCGGAGCCGAATCTGATGAATAAGGAAGGATTACCCGTTTCGCCATTCCGTACGGATTCGTGGTAATATGGTCAACCTATAATTAATGGGACACTTCTGTAGCGCAAACTATTAGTTTACGTCTCATCTGCACAGACTAATGCTTAGTCAAGTGTTAATTGATGGGTCTTAAATGTAGTCGGGAATCGGAGTTCCCTCCTACATTTAAGACCCATCTTCTGTAGGAGCGATCTCCGAATCGCGACCTCTACCCGTAAAATTTCGGTAGACACAACACTAATAGTTTGTGCCACCTTGATGGAAATCGCCAAAGCTTGCCCACATAGATCGCGTTGTGTTGGAAAAAAGAAAGGAGTAAAATAGAATGAGTGCATACCTATTTAAACAAGAACACTTACGGGTTTATACGGGCATCTTAACCAGTCATAATAAAAACGGTGGAAATTTCAAAATGGCGTTAAAAGTAGAGGATAATCCTGTCCTTGAAAAGTCAAGTGAAAATATTGAATCCAGTATAGAATTAGAATTTTATTACGATTGGCGTTTTTCAACACTGTTTTTCCATGATATGAAATCATGCCCAAATCGAAGTGGAAATTGTCCCGAATGCAAAAATATTGAAGATACATACTACAAATTTACAGCAAACCTTGATCGTTTACAAATTGGTGATACATTTAGCATCAAGGCTGCGCTGGTTAACAATAGACAGAGCGAACTTCCAGTAAAAATCCATTTTGGAGCCTATGAACGTATTATAGTTGCATGTGTAGACGATCAGCTTAGATTGAATGATACAACAGAAGGCATCAAGAAAAAAATGGAAATTGAAGAACAGAGATTGCAACGGGAACAAGATGAAAAATCGAATGAGGAACAAGCACGGAAAGATACCAGACGAAGAAAAAGAAAAGAGAGCATTCAGAAATTTTTGGGGAAACGTCCGAATCTCAACCAAATCATTGTTTCAGCAATAGGTGGTGTGATTGCTGGTATTATTCTTACTACTATTGTCAATCCGATACCGCGTCTGTTTCGATATATATACCATTTCCTTTTTCCAAATTAGGAACGTGACATTCAAAATAGCATACAGAAACTGAAAAACGCAGCGGGGAACCCTGCAATAATTGACTTGGAAAGTAACTATTGATCCCGGACTCGCAAAAGTCAGGACACAACGCACATAACGCCCCTAAACAGACGAAACGATTTGATATATTTTTCTGGATTTATTTCGAACACACCTTGGGGTTCTTTACATGTCCCTGTCCTAGCTTACATTGGAACTGCATCACTTATATTGTCTCTAATCATAAATATATATTCATTTCCCGTTTCACAGAAATCATTAGAACTAGTCCGAGAGCTTACACATAAAATGTACGATGAAAACGATATTATATACTTGGATGAAATAGAAAATATAGATAAAAAATTATACAGACTATCGATTCTATTAAGATTGTTTCTTACCGTCGGTATTGTAATCTGTCCTATTTCTTATATTGTTGAAAAAATTTATTGATCAAAGGAGGTGACACAAAATGGCTAAAGAGAGAAAGTCAACCCAACAATCCAGTAAAAAAGTTAACCGACAAAGAATAAACAAATCATGGGATACGCCCTCCCGTCCAATAACGCCAACCCCTGCTGGCCCTGTTCCCCCTGATACACCGTCACAACCTGCACCAAAACCTACGGATACACCGGCGAAATCACAATCCCACGAAAAAAAATAGTAATATTTTGGTAAGCAGGCATAAGGCACGTCTCATTCATTGCGGACGTGCCTACTCGCCTGCAATTCCCCACTTGACACAATCCACGCCCCATGCTATCCTTATCAAAAAAAAAACACAACATGGAAAACACCAATGACACAAAACTTTCCCGACAACGCACTATACGAAATGGACAATCTCGAGGTGCTACGCGGCATGAACAGCGACACCGTAGACCTCATCGCAACCGATCCCCCCTTCAACATCAAACGCAACCGCAGCGGCACCGCCGGTCATTATGTAGATAACTGGAAATGGGGAGACACCGGCATATTACCAGACCAGTGGAAATGGAATGAAGTACATCCCAAATGGCTTGAAGAAATCAAAGACAACCACGCCGAACTATACCACGCCATAGACGCTGCCAAGCATTGTCAAGGCGAGGACACGGCAGCATTCTTGTGTTTTCTCAGTGTCAGACTCATTGAAATGCATCGTATCCTAAAAGAGACGGGTAGCATCTATTTGCATTGTGACCCCACCGCAAGCCACTATATCAAAATGTGTTTGGATGCAATCTTTGGTAGGAAAAACTTTAAAAACGAAATCGTATGGCGCAGATCTGTTGCTCACAATGATCCGAAGAAATATGGCAATAACTCAGATAGATTGTTGTATTACTCAGGAGGTAGAAAGATAACTTGGAATGGATCTACCATCGCTGTTCCGAAAACTCCAGAAGAAATTGATAAGGCGTATCCGCTCCAAGACGAGCGAGGTAAGTACAGATCGGATAACTTGACAGGTCCATCTCACGGTTATAGTGGCGGGGAGAGTTCACAACCTTGGTCGGGGTATGATGTAAGAGCTAAGGGTCGTGTTTGGTCAGCCCCGTTAACAGGGAATTACGCCAAATGGATTGAAGACAATCTCATTCCGAACTATAGATCTATAAAAGGGGTTCATGATAGATTAGATATTCTTGATTCTGTAGGATTAATTCACCATCCGAAAAAAGGGCGTTCTGGATGGCCTGGGCTTAAGCGGTATGCTGAAGCAGACTCTGGCAATCCTGTTCAATCTCTATTCATGGATATTTCTGGTTTCACAAATTATAACAAAGGAGATGAATGGACAGGCTCCCCCGATCAAAAACCGCTTGCCCTCTATGAACGCATTATCAAAGCCTCGTCAAACGAAGGCGATCTTGTCCTGGACCCGTTCTGCGGATGTGCCACTACGATTATTGCAGCAGACAATCTCAAACGCCGCTGGGTCGGCATAGACAGACGCGTAGATGCTCGCTACCACATCATAACACGCCTCATGGGCATAGACAAAAAAGAACGCGAACGGATAGAGAAATTCGCCACAGATAAAGACTGGTTGGATAGACAAACAGCGAAATATGAAATCCACTATCAAGTCGAGCCGCCCATCCGCACTGATGACAAAACTGACCAAGACAATGTCCCTGAGTTATCCCATGTCTATCAGCACCATCTCGAACCGCTGCACAGCCATGCCGAGATGCACCAATTCCTTGTAGATCAATTCGGATTGAAATGTTGGGGATGCAACTTTGTCCCACCCGATAAACGCTATTTACACCTTGACCATATCATCCCGAAAAGCGATGGCGGCACCAATGACATAGACAATCGCGCGCTCTTATGCCAACCGTGCAATAGCAAAAAATCTAATACGATGAGTCTCACGTCGCTACGCAGACAAAACAAAAAGGATGGGTATATTCAACCGGGCGAAGCGATAGACCTCCAAGCTGCTTTAGCGTGGACGCGAGCCCTTTTGGTCCAAACACTCCGCGAAACACCCTATCAAGGACCACTACCGCTTGAAAGTGAGGGATAGCATACCGTTGCGTATAAACGTATACTTTTGGACACATAACGTAAGTTTGATAATCATATTTTTGTACTTGGTAATGATTTAGAAAAGGGCAAATTGGGCAAGTCTATGATAGTCTGAAGACAAGCAGATGCTAATGGTTGGTAAAAGGTTGTTTTATCCAAGAAAGAAATCTGCATTAGAAGGGCTTTAGCGATTTTTGTTTCCGACTTCCTACTAACCTTTTTTATTTTCATCTCTAATTAGAGAACAGGCTAATTTAAAAGATACTATTCCAAACAAAACAGCAAGAATGATGTATATTGCCACATCAATAATAATACCATTTCTATATGATAATAGGACATTATTTCGTAGGTCGGGTAGAAGCGGTAGCGAAACCCGACTTTTTACACCGTAATGATGTCACTACTTTTTTATTTCTCCCCACTGCGTTGCCATCTTTCCCACAGGACTGACAGATAAGGGGTGATTAAACCAATTTGGATTGTTATCAGATTTGCGGTGATTGGTGAGATTTATGATTTCATGAGTGATAAGATTATAGCGATAAATATCCCAATTACCACCCCGCCCTTGCGGCGAAGCTGAGAAAACAAATTCTTTGCTATCCGGCGACCAACTTGTTTCATAACCTACTGACCATTCTTCCGGGATAGAAAATTTCGGTTGTTCGATACCTTCCAAGCCAACTATTACCAATTGGCCTGTCATACGCCGGATAAGGATATTAAATATAAAGGGCGGTATGTGCGGAATGACATTTGCCAATGGTCCCTCGGAATTAGCTTCATAATATAGAATATACTTTCCATCCGGGGACCAACGAGGGCTAATTTCAAAAAGATTGGGGTTTGGCTGGGTAAGTTGTCTTGTTTGTTTGGTTTTGACATCAATAATGTTGATGTTTCCACCTTGTCCGAATGCATACTGTTTATATACGATATATTTCCCATCTGGAGACCAACATGGTTCGTGTGAATAACCATCAATCGCAAAGCCTTCAATTGCCAAGCCTTGAGCTCTAAAGCCATTTTTATCTTTGCTGTCAGTGAGTTGTTTAACCTTACCATTTTTGATGTCAATTATATGGATTTCATTTCTTCCACTACGGTTGCTCGTGAATGCGATTTGCTGTCCATCGGGTGACCATGACGCTTCATCGTCTCTCGCAGGATGCTCGGTTAGATTCCGTTGATTTCTACCATCAGCATCCATAATGAAAATATCATACTGTTTGTTTCTAATATCTTTACCTAAATCTCTTGTAAAAGCAATCTGTTCACCATCTGGTGACCATGTTGGATTCTTATCATAAAGTTCGTTGTGTGTCAGCCTCTTTACACGGTTTCCGTCATCGTTCATCACATAGATTTCACTACCACCATCGCGAGTAGAGGTGAAAACGATTTTTGCTTGCGCGAATGTGGAAATGAGCAGAATGAAGACTGCTGTTATCCATAGTATCTGTTTGAACATGGTAAAATTTCCACTATAGTTGTAAGGTGATTATGCTGCCAACGCTGCGAATATCGCCTTAATATAACCAACAGAATACGCTAACCCTACATTACCCTCTAATCTCGGAATATGGTCGGCATTGATGCATCCATCAAACCCTACCTTTTGGAGTTCACGGACAATTTTGAACATGTTCATATCGCCATCGTCAAGGAGCGTCTCCTCAAACGCGCCTGCTGTTGCGAGGCTACCGCGCACATTCCGCAGGTGAACCATAAAGATACGCCCTTTACGACCGTAGTTGTTAATCTCATCAAGCACTATGGCACTTCCCCCCGCTTCAGCACGGGTGCCGCAACAGTAAAGGTAACCGACATTTCTGCTTGGAAAAGCATCAATTACGCGATGAAAACCGAGACCGCCAAAAGGTGTATCCGGGTTTGGCACATCTGATGGGTGAATGGCAAGTTTAATCTCGTGTTCATCAGCAATAGGTACCAACGCGCCGTAGACTTCGCAGAAACGTTTCCACCATTCTTCAAGTTCTTCCATTGATGGTGTAGGAGGCGGGTTCTTGGTTGCAGCACGGCTTTCTCCACGTGAGAGATAACCGCCACGATGCACAGCCGAATAACGTGTCATCAGATAGTCGAACGTATCCCCCCAGAACCTTTGGCGTGCAATAGGCACACCTGCTTCAGCAAACACTTTGAGAGCGTTGCACGTGTTTTCTAATTCTTTTTCGCCATCGGGTTGCCCTTTCATGAACTTCTCTGTAATGTTTGGCAGCGTCACGCGATTGATGTCCAAACCGTAGGAGCGAATCCTTTTTTTCATCTTCAACAGTCCGTCCAAATCGGGATAACCTTGTTCTTTAACACCGGGGAAAGAGCCACCGTTCCCAAAATCGATGCAGTCTGCACCGAGTTGTGTAACCTGTTTCAAATAGGTGTCTGAAAGTCCACCGTCCCACACAGATATTTTCATCTTTTTCCTCTATAATGGTAGATTTTAGAGTTGCTTGAACACTGCAAATCAGCGAGGTTAGGAAACCTCGCCTACCAGGAATGAAGTGTTCATTTATTTTCACAATTGACTGTAATGATACTTCTATAAAGGCAATGCAACGGGTTGTCCAATTTCAACGGATTGATATGCGGCTAACGCAATTTCGACAGCAGCGCGCCCATCAGCACCAGTAATTAGTGGAGGTGTGTCGTTTCGGATCGCCTCTACGAAAACACGAATTTCTTGTTGAACAGGGGGCGGCACCTGAATATCACTAATTCTGATGCTTCTACCTTCACCTTCAAAAGGTTTTACTTGTATAGCTGCATCACCACCCCAAATTTGTGGGAAGTAAATTGATCCCTTTTCACAATCAACGCGTCCACCGTAACCGCCAACCGCGGCAGCATGGCTGGAATGAAGTAATCCGACTGCACCGTTCTCAAAGTTTAAAGATGCAAGCACTACATCTGGATAGTCTGTATGTTCATGCACATACTGTCCACCAACGCCGTATACTCTTGAGACATCCCCACATGTCCATCGCATAAAGTCTATCTCATGAGCATTTATTTCCATGAGACTGCCTCCAGATTTTGCCTGTACCAGGCGCCAAGGAACACGATTTCCACCTCCCCACGGACCGCCGATCCGATGCACCATCATGTTGACCGGCGCGCCAAGTTCACCACTATGAACAATTTCACGCACTTTAGAATGCGTGGCATGGTAACGACACACCAAACCGATTGTGAGTTTAACACTGTTTTCTTCCGCAGCTGCGATCATTGCATCGCAATCTTCTAACGTCGGTGCCATCGGTTTTTCAGAGAAAACGTGTTTGCCTGCGTTTGCTGCGTCAACTGCCATCTGTGCATGTAAGAACGGAGGTGAAGCAATTAGGACTGCCTGAATGCCATCATTTGCAAGCAGTTCATGATAGTCAGTTGTGTAGTTTGTTTTAAGGTTGCCCGCAAGGGTTTTCGCCAATTCCTCTTGTAGGTCACTAACGCAGATAACATCTATGCCTTCAACGGCGTTTGCACCGTTTGCAAGACTTCTACCCATGCCGCCGCATCCGATAACACCAATTCCTATTGATTCCATAAATTTCTCCATAATATATACGAAATTTGTCAAAATCTCAATGAAAGTAAGCGCACTTTGTAAACGAGCCTACAAGTAAATATCTACATCTTTTATATTCAACGTAAAACAAGGCGCGACTGACGCAGATAACCTCTATGCCTTCAACTGCGCTTGCATCATTTTATGGGTTTCGTTCCATTCCGATGTTGGAAGTAAATGTTCAATGAGCATGTGTTGGATCTCGTATATGGAAATATCTTGATTCATGCCAAAGAAAAGGTACTTGCCAGTTTTTCCGGCTTCATCCGCTATTTCTTCCATAGTTGGCGAAGTTACAATTAACACTACCTGAATTTTTTCATCGGCGAGTAATTCGTGATAATCAATAGTGTAGCTCACACCGATTTCAGTCGCAAGTTTTTCTGCCAATTCACCTTGAGAATCACTAACACAGATAACCTCTAAACCTCCAACAGCATGGGCGCCAGTTGCAAGTCGTTTCCCCATTTTGTCACAACCGATAACACCAATTCCGATGGTTTCCATTTTTATCTCCATCTCCAATGTAGTAAGTTACAGCATGCAGTGTGTGCCTACTATTTTATCTACGTTTCGCCTTGATTTGCCCCCACGTGACGCTTAAATGATTTGACGTAGGACTGACATCAAGTCCTTCAGCCCTCATGTTTTTCTGTACTTCCCCTGCTGTGAGTGCCCGGTCATAGATACGAAATTCGTCAATATACCCTTGGATAGCATCAGCATTGACTCCATCTGATCTGTCTCCAATACCTAACAGCAGTCCACCTTTTGGGATTTTACCGCCTGCTACTTTATGACCTATTGCAAGTTTTCCATTCACATAGTAGTTAACATTAGAACCATCATAAGTACCTACGATATGCAACCATTCATTAAGAGGGATATCTTCCTGAATGAGATGTTGCCCAGCTTGTGTTGCTTTATCATCTACTTTGACAAAAAATCCGTGACGATTGTCGTCATCATCATAATAAAGCGTTACAACCTTAGTGTTTGCAGGCATGTCATCGAGTGAAATAATGCGATTCCAACTGTCGTCTAACGCATTAATTTTTACCCAACATTCCAACGTGATTTCATCCCAATCACGATCGATTTTCGGCGGATCAGAATCCTCAACAAGTAAGTAATCATCAACCCCGTCGAGTAGGATACACTCGCCGACTGCGCAATCTGCGGCAGGTGCAAGTTCGGGGTCACCATCAACAACAGCCTTCAGTCCGGAAAAAATATCCTCTGCATGTTTTTGGATTTGCACTGTTCCTTGATCAAATGACCAATAAGCGACTAAACCATCTTCAACTGCCCCAATAACAGCATCGGCTGGGTGTGTAAACACTATGAGGAGCAGGAAAAGGATTGAAATTGTGTAGGATAATTTTATGTTTTGCATCGTGATGTCTCCTTTGATGAGTTAGTGATTGCTACGTTTACTTTCTGGTAACTTATACCATTTCTAATATATAATGTGTCATTTGATGGAAGTATTCATTAGGAGCGACTTCCTGGTTGCTCCTAATGAATTTTGACGTTTATATTTTGATTGTCAAAATCGTCTGAATCACGGAAGGCGCGGAGAACGCAGAGGACGCGGAAAGAAGAGATATTTTGGTCACAACAGCACATTTTGTGAAAATGATTTAGGATGTGCAAGAGCCTCCTCCGTGTTTTCCGTGTCCTCCGCGTAATCCGCGATTCTGACAGAGAAGAAATCAGAAGGACCGAATTAATAAATTAACCTTCGGACAGATTGTGCTACATAGGTGGTAACTTAGGTTAAAATACATCACGCATAGCGCGGCGGCGTTCATCAGCAAGTTCGCGGACACTTTCTTCGTCAGACCGTTCGTCAACCTGCTCTGCAACGATAGGACGATATTGCGCTACTTCACTTCTACGTTTAAAGAGACGGAAGTAGTCAAATCTGGTTAAAGTTGGTGGTATATTTCCTGGGCAGAGTGCGTGTAATCCGACCTGCACACGTGGTCCCATTGCAACGCGAGTGACTCCGACACCTCTCCAATGAATACCGTCTGGGCTGGCAAAGGCGGAGAACTGATTGCCGCGCCGTTCAAGACGTAAAAACAGTTCGCGTACATTCCGCATGCCGCCACGCGCGACAAGACCAAACCGACGGTTAACATGTCGTTCAAAACGGACGTCACCTCGGAAAGCGTGTGGTCCGGAGGTTTTTTCCAATCGAAGGAACTGATTTTCATTTTTCCAAATAATCAGACCACCGTGTTCTCTGAGTTGCGGTGAGATACGCATACGGGTTTCAATCGCGAAATCCTCGGTAACTTCCATCAAGAGTCGCGGCGCATCCATATCGCCGTCTCTACCGTTTGGACCGTGCCATAAGTCTTGTCCGGGATCCGTCCGCATTTCAAGATAGCCTTGGCGTTCAGTCCATCCGCCACCACCTTGGGGGTCTACCCATTGCCATTCTGGACGCATATCGTTGCCGATAAATTCATCATCAAATACCATTTCAGTGAATTCACCGGATGATGCCCATCCTTCTATTTTTATAGAAGAGACAGTGTCACCAATACTCTGCGGCAACAGATGTAAGTTGGGCAGTTCCTTTTTGAATTCTGATGGCTCCATTCGGATATGAAATGGTGCGCCTTCAAAATCTGGGTGTTCATAAAAAATAACTTCGGCACCATCAGGTGGAAAATCAGGACCTTTGAAGATACGGATAGACGAAATCCGGTCTTCAAACCAGGTGCCGCCCTGCGGGTCTCGCAGGTTCGCTATATCTCGTAAGATCGTAATCTTTTTCCCTTTAAATTCTACATGTTCATAACAGTCTACAATCAACGGAACAGTACCCCACTCCGGACCGACTACATCAATGGTGGAACCGAAGTTTATTGAGGAAATCCTGTCAGCGAAGTTAAATGCTACATCATGTATGTTCGGATAAAATCCGGGACCGAGCGGCAATTTCTTTCCTTTATAGTTCACGTGCTGATAAAGAAGTGCCTTGTAATTTGGACTACCGGAAAAATTTGGACCTTTGAAAACTCGAAGAGAAGATATGTTGTCTTGAAATCCGATACGTCCTGTATGTGGCACCGGTTCTAAAACATATCCCATCCTACCACGAAAGTTTGTATGTTGAAAAACTTCAACGATGAGGCGAGGTATTACAACTGGCATTTTTTTCTCCTATTTGTTGGTATATGTTAATTGGGTTTTCAACTTACGGCTTCTTATACTTTAAAATTACACATTTTCAAGAGTTACTTCATATATTTGGGCAAAACCACTTCTATCTGAGGTAAACACAACATGCTTTCCATCAGGGCTAAATGAGGGATGCGGATGCGTGTGCTGTGGTGCATACACTGTAATAGGTCCATTCGCATAAGGAAAAGGGCCGTTCCAATGTTCACCGATTGCCGAAGCTCCTGGATAACAGAGCGCCTTCGGTTCACCAATTCCATCACGCGGATCAAATGTTTGGATACCGATATCTGGGAAATTCGTATCCGCAACCATCAAAGTGCCATCTTTGTTACAGATTGCGTGCCATGCGTTGAATGTCGTTACTTGTCGTTCTTCTTCGGTATCAACGTTAATACATCTCACACCGCGAGGCCAATCGACAAAAGCAAGTTCACGCGTACCCGGTATCCATGTTTCGTGCGTAATCCACTCATTTTTTTCAACATTACGAGCGTAAAGCCTGCGATTTCCTGTGCCATCCCGATGAATAACCCACACGCGGTCGGTTAGGGGACCAGCATAATAGAGCAGATTTGAATCGTCGGGACAAAATTGGAGGTGTGCAATGCTATCCTTACGAAGGATAATCTCGTGAGCACCTGTATCCGTCCCCACAATAGCGAGTGCAGACTCTGCACCCACTTTGAATCGGACTGCCCACCATTTGTCATCATGACTAAGTGCGGTTGTTCCCATCGCAGCCGCGACCATTCCCTCATCACGCATTTCAGTTGCTGAGAAGTTAACCAATTCGCGCTCTTCCAACGTTTCTAAGTCAAGTCGCCAGCCACTTGTGCCAGCGGTAAAAAACACCGCACTACCATTATGTGATGGATGCACAGACCATTCGCTTATATCAGGTCTATCTGTCAACTGACGAAGTTCTCCGCTACCTCTTTCTTCGGCAAAAATCTGCGGTGTACCGGTCCGATGTGACACAAAAATCAACCGCTGCATTGCGTCATCATACGCTGGAATAATAAAAAACGGATGATGGTGATGTGCAGAAGCCATCGTCACTTGGCGGATAAGCGTCCCAGTACGTCTATCATAAAACGTCCGAGATTCTGACGATGTGACAGAACCTTTCGCCATCTATCTATCCCTATGAAACGTATTTGGGCAGATGTTTGATACCCGCCCATTTCTGTTTTATTCTTCAAATGCAGCGTCGAAAGCAACAGCAGACGGTTCAAAATCGTATCCTTTTACAGCACCACACGCTTCCCGTGCGCCATGTTCGCGATCCATACCACTATCTTCCCATTCAATAGAAAGTGGTCCATCGTAACCGATATTGTTCAGGGCACGGATGATCTCTTCAAAATTTATATTTCCGCGTCCGATAGAGCGAAAATCCCAGAAACGTTTTGAATCACCGAAGTTCAAATGTCCACCGAACACACCGGACAATCGTGGCGTTTCTGCCCACCAAACATCTTTCATGTGAACATGATAGATACGATCACTTAATCGTTCAATGAACGCCACATAATCAACGCCTTGATATCCGAGGTGGCTTGGGTCATAGTTGAAACCGAAGGTTTCTCTACCATCAAGTGCCTCAATAGCACGCTCTGCAGTAACGATATCAAAAGCAATTTCAGTTGGATGGACTTCAAGACCGAACTTCACACCGACTTCATCAAAAACATCAAAAATTGGATTCCAACGGTCTGCAAAATCTTCAAAGCCAGCATCAATCTGTGCGGGGTCTACTGGTGGAAATGAGTAAAGCAGATGCCAGATAGCACTTCCTGTAAAGCCGTTTACGACATCAACACCGAGTTTTGCAGCAGCGCGTGCGGTGTTTTTCATCTCTTCTGCGGCACGTTCTCGGACACCATCGGGATCACCATCGCCCCAAATCTGTTCTGATATAATTCCTTGATGTCGACTATCAATATTATCGCAAACCGCTTGCCCAACGAGGTGGTTGCTTATTGACCAAACTTTCAATCCGTATTTTGCGAGCAGGTCATGTCTACCTTGGCAGTAACTATCGTCAGAAAGTGCTTTGTCCACCTCAAAGTGGTCACCCCAGCAAGCAAGTTCTAAACCGTCGTATCCCCACTCGCTGGCTTTCTTTGCTAAATCTTCGAGTGTTAAGTCTGCCCATTGTCCTGTAAACAGAGTCACAGGTCTTGCCATAGTATATCTCCTTTATTGTTTATAGCAGGGTTTCAACCCAAAATCTTAATCCTTGTCTTAAGCTGGTGGTGTATAACTTGCATCAACCCAACCGCGTTGTTTTCCACTCTCTACTGCAGTGTTGATGAAATGGACACCACGTGCACCATCTTGCACAGTTGGAAAATCGGTGTCAAATTCACCTGGGGATTCACCAGCAATTTTGGCTGCCATCGTGCGTGCAGCATTGACGTATATGTTCGCGAATGCTTCGATGAACGCCTCAGGATGTCCAAACGGGATACGAGAATTGTGTTGCACAATTTCTGCAAGATAATCGTTGCCGCGTTTATAGACCTGCTCCGGTCCGTCTGGGAAGCGAACAGAGAGATAATTCGGATTTTCCTGATGCCATTCCAGCGACGCGTCTGTTCCGTAAACACGAATACGAAGATTATTTTCCTCCCCTACGGAGATTTGAGACGCAAACAAGACTCCACGAACGCCGCTTTCATAGTGAACTAACAGATTTCCATCGTCCTCTAATAAACGGCCTTGGACAAAAGTGGTCATGTCCGCGCAAATCTCTTCCATTTCAAGTCCAGTGATATAGTGTGCCAAATTCTCTGCGTGTGAACCGATGTCCCCGATACACGATGAAGCGCCTGCCTGTTTCGGATCAGTTCGCCAGACAGCTTGCTTTGCACCTTCGTTTTCCAAAAATGTGGAGAGCCACCCTTGCGGATATTCAACCACAATCTTACGTATCGTTCCGAGTTTTCCGCCTTGGACAAGTTCACGTGCTTGTTTCACCATCGGGTAACCTGTGTAATTGTGGGTCAACGCGAAGACGACATCATGTGACTTAACGAGGTGGCAGAGGGATTCGGCATCTTCAACTGTTGTCGTCATCGGTTTATCACAGACAACGTGGAATCCTGCTTCTATGAAAGTTTTGGCAACATCAAAATGAACGTGATTGGGTGTAACAATTGAGACAAAATCTATGCGTTCACCTTCGGGGAGTTGGTTCTCTTTTTCTGCCATCTCCTTATACGAACCATAGACGCGGTTTTCATCAAGAAAGAGTTCTGCCCCTTGCTGTCGCGATTTTTCAGGCGAAGATGAAAATGCCCCAGCGACCAGATCAATTTCTCCATCAAGTGCAGCAGCTTTGCGATGCACAGCCCCGATGAATGCATCCGGTCCACCGCCTACCATTCCATAACGTATTTTCCTACCAAGTGGCATATTGCGTATCCATTCCTTTATTCGGTGTGCGATAACTTATGCATGCTACAATCTGCGATATATCAGCACACGGGATAGAATATAATTATTATAATTGAATTATCTCATATTTTTTCATTTTTTTCAAGGTTTTTTGGTTGGTGTACCAGGACCATTCAGTTTTCGTGTTTTTCTTAACATTTTGGACATTGTTGCTCCTACGGGAAAGGCACAATGAATTGCGCGGCTACAAACACCGTGAATCTAAAGAAACGTATAGATATTTTAAATTTTGCTATAAGCTGCTTGACACGGACATCCAAATTTGCTAAAATACTATTTAAAATAGCATGACAAGGAGAACTCATGAACCGTAGAAACTTTTTAATTACTGGCAGCACCGCATTAGCGGGTATCTTTCTGGCTACCAATCCACTGCGTATCTATGCAGATCACCATGAACACGGTGACCATACCCATGGTTACGAACTTCCGAAGCTGCGTTATGCTTATGATGCGCTTGAACCCCATATTGATAAGCGTACAATGGAAATCCATTACGGCAAACATCACCAAGGTTATGTCAATAAACTTAATGCAGCAGTGGGCGATGACCATGCCTTAGTAGACCACTCAATTGAGGATTTGCTTCGAAATATAGAAAAAGTGCCAAGGAAAATCCGCCAGGCTGTTATTAACAGTGGTGGTGGACACGCCAATCATACGCTTTTCTGGAGCACGATGATTCCCAGTGGCAGAGAGCTTAAAGGTAAAGTTGCCGAAGCAATGCAATCTTCCTTCGGTTCGCTTGATGCTGCCAAAGAGAAATTCGCCAGTACAGCAAAAACACATTTCGGATCAGGATGGGCGTGGCTTGTTGTTGATGAGAAGAAAAAATTACAAATTTATGCCACTAAGAATCAGGATAGTCCACTCATGCAGGGACATACACCTATTCTCGGACTTGATGTGTGGGAACACGCGTACTATCTGAAATATCAGAACCGACGGGGCGATTATATTGACGCATGGAGCAATATTGTCAATTGGACACAGGTTAACCTTAACTACGTCACAGCAACAAAAGCGTAGAGGAATGTTTATGGATCGCAGAGATTTTTTACGGCGCAGTGGCTTAACGCTAACGGGATTATTGCTTAGTCCTTGGGCAGTTCATGCCTTCCCCAGTCGTGAAGGTGAAGTGCTTATCCCGTTTGTCGATCAGTCAAAACCGCCTTCGGATCGCGTTTTATTGGATTGGAGTGAATTTGATTCGTTCATTACACCGAACGACAAATTTTTCAACGTTTCCCATTACGGCATACCTAAATTTGACCTCGCGGCCTGGAAACTGGAGATCAGTGGATTGGTTGAAAAACCGTTGATGCTCACGCTTGAAGATATTAAGACACGACCAAAGCAGGATGTAACCTTTACATTGGAATGCTCTGGCAACCACGGATTTCCTACGTTTACCGGTGCAATTGGTAACGCGAGATGGGGAGGTACACCCCTTGCTCCGATTCTCAAAGAGGCTGGTATCAAAGCGGACGGTATTGAAGTGATTTTCTTTGGACATGACACTGGTGAGGAGAAGCGGCGGGGTGTTACCATGCGTCAGAACTTTGCACGGAGTATGTCTGTTGAAGATGCCCTACAAGATACTAATCTACTCTGTTATGAAATGAATGGGGAACCGTTACCACACCCAAACGGTGCACCGCTTCGTCTGATTGCCCCGGGTTGGTACGGCATCGCATGTGTAAAATGGCTCAAACGAATTGAGGTGCGGGATACCCGGTTTATGGGGAGATTCATGGGGCGTGATTATGTCACGATACGCGAGGAAAAACGTCCTGATGATGAAACTGTGTGGATGGAGACATCAGTCGGCAGAACACAGTTGAAATCATTAGCAGCGAAGGTGACACGCAGCGGTGATCAATACCGTATTTATGGCGCAGCATGGGGGGCACCTATCAAAAAGATTGAAGTCCGTATTGATGGTGGACCTTGGCAAGAAGCTACAATAGACCCTGAAGAAGACGCTGAATTTGCATGGAAAATTTGGCATCTCGATTGGAACAACCCTTCAAAAGGTGAACATACCATCGTTTCCAGAGCTATAGACACAAAAGGGAATATCCAACCCGCAGCGGATTCTGACTACATAAAGGGAAAACACACCTATTGGGAAAGTAACGGTCAGGTTATCCGCAAGATTAACATTGAATAGGAGAGTCAATTTGATCAACATAACCGATGAACAGAAACAGCAGTATCAAGAGGAGGGCTATTTCATCTTGGAGCGTGTTATTCCTGAACCGTTTCTTGAGCTGCTTCGTGGTGAATGTGGAACATTTATTAGTCAAATGGATGCGCGAATGGAGCAGGAAAACACTGATGTACTGGGTCTTAATCATCGTAACAAACGCTACTTTGTTTCTAACTGCTTCAGGAAACAGCCGAAACTTCGGGAATTTCTGTTCAGTGATTTGATGGCGGATGTCTGCCGTGCTACTTTAGGTGAAACAGCGTATCTTTTTTGGGAACAGTATGTTGTCAAAGGGGCAGAAGCTGGCATGAAGTTCAGTTGGCATCAGGATTCTGGTTACGTTGGATATCCTGATCACAAACCATACCTGACTTGTTGGTGTGCGCTTGACGATATGTCGGAGGAAAACGGCACGGTATACGTTATGCCTTTTTCGCATATCGGTGTCCGTTCGTGGGTGAAGCATATCCGTGAAGAAGGTAGTAACGATCTTGTAGGTTATTTTGGACCGGAAAAGGGTGTGCCTGCTATTGTGCCTGCGGGAAGCATTGTGGCGTTCACAAGCATTAATTTCCACAGTAGTGGCACAAATACTACCGATACAATGCGGCGTGCTTACCTTGCGCAGTATTCAGCAGAGCCGCTTCTTTCACACGATGGCAGTCGTTTGTGGGGCAATGCGGAACCGTTGCTGCGGGATGGGAAGTCTGCTGTAGGTGAACTACCCCCTAAGATTTCACAGTGATTTAACTGAATTCTGCAATAGACATTATATGAGTTTAATCGAAATGTCTTTCATAACACCGAGGTCTGAAGTTTAAACGAAAGTTATGTAATCCACAACAGATTTTCATGATTAAATCACTGAAACCTTGTTCCAATTGCGCGATGCGTCTTAGACCGTATGTGGGTTCTGCCTTTTGGACCTATCCACTTCACCAGTTTTCGTTGTGTTAAGGAGGTAAGTCCTTAAACCTTCCTTTTTGCTTCCTACATAGGCGGTCCAAAAATGCTTGATGGAAACACTACTCAAGATGTTAGTCCCAGCAAGAATAGCTTGTTTGATGAGAATCTCAAAATTGTTGGTGTTGATTTGATGTTGCAGCGCTCTTTAAAATTAGGTTGATTTATATTATACTTCAGATTATTATAATATAAAGTATAATAATTGCAGGTTGTGAAAAATGTTTATTAACAGAGAACAAGAAATAAATGCTTTAGAGCAGATGTATCGTACACGAAATGCAGAATTTTTTGTGTTATACGGTAGGCGTCGAGTAGGAAAGACAGAGCTTTTATTACAGTTTTGTGAAGACAAGCGGAGCATCTATTTTCTTGCAAGTCAGTTGAAAGAACGTGATCACCTGCGTCAATTGATTGAAATAGCACAGCATGTCCTTGATGATCCATTGCTACAAAACATAACATTTAATGATTGGGAATCCGCACTGATCTATTTCGCTCAAAAATCTCAGGAAGAACGGCTCATCCTGGTACTTGATGAATTTCAATATCTTTGTGAAGACAACGCAGCATTGCCTTCTCTTATACAACGTTTTTGGGATTTACATGGTAAAAATAGCAATCTTTTCCTGATTTTATGTGGGTCACAAGTAAGTTTTATGGAACGAGAAGTATTGGCAGAACGTTCTCCCTTGTATGGCAGACGAACGGGACAATTACAGTTGATGCCGTTATCTTATCGGGATAGCGGAAGTTTTTTTTTTGAATATTCCTCTAAAGAGAAGCTAATTATTTATAGTATCCTTGGTGGTATTCCAGCATATCTGAATCGATTTGCACAACATTCAGAGGTAACATCTAAAAGAACAATAGAACAACACATTAAAGAGGAGTTACTTACGCCTCAAGGTTATCTATTTGACGAAGTCAACTTTCTGTTGCGCATGGAACTCAGAGACCCAAGAACGTACGCAAGTTTATTACAAGCAATCGCTGGTGGCGCAACGCGATTAAACGAGATTTCACAACGAGTCGGGCTTGAAACTACAAACGCTAACAAATATCTGAGTGTGCTCCGAGAATTAGGGTTAATCAAACGCGAAACACCACTGACTGAGCGTGCACCGCAGAAAAGCCGAAAAGGCATCTATAAAATCTCGGATAATTACCTTAATTTTTGGTTTCGGTTTGTTCTACCTAACAGAAGCCTTATTGAATCTGGAAACGCAGATTTGGTATATCAACAAATGATCGCTCCCCACCTTTCTGATTATATGGGATCAATTTTTGAAGATGTTTGCCGACAATACATAAGGTTCTATTGGGAAGAAAAACTAAAAGTCGCTCCCAAACAAATTGGAGCACATTGGGAATCAAACCTTGAAATTGATATATTGACAGAAAACATTGATGAAAGCCACTGGTTTGGTGAGTGCAAATGGTGGGAAGCACCTATTGGAGAAAATGTGCTCAACCGTCTCATCGCAAAGGCTGCGAGAGTCCCTGATAAATGGAAGCAGAATCCAAGATATGTGCTGTTTTCCGCCAGTGGTTATACAGATGCACTCAAACGGAGGGCATCAAAAGAAGATGTTATACTCATAGAACTAAATGATCTATTTAACGAAACATCTTTAGCGAAATAGGCCAATTCTATTCAGGAAATGGGTTTATGCGGGTCAATGAAACAGTTATTCTGATCCTTACGGCGTGGTGGTGGTAGTGCATCTGCTTTTGCCCGAAGCCTTGAAAGCGCATCAGCATAATCTGGATCGTCTATCAGATTGTTTCGTTCATCTGGGTCTTTGGAGAGATCAAAAAGTTGGTCAGGCCACTCCTTATCGTTGTCAAAACGGAAATACTTTAAATTACCCTCCTTAACCATCACAGAAGGTCCGTTTTGTGCACGCCACAATTCGCTATAAACAGTATCATCCCACTCATCAATATTCCCTTGAATCAACGGCACAAGCGATTTTCCATCAAGTTCATCAGGCGCGGGAATTTCTGCTAACTCACATAGTGTTGGAAAGAGATCAACTAAAGATACATTCTGTTCAACAATCTTTGGTTCTTTGCCAAACTTCTTTGGTGACCAGATTGAAAGCGGTACACGAGCGGACGCTTCAAAATAACTCTGTTTTTCCCACAATCCTTTTGTACCAAGCATCTCACCGTGGTCGGAGAGAAATACGATGATAAAATCGTCAAGCACATTCAGATGTTCCAATTTCTCAATCACTCTACCAAACTGTGCGTCCATCCACTCAATCATTCCATAATAAGCAGCTGTAGCGCGGTGTGCCTGACGGTAGGTTACATCTTTACCTACCTGAACTCTGAAAAAGTTGTCGTATCCAAACTTCTCATTTGGTTCTTCAACAATCGGTTGGACGCGCTGCATGTAGTAGTTGAACAGGTCAAGCGGACACTGATACGGATAATGTGGTGCTATAAGGCTTACCGCCATACACAGAGGATTTGCTCTGGGACGATCATAAGAGGCATTGACAAAATATTCCTCAAGAAATAGTAACGCACCGTCAACATTGTATTGATCATGGAGCATCCAGTGTCCTATCCCAGGTTGCGCATCCCGTATCTCTTGTGCGGTCTTATCCCGCTTCATTCCGGTGCCAGGTTCTCGTTCAATCTGGGCGGTGTGTTCATCCTTTACAGCACGATACGGGTATCCGTTATTGCCAATAATATCGCGCCCAATACGTTCATGCCAACCGTGCATAACATCAGTACCAACAAAGTGCATCTTGCCTGCACAGCATGAATAATAGCCGTAGTTCCCCAGATGTCCGGGGATGGTTCGAACTTCCGTTGGCATTGGGTCACCAAAATTCAGACAACCGCAGTTGCGTGGATAAAGTCCTGACAGGAAACTTTGACGGGCAGGAACACAAACTGGAGATGGCGTATAGGCATTGCGGAAGTAGATGCCCTCATCCATAAACCGAGAAAGTGTCGGTGTGCGGATAGCTGTGTCCCCTTCTATTGGCAGGACATCGGGGCGGTGTTCATCGTTGATGAGTAATAGAATATGGGGTTTATTTTGTGGCATGCTACTCTGCATTACGGCACACGGAGTGTGCTTACTACTTTAATAAGGTGACATTAATCCTTCTGCACCGGGTATCGATTTTCGTTCAAATTCCGGCGTAATCCACCTTTCACCAGGGTCTTTACCCGGTTTATAATATCCATAAACGACTGTCCACCGTGTATCGCTATCCTGTTTTCTCGGAGTTACGGCATGTGCCGCATGTGTCCACATCAGGACGACCGTTCCCGGTGGTACTGATAACGTCTGAATCTCTAAAGGTTTTCCAGTCTCAGGATGTGTTTTTCCTGCTAACCACCCTTCTCGTAATGCTTGATCTGTTGCTGCCTGAATTTTGGGATCACGGTAAAGATGGCTTCCAGGAACTGCCTTCAAACCACCATCATCCGCTTCAAATCCGTTAACATAGAAGAAGATACGGACATAACCGTAGCGCGGATCGTCTTCAGAATAACTGTGGCTATGCCATCCGATGCCGCCATTACCCCCAGGGCGATTAAGGCTAACACAGTGATCGTACCGAATATCTTTACCAAGCACTTCGCGCGTAAGTTTAAGCATTTGCGGATGTGGGATAAGACTTTCGAGGTAACTATCATATTCCGCGGCAAATCTGTTCGGTTCATATCCTTTTGGACCACCAGGGATGAACGATTCAATTCGAGCTAACGATTCAGTCAATCGTTCCTGAGCATTAACAGTAAGGAGATTGGGAAGCACAAAATGACCATTATGATCTAATTCTTTCCGCTCTTTATCCCCGAAGGTATAATCATGGAAAATCGGGTTTTGTGACATAAAACTCCTAAGTTTACACTTTTTCTGCAGACTTATGGCGGATCTTAGAATTAATGAGACACTTTGCACCAGCACGGTTAGGAAACCGTGCCTACCGCGGGAGGGCGAAAGTGTGTATTTATTTCTAAGCTTTACTATAAATTACTTGGACACTTTGTCCCGTAAGCTTGAGAAACTACAATTCAAGGTCGCATACGTGTTTTGTACATTGCACAATTCGTTGTTTACTACCTTAATAAAGGGTCATCAACCCTTCTGCTCCGGGGATCTGCTTTTGTTCAAATTCGGGCGTAATCCAACGGGCGCCAGAAGGCTTTCCGGGATTGCGATAGGCGTAAACGACACACCAACGTGTATCGCTATCCTGTTTCCTCGGAGTTACGGCATGTGCTGCATGTGTCCACATTAAAATCACTGTTCCCGATGGTACTGATAACGCCTGAATCTCTAACGGTTCACCGGTTTCTGGATGGGTTTTCCCTGTTAACCACCCTTCCCTCAGTGCTTCATCTGTTCCACCATGAATTCTTCCATCGCGGTAAAGATGGCTTCCGGGAACTGCCTTCAAACCACCGTCATCTGCCTCAAATCCATTGACATAGAAGAAGATGCGGACGAAACCGTAGCGCGGATCATCATCTGAGTATCCGTGGCTATGCCAGCCAATACCGCCATTGCCACCTGGACGATTAAGGCTAACACAATGATCATACCGGATATCATCGCCAAGCACTTTACGGGCAAGTGCCAACATCTGTGGGTGTGCAATCACACTTTCAAGATAACGATCATATTCGGCAGAAAATCTGTTCGGTTCATGCCCCTCCTTACACCCAGGTATTAACGATTGAATCCGATCCAAAGATTCAGTCAATCGGTGCTGAGCATCAGCAGTCAAAAGTCCGGGCAGTACATAATGCCCATCATGATCTAATTCTTTACGCGCTTTATCATCAAAAATGTAATCATGAAAAATTGGATTTTGGGACATTAAAACTCCTAATATTGTGATTCTGATTATTTCAACTTATATGCTTCAAATATATCATTAATTGCTTGTTCTTACAATTCAAATTCTGGATATACCATCACGAATCTATTTTAGTTCCGGTCCTGGTATTCGATTCCATTTGGTAGGTTCAACATCGCCTTCATAGACTGGAGCAAGTTCTGCAATTCGTTCCCAATCCGCGTCTGACCAAGCGAAACTTTGCCGGAGTCTACCGATATGTGCCTGCATGCTTGCGGGTAATAGTGCAAAGAATGGATGATACCAAAGTGTTATGACAGTGCGGCGTTCATCGGATTGATTGCTGTGTGAAGCATGCAGAAGTCGAGAATCACCGATAACGAGGTCACCAGCATTTACTGATATGTCAACTTCACCTGGGAAGTGCTGAAATGCCGGATGTTCAACGTTTTCTACCCGCTGTAGTTCTGCCCCATGTGCGTTTGGTAATATATCATGGAGTGGATGCCGTTTGAGATGTGATCCTTTAATCACACGAAGGCAGCCGTTATATGGTGTTGTATCAACCAAATAATACATCAGGAACAACTGCTGGGGTAGTGCTGTATAGCTGCACGGATCATTCCACCCCCACCAGTCCTGATGCCAAAAGAGCGGTGGACTTTGAGGCGGTTTGCTGATGACGTAGCCTGATGACCATTTTGGTCGTAGGAAACCCAACGCTTCAAGCGTCTGTAAGACACGAGGATAAACAACCAATTCCGAAAACAGAGAATGTGTATAGACACTGATCATGCTACCGGATGAGCGGTGTGCGGCGCGTTCATCGTCCGTCTGTGCGTCAAGTAATTCGTCAGTTACTGAACGGAGTTGGGAAAGCATGTCCTCCTTCAAGACATTTTCAATGACACAGTAACCATCAGCGATTAATTGATCGTATTTCTTTTTCGGTTTTTCAATTTTCATAACGATAACCGCTTGCCTTTTGTTAGTATCACTTTTTAGCCACTAAAGAAAACCCATTATCATTCTCTGGCTCGAAATCTTCAATCCTACGTTTCTTATAAAAGTGGAAATCCCGAAACCCTGCTTCTTCAAGACATTTCTTAATTTTATCAGGTGAAAGATACTTAAGGAAAAAGTCGCACTTGTAATGTTTCTGTGTCTTTAGATCTATTTTAAGCCAGGTATTTCTTGATCCGTTGTCATCTTCGTCATATTCTCCGGTCTGCAGGACAAACACATCTTTCTCTATTTCTGACAAATTAGCCATTGGGAATCGGTTTATTATTTTTGATTGATTTGGATGTTCAAAGTAAAGCCTACCATTAGGCATCAGTGCTTTGTATATTCGGGTTAAGAGCGACACTAAACCTTGCTTGGATTTATAAAAAAAAGAACCTTCAAAGAAAATAACAGAAAACCTTTCTTTAAAACTCATTTCATTGTAATCACCTAAAACGAATTCTATCTCTAAATTTTCGCGTTGCGTAATCGTTTTTGCCTCAGAAAGAAAGTTAGGTGATAAGTCCATACCGATAACATCATAGCCACGTCTTGCAAATGCGCGCGAATAGCTGCCAATTCCGCAGCCTGCCTCTAATATGTTGTCGTTTTTAGATAGTTGCAGTGCCTTTTCATAGAATGGGATATGTTTTTCTATAAATTCTCCCACCTCGAAATTGTATCTGGCATGTTCAAGATACCATCTATCGTATACCTCATGTCCAAAATCAGTTCTATTAAATTTGCCAGAAGGGGTATTCATTTATCATTTTCTCCTAAGAGAGATCGTTTCTTGCTATTCATGAAACCACATCCACAAACAAAAGTCAAACGAATTTCAGATTTATAACTTCTTGTGGAAAGCGTAAATCTACAAATCAGCAATTCTGTGTCCCTTTATCATTTCTCTCCGCCTTGTGGTGTCAAATTGGCAAGCTGTGTTAGTTTTTCTTCTATGTCCACTTTGATGTCCTCTTGTCCCTGCTGTTCTGCCAATACCAAAGCAGTCTGGAGATTTGACCTTACCTCGTCAATGTCGTTCAGACCTAACTTTACTACGCCGCGGTTGATGTAAGCGTTCATAAAATTAGGTTGCAGACGGATCGCCTCGTTTAGGTCAGTGAGTGCCGCAGCGTGTTTACCGAGCTTGAACTTTATAGCACCTCGGTTACTGTAGGCTTCGGCGAAATTTGGATTGAGACGAATCGCCTCATCGTAATCGTCAATAGCAGCATCATGAGACCCTAATCCACTTTTGATATTGCCTCGATTGTTGTAAACTTCGGCATAATCTGGTTGCAGCCGAATTGCCGTGTCGTAAGCAGAGAGTGCTTTTTCTGACTTCCCACCTTCCCGGAGGAGACAACCGATTGAGAAAAAAGCGGCGGCAGCAAGTTCGCTATCGCTCAGTTCTGAGGCGTAGGGTGGTGGATTGTTGTTTTCGTTTGTTGTTTCAATCGGTGCTTCTTCTGCCAATTCTGGAAACCGTTCTGTCAGCTTCGGGACGTATTTATCCTCGTAGTTGGCAATGATTCGAATAATAAAGGTCATCAGCGGTTCCAACGGATGACTTTCATTCTCACCGACTGAAAAAATTAATTCATCTAATACATCATCCATCAACCACTCATACTCGCTATCACTCAAGTTGATAACACCGTAATGCCCGTGCCGTTGTCCGAAATCGATTAATCCGTCTAAGGTCTCCACTAACCACTGGTAGGCAGTTTCGGGGTAGGGCGAGGGGACAGCTGGTTCGGATATCCGCGTTTGTAGCGGTTTAGAGTTATCTAACAATTGGGACATACTCGACACTATGTCTATCAACAAAAGATTGTTCTCTGTCAATCCGGATGTTAACATTGTTTACCCATGCTTCTGTTTATTATATTTCATCGGTTTGCGATATCAAGTTGCTGAAGTTTACCTCAATATAGGCTTTAAGATTAGTGTTCTGTTGTTGTTCTGCCAATTCCAAGGCTGTTTGGAGGTCAGATTTCGCTTCCTTAATACTTCTCAAACTAATTTTGGCTTGGGCTCTATTGGTGTAAGCATTGATATATTCGGGATTTATTCTGATAGCTTCATCAAAATCTGTGATTGCCTCATTTGGTTTACCAAGCAGACGCTTTACCCCTCCTCGATTATTGTAAGCTCTGGCGTAATTGGGGTTTATACGAATAGCCTCATCAAAGTCAGCAAGAGCTTCATTAGGTTGGTTAAGTTGGATTTTCACACTCCCTCGACTATTATAAGCTTCAGTATAATCAGGCTGTATACGAATAGCCTCATCAAAGTCAGCAAGAGCTTCATTAGGTTGGTTAAGTTGAAGTTTCACAACTCCCCGATTGTGGTATGCTTCAGCATAATCAGATTTTAGTTGAATTGCCGCGTTATAATCAGCAAGAGCTTCAATAAATTCTCCAAGCTCAAGCTTCGCAACTCCGCGATTGTAGTAGATTTCTGCCTCACTAAACTCTGAGTCCTCGAAAATTAACGAAATAGAATTTTCTTGACTGTTGTCAAGTTTTGCCTCACCAAATTTTATTAACTGAATTGCTTTGGTGTAATCGGTGATGGCCTTCCTATAGTGTCCAAGCATAACCTGTAGAGAACCTAGATGGTTATAGGCCTCGGCACAATTCGGTTGTAAATCAATCACCTTATCATAGTCCGCGAGAGCTTCCTCATATTTTTTAAGGGCTTTATTTGCCTGTCCTCGATGATAATACACTTGGACATCATCTGGTTTTAGCCGAATTGCCTCATTGTAATCAGCAATGGCATCCTGACTCCTTCCAAGCAAGTACTTTGTCAAACCTCTACTATCATAGGCTCCAGCATAGTTGGGTTTTAGTCGAATCGCCTTATCATAATCAGCAATAGCATCCTGATGTCTTCCAAGGAAATTCTTCGCCGTGCCTCGATTGCTGTAAGCCTCGGCGAAATCCGGTTTTAGCCGAATTGCTATATCATAATCAGCAATAGCATCCTGATGTCTTCCAAGGAAATTCTTCACCGCACCACGATTATTGTAGGCTTCGTCGAAATCGGGTTCCAAATTAATTGCCTTGTTTAAAGCCAATAATGCATGCTCTCCCATGCCTTCTTTTACACAGAGGTAACCAACTGAAACCAAACCACGAGAAGCAAGCCTATTATCGTTACCCTCAGTAATGTTAGCAATAGAACGCCATTTTTCGATTGCCTCCTCAATCCTTTCACCACGTTGCAACATATAGGCATCAGCAATAGCTTTTTTTATGAGAGATGCCTTGGGGTTCTGTTCAACTGCTTTCTGAATCTTATCAAGTTTTTCAGCGATATCTTGCTTATCGATATCTTCAGCACTATACGGTATATCTACTTTGGATTTGACTTTATGAATAAACTGAGCAAATTTAAGGAGAACACCGAGTACTGCAGCGATACCAAGCATTAGTGTCCCGATACCAATAAAGTTTTTGCTATTATCGGTGGTTGCTTCTTTTTTTGTTGTTTCATTTGCAGACTGAGCTTTCGGGTCGACTTTTCCACTTGATGTATCATCTGACGATTGAGTTTTTTGAGTAGGTATCTTTGATGATATCTGCGTCGCAGAATCTTTTTGACTACTATTAGAGACTTTTCCGGTGCTTGTATCATTTGAAGATTGCACTCTCTGAGTTGCGGATCTTTTTGGTGTTTGTGCAAACATGACCGTCACCTGACCTGCAAACATCATACCCAATACAACCATCATAATTCCAACTTTTATACCCATTATAATTCCTCCTCAGAGATTTCCAATCCCGACAACCCCTCAACAATCTCCACCGTCTCCAAACTCACACTGATAACCTTCTGAATCAGATCCACAATATACGTCTCATTATCTGCACGATTCGGATCGTTGACGATGCCGCTCCGCCTATCCGTTTTCACACGATACTGATCCACCACCCACTCCAACGCCGATCGGTTGCCTAACCGATACTGTAACGCCTCCGCAGGGATACCCGCCAATGTCAAGAAGTCGTTGTATTTTATCTCTGTTTTGTCTTTAGAAGAGAATTTCATCTGCTCTACACGCCAATCCAAGGGCATGTACGGTGTTTCAATCATATCTAATTTATACTGGGGCTGCTCTTCATAGTGGACATGGATGTCTGCCAACCGTCTGCCAGCTTCAACAAATTCCCAAAATTTGGGCGCATAAGGAATATGGGGCAAATCTCGCTTAAGGTTCACCTGATAGTGCTCGCGGTAGGCGGGATGATGCAGGAGCGCGTACGTATAGTGGAAAATGTCCCATTTAGTGATGTTCGCGTCTCCGTAATGCCCTTGGAACTGTGCCAATGCCCAATCCGTAATGTTCTCGCGTCGGTTTGAACCGTCTTCATCGTAAATGTAGAACGGAAAATATTGCCCAGCTGAGCCGAAACCGCCTGTCATAATATGTTCAGGAATACAATCAGTTATGAGACAGGTAAAGGGTTTCTCTCGTGAGACATTGACGCAAATTACCCGATTTTCAGTTTCAGTCTGAGGAGTCGGGAAAATAGATGGAAATACGTATACCCTCTCTGCCATGAATCTGTCAAAGTAAAGGCGAGACTTTGTGAACGGACGGTAGAGCGTTTGTCGTATTCTTTCTGGAATGAATTCTGAAATGTACCCACTTGTTAATTTCTGTTTTAAACCTGAACTCCAACTGATTTTCTCATTATCATACACCACAAAGTCATCAACATTCTGTGCCGTTTGCTGCTGCCACTTGAGTGCTTGCGTGTTATAAGTATCCATCATTCGCTGAACGTTAGTCGTGAGTGTGTCACGATCAAAGTTGATTGCCCACGCATCGCGATTTGTTTTCACTCCACTACTGAATTGGTGGAAAATTACACCTGAAATCTCACCCTTTTCTGCTTTTGCTTGCTTACTTCCGATTGGCACAAAGGTTTCAAAATCTTCGCGCAGCCCTTCGGTGAGCCAGGTATGGCGCGCGTCGGGTTGAATAGAATCCCAATTGACGTTGCCGATGTGTTCACACTTGTCCAAAAATTCAAATGTCGCTTCTTTGTTTATTTCTGCTGTCTCACTGTTGTAAAAAATATGTGCAGGTCTCGATTGGTGTTGACGCTTTTTCACGAACAGGTTAATGCTCACTCCGACCTGAATGTCAAAGACATTGGCATCCCCAGTGTGACCTTTACGGATATTGCCACCCAAGTCCAACAGATATATCTTATCACACGCATCGGAGAGATGTTTCCGCATCCCATCGAACGCCTGACCATCAATAAAGTTGTGATTTGTCACAAACGCGACGATTCCATCCGTTTCAACTCTATTTAATGCCCAGTGGATTGCTTTGACGTACGGATCGTAGAGCGCGGTTTTGTTCGTTGCAGTAGAGGCTTCGGCATAAGTCTCCTGAATCTGTCTGTCTAATTCGGGATACTTACGGTTCTTGTTGGCATCGTTCTCATCCATCTGCCGTGCATTGTAGGGTGGATTCCCAATGACGACAAACATCTCTGTCTGCTTCTGCCGCTCAACCCGCCGCGTGTTCTCTGGCGCGAACAAGGAAAACTGACGCTCGGCTGTTAGATCGAACGTATCTACGAGGCAGAGGTTATCGAAAGGCTGATACTGCTTTGTGGCAACATAAAACTCATGCTCAATGTTCATGCTGGCAATGTAGTAAGGCATCAGCAACACCTCATTGCAGTGGAGTTCATCGCTATATTTTGTCTTGAGTGCGGTTTTATCAATCGCTTGGACAAGCCGCACGATGAAGTTACCGGTGCCGACAAAAGGGTCTATGATGTGAACGCCCGTATCCGAGAGTGAACGTCCAAACTCGGTTACAAGTAGATGGGAGACGCTTTTCACCATGAAATTAACGATCGGCTGCGGTGTGTAGACGATGCCGTGTGTATCAGCGACCTTTACGGAGAAACCTTGAAAAAACTGCTCGTACACAGTATTGAGGAAATGTTGTTTCTGTGAGAAGTCAATAAAGGTTGCGGCGGCGCGTTCAATCGCAACATAGAACGTATTGAGCTCGCGAAGGAACTCGGAGCGGTTATAAGCCTGCCATGTGAGCGCGTCAATCACATTTTCAATTTCACGTGCGATGATATTTCGGCGAGTGAAATCGGGATTGTCAAAAACGGTGCGGAAAATCCGTTCCGTCAAGAGATGTTGGATGAGCATCTCCTCAACAGCAGACTTTGAGAGATTGGGATTAATTGCCTCTTGACAGTGGCGATAGAAGTCCGCGAACGCCTCCTGAAACCGAGCATTGGTTTCCTCTTCGTTTTGGATCAAAGCTGCGGCACGTTCACCGAGTGCTGGCACTTTGTCTTTAAATTCAACAGCGGCGCGTTCCCAGTTAGCAACGTCCGCCTGTTCATAACTGAAGAAGGCGTGAAGTACCCGAATAAACGCCTCCGCGTCAGTGATATCGACATCCATGACCTCTTGTCCATCTTGGTAGAGGATGGCGCGTTCTTGGGTTGTGAAGAGAATGTTATCCTGCGGATAGCCTGCGTCGAATTTCTGCCTGACAGCTGTAGCGAGATTGTCGTGGAGGTCTTTCGCTTCCCAGTAACCGCGCGGCAAGCCGAAGACGTTATCAGTAAGCATGCCATCAACGTAAATTGTGGTATTTTGCGGTGTTCGGAGTGATTTTTCGCAGATAAGTGTTAGATTGTTTTGTCCAGCGTAGTGTTGAAAGAGTGTAGCAAAGGCGAGTCGGATTTCGGTTTCATTTGTTGCTCCGAGGCTCTCGTATTGTCTGAGTTCTGCGTAAAAGGTCTTTATGGGTTTGTGTGTCGGTTTGATGTTTCGCATCCTTGCGTTAACTTTCTAATTCGTTAATTTATGTGGAGTATTATATACAAGTTCACAATAGGTTGCAACTGAAAACTAAACTTTAACCAAATCCAGATATAGACTGTCAGAATCAGGATTGACAAGATTTTAGAATTTTCAGGATAATTAGGACGCCTATAAATCGGGTTTACAAAATCTTCCTACAAGAGTGTTTCGTAAGAATTGAATGGCTCTGAACCAAATCGTTCCAATATTGACTTTTTTCTTAGAAATGGTATTATTACATCAGACCTTTATAGTGAAATCCAAAATTCGGTAATTCCATAGTCATATCCAGTGCGGTTAGAAACCACACCTACCGAGTTTGGAAAAAATAAATATTACCGAATCTTTTTTATCTTCATCTAACTGCACTATCTACACCAGTTCGGTTAGGAAACCGAACCTACCATGGTGTAAATATTACGGATTTTACAATAATGAGATTAGGTATTAACGAGAGGAGAAGAAAATGTCAAATATTGTATCACGACAAATCCATCTTAAAAATCGGATTGTTGGAATGCCGAAGGTAGAAGACTTTGAGGTAGTTGAGGTGCCGCTACCTGAACCCGATGATGAGGAGGTGTTAGTAAAGAATATTTACACTTCAGTGGACCCATATATGCGGGGCGGTATGCGATCTGCCGAACTCGGTAAACCGCTTGGCGGTGGGTGTGTTGGTCGGATTGCGTTATCAAACAGTGATACGTTTCAGGTTGGAGATTACGTAACGGGATATTCAGGATGGCGTGACCATTACATTGCACGAGCAGAGAGTTTGACACCTATTGATGTTACTATCGCGCCGCTTCAGTCATTTTTAGGGGCAGTCGGTATGCCCGGACGCACCGCCTACTTCGGATTATTAGATGTCGGTCAACCGAAAGAAGGTGAAACAGTTTTTGTCTCGGCTGCGGCGGGTGCGGTCGGTTCCATTGTGTGTCAAATTGCTAAAATAAAGGGATGCCGCGTGGTAGCAAGTGCTGGTTCAGACGAAAAAGTTTCATGGTTGATAGAAAGAGCAGGTGTTGACGCGGCTTTTAACTACAAACAGGTTGAAAATTTAGAGGCAGAACTCAGAAAACATTGCCCAGATGGTCTTGACATCTATTTTGAAAATGTAGGTGGGAAACACCTTCAAGCAGCCCTTGCAGTGATGAACATGCACGGTAGAATTCCTTTATGTGGTATGATCTCACAGTATAACGATATTGAACCTACGCCTGGGCCAACAAACCTTAGTTCTGCTATCGGCAAAAGAATCAAATTACAGGGATTTATCGTTACAGATTTCATGGAACGTAATCATGAATTTTATCAAGATATGCGGGCGTGGATCAGCGAAGGTAAAATCATTTGGGAAGAGACAATCGTAGAAGGTTTGGAGAATGCGCCGCAGGCATTTATCGCTTTGTTCACAGGGCAGAAACTTGGTAAGATAGTCGTTAAAGTAGACAACGATTTTTAATATGCCAATCATTTCTATTTGGGAATATAGGCGCGTTTACAAAACGCGCCTACCGTTTATGCGTAAGTCTTGTACTTTAGACAAATGCTGCTTTGTCCACATCTGCGAGATAGACACGAGCACCATTTTGCAATGCTGAGCGATGGACTGCTGCTTCAAACAGAAGTTCATTCCATGCGGCTTCTCCGTCTGCGGGGAACGGTTGGTCGCTCTGCATCGCCTTAATTACGCCATCAGCCATTCGCTTGAAGGACTCGGGCATTTCCGGTTTGCCGGGTTCATTTTCCCATTTTTCCTCAACTTCGGAGTTATTCGCTTTGCGGCGTAAGTATGATCCATCCAAACCTTTTGCTTCAGCGTAGGATTTATCACCAAGTATTTTGACTCGGAGCGGATGATCATCGTATCCCCAAAGGTTAGTACCGGCAAGCGAACCAACTACTCCGTTCTCCCAACCGATATGAATTAGGCGTTTCCAACCACCACCTTCATTTGGATCGCCCACAACACTTACCCACTCCGGTGTACCCATATTCCAGAGAATTTGGTCGATAATGTGTGACCAACAGTTGAAGTGTGCTCGGGCATGGAGCATCTTAATTTCCCCTAATCTGCCTTCCACAACATCTTCGTGAAGTTTTCTGAAATGTTCCATAAAACGGTAGTTGAAGTCAATACCAAATTTTAAGCTGGAGTCGCGCCACGTAGCAATAGCAGGTGCCGCGATAGCGAGGTCAGCTTCTCGAACTGTAGCCTGCCCTTGCAATCCACATAAAGGTTTTTCTGTGAACACATTCCGTCCACCTTCAAGAAGTTCACGCAACGGTGGAATACGTCGAGTTTCGTTAACGATTAGAAGGACAAGTTCAGCATCACAGTTTGCTAACAACTCTTGAATAGATAAATAGCCTGGGACACCGAAGTGTTCTTTCGCTTTTTCAAGAAGTTCAGGGTCCATTTCGCAAACAGCGACAACTTCAGCATCTGGGTGGTTGTGAAAATTCCCACCGTGCATCATACCCATTCCTCTACCGCTGATCAATGCACATTTTGTCATAACTAATGCCTCTCATTTATTCGGTCTTCAAATTCACAGTAAGTTTGAATTATTGAAACACTATTAATAGCATACATACAAACCGTTCCTACTGCTGAGTAGAAACGTAGACCAAGTTCACACATCCGAATTACTTTAAAACTGAATTTCTTGTAGTATAACACACACCATAAAAAACTCAAGGAAAAAGTACTTTGCAGCAGCGGCATTCAATTGTCTACTTATTACCTGTTTTATAGTAAAATCTAAAATATGTAAACATTCCCTTAGTAGATGCGGTTAGAAACCGAACCATAGGCGTCAATTTAGCGGTCCGCCCCTCTGGTATGGTAGGCGCGTTTTCTAAACGCGCTGGTGTCAATTTGAGCTTGAAAACACGGCGCGTTTCTAAAACGCGCCTACTAAAACTTAGGATTGGGTATGTCAGAATACGCGTGTGGTATTCTGAATTGGTTAGGAAACCGCACCTACCGAGTGAGGCGTTTTAAACGTTATTATCACCTTAAATTGACGCCTATGGGTATGTCAGAATACGCCAAATCAACGGTATGAATGCCTTTTGGCATTCCCCGTCCGGTATTCTGAATTGGTTAGAAACCGAACCTACCAGGATTGATACCTATGGGTTTCGTATGCACGCAACCGAACCTACAAGTTCATTCATAAGGATTTTCAGACGTTCTCACCTTAATCGCTTCCGGTGTTAATGCGCCAAGAGGTGCTTCCCCCTTAAGCACGCGTTCAAAATCATCAACAATCATGTCCGCAACGCGAAGGTTAGCATCTTTTGTTCTGCCAGCGATGTGTGGTGTATGCACGACATTATCCCTGTTCCGTAATTCATCATCAATAGGTACTGGCTCTCTGTCATAAACATCAAACGCACCGGCGAGTTCATCTTTGACAATCCGTTCGCGCAAGGCAGCCATATCAACAGCGTGCGCACGGGTGATGATGACAACCAGCGATCCTTTATGCAAATGATAGATACGTTCACGGTTCAACAGGTGTCGCGCTGATGGCGTTGGCGGAACAGCAACAAACACAATATCTGCCCTATCAACAAGTGTATCCATATCAACGCGTTCAACGTCCCATTCTTGTAAGAGTTCATCGGGAACGAACGGGTCGAAGCCCATGACGGTAGCGCCGAATGCTCTGCACCACTGTGCGATTTTCCTGCCAATCTGTCCAAGCCCAATCACACCGATCTGTTTTGTGCCGAGATCGCCGCTTACAAAATCAGGGTCATCACAAAATTGGTGGGCAACGGGGAGTTTGTTTGGTCCCCATATTGGGTCGCTCCAATTCCACAGTTTTTCGCCTTGTGCCATCTGCATATGCCACTGCGCGGTTCGCCGCAGCGAAGATAAAGCAAGTCCAAAAGCACATTCTGCTACAGATTGTGCCCATGCACGTGTGGATTCAATCACAGGAATACCGCGATCTTGAAGTTTAGCGTAAGGGATACCGTGTCCCGTATTGTCTGTCATTGTGCCGACTACTTTGAGTTTTGGTGCGTTGTCAAGGCATGTCTCAGTAAGACTACCGCCCCAATGTGAAATTCCGATAACTTCGCTCAGGTCCACCTGTTGGTGGAGGGGGTCTTTGCTGGTCGTATTGAGAACGAGTGTTACACCTAATTCTTCAAGCCGTTTTACCATCTGTTCGTGTACGAAGGGCCATGAACCTTCTAAACCGGGTGAACGCGTAAATAAAAATTGATGTGTTGCCATTCAATGATTCCTCCTATTATAATAACCTAAGTTGTTACCTATAAGATTTTTGACATATAAACACAGCGTTTATAGTGAAACCTAAAAATATGTGCATACTCCCTGGTAGATGCGGTTTCCTAACCGCATCTATGAACCTGAATAAACACCGGTTCGGTTAGGAAACCGAACCTACCGGGTTTGGGGAAATTTGAAATTACCGAAATATTTCATTAATTTTCATAAGTCTGTGCTACATAGGTAGCAACTTGGGTTATGATATGCGAATGTGTGGTGCTGTGGGATACCTACCGCGACGGTTGCCGTAAAGTGTAAGTCCGCCTCTGTTTTCGGCATTGCCTTTAACTTCATACCGCACGGTGATTGTCTCTGCAGAGTCTCCGTTTAAGCACGTTTCCTTATCTAATTGCACGCGACACAAATAGCCGTAGTTGCCAAGGTTTTGGTGGATGTAAGTGAGCACACCACGTGCATCCGCTGGGCAATCGGGGAGTGTCAAAGTCTCAACCTCAGTCCCATTTACAGAGATCGTAACATCTGATGGATATTTTTCGGGTTCTGTTTGCCGTGAACCACCGTTTGATGAAGATACCTCAAAAACAAGTTCCATCTTCGAAATCTCGTCAGAGTTGAGATCGTTTGGGAGCGCTATCTGATATTCAACGTATCCAACGCCTTGTGCGGAGAGAAGTTGTTCGGTTATTTCGGATCCTGCATCCCATTTACTGGCGGCTATGTCTCCTGGAAGATGGCTAAGTGATGTGAGTCCTGAGGCGTCTTCCAAGAATATCTCGAAATTGATGTAATTGCGTGCTACAACCGCGCCTGTCTCATCAGATACCCATACATGTAACGTACCAACTGCGGCGTTAATATCTGGAATGGTAAGTTCCAGTTGATGCACCTGTTGTACCTGATATTGTGGAAAGGGGATTTCAATACTCCGGCTTATATGCCCAGATGTCAGTTCACCATTTTTATCAAGGGTATCCAGCTGCCAATGCAGCGTTGTGCCGTTAATCGTTTTGTGTGAGAAATGGCTGGTATATATGTCTGCTTTTACTGTTTCACCAGGGGCAACCGTGGTGCCGGGCGGATAATCAATTGCAATAAAATCAAGGGTGTTGATGTCGTTGTAATCGTATCCGAATTCCTTCACCGAGCGGTCATAGTTCATAAAACCGTTGTGTTCCCACTCAATGTCCTGCAGTTCGGTATAAACGTATCCACAAATTTTCGGATGGAGGCGTAACTCGTTTGTCAGATACTTAAAACACCACGCGACATCTTTATCACCTGCACCAGCACTGATACCGCCATATTCGCTGTTTATGAGTGGCACATCCGTTTGCACGTTATCACCAGTATAGTTAAACTTTGATCCGGGATATGTCTGTTCCACGACGTTAGCGATGTGGTCCTTCGCGTGTTTGTAATCGTTGATGTAGAAATGCCAAGAGTTGATGTCGGTTTCAACGTGGTCATAGAGGCATGGTGAGTTGTCCTCAACAAGACGAGTTGGATCAAGCGATTTGGCAAGGTGGTACATTTCCCGTACCCATTCCTGACGATCCTTTTGCTCCTTGTACCCTCCGCCGCCGAGTCCCCATGTTTCGTTGAAGTTGCACCATGAGATGATGGATGGATGATTGTAATCGCGATCTATGTTTCCGCGAAGTGTTGCTTCAAACCTATCTTTCGCTAATTCGGTATAGTTACCGAAGTTGGGAATATCACACATAAAGAGCAGTCCTAATTTGTCTGCCCAATAGTAGAGGCGCGGTTCATCCATTTTTATATGAAGGCGTAGGAAGTTGAATCCGAATTCTTTGGAACGTTCAACATCGGTTCGGATCGCCTCATCGGTGAGGAAGGTATACACACCTTCTGGGTTAAATGACTGATTTAGCGCGCCTAACAGATATATGGGACGATTGTTAAGATAGATGTAGTTGTAATCGCCTCCAGGTGCTTTTTCAATTGCGATCTTCCGCATGCCGAAATAGGTGTAAATCCTGTCAATAACAGAATTCTCAGATACCAATTTGAGTGTGACATTGTAGAGATTTGGCGTATCTACATCCCAAAGTCGAAGTTTTTCCGGTGGAATATTGACGGTAAACTGCGTCTTTTCTGATGCATCCACGCTGCCACTCATCTCTTCGCATTCCCACTGAATTTCTGTGCCTGACGCGATTTCACCATCAATCGTCACGTCAAAAGTGGCGGTGCTGTTGTCAATGTCTGGCGTGATGTGGCACTGCTTGATGTAGGTTGCGTTTCTCGGTTCCAGAATAACGGGCTGCCAGATGCCGCTGGCGCGTGTATACCACCCTATCTGTTTACCTGCAAGTTGTTCACCGTGGTCTTGTGCATCGTACGCACGGACAACGATGGTAGCAGGTTTACCCGGAGTCAATGCATCTGTGATGTCAAGTTCAAAGGGTAGGTATCCGTTTTCATTTCCACCGATGACTTTGCCGTTCACCCAAACTGTTGTTTCCCAATCAACAGCACAAAATTTCAGAATAACGCGTTGATCTCCCCAGTTTTCTGGGATAGAGACAGTTCTGCGGTACCAACCGATTGTGTGTCGTGGTTCGCCACGATAATTTCCTTCTCGGCTGAGACCACCACATGTAACCTCTTCCGGTTTAAGATATGCATTTGTGCTTAAGTAGGTTGCACTATCTGCGCGATCCTCTTCTCCCCACGCAGCAAGGCTTTCCCAAGGGTATGGCACTTGTATTTGCAAAGGAAAATCAGGGGCATTCGGTGAAAACCATTCCTCTTTTTCACCGACATCATCTGGGTCAAACGCAAATTCCCATGTGCCGTTAAGGTTTATCCAGTCAATTCCTTCGGAGGTACCGCGTTGAAAATCGGGTCTCGGATATTCGGGGCGGGGTGTTTCTGTTCTTATCACTATTAGTCCATCCTTGTTATTTATTATAAATGCGTAGATAACTTTTGCTATGCATTATAAGCAATTAGTCGTTTTTATTCAATTAAAAAGAATCGCTATCAGCAGATCAAAATAGTAGGAAAACGAAATAGTCTTATAAAAAATAAAAATCAAACCAACGTGTATAAATTAACAAAAAAGGTGAAAATATCCAAAAATTGGCACAATTTCCTGAAAAATTTGCAAAAATTGTAAAAAAATATGGAATTTGCTATTAACTTTTTCCATCTGATGTTGATATTAAGGTTAAAAGCGACACATTTATCGTGTGTGCTGTTTTCGCATAAGAGCTAAAAATAATGTCTATGATGTGTTGTCCGACAAAACTGAAAAAAGCACTAAACTTTTTCAGACGAAACGTATATTAAGTACATAGAAACGGGAGACGTGCTAAAATATAGTACATCTCCTTCAAATCACATATCAATATTGGATTGATAGTGAAAAAACAACGTCCCAGACGTTGATTTTAAATATCGGCACCTGTGTAGGGTGCCAAAAAAAGGAGAATTACAATGTTTTTTCAGTCGAAATTCAAAACACTCGCGATTGCAGCGGTAATCGCTTCTCTATTGTTGATCGGTTTTGTTGTCAAGAGTGAGGCGGCATCTATCACGTCGCTGTCTGTCAGTGCGTATACAGATTACGGATCAGGTGGGTACGTCTACGCGTATCTGTCAGCGGATGAAGGCATATACGTTATAGACTGGTATGCCAAACAGACGTATCCGAAATCGGAATCTGATAGTGAATATGAAAAACTGACAACAAGTTCGCACTATGGTAGTACGAGTGTCTCTGTAGACCTGGGCACGTTCGATGGTCACATAAAGATCGCAGAATATGATATAAAGGCCGTGGCTTGGTTTTCTGATTTGGAGAATAATACGTTTGTCTCTGACACCAGCACAACCACAACTTCTGTCTATAAACCGGATGTCGATTCAGGAACCAAAGAAACGGGTATATACGGGCAGTCGGAACTGACATCTCACCATTTTGATGGGTCGTCTATTGTCATGTGCGGGTACGTCTATGCCTATAACTATCTCGGCAAATTCGCGAACGGTTCTGGAAGATTCAGACATACAGAGCAAAACAGAGGATTGCGGTTAGAAGAGGACTTGCCAGCTGCAAGATTTAAAACCACTTACAACCACTGCACGAGTGACTTTGGAATGTTCTTTCCCACCGGCGGCGCGATACAGGAAGAGGCAGAGTGGGTGTGTACTGCGTATCTCCGGCTCGTTGTGTCGAATGCAAATGGTGAAGACAACTGGTTGGCGACAGATACGAATACGTTTGATAAAGACGACAATCGATAAACTCATTGTAAGGGCAGGGGACACGTTACCCCTGCCCTTATAAAAGGAGCATAATCATGTTCACAAAAAAAGTCAGTTTGCTCTGTTTGCTGATGCTGCTGTTCGGGACAGTAGTAGATGCGAAAATCGTTTTCGGATCATACCGCGATGGTGTGCAAGGTATCTACGTGATGGACGATGATGGTAGCAACGAAACGCTTCTCCTGACAGGAGACCTCTGGACCACATACCCAAATTGCTGGGCCCCCGATGGTCAACAGATACTGTTTAAGGATAGGAATGGTGATCCTGCTTTGATGCGTCCAGATGGGACAAACATTCGAAAACTCGGAGGACTTCCCGATAAAGCGTATATCGGTAGAGTATCATTTTCTTCGGACAGCAAATCTATCGTTTTCAACATGAGAGTGGAAATAGACGGCAAAGAAAAAAAGAGCGTTAACGTGCTGAATATAGAAACGGAGCAGCTAAAAAAAATAGCGGATGTCAGTGCCACCTTTTGTGATTGGTCCCCCGATGGGAAACAGATTGTGTTCTCAAAGCCTGGGGTGGTCGGAGAGGATGCGGGGGGGGCGCTTTGGATAATGGGAGCCGATGGGCATCGTCCACGCCAACTGCTGCCTCCGCCCGCACGGGGAAAATTCAAAGCCCCGCGCTGGTCGCCTGATAGCACCCAGATCGTCTATCTGCATGACGAGTATGTCTGGGAACCACGCGGCGAATTTGGCCTTGAACTTATCTACAAGGCGCATCGGTATCTGATTTGTGATCGTAACGGCAAGAACATCAAACGACTCCAGATACCGAAAGACTGGCGCCCCTTACAAATTGACTGGATGGATGATGGCAAATCAGTTGTTTTCAATGCGTATGTCGGGCTCGAGCTAAACAAACCGGCACCGCCACCTGATGAGTTCCCCCCTGCTAATATCTACAAGTATCACATAAAGACACAGGAGATTACGCAGCTCACAGACCATCCGGGCAGGGATGGGACGTTAGATTGGATAAGCGATGATGTGCTTCCTGTTTCACCCGAAGGTAAGATGCAAACGCAGTGGGGGGCGATAAAAAAGTTTCTCCAGAGTCGCAGTGAAACGTTTAAGTCGTTATCGCAAGACGTGTTGTTTTTCCTGCGAAATCAACGCTAATAATATTTATTATGCATTGTCCGGTCAGAACTGAAAAAGTACCAAACTTTTCAGACGAAATGTATATTAACGTGAGATTAATAAATATCAGAGGAAAATTAATTATTGACAAAATAATCTCAATTTTGTAAAATGATAACAAGTCATGTAGAGGAGGATAGTGATGCGACAGAGCAATTTTGGCAAAACCGGTTTGACCGTCTCCGAAGTCGGCATGGGCACATGGGAACTCGGCGGGCGGGAATGGGGAGATATCAACGAAAAAGAGGCTATTGATCTCCTCCGATACGCTTTTGAAAAAGGTGTTACCTTTTACGATACTGCTGACCAATACGGTGGTGGGCGCGCTGAACGCCTTTTAGGTGAAGCATTTTCTGCACTCGGCAATAGAGTTGTTATCGCAACAAAACTCGGATATGAATTGGACTCTGATGGTTGGATCAGTCAAGGTGGAGAAGTTCCTGTGTTCAACGCATCGCGCAACTATATCCGTCAAGCGGTTGAAGGCAGTCTTACCCGATTGAAAAGGGATGCGATAGACATCTATCAATTTCACGCGCCACCCCCAGCGGAAATGTGGGATGAAGCGTTCGGTACAATGGAGGAACTCAAATCCGAAGGCAAAATCCGATTTTATGGGTTATGCCTCGGAAATGAAACACAGGCACTGAAAGCAATAGCGGAAACCGGCATTTCCTCCTTAATGCTCACCTACAACATCCTTAACCAAGATATGGCGCAGCCTGTCATGGAAACAGCCACCGAAAAAAGGGTTGCGGTTGTAGCGCGTCAGCCGTTGTCATCAGGTTTGCTTTCTGGGCAGCTCAATGCAGACACAGTGTTTGCTGAAAACGATTATCGCAAGACGTGGCCTCGTGAGAAATTTCTTGCAGATTTAGAAAAAGTTGAAAAAATCAAATCGGTTATAGGAGATAAAGCGCGAAGCCTGCCGCAAGCTGCCTTAAAATTTATTTTGGCACACCCAGCGGTCTGTTGTGTTATTCCGGGCATGATGTCTCCCGCGCAAGTTGATGATGGCGTTGCAACCTCTGGTGCTGCCCCTCTACCTGCGGCTGTTCTGGAAAAACTACGCGAAAATTAGGAAGTAACACATGAAAGTCATTGCGGATTTGTGTGTTGTGCCAATGGGTGTTGGTGTATCTGTCTCGAAATATGTCACTGCGTGTGAAAATGTGCTGAAAGAAGCAGGCTTAAAGACAAAACTGCACGCTTACGGCACCAACATTGAAGGCGAATGGGACGCAGTATTTGATGCGATTAGACGATGCCATGAAGTAGTGCATGAGATGGGCGCACCGAGAATTACAACTACACTCAAATTTGGCACACGGATTGATAGATCACAAACGATGGAAGATAAGGTTGACAGCGTTCAAAAACAGTTAGCAGCAGAATGATTGATATTTTTTACAAAAAAAGTCTTGACTTTTTTTGACATGCTGCTACAATGGTCCGAAGATGTAATATTTTTTGCATTTACTTTAGTAGGACTTACGCAAAATTAAGTCTGCATTTCTAAGAATGCATAATAAATTATGCTACTACAAACACAGGAACGTTTGAAAACAAGTAGAATACTAAGAATTACTACAAAATAATGTAGGAGGTTAATTAATGTTCAGAAAATTGTGTATAATAGGATTGGTTTGTCTGATGAGTCTTTCAGTAATGACGCTAACTGCTAATGCCCAAGAGCAAATTCTCGGTCCGTGGCTTTGGATGATTGTTAAATTGGACGGTGGGGGTGGCGCAGCTGCTACCGATATCGATTCCCTGGCAGATGCCAGTAATGACAAAGTTACCGAAGAAATGGTAGCTAAAAATGGAGCAAAAGAAGGGGACGAGGTCGGAGATTATGAGTGGACACTCGCTGAATTGCCCGCAAACGGTGACATCAATACTGTTGTCAATGAAACGGGAATGGCAGAAGGTGCGTTGGATCACATTACTTCATACGCACTTTATACATACAAATCGGATAAGGCACAAAAGGTGACAATGAAAACCGGTAGTGATGATTCTATCAAAGTCTGGCTCAATGGTAAAGTCGTTTTTAAAAATGCTGTGAACCGTGGACGTGGTATGTGGCAAGATGAGTTCGGAATTAGCCTGAAACAAGGTGACAACTTGATAATGGTCAAAGTCAGTGAAGCTGGTGGCGGTTGGGGCATGCACGTCGGTATTTCTGAAACGCCCTTCGTTCCTATAGAAGATATTTTGACAGATTGGCTTTGGATGATCGTCAAAGAACCCGGCAATCAAGGCGGCGCTGCTGCCACCGACGTTGATTCTCTTGCCGCGGCAAGCAAGGATAAGGTTACTGAAAAAAAGGTGGCCAGAGATGCAGCAACTGAAGGGGACGAGGTCGGAGATTATGAGTGGACACTTGCTGATTTGCCACAAAATGGAAACCTTGATGAAATTGCCAATCTAATGAAAGTACAAGGTGGTTTGGACGACATAACAGCTTACGGACTCGTTACACTTATCGCTGACGAAGCTCAGGAAGTCCAAATGTTAACCGGTAGTGATGATTCTATTAAAGTCTGGCTCAACGGTGAAGTCGTTTTTAAAAATGCTGTTAACCGTGGAAGATCCAGATGGCAAGATGAATTTACAATTAAGCTGAAACGAGGGAAAAACCTGTTAATGGTCAAAGTCAGTGATCGTGGCGGTGGCTGGGGTATGCACGTCGGTGTTCGAAGTGAAGTAGAAACTGCCTATACACCCGCCGGAGGACTAAGTGTTGAAGCAGCAGGTAAGTTTATCACTACCTGGGGTAAATTGAAAGGTGCGAAATAATTGGTTCTATACAACATGTTAACATGTTGTATCTGACCCTATAGTCCAATATCTGGTTGTCTGAATCACGGAAGGCGTGGAGAACACGGAAAGAAAAATGTTTTGATAATCCAACCTGTTTACTTGTAAAGGTAAATATGGAAACACAAAAATATTTTCCGTGTTCTCCGAGATTCAGACAGAAAAGAGATCAGAATGACCGAAAAACTACTACATAATTAATATATAGGAGGTCTTGTAAATGTTCAGGAAGTTATGTATAATAGGGTTGGCTTGCCTGATGAGTCTTTCCGTGATGACGCTCACTGCTGATGCTCAGCAAAAAATTCTTGGTCCGTATCTTTGGATGATTGTTAAATTGAACGGTGGGGGTGGCGCAGCTGCTACCAATGTTGATTCACTTGATGACGCCAGCGATGGAAAAGTCACCGAGGAGAAAGTCGCCAAAAACGGGGCAAGAGAAGGAGACGAAGTTGGTGATTATGAGTGGACACCTGGCACACTTACCAATAACGGGGACATTAATGCCCTCATTAATAACATTGGTATGGCGGCGGGTGCTCTTGATCATATAACGTCTTATGCGCTAATTATCCTCAAAACGAAAAGAGCGCAAGCAAACGTGGCGACGGGTGTCAGTAGTGATGACTCAGTTAAGGTCTGGGTTAACGGTGAAGTCGTTCATACCCATGCAACGAACCGCGGCCGAGGGAATGATAACAGTTTCCAAGATCATTTCAAGATTGATCTAAAAAAAGGAAATAATTTGATAATGATAAAGGTCAGTGAAGCTGGTGGTGGATGGGGTATGCACTTCGGTGTAGGTGGCGACTATGAACTTGCTGAGATTGATGCCATTCTACCAGTTGAACCCGTTGGCAAATTAACAACGCAATGGGCACAAATTAAGAATATCCGGTAATCTGATCTGATATCTCACTAAGTGTTGTTTTCGGTTTTCTCTTTATTTAAAGAGAATTTTTACAATTAAACTTTGTATAAACCCTTAAATTATTGTATAATTATTTGTGTTTTTTAAGTTTGATTTAATTTAGGTTTTTTGTTAAACTAATTAAGAAATAGTCGTTTATCTTTAAAATAAATTAGAAATTGATGTTCTAAAGATAAATGACGTTAATTAACTGTTTTATTTTGTTAACAAAATAAATGGAGGTTTCTCATGTATAAGAAACTAATTGTATTAGG
Source organism: Candidatus Poribacteria bacterium (assembly GCA_022825825.1). Classification (GTDB taxonomy): domain Bacteria; phylum Poribacteria; class WGA-4E; order WGA-4E; family WGA-3G; genus MSPOR6. The sequence continues at coordinate 87,370 of JAJDWA010000040.1, forward strand.
TTTAGCGTTTCTAATGATTCTTTCAGTTATGCCACGCACGGCTGATGCTCAAGAACAAATTCTCGGTCCGTGGCTTTGGATGATTGTTAAATTGGACGGTGGGGGTGGCGCAGCTGCTACCGATATCGATTCCCTGGCAGATGCAAGCGATAATAAAGTCACTGAAGCAGCGGTGGCTCAAAATGGCGCAAAAGAAGGGGACGTTGTTGGAGATTATAAGTGGACACTCGCTGAATTGCCCGCAAACGGTGACATCAATACTGTTGTCAATGAAACGGGAATGGCAGAAGGTGCGTTGGATCATATTACTTCATACGCACTTTATACATACAAATCGGATAAGGCACAAGAGGCGACAATGAAAACCGGTAGTGATGATTCTATCAAAGTTTGGGTCAATGGTGAAGTCGCTTTTACCAATGCTGTCAACCGTGGACGTGGCATGTGGCAAGATGAGTTCGGAATTAGCCTGAAACAAGGTGACAACTTGATAATGGTCAAAATCAGCGAAGCTGGTGGCGGTTGGGGCATGCACGTCGGTATCCTTGAACAGCCCTTTGTCCCTGTAGTAGATATTTTGACAGATTGGCTTTGGATGATTGCCCGAGCTGAAGAAGGACAGGGCGGCGCAGCTGCCACAGATGTAGATTTACTGGCCGTTGCAAGCAAGGATGTAGTTACCGAAGAGATGATAGCTACAATTGGTGCAGCTGAAGGCGACAGCCTCGGTGATCACGATTGGACACTCGCTGAATTGCCACAAGATGGAAACCTTGATACTATTGCTACTATAATGGAAGTAGAAGGTGCTTTTGACCACATAACAGCTTATGGGCTCGTTACACTTGTCGCTGACGAAGCTAAGGAAGTCCAATTGTTAGCTGGAAGTGATGATTCCATCAAAGCCTGGCTCAATGGTGAAGTCATTATCAGTAATGCGGTTAACCGTGGCAGATCCAGATGGCAAGAAGAGGTTACAGTTAATCTGCAAAAAGGTGACAACATATTGCTGGTCAAAGTCAGTGATGCTGGCGGTGGCTGGGGCATGCACTTCGGTATTCGAGGCACCGCGGAAACTGCCTATAAATCACCTGCTGATTTGGGCACTGCTGTTGAAGCTAAGGATAAACTCATCACGACTTGGGGTAAATTAAAAGGCGCCAAGTAACACTATGTCGTTTAGTAGCCACAATGTTGGTTGCTATCTAATCTATCATTCAAAAGACAGAAGGGCAATGCATTAGTATTGCCCTTCTGTCTTTTAAGACGACTTTATCCGCCAATTATAGAAATCCAAGTTGCTACGGACAAGATTTTAGACATGTAGACACCGTTTTTGAAATATAGATTCGCGAAAATTTCGTAGCAATTCAGTTTTTGCACTCATGGCACAATCTAACAGATTGATGCTCAAAGATAATAATTTAGGTTATAGAAATGGAAAATCGGTCAGATTTACACAGAACGGGATCTGTTTTTGGCAGCCAATAGGCGTGTCATAGTTCCTTCTGTTGATTGGGAAAGTGTTGTTTCAGATATGTTTTCATTGGTTGAGCGTTCACTTGAGGATGTAGTTTCCACGGTTGCATAAACGTCGCTATTGGCAAGCGAGTCAACATCCGCTTTTTTCCGTGTAAGTTGTGTTAGCGTTTCGGGGAGAACTGACTCAGATTGCCTACGTAGTTGTGCCCGAAGTTCTGCGAAATATCCGCTTGCTATGCTAAACCGTCGAAGAATCATTTCCAAAACAAACAGAGCAACAGCAATAATTAATAACGTATGCGAAAGCGACACCTGCTTTTCAATTAAGACACCTGCGGGGGCAGCCATTTGAGTTGCTGTCGGTTCATAAATACTATCTGTTTTCTCAGCAAGATTCTTTAGCATTGTGTGGTTGACACTAAAGTTTGCATATTCAGCAGGATAAGCAAGCGTTACCTTTTCCGTCAGTTTACTGTCATCGGTTTCACGTTTTGCTGTGACAATATAGGATCCGCTATCATTCATCTGAAATGTTCCGACATAGCGCATAGAACTTTCCTGCTGCAAATCAATAGATTGACTTGTTCCATTTGGACCTGCAACTTGAACTGTATAAGATGTAGGTGACGCATATTGCGTATCAATGACAACTTCTACCCTACCATTACGAGGCGAAACAATAAGATCAAAGTCTGTCTTTGCCCCTTCGGTTGGTAAAATCCAATTTATCACTTGTCCCCAAAACTTGCCAAAGTTTGACCACGGAATCCAATCTTTACTCCACACTGGTTTAACATCCGATGTCCATGCGATCGATTTTCCCAATCCATAGTGCCAACCGGCAAGAACGGGTTCGTCTTCATGGGATTTTATAAAAACCTGTGCGGAGGATTTTTCTGCTGTTGCAACATATCCGTGGAGGAGCGGTAACGTTTCAATACCTTCTAAAATTGGAGTTGTCGGACTCACTATTATCGGTTGGAATTGCTCTTGAATAATATAATTTTGAGTTTCTCGGACAGCGTCCATTAAAACTTTTGGTAATTCATGCACATTTTGAACAGGTATATACCGCCCATTTCCAGCCTTCGCGATTGCCTCAAGTAAGTCTTTGGCAGTATCACCAATCGCAATTGATGTGATACCGATACGTGCCTCAGCCACCTTTTGTGCTATGTCAATAAACTCAGAATATGCTCCCTCAGATTTTCCGTCTGATAAAAGAATGATATGCTTCCGTTTCGCATCGGAGGCATTTAACATTTTGCCCGCAGTTTCTATTGCCGCTTTCATAACGGTTGTACCACCTGTCGGTTTGAGCCTGCCGACTACGTCAATCAGTGCATCGTGATCTGATGTGAGAGAAGAAATATTGCGAAGTTTGACATCAAAACCGAGGACCGCTGCCTGATCCTTCGGATCCAAATTTCGAATTCCGGCACGTATTGCCGCAATGGCAAGTTCAATCTTCTTTTGTGATCGAACGTAGTTTGCCATACTTCCCGATGTATCAAGGACAAAAATAAGTGCTACGGAATCTTTTTGTTCACGCGGCGTCATCTCCACAGGGAGCATGCGTTCTAACGTTGTGTCTGTCCAACCTCCAGGACCAAAAGTGTTGTCTCCCCCGATAGCCAGTAATCCATGCCCAAGATCACGCACATAAGTATCTATAATGTCCATTTGCTCAGATGAAAGTGTATCGGCAGAAATGTTGCTTAGTATCAATATATCGTTGTGTTGAAGCGTTACCAGTTCTATCGGTATTTCAGCAGCGGAAATTACATTTACGACAAAACCGTTCTCTTCAAGCACTGCTTTTAGCTTATCAGCATGTTCCAAATCACCTTCGGCATATAGGATATGGGGTTTATCCTGAATTTGCACTAGCCCGTAAGCTTGATTATTCTCAAGGATTTCGTCACTAACGTTTAATTTCAGTTGATAAGTATGGGGAAGATCTTCGGATACCTGTTGGGTTGGTAAAGTTAACACATTTCTACCTTTTTGCAAGGGAAATTCAATGTCAGGAATTGGAACGTCATTGTGGTAGAGCGTTGCTGTTACCTTTGGAATACTCCCATCAGATTCAACGATTGCTTGGACTGCAAAGGACTGCTCTTTTCTAACTTGATTCGGCAGCTGCAATTCTTGGATACGGATAGCATCTTTTACGGTATTTAAAGGGACCGTCATAATTTCTATATCACTTGCAGAAAACAGCGGTAAAAAATCTGTGACGGAGGCACTACCGAGATTATGTATGCCATCGCTAAAAAGCACTATCCGTCGATGATAATTGGCAGGCAGTAGTTCAAGTGCTCGCTTGAGACTTGAGAGAATATCTGTAGAATCTTGCTCAACAGGTGATTCGTTCAGAACTGATGTTAGTGGTGGTTGCTCGTGTGCTGGTCCCATCCCAATTATGACGGATGTCTCCTGTGCAAAACTGATAACCCCAAATTGATCAGTCGGTTTCAATTTTGCTATAGCCTCATTAATTTGATGAATAGCTTTTTCTTCTTGGGAAGGTGCAATGCTATCGGAAATATCAAGTAGGAATGCTACTGCAAGACGTTGTTCTGTACGAGTTTGTTGGAGATTTGCTAAGGCAAGGATCGCACATAAAAGCGCAGCACATCTGAGAAGAAAAGTGGTTCGTTTTCGCCACTTTGCTGCTATAACGTTTGTGCGCCATTGTCCGAAAATAAGAAAGGGGATAGCAACGAGTAATATTAAGAAGAGGGGGGATCGGAAATCAAACATCTGTTAATTCTCCCGATAACTTCCGATATACTCTGCACGCTATCAAGAAAACCGAATATAGCGTTTGCCCATCGCCTGTCTCTTAGTGTTCAAATAAAAAACAGCAACAAAATAGGCGAGACGCGTGGTGGGAAGTCTCTGAACGAATATCCCCAAAAATTGGGTTTCAATTATTTCTTTCGGCTTGAAGACGTTCAAGTTCCGCTAACGCCCTGGCAAGTGCCACCTCAGCGTTTTCAGCGCGTGCTTCGGCAGTTTGTCGTGCGAAGGCTTCTTGTTGCGCGCGTGCTTCGGCAGTTTCAGCGCGTGCTTCGGCAGTTTCAGCGCGTTCGGGTGGTGTTTGCAGCCATTGCGAATTATTAGGATCATATAACCTTAACACCCCCTCATGTTCCCCTAACTCCAAACCTAACACTGCCGATGGGAGTCGATCATTTACAAATTCGATCTCTTGGTATTCGCCATCAATCAACCGGTACCCGATAAAACTCGGAACGATCTGACCCAACGGATCGTAGATGTAGTATTCTTTTACCGCAAGCAAGGAGGCGTAAAGGTCTTTCTTTTTTCCCATATCCTCTCTAAAGGTGTTTGGACTCGCAACTTCCAGCACAAAATCGGGGGTGTTAGCTTCATTCCACGTCAGATAAGTATTCCGCAGTTTCTTTTCTACGCCAAAAACCACGAATACGTCAGGTGATATAGATTTCCTTGGGTTTCCCTCTTCATAATATATGAATAGGTTGCCAGATACATAAACATCGTTAGCCTGCCAGAAATGGTGTTTTAGCGTCTGAATTAAATCAATCATCAAGTCTCTATGTCTATCTGTTTCTGCCATAGGCATACCGTCCGATTCCGGATAGACTATTGCCGGCGCAGATTGTATTTTTTTCTGCATCGTTTCATCTCCCAGTATCAAGTTATAATGATTCAATCTCGTTGTTTTAAGTATATTCTAAAATGGAGTTGATGTCAAGGATTATGGTTATTGGAGTAGTAGATATCTGACCTCTATTGTTTGTGCAATTCTTCAAAATAGTCTTCAGCCGCTTGATGTTCTGCTGTGTGAGTCAATCCGTAGCGTTTACACAGTGCAATGTACTCAGCGATCAAGGCGCGTCGCCGTTGCAAATCAATTTCTCCGCCTGCTACCAGCATCGCTTTGTATGCAGGAATAGACGCTTTTTCAACACGTGCTTGGATTTCGGAATTTGCTGCGAGTGCTAACGCTTTTTGGAAATAGTCAAAGACACGCTGCGCATTTTCTGGGTCTAAGCCAACATCCTCTGGACTTGGAAAACATCTCGGATGTAGATTTCTCTCTTCAACGTTTTCGTGGAGAAAATTGATGTAAGCCAGAATAGCAGGTGCAGCCGATTCGTAGTGAAGTTCCACAAATTCGGTTAAGACTGCTTGATCATCAAGGTGTGGATTCCAGAGGAGACGCGAAATTAGATAATTTCGTAAATCAGAGAATTCTCCCGTTAACCCGTTGCCGTTTGCCTGCATAAAAACACCTTTTGCATTGTTCTGTAAAAAGTAGCGGACATTAGGTCCAATACTCCTCAGATTTGGAAACGGTAAATCGTAGGAACGGAAGTTGGTATTATAATTCCAAATCCAGATGTCATTACAGATTTTCCCCCACTCGTTCGTATCTGCGCAAAACGCCTGATTCTGTTCACAATCTGGGTTGTCAATGGCATGAAGCGTGCAGCATTCAATACTACAGAGTTGGATTTGCACATTGTGTCGTGGTTGAACAGTCTTGGGTGGTTTTCGAGTATACCAGTATGCAAGTGTCCCGACTTTGACATCTGGATGGACTTTTTCAATACGCCCTGCAACCGCGTTGACAAACGTCAACTGCGAACCCATCGGTGTGTCTTCTGCTTCATTTAGCTCTTCACAACGTTCACACTTGCAGTATGCTGCTGTATCTGCTTGACTCACGCTGATATTCGCTACATTGGGATTGTCGGTGAGATGTTGAATTGCTGTTGTAGCAGCGATCTCAATAACTTCTGGATTGGTAACGCACAATTGCGGGCCACCACCGTGTGTATTAGTGTCTCTTTTGCCATCTACTAAAGCGTAATACTCTGGATGATTTTCACCGTACGTGCCGTAGGGAACGAGCACATGGAATGAATGATTGATAAGTTGTTGACCCGTTTTTCCACCCAGGTTTTTAGCATCTGTGACGGTATTGACTTTTCGTTTTGCTGCAAATTCCGGCGCATTTGAGTTCTCACGGTAGTAACTCCAACGAAATGAGAACGGTGGGTTATATGTGTAACTACCACAAGGGATTTCCAGTTCAGACGCATCTGGAATGTATGTATGGTCAGCGGTTAAAAATCGGACTCCGATTAATTCTTCAAGAAATTGGTCGACTGCGTAGAGAACACCTCGCGGTAAGCCTCCGCTAATCTGAATTTGACTATTTTCTACCGTAATATGGATTTCCTCATCATCCATCGTGGAAGATGCACTGATATTAACCCGACCTTCATTGTGGCTGGTGTTTTCTTGTGCGGTTTCAAGTGGCAATTCCAACAAGGTTGATTGATTAAACCATTTTTGGAATTCTTCAGCGGCATATTTTTCTGAGGCAGCTGCATCATCAGAGATAACAACGCACCAATTCTTCATCGCTGAGACGCCTAACTCCCCTTCAATAGAACGAAATTTGAGTGTTTTACATGTTAACATTATTTTCACCTCAATTTGTTACATTCAATGTTTTATAAGGTGTCTGCGTCCTTTTGATATTTCTGCTCATTGAACAATATAAAGAAAAGAATAGCGGCAATAACAGTCAAGACAATTGGTACCGTAAAAATTTTTGCCCATGCGTGGCCTTCATCAGGATAGGCGAAGTAATCATGCAAACGTCCACTAACAATATGTCCGACAAGCATGCCGAGTCCATTGGTAAAAAAGAGGAGTAGTGCTTGGGAGCTTGCGCGAATATCTTGCGGGCTTAGTCGTTCAATTGCAATCATCCCACCAACGAAAAAGAAGGAATAACAGATGCCGTGTAATGTTTGCGACCCGATGACTAACCATACCGGTTCACTTATGGCAAAGATAGCATAGCGAACTGGCCAGGCAAGAATCCCTAAAAAGATGGTTACCCGCATTCCAAAACGCCGTAAACATGGAAATAGCAACAACATTAGAACAACTTCAGCTACTTGTCCTAAACTCATCGCTAAATTTGCGCTACTCGGTGCCAATCCTACACCATGCTCCACCTCAGTCAAAAACAGATAAGTTAAATTGTAATAAAAAGGTAATTCAATGGCAACGAGGAAGGAAATAAACAGAAGCACGGCGAAGTTCTTATTTGAGGCAAGGGAGAAGGCTTCAAGAAAAGCGTAAGGATTTTTTGCCTCTTTGCTTGGTGGTGTGTTAGGTAGGGTCAGGCAGTATGCCCCCATTATGAAGGAAATGATAGCCCCGAAAAGTAAACAGTCGCCAACGTGCGGAAGGTGAGGTTCTCTGTTTTCCCAATATCGAAGATACCAGCTCAATCCCCAATTGATTACGATCCATCCGATGGTTCCAAAGACCCGGATATTCCCAAATTTATCTGACTGTCCCATGTGGTGGAAAGCTATTGAGTTAGTTAGGGCGATAGTGGGCATATAGAGTATAGCGTGCAGGAAAATCATTAGCCACACCATTGGAAATGTTGTCTGTTTCCATGCAATAAGAAGGCAAACACCGCTAAGTATATGCGAAATAGCAGCAAACAGCTGAGCAGACATCAAACGATCCGCTACCCATCCTGCAATAATAGGTGAAATGATTGAACCGATGGCGGTGGTACCAAAGACATAACTAATTTGCTTGCCTGTGAACCCAAGATTTTCCATGTGCCCGGCAATAAGTACCGCCCATGCGCCCCATACAGCGAATTGTAAAAACATCATTCCCGACAAGCGGGTAAAGGTTATTATCTCTAACTGCCTTTTTTTCATAACCATCTCCTTTCATCACTGTAGGGACAAACTTCTGAATTGTTGTACTACGTATGCATTCAATCCCAGTTTTCAATCAGTTCTGTTGATTTGACTATATGCATTCCCGCTTCAGAAAATTGGGCAAAAGCTGCATTTGCAGAGTCTGTATAGTCTACAATACCTGGTACAACAACCGGTGAGGTCAAGTCTTCCATTAGATAGATTTTCTCTGCAAGCGTTGGGTCCGTTTGTTGAATTTCTGTAAGTAGATCACTCACCGTCCAAGCGACACAGTGGCTTTTTGCCTGCCCCGCAATAATCACACGGTCATATTCTAATAACGTCTTCAAAAAATCACTGTTTTTTTGCGCAATAGGTTTCCCTTCTGCATCATAAAGCACTTCTGGTCGCAAAACTGAATAGTTTTCAGTCAACGGGTTTCGACCTTTGAGTTCATAGTGAGTTTGACTGTTGCGAGCAATTGCATGAAAAAAGCACGTTTCGTCAACAGCAGAAACAACAGCATGACCGATTCCACCAAGCATGGCATGGTAGGGCCATATCGTAAGCGGGTACTTACCGTCAGACGTAAGGGTTTTGACATAATGTTCGCCATATTCTTTGAGCCATACATACCGCTCGGCATCACCTCCCAGACTTTCAACAACTGCCGGATTGACACGCCATTTTCCTGTTTCAATGTCCGCTTGTGTGATAAGCGTCTGTAGTGGAACGGGATGTCCTCCCGCATCGTTAATCCAGAAAATTTCGTGAAATATCTGCATTGCAGTATGCGTGTCCAGTGTACAAGCGATTTTAGTAATATGCGCAAGATTGCGATAGATGAACTCACACAAACGCACATTATCTTCAACAGCCCCATTTCCCGATCTGCCTCCAACAAACAGTTCATAATCTGGAATACAGAACGTATTTTGGACATCAACAAGCAGCAAGCAGGTACAGAAGGTATCTTTAGATGCGGAGGGAATGTCGTATTGTTGTGCCCATGCACGAGCCTCTTGCAACCGCTCTTGATACGGAACGCGCCAAACTTGTCCTACCTGATCAGAATCAAAATGTGCTGGGATCGGAATTTGAGATGTTGGCGTTATGTCGATCATTTTCTACCCTTTTCGGTTTAAATACGTTATAATGAACATGACAATGAAACAAGATGTTTTTACTATCTTTTTTACGACAAATGTGTCTATAATATGTAACAAGCAGAAAATTGTAGGTGTTGATGTTACTCTGTTTGTTAGTAAGCATGCAGTTTTGGCGATAGATAGAAGCGGGATCTTGAAGTATAGGAGCAAAAGAACTGTCGTTATTTTATAGCACACTCTGTTTTTTTACAAGAAAAAATGGGTTTATCACACCTAAAACATAGTGATAACTTTGAAGTTGGTCAAATTTTGAAAAATTATGAATTCTTTTTGAAAATAATTCGTTATTAAATTTACCAAGGATTACGTATTATGGGGTATCTTGTCTTTCACTGGCCAACATAAGAGCGCTTCAAATGCGTATATCCATGGATTAAAAAGGGACTAAATCTATTATGCGAAGATCGAAAAAACGACGTCCAGAAATGGAGGAGAAACTTGCCCAAGTAGAAAGACAGATGCGTGAAGCACGCGGACGTTTGCGATGGCGAGTTAATGATGCACTCCTCCCACTTGAAATTCAAGAGAGCCACACTATTTCTCAATTGAAAGGTGATGTGTTGGTCATATCTTATAATCGTGATGTGCGGGACAAAATCGTAAATGTGGTTGAATCAGAAAACTATCGATATGATGTTATAGGACGCAGTTCGCGGGCAGTCGCCATGTTGAAGCTGGCAAAATATCGTATGGTAATTGCAGATTTTACACGATATCGCCGTAATCGCATCTTTGAATTTATTAATAGATATCAATCCCACGTTAAAATCATCTCAATTGTTTCTGATGACAATTTGGCACGTTATCTCATGCAAAGGGGCAGCTACAGTTTCTTGATGGGACGGCATTTTGACCCTGAGCAATTGCGAACCTGTTTGGTAAGTTCACTACGTTTGAAACATCGCGTTTGTGGGTTACAGGCACAGGGAGAACGATGCAACCGCTCCTGTGTTAATAGTTACCAAACCGAAGAGGATTTAGATTTTATGGAACTTGAGTGATACCTACGGTGTGTAGTACTATACACTTAAGTTGTAGAGTTCACTAATAATAACGATTAACATCAAACAATGGCAAAAAACTTAGAGTTTAAAGTGCGTTATAAGTCGCTTGAAACGCTCCTGCCAAAGCTGGCTGAATTAGAGGCAACGCACCGTGAAACGATACACCAAGTGGATACTTATTTTGAAAATCCGAAAGGTAGGCTAAAGCTACGCGAAACAGATGAGTCAGATGAAGGTTGGCTTATTTACTATGAACGTCCGAATGAGTTTGAGTCTCGCTACAGTATATATCAACTCTGTAAAATTGCTGAACCTACAGTACTAAAAAATCTATTCGCTACTGCGTTAGGAATAAAAACAATTGTCAAAAAACAACGATCGTTGTGGATGTATAACAACACCCGAATTCATTTAGACATAGTTGAAGGTTTGGGGGAATTCGTTGAATTAGAAACCGTATTTCAGGGACAATCCGAAGCAGCGGCAACCAAAGAACATCAACACGTAAAAACTACCCTTGACTTAAACGCGGCAGAACCGATTGCCGTTTCATACAGTGAATTGCAAAAACTTTAAAATACAACAGCGGACATAAAAATTGGAGACACATAAAAATTGGAGACATAAAATATGGACTATTCACGATATCGTAAAATCCTTGAATCGCAAGATGAAATGGATAGTACCGAAAGAAAAGAATTGTTGAAAATCTATCTGCAAACTCCATCCCTGCCGCAGTTACAAGCTGCCCGTGCCTTGTTAGTCGAGGTAAAAGATACTTTAAATAACTGTAATGATTCAAAAAAGAAGCGTCTGAAACTGATTCGGCACATGTTGTATAAAAAACGGTCTGTGTAATATGAGTTTGATATAAAGATTAGAGTGTTGCAGTAGTAAATCAACGCCAAGTGTGTAAGTTGTCCTTGGCGTTGATTTGTTACCCCGTGGGACGGCGCGAAGATGTGTAATGCTTTGTGTGACTACAACAGCCTGCAAATCAGAAGAGAGTGTATTGTTGTGAAACCTGAAAATATGTGCACACTTCCTGGTCGATGCGGTTTCCTAACCTACCGTAGTATGTAAATAATTACGGGTTTTACTATAATGTTTAGATTTTGCTATCAACATATTTAAATTTGAGAAAGCACTGCCTGCACCAAAAGCGGAATCATCAACTCATGGTGCCCCGTGAACGTATAACCTTTTCCTCCCATCTCAGTTGGACGTTTTACAATATTCTCTAAGGGACGATACTGTTGATTCATGTCAAAGTCGGCAGCAGTGAATTGCGATACGGTATGCCCCAGATTCCGAGCAATAGTTAACGCCTTTAGAAACACCTCTGGTAAAATTACTGCCGAACCGAAGTTAAGAACTACCCCTCCATCTTCTAACTGTGTCACAAGTTGTGTCAACAAACGAAAATCGGTAAAACTTGCCTCACCAATAGCAGCACCATTCGCAGATGGATGCTGATGGATAATATCTGTACCGATAGCAACATGGACAGTAATCGGAATATCATGTTGAATTCCTGCGGCGAGAAGGCTATAAGCGTTGTAAGGTGCGTCTAAAGTTATTAGTTTTTTACCTAATGCTTCCCCCATGCCGATGTCTGTCCCAACGGCATGCTGAATCGCCTCGTTCATTAGTTTTCCTGTCTCTTCCCACATCCCGAACTGCCCTGTCTGTAGGTAAGCAGATACATCTTCTGAAGTTTCACCGATGAGGGCAATCTCAAAATCGTGAATGCTGCTTGCTCCGTTAAAGGCAAAACCGGTTATCACACCGCGTTCTGCTAATGCAATTAAAAGCGGTGATAAGCCACATTTAATAACATGCCCACCCATCATCACAATAACTGCTTTTTCACGTTGATGGGCAGTAACAATTTTGTCAATGAGTTCTAAAAAGTCTTGTCCCTTGAGAATTTTTGGAAGAGACGATAGAAATGACGACAGGTCCGTTTTTCTGGCAGGAAGAGTGGCAAAATCCTTAACAGAAACTTTGTTGATGCGATCCTGTAGTGGATAAGTTTTCACAGAAGACATGTCAATCGGTTTCAAGTCTTTTTTCATGTATTTCGTCCTTATGTAGTTGGATATAATATATTATGCCGATGATAAACCAGAAAAGCAATATTGAACGGTGATGAAATATATAATCTACTGTGCCGTAGGTAAGCACAGAGATCAAAAATCCGCTTCCACCGATAAACGCCCCCATGTTCCAAAAAAGTCCTTCAATATCCATTATAGAACGGATTGCCCAAATCCGCTTCCAAATTAGACCGACGATCCATAAAAACAGGAATAGAGAAGGGATACCGTGTTCAACTGCGATATGCAGATAGATGTTGTGGGCATGATAAGGGACATCGGACAGATCAGGCGGTGCGTTCAATTGTGCTTCATGGCGAAACCTACCTAATCCAATGCCAGTAATAGGATATTTCTGAATGAGTTCAAGTGAGGTGCGCCACCACTGTGGGCGTTCTCCCATAAAACCTGCAGGTTGCACTATCATAGTGTTGAAACGTGTCTTAATATGCTGAGGCATCAGAAATACGCAGACACCTAAAATCGTTATTATTAGGGTGCCCCCTATCAACACATGTTTCAAAGAACCACCACCTGATAACTTACTCACAACTAAGTAAATACCGATACATACTGTTGCAATAGTAACACTCACCCATGCGCCACGCGTGAGCGTTAACGCCAGATTCGTCAACATCATGACAACAAGAATACCGAGAACAAAGATTATCCATATTCCATCCTTCTGTTTACGTAGTGATTGCCAACTTGCAACAAAATAACCGATTACATAAGGGAGACTGAGCGCAAGGTATGCGCCAAGGTAATTCGGTGCCTTGAAAGTGCCTGCAAGACGTTGTTCAATCATGTACACTATAAGATGTGTTTCGTCTTTTTGGACTATGTAGCGTCTGTTCCGTGCTAAGTCATCAATCCGCCATTCATCAGGTTTTTTTGACTGTAAGATAGACGCACTCTGGGAAAGTGGGATATTGATTTGTCTTAATTCGCCACGTAATTCATCTGAAAAACCTTCGCCTACCGAAAATTCCCTCTGATATTCTAATCCGACTTGTCCCATCAAACTGTGTGCTAAACCCTCATCATTTACGTAGGACCAGATACCAAGTGTTGAACTGATTCCAGCGGCAACAAAAAACGCGATCAGAACATGACGCCACCGAATTCCCAAACGGCTATGGATAACCGCATAAAAAAGTAGAATTGCACGAAGCAACTTCCAAAAATAGCCGAAACTACTACTCGCAAAATGCGGCGCAAGTATGGATGCCACTAACGCCAATCCTAAAAATAGCACAATGGGAATATCAAGAGGAGTCCGACACCAATTGCGTTTCCGCTCTAAGATCGTCCGTCCCACCCATCCGAATAGAATAAGTGACATTCCTATATTTAGGAACAGCGGTGAATAATCAAATGGAAGTGATAGGACAAAAATTATAAATCCGATATAGGTAGCGAAATCGAAGATTTTTGTTAACGTTGAATTTAATGCAGAAGAAGGTTTTAATTTTAACATAAATATTGTTCCGTGTATTATACCAAATTAACCTGAGGGGTGTGCATAATTATTTGGTGCTTCTACACAGACAGGAACAGACTTCAGGTCTACTGCCATTTATCCTTGTCCCGCAAACTGTCCGAAGATTAATTTTTAAATTCGGTCCTTTCCTATCTGCACAAAGCAGGGGACGCCAAATCAACCGTCCGAATCATGTAGAATGCGCGTTTGGTATTCTACATGATTCCGCGTGTGGTCCTCTGCATTGGTTTGGGAAACCGCATCTACCGGGTTTGAGAAATTAGAATTACCGATAATTTGTAGGAGGGAACTCCCGATTCCCGAATATCAAAGTGTTTCGTCGCGATTCGGAGATCACTCGGACAGAAGATGTGTAAACATATTTTTAGATTTTACTATAAACGCAATGGCACGGCACAACGTTTCATTTTTACAGAGGCACTTGCGGGATGGCGATATGTGTCTGTGCGTGAGTGTCGCACAGCAACGGATTGGGTGGAGGGAGTTCGGGTCTTATTGGATGAGGTGTCTCCGTTAGCAAAGCGTGTGGTTTTAGGCTGTGATAACTTGGATACGCATAGTCTTTTGTCGTTGTCCAAAACATTTGGAGCGGAGGAAGCAGAGAGACAAAACCTGGGAGACAAGACGTAATAGTGAAGCGAAGCAAGTAGACTGGCACTTCACAACGGATGATGCGCGCATCCGATTAAAACGCTTATACCCGCAATATTAGAATGGACAGACTAATAAGTTAAAAACAAACAGAGCCATCATTCTAATCCCGCACAACTGACACCGAAGTGCCATCCTTAAGCTGATGCTGATCATCTGCTATCACCCGCGTTGTTTGTGCAAGACGTGAACTCACTTCTATTTCGCTACCGTATATGCCGCCAACGTTTATCTGTTTTAGGCGTGCCACATCTTTTTCAACGACAAAAATGTTTCCTTTTCCATTCTGAATTTGCAGCACAGCACGACGCGGTAGCAATAAGACATTTTTCCGCTCACCCGTTTTGATGGAGATAGTGATCGATGTCCCCGGTTTTAATGCGCTATTGTCAACTGGGGCAGGAGAACCGTTTTCAACGTTCATTCCTACAGAATTACGTAGCGTGGCATGAACAACAACCGTATTTTCTCCCTGTTTAACAGTGGGACTTATAAAATCAATTGTCCCGATAATGTTTTGAATGCCGGATGCCGTTGAGATAAGCACCATATTTCCGTTCTTAATTCGGTTTATATCGCTAACAGGTACCGTCCAAACCGCTTTGAGAACATCTACGGCAACAACCGTATACACAGGTTGGCCGGAAGAAGCGGCGGTTTTGGCATAGTCTCCGAGTTCATGGTGACGCTGCGCAATAACACCATCAATAGGGGAAATAATCGCTGCCTGATTCACCTGTTCCCGTGCAAGCTTCAGTTGTTCCTCTGCTTCACTGACTGCAGATTTCGCGATTGCAATTTCGCGTTCCCATGCTTTTGCATCCACAAGTTTTTGGGCAGTAACAAGATTCGCTTTCGCTTGCGTAATTTTAGATTCAGCTGCAGCGATTTCACGCTCCCATCCTTTGCTCTCAACTATTTTCTGTGCAACAACTAATTCTGCTTTTGCTTTCTCCACAGCAAGTTGGGCTGAACCATCTTTAAACTGATTTGCTGCGGCAACTGCCTCTTCATATCGGCTTTTCCCCAGTTTGTAGCGCGTTTCTGATGATTCAAACGCGCTATCACTGATAAGTTCTTTTTCGTGA
Organism: Candidatus Poribacteria bacterium; assembly: GCA_022825825.1. Classification (GTDB taxonomy): domain Bacteria; phylum Poribacteria; class WGA-4E; order WGA-4E; family WGA-3G; genus MSPOR6. The sequence continues at coordinate 103,107 of JAJDWA010000040.1, forward strand.
AGTTCTTTATCCCTGTCAAAATCTGAAGTTGTTTTGGTAAACTCTGCTTTTGCCCGTTCCAGGCCCTGCTCTGAACTAATTTTCGATCGTTCTAAGTTTGACTTAGCAACTTTGAGGCTGGATTCCGCTTGTAATAACGTATTACGAATCCGGATCTCAGCGAGTGATTTTGTTTCTTCAAGTTTTGCCTTCGCCTCCGCAACTGCTTCTTTCGCTGTCACAAGTTGCGTTTCAACGCGCGTCTGTGCGTTTGCTTCTGTCGTTGTGAGTTGCGACTTTGCAACGCTTAATGTAACTTCAGCTTTTATTGCGGCGATGCTTGCTTCACGCGCACTGCTCTGGGCAAGCATATCCCCTTTTGCTACCTTTTGTCCTGCTTCCGCACTGAGCGCAACGATTTTACCTGGAATGTTAGCAAACACTTTAACTTCGGCACGTGGTTGTAAAAATCCGTTGTAACTCTTTTCTGAGACGATTGTAACACGTCGGGGTGTTTCAACTTGGACAGCTATTGATTGTTCTGTCTCTGTTGGTGGTTCTGTTTCTTGGGAAATCACATTGCCCGCGATGAAACATAGAAAAAATGTAACAATCAATATTACGCCTATAAATTTCGGTTTCAATACTGTTACCTCCTAACAGAAAAATAAAGGTTTGATAATAAAGAACGTTTTCTTGATCTTTATCAAAAACATTAGCTGGATTTAAGTTTATCCTTAAAGTCCTTTGTAAACTTTTTCATCTTCGGGTGAATTACAAATTGACAGTACGGTTGTTTCGGATTCAACTGAAAATAGTTTTGGTGATAGTCTTCAGCCGGATAGAAAACATCAATTTCGGTAATCTCAGTGACAATCGGATCGTCCCACATCCCAGATTTATCCATCTTTGCTTTAGATTCTTCAGCAATACTCCGTTGTGCTTCAGCATGGTAGAAGATCGCAGAACGATACTGTGTGCCGACATCGTTTCCTTGCTGATTTAATGTTGTCGGATCGTGTGTGTGCCAGAAAACTTCCAACAGTTCTTGAAAAGAAATCACTTCTGGGTCAAATTCTATTTGCGCCACCTCTGCGTGTCCGGTCATCCCTTCACAGACAGCGCGATAACTTGGATTTACAGTCGTGCCACCTGTATAACCTGAGACAACTTTATGAACGCCTTCCAACTGTTGAAAAACTGCTTCAACACACCAAAAACAGCCCGCACCAAATGTTGCAGTTTCTAATTGCATCTCTTTTATACGGTTTCCACACGTTGGTGAATACCGCAATGCTCCTATAAGCTCGAAAATTCTTACTTGATGTGAAAGTATGATACCACAAGTTCACGAGTTATGCAACTTGCTTAATCAGGACGGATGCATTCCCCCTTGAATGAAGATTAATTTATTATAGTGAAACCAATAATTATTTGGACACTACGGTAGGTGCGATTTCCTAATTGCACCCGATGGGTCTGGGAAATGGGTATGTCAGAATACGCGTATGGTATTCTGAATTGGTTAGGAAACCGCACCTACCAGAGAGGGACACATATTTTTAGGTTTCACTATAAACGACTTGATGTAATTAACTCACTTCTGTTCCAGACATCTGCTCCAATGCAAGCAGCAAAGCTTGTGTGCCTAAGCGCCCATGTCCCTGCGCTTGCACTGCAGTATAAAGCTGATGTACCAATGCCAACCCTGGAAGACTCAGATTCATTTTTCTTGCCTCATCCAAAGCGATACTCATATCTTTGATAAAGTGTTCTACAAAGAACCCTGGATCAAAGTCACGCTTTAGGACACGCGGTGCTAAATTGTCTAACGACCAACACGCAGCTGCCCCGCCACTAATTGACGATAGCATTGTTTCCAGGTCCAAACCCGCTTTGTGCCCATAGATTAGACCTTCACATACGCCAATCATCGTGCCAGAGATAGTAATCTGGTTACACATTTTGGTATGCTGCCCAGCACCAGCACCCCCTTGGTGCACAATGTTTTTCCCCATAGCGGAGAAGAGCGGCATAATGGCTTGTACTGCTGAATCGTCACCCCCAACCATAATAGAAAGACGCGCTTCACGCGCGCCCACATCTCCACCTGAAACCGGTGCATCCACAGAAGCGACACCATGTTCTTTAGCTTCAGCGTAAATCTCTTGGGCGAGAGACGGTTCAGTTGTCGTCATATCAACAATGATGCTTCCGGCTTTTGCCCCTTTCAGAATACCGCTATCGCCCAGATATACCTCACGTACATCAGGTGGAAACCCAACGATAGTAAATATCACATCCGAAGCAGCTGCGACTTCGCTCGATGAATCTGCCCACGCTGCACCAGCATCAATCAAAGGTTGTGCCTTAGCCTGCGTGCGGTTGTAGACAGTCGTTCCGTATCCAAGGTCCATCAGATGTTGACACATCCAACGTCCCATCACACCAGTCCCAATCCAACCAAGTTTTGTTGTTTTGGGATCAATTTTTTCAATATTATTTGCCATGATTTTCCTTTCGGACAGAGTGCCATGATTATCAACTGTCGGCAAAGAACCTAAGGAAGACACACTCTTTGCAGATAACCGACAACCATTCTCTCAGTTATGTCCTTTTTTATTTTTCCTCTCTGGGTGAGCTTGCACCTGCGGGGCAGCGTCTTCGGCTACGCCCGATTTACTGATTTTGAAATCCTTTGCCAATTGTAAACTAATTACAATTCCACCAATAACGGCTGAACAGTAGACGGTAAAAAATCGCGTCAACAAAACAAACGGAGTAATAAATTTTCCACCTATAAGACTTTTCATTAATAAACTTGTTGTACCCTCTGCAAATCCGCTTGCACCAGGCGTTGGCATAAACAGAACAACAAAGTTCAGCAGCATGCCAACAATACCGAGGTCCCATAGGGACACATTTTCGTTAAATGCTTTTACTATAAAGTAGCTGCCAATAATTCGAGCGCTGAAGAAGCCACACGTAAGCACCAGACTAAGCACACAAGTCCATTTATGATGGCGTAGAAGCTTAGTCGCAAAAGTTTTGTGTTCAGTGATGAGTTGCTCTACTTTCGACGTCGCACGCTTTAAGAAAGGCGCAACGGATTTAAACTTTCGGCCTACAGCATTGCAAAGCCAATTAAATATACGGAGAACAATTTCCGGCTTGAATAGCAACAGTAAAAATGTTGTAAATACCAACCCGAATATCACAAACCCCAACAAACTTATCAACGTGGTCTCTTCCGGTAGAGAACTCGGATCTAATAACAAAATACCAGCGGCGGAAAAGATGAGGATGACCAAGGTAGAGAGGAAGGCAACGATACCTGCTGTGATGGCGCCTGACAGCGGAACACCGGATCGAGAGTAAATATACAGATGACCAACTCCGCCAGTTTGGAACGGCGTGATAGCAGATACACAAAGTGTTGCTAAAAGTGCCCTGAAGCTATCGCGAAATCTAATTGTTGGAGTTACTAACCGTACGAAAATATGGAATCGGAGTCCCGCGCACAACCAATCTATGAACATGCATACGCACGTGGCAATCAGAAATTTATATCGCATCTGCAGAAAGACCTGTTTTAAATCTTCTGCACCGCTTTTTATATCTTGTGTACCACTCCATACAAAACTTAGCAATAACCCGGCAAGCGTAAATAACGTAAAAAGGATAACACCGCGAATCATATTTTCGCGGCTCATAGGGGCTTGCATTACTAATTATTATCCTTTGTTCTACAGCCTATGGAGTAGTTTTCAATTGTGAACATTCTATCCCCTGTCCAGCGTTAACTTTAAACTGATGTCCAGCGGCATTGCTGAATGTGTTAAAGCACCAACTGAAATGAGGTCAACACCGGTAGCTGCCACAGCCTGCACACGTTCCAAAGTAATCCCTCCTGAGGCTTCAGTAACTGCGAGATTACCAACCAATTGGGCAACTTGTTGCATCATGTCAAGTGACATATTATCTAAAAGTAAAATGTCAACTCCCGCATCAAGTGCTTCGTTAGCTTGTTCAATTGTTTCTACTTCTACCTCGATTTTTACGGTGTGTGGAGCAGTTTCTCTTGCACGTTGAATGGCATTACGAATCCCCTCAGCAGCGACAATGTGGTTATCCTTAATTAGTATGCCATCGTAAAGCCCAAAGCGATGGTTGTGTCCACCACCGACGCGGACTGCGTCCTTCTGAAGTGCCCGCCAACCTGGCGTTGTTTTGCGTGTGTCAACAATTTTGACATCGTAGCCTGCGACCGCTTTAACAAACTGTGATGTTAACGTTGCTACGCCTGAAAGTCGTTGTAGGAAGTTAAGAGCGACCCGTTCACCAGTTAGAATTGTCTTGGCACTGCCTTGAATCTCAGCAATAGGCGTCCCAGCAGTAACTACATCACCATCATTAACAAAAGCACGAAATGTCAACTTCCCATCTAATTTTGCAAATACCCGTTCAGCTACAAGCAGTCCTGCGACAACACCTCCACTTTTTGCAAGCAGAGTGCCTATACCTTTTTGATATAACGACACTGTTGCTTCTGTCGTTATATCACCTATACCGATGTCTTCTTCAAAGGATAGTTCTATTAAGGGATCTAATGCGCGCAGGTTAAGCATTTATTATTCTATGGGATGTATAAGATATTTCTAAACTCAGCATAATTGTTGTTCTGTTCATTTGAAATCATCCCTAATACTCGATTATCTCACCGTTGATATTTTTTAATAGGCGCGGTTTGAAACCGCGCCATTTCTCCTCTGGAAAATTTTTAATACCGTTCTAAATAGGGGGTAAGGAATTTCTTAGCGTCTTCCGTAACATCCCAGGCATTCGGCCAAAAACAGAGATCAATTGAGAACCATTCCCCATCATATCCAGTTTCATCCATAATGACAGGAATGATTGCATCAAAGTCCAGTACACCATCCCCGAAGGGTGCGTGCGTACTGGTATGGTCATCATGCAGCGTGTTGTCGGAGTCAATCAGGTGAAAATGACCGATCTCCCCTTTGAGTTGCCGTGCAAGTTCAATCACGCCATTATCGCCAAGCGTCTCTTTTTCACCTACCTGTCGTGACCCAACAGTCGCACACATCTGCGCGTGACATGTATCAAACATCACCTTGAAATTCGGGTGATCCACTGCCTTTGGTAAATTAATAATGTCGCTCGGTTTATTAAACATGAATCCGGGTTCAAATTCCCAGAGCATTAGCACGCCGTGGTCCTCTGCGACTTGGGCACAGCGTCTCCAGAGGGAAACAATCCGATCCCATGCTACCTCACGTTCAACACCTGGGTCTGTTTCAGCATCGGTAACAGTGTCTACACGAATCGAAGGCGATCCGAGATCAAGGGCGAGTTGGAGATTCTCTTTGAATAATTTAAAGTACTTATCGTCCTCTTGTGCTTCGTCAGTTGCCGGACCAGGGTGCGACCAAAAATCTGCTGCTAAGCCAGATACTTCTAAGCCGTAGTAGCTAATCAACCCTTTTACAGCATCTCGATCACTTTTCATCGGATAATCGTTGATGTCAATATGCGGTTTAAATGCACCGATCTCTATTCCATCAAATTCCAATTCTCCGAGCCGTTTGACGACATCATCAAACGGGACGGGGTTATCTTCATAAGGTCCAAACGCGTAAGCCCAACTTCCAATTGACAATTTTTTTGCCATGTTTTCCTCCTAATAGGAATAATTTTTAAGAAATTTACTAAAGTTGACACCAACATTCCGATTTATGAACAACTTTAGACCTTTTGACTTCCTACCTAAGTATAGGTTATGTTCTTATGATAATCCAGTAACCAAATTCTGAACATCCATCTCAAGTTCAGTCGTAATCTGTTCGACTGTCTCTTTTTTGTTCGATTTATAGGTATCGTAATGTTCTAAAAGATTTTTTGGTTCGCCAGCGCGAATCGACGCAACGCGCGGTCCCCGCATTTTTGCTGCACCAAAAACCTCTTTTTCCAACCTGAATATCACTTCAAGATAACGTTCCGGTGAATGTTCTTCAGCAACATATCCATCGGAAATCGCTATGAAATTAACTAATCGATTCAAATCTGGATAGAATTGTTGAAATTTCTGGAGTAGTTCTTCATGAATTTTTCGTTCATACGCTGTCATCTCGTCAACATCTCTATAGACTTCAGCATCAACAAGATTCTTCAAAGCACGAACGCGAGTAAGAACATCGTTATCAGAATGGATACCCATAATTTTTTCAGCGTGTGATAATATCTGTTCCTTGAGGCCCTGAATTTGCTCGTTAAGAGAGGTGGTCAGTTCTATTTTGAATTGGTATTCATCTGCAAGCGTTTTCAGGACTGCAATCCCAATCCGTCTCAATCGTTGATAACGTTCTACCGGTGTACGCGAAGCAGATGGGAGAATATTTCGCTCTAATTCTGTAAGTGCCGTATCAATGGTATTCCACATATCTTGTGTATAGCGATATTTGATACCAATAGGCACAGCATAGAGAGGCTTGTTGATGTCGGATTTCTTCATGTCATCCAAAGCCCAGAAACAGAGCTGTGTGACGCCTCTCTCAAAACGCATGACAGTGTCATTCTGGTGTGATATTTCTCCCTCTCCAAAGATGACAAGTGGCCATTTACCTTCACATAAAAGTTGGCGTGTCGTTCGGAAAGCGTTTCTATCCACTGTGCCTCGCACAACTGAGTACACACCCAACCGTTGCATTACAAAACTACGGATTCCACCCAGTTTTCCCCTGTCAAAAACTTCGCATGCTGCCATATAATAAAATGGCTGAGATAACCGTTTTGACAATAGAAAGACTACGGCAGGGTCTTCGGATGCCGCATGGTTTGGCACTATTACCGTAGGATTTCTATGAATCGATTTTAATTGGGCAATCGACTCTGCATCAATGTCAATCGTTAACCCCTTCAAAAACAATCGGTTGGCAAGAGGTATAAGTGCTTGTGCAACCTTTATAGTGGTCATGTTCGGTTTGGGGGGTTTAAAATCTAACATTGCGCGTTACCGTTGGATGATACGGTGTGTTGCTATTACTTTTGTTTCAGCACACTGCCTGGACTTATTACTATTCAAAGTGTGGTTAGGAAACCGCACCTACCGGGTTTGAAAAAATAAATATTACCGAAATATTTTCTTAATCTTCATAAAGTTTGCGCTACGAAAACTTGCGAAATATGCATTATTCTCTATAAAAAAACGGTGTTTGCATGTCTAAAACTTATAGGTAGCAACTTGAGTTATTGTATCTCAAGCTCCATTGAGCTAACCGGACTATCTACGGAAAACTTTACTCTAAAAAGTTGAGATTCCACAAGCGAACGGTGCCGTCCGACCTTGCACTTGCGATCATCTTGCCATCCGGACTAAACGCTGCGCTCTCGACATACTCCGTATCTTCAAGCGTGTGCAGGATTGTACCCGTGTGGATATCCCACAAACGGATGGTCTCGTCCCCTCCACTTGCGAGTATTTTGCCATCCGGACTAAACGACACGCTCGCAACACTATTATCCCCTTCTTCAAGCGTGCGTAGGATTGTACTCGTGTTGACATCCCACAGGACGATGTTGTCGACGATGATGGGGTCGTCATAACCTCCACTTGCGAGTATTTTGCCATCCGGACTAAACGACACGCTGACGGCATTATGCGTATCCTCTCCAAGCGTGTGTAGGGTTGCCCCCGTGTTGACATCATACAAGCGGATGTCACCGCCACTATTTACACTTGCGATCATCGTGCCATCCGGACTAAACAAGACGATCTCGACAATATTCGGACGCCATTCAATCTCTCGCTTGAGCTGGACTCCATCAGCATTGACATCCCACAATTTGATGGTGTAGCTCCTTGCACTTGCGAGCATCTTGCCATCCGGACTAAACGATACACTTCCGTCAGAACTAAACGTGTCCAGTTCTCTACCGGTTCTGATATCCCACAAATAACCTCCACTTGCGAGCGTCTTGCCATCCGGACTAAACGAGGCGTCCCCGACAGAATCAAACGTGAGCAGGATTCTACCCGCATTGACATCCCACAAGAGGGTGCTGTAATCACCTCCACTTGCGAGTGTCTTGCCATCCGGACTAAACGACACGAAGTTCTCCCAATGCCCCTCCTCCCCAAACACACGGACGCGATCGTCAGGGGGTGGGATTTCAACCGTGTTGATATCCCATAAGTGAACGGTGGCACCATCTGCACTTGCGATCATCGTGCCATCCGGACTAAACAAGACGCTGTTGATACCATACTTATACCCTTCACGCGCGCGTAGGATTCTACCGGTATGGACATCCCACAAGAGGATGAACTTATCCCCTCCACTTGCGAATGTGTTTCCATCCGGACTAAACGACACGCTGTTGGCAGAAGATTTAGGTTGTCGCTTGAGCAGGATTTCACCCGTTTTAACATCATACAAGTTGATGTCGCTTGCTGCATCTGCGAGCATCTTGCCATCCGGACTAAACGACACGCTCCCGGTAGGAAGACTATATTCAAACGTGCGTAGGATACTCCCCGTGTGGACATCCCACAAGCGGATGTGGTTATCGATTCCGCTTACGAGCATCTTGCTATCCGGACTAAACGAGACGCGATCGGGACTAACACTATCTTCAAGCGTGCGTAGGTAGCGACCGGTGTTGACGTCATACAAGCGGATGCCGCTATAATTTGCGCTTGCGAGCATCTTGCCATCCGGACTAAACGAGAGACCATAGAAAAAATTAACATCTTCAATCGTGCGTAAGATTTTACCTGTTTTGACATCAAACAAGTGGACGGCGTTATCAACGCCATTTCCACTTGCGATCATCGTGCCATCCGGACTAAACAAGACGCTTCCGGCATCAGAGTGCCCAGAATCTATATGCCCTTCAAACGTGCGTAGGGTTTTACCCGTATTGACATCAAACAAGTGGATGGTATTGATGAAGCTGGGGTTCCGATATGTCCGGTCTCCAATTGCAAGCAGCGTGCTATCCGGACTAAATGAGACGCCCCTGAGACCACGAATTTCAAGCACGCGTGTGCGATCTGCAGTCACTTTTACTTCTAACTGAGTCGCTTTTTCCTCATCTTCTGCGCTACAGCCGAGTATACTCACGATAATAATAAGTGAAGCGGCAAGTATACCGGTCAGCACCCACTTTGTTTTTGAAATGAACATCGGTTTTTCCCCTGTCTGGATATGTTGTACATGCATGAAAGAATCAAATCGTTAGAGCAATAATCATAGCATATTAGACGCTTGTCATTTTGTCAAGCAGATCCATGACTGGATTACATCTATATAGTTAGTCATCATCTTCAAATGAAATTTCAATTGCACGGGCTATCTTTTTGAACTTCTCTCTTGGCGTGATTATACCTATAATAGCGAATACGATAATACCTGAAGCTGCAATAATAACAAATAAAACCCCGATAACTGCAAACACTATAGTGGCAGCAGCTAAAACCAGAAGTGCGAGAACAGCTACACCTGTTATCTTCAATGCTTTTCTCATAAAATTTCCCTTTCTATCTACTGTAACGTTGGTTTGATAATAGGTCCAGGAACTTCATTTTGTCTAAAATATTACTCTCATAGACCCGGTAGGCGGGGAATACTATATAGCATTCCCCGCCTACCGGGATAACCAAACGGTGTATGTCTAATACTTTTCAAAGGCTTGGTGGGTAGCAACAGATTATCTCCATCGGTGTATCTCCAGTGCTAACGATCACATAGCTGGACAAGCATCGCGGAATAAAAACAGATTTGCCGCGTTTAAGCGGAACATCTTCAAAATCACCACGCAGGACACCCTCACCACCGAGTGTTACAAGTGCATAAAAACCTTTGTCTGCTGGCATACTAAGCATAGAATTTATCGTTAAACGAGAACACCCGAAGTATTGTGACGCCTCTTCTGGCACGATACGATCTTCGCGGTTATCCCCTTCGGCTCTCACCAGTTCCGGTGTGCGCCGAATGTAGTTGTTGAGATAGTCGAGTTCAAGTTTGTCAAATTCAGCTGCATCCACCGCTAAATCCCAACCGAGACCGAGGTGTCCATCTTCTTTATCGTAGGGAAATCCTTCCCACTCAGCGAGGATGTTCCAATCCGTTGGTTCCTGCGGTTCAAGCACACAAAGCCCTGTACCGAGTGAATGCACAATCGGTGTACGTAAGAAGTAGACCTCTCCGACCTTCGGCTCAACGACATGCATCAGGCTTCGCAAGGTTTCTATATCTTGTGCTTCCATCAGGCGGCGAAATTCGGCTTTTTCTATCGCCTCTTTCCATCCAATCCATGCCTTTGCGCCGGGACGCGTGCCGATTAGTATCCACGCCTCGTTTTTGCCGAAAGGTGAGTTGAGGTGTTCCTTTGAAAAATCTGGATTCGGATGCCAGTGGATAGGGATATGTGCCCCTTCTCCCACATCAAAAATCTTGAGAAGCACACCTAAATCGGTGCCAAATTTTGCAACGTGCGCGCTACCGAGCGTCTCTTCTGGAAATGCGTCTAACAGATCCTTTAGTAGCACTTCCTCTCCATTCGGTAGTTGAATTCGGCTAAAGCCTTTGTCTGGCGGATTTTCTCTGCCGGGGGTAATCGCCCTATTTGTGGAAAAAATCCATTCTTCTGAGTAGTAATCATCTTTCGGATCGGGTTCACCCATAAACTCTGCCCGAAGTTTTCCGCCATTATAAAAATGCAAATATGTATTCGGTGCTAAAGCAATCGGTGCGTCTAACATTGACTTTAATTCGTTTTGTGATGCCATATTGCTATCCTCTCTTTATCTTTGGAAATTAATTTTATCACTTTTTCTGAAATTTTGTCAAGTGGCTTTTTCGGGATCGGGATAAATAGGGACTACGAATTTGACAAAATTAACCATTTAATGCCATAATTTCGTCACCTTAAGTAACGTAGAGAGATTCTATTTATCACTTATACATTTATGACTGACTTCGGTGCGACGATATTCTCGGCGGACACCGAAAGGAGGAAATGTAAATGGACGCTCATGAATCACCAACAACGGAAACCTATCGCGCAAATGCTTTTGCTGATTTCAACCCTGAACACTCAGCACCTGGTGCTACACCAGAACGTTTAGACCACTTGAAGGAACACGGTTTTGTCATTATCAACGACTTTGTTGATAATCCTTGGATCCCTATTCTTAGAGAGGCAGGACGACGTGTTACAGAGGCATGTGCACCTGAAAACAAATATGATGTAATCGACTGTTCAAAAGGATATGTCCACCGTACAGGACAGGAACAACCGTGGGCAATTCGCGGAATTATTCATCCGGCTTTTGGCGAGCCGAGTTTCTCGGAATTCCACGGTTCAACAGAATTCTTAGACTTCGTTGCTTCTTGGTGTCACGGACTTCAACCTGAAGACCTAACGTTTAGCGGCATGCTGCTGTGGGCAAATCCACGGACACATGAAAATAAACTCGGTTGGCACAGAGACGTAACATGGTGGGGTACAGGAAAGGGCTATTTCGCTCAACGTGAGGTTCGTGGTGATGGGCCTGAAGCATACTCTGAAGAAGTTGAGAGAATCCGGTGGAAAGAAATTCGCGAAAGAAACGCGAAAAATATCCAAGAACGAAATGGTGTGAGCATGTTCTTAGCACTCGCAGACGACGAATGCCATGAACTTGTGCCCGGTAGCCATGACCGGTGGCGAACTCCTTTTGAGCATGATGTGCTTCTGCCTAAATCGATGAAGGATCAAGGTGTTCCGCATACACCCAGTTGGAACGGTAGTGACCCATTGCCAGGTCAGGTCGCGATTCGACTGAAGGCAGGGGAGGCACTTATCCGAAACGGTGCAACTATCCATACAGGACATACCGTCCCTGAACGTGAACGAAACACATTGTCCATCGGTTGGTCAAAGTGGTCCGGTGAATTCACAGGAGAACCTTCAGTCTCGGATGTGCGACACGCGTGGCAGCTTGACCCTGCTGTAAGAGAAGCACTACCACACGAATGGATGAAAACCGCTTGGGACCGCTGGGTAGAAACTCACAAACTCGGTGACACGCTTGAGGATCGGTATACTGGATTTGATATTAATCATATCAAGTCTGGGATGGTTCTCGGCTGGCGCGGAGAGTTGGAACGCCAAGCTGCTGCAGAGGCAAATGATGCTTAAAATCTTTCCAAACGGATCATACATATTATAGGGCGGTCTCTGTGCCCGCCCTTTATTTTTTGCCAGGAAATGACGAAACGTGGTAGCTTGCCCAACAAGTAATTTAGAAGATACTCCTATTGTTTACGCAATAAGTAGTTTCGGACTAAAACACGCTTTCAATCCTGAGTCTTATCATATTCCTATTTTCACACATAAATTTATAATTTGAATTGATTAGATATTAACATTTGTGTTATAATTCCTGCAAGTTTAATACTGAAGGAGCTATATCATGGCACGAGAACGCTTGACAATGGAAGAAATTAAAGAGAAATACCCGAATAAATGGTTGTTCCTCACCGAACATGAATTTTGTAATGAGTCGGGGGAGGCTTTATCTGCTGTGATTTATTTTGTAAGTGATACACCTGAAGAAGTATGGGACATGGATGAAAAATATCATGAAGAACCCAGAACGGGTTGCTCTGAAGTCCATTGGACTGGTGAAATTCCAAAGGATATGGTTTTTCTATTATAATGGGACGTGTTTTATTCAATAAAAATGACATAAATATTATTGTGCAAGTTAGGCTTTTCAATAAAGACTTAACTTTGTCTAAAAGGACAAACTTAATACTTGATACTGGTGCAAGTCACACCTGTGTTGCACCTTATGCTATTAATGGTTTAGGATATACCGTTATAGGTGGACAAGGTAAGACAATTACTGCGTCGGGAACTGTGAATAAACAATCCATAACACTTAGTAAGTTAGTTGCTATAGGGGAATCAGTAGAAAACATAGATGTTTCAATTTTGAAATTCCCTCCTGAAATGAGAATTTTAAACATACACGGACTTTTAGGTTTAGATTTTCTGAGACATTTTGATATGAAAATAAACTTCTCATCGGGCATTGTGGAAATAGTAAGAATATCATGAACATCAATAACAAGACTATATCGGTTTGGTTATCACCGATTCATAAACTGCGAGTAGTTTCTTTCCGATGTTCCGCCAATCATAATCTTGTTCTACGCGCGCGCGGCCGTTTTCGCCAATCTTTTGGCGTAGAGATGAGTCTGTAAGCAATCGTGTGACTGCCTCCGCGAATGTTTTCGGTTCATCAGCAATAAATATCTCCTCACCGTCTCGGAGAGCCAAACCCTCCGCGCCAACTGTGGTAGAGACAACCGCTTTTCCCATTGCCAATGCTTCAAGTATTTTTAGGCGCGTCCCACTCCCAATACGTAAAGGCACAACAAAAACCGTTGCTCCCGCAAAGTAAGGCTTAATCTCAGGAACACGTCCTGTAACCACAACGCCTTCTTTATCCCCTAACTTTTGCACCTGCGCCGATGGATTACCCCCAACAATGGAAAATTTGACATCTTGCACACTGCTCTGAATCTGCGGCAACACCTCTTCAGCAAAGAATGAAACCGCATCTTCGTTCGGGTACCAATCCATGCTGCCGATATAGATAAGATGCGCCGGTTCTTCAGATGTGAAGTCGGGGCGGTAATGTGTAACGTCCACTCCGTTTGGAATTACCTCAACAATATCTTCGACACAATGCTCTTGAAAAACAGCAGCATCAATATCAGATGTACACGTGACCGCATCAAACTTAGGACTAATCACACGCTCATAACGTTGAAATGCAAGTTGTTGAGTCCAATAAGCAAATTTGTAAAACAGATTAGTCGTTTCACTCTGTAACCTTCTCCAGATGGCGGAATCAACGTTTTGTTGTGAAAGCACACGCGGTAGGTCTGTTTCTGAATAGAATTGTGCAGTGTGAAACATCTCATAGTGGACGAGGTCAAAGGTCTCTGCTGACAACAATTCCTTTAATCTTTGCCGATAAGCAGGCACATTGTAGCGTGCTACAGTAATGGGTTGCCTTTTGAAAAATGCTGAAAAGAGTGTACTGAGCGACACGCGTGGGAGGGTTGATGCATTTGGAACAAGGTGAACCTTAATATCTAAGTCTTGTATGTTCGAAATACTTTCGGCGTCTGTCGGTTGCGTTTCAAGGGCGAGTAGTGTTACATCATTATTTTGGGCAATCTGTTTAAGGAGGTTAAACACACGGATACGCCCACCGTCAGTGAGTGGGTAAGGCACGGTAGGAGAGAGAAAAAGAATTTTCATGTTTTTTTATGAGAGCATCACTGTAAAATTGCCAACCGTTGTTTCCTGTTAGGATGTAAATTATAGTGAAATCCATAATTACTTGGACACTGTGGTAGGTGTGGTTAGGGAACCGCACCATAACTGTCAATTTAAGGAAATATCCTCTTGTTGGAGGGAAACCTTGTCCACCCAATTCTCTTTCTGTCCGAGCGAGCTTTGCTCGCTCCTACAGAATATCAGAGGTGCCAAATGCCAAAAAGCGCATTTTGCGTTGATTCACCAGGTATGTTCACATATTTTAGATTTTACTATAATGTTTAGGAATATAGAGATATACTTTGTGTAACGCTATTTGGGAAGTTCCGTATTTTGAGTTTGATCGGGTTGATTGGATATACCAACTTTTGCTTTTAAATTCTCAATGAATCCGACTAATTTCTGTTTAAGCTGCTGGCGGGAACTGAGTGTTGGCTCGGGTGGCAAGAAGATAGTGCCGCGTTCACGCTGCATCCATCCTGTAATACTACCACTAAATCGGACGAGAAGCCATCTACTTTCAAGATCAAGATAAACCTTCAACTGCCCATCCTCATTTCGGATGTTATATTTTTGTGAACCGTCAGCAACTCGCCAATTCACACCCTCACTATCAGCAATCAGTTTAGCGTTTTGCGACAACGGAATTTTCTGACTTACAAATCCCTCGTGCAAGTCTTTGGAAAATTTTCCTTCGGTTAAAGCAGTCATAGCAGATGAATCGATCTGAAACAGAAACGTCTGAATAGGATACTTAGATTGTTGAAATACATCCAGTTTTTTCTTGCCTTTTCTAATTTCATACGACTGCTGAAATTGATTATCCTTTATCAACCACTGTTTACCAACTTTTTCAATAGTGATTTCCACATCTGCCGAAAGTGTAATCATTTTATTTTCAAATGCCTCCAGCAAGTTAGGTAGATAAATATCAAGCTCACCCCTATTTTTTTGAACGCTAAAACCGGCTCCCGTACTATCCTTAAGAAGCCAATCTCTACCACTTATCAGGACTTTAATTGTTGGTGACTTTGAACTTAAACGAATTTCTGTTGCTGAATCTGCGAACATTTTTTGCCAATTAAATACCGTTTTTAATTCCTTATCCAATAGTTCCGCACTATACAGAGCCCGTTGTCCCAGCGCCACACCAAATAACAATTCATCTAAAAGTTGACCACTGTTTAAATTACTAACATATTTTTCGTCAATGCTAAAACGGTAGACATCTTTGGTATATGCTATCGGTTTTGAGTTGACAGTAGGTCTGCCACGCAATGCCGTTGTTGTGTGGACTTGTAACTTCGGTGAATCTGGCTGTGCAACAGGGGGTGCTTGTAGAATATAGAAACAGAAACAGAGACCGATGATTATGGCAATAAATATAATTATACTCAGGATTTTAAGTAATGATTTCATGCTAAATGTGTAACCTCCACCGAATTTCGGATAATACAACTATTTTGATTTAAACCGATATTAGCAAAATTTAGTTGACATTAAATTGCCTTCTGCACACAATTATCACATAATGTGCTGTTAACTTATGTTTTCTCATTGAATCATCCTTTTATATATAGTGTACACATACCCCAAAAATATGCAAGATTTAAATCCGTTAGCAATTGAACTAAATGAACAAATTCGCGATGCCACGCCAGAGGTTTACAAGTTACTTTCTGAATTAGGAAAACGTGTTTTCTTACCAAAAGGTATCCTAAGCCAAAGTGCAGAAGCAAATGCAAAAGCGGATCGCTTCAATGCAACACGGGCAGTTGCATTTGAAAATGATGAAATAATGCAATTGAACGTTTCTCGTCAATTAGTCCCTGAACTCTCTCCTGAAAATATTTTCGGTTATGCGCCGATACTCGGTAACACAGAATTGCGGCAGGCGTGGAAAACACACCATCAAAAAGAAAATCCATTACTTGCCGAAACAACGTTTAATCTCCCTATTGTGACAAGCGGTATGACGCACGGCTTTAGTCTACTTGCAGATCTATTCGTTAATAAGGGGGATACACTCATTCTTCCTAACAAAATTTGGGGTAATTATAGACTCATCTTTCAAACGAAGGCGAGAGCAGATGTCCAAACCTATCCGTTCTTTAACACTGAAAAACGTTTTGACATCATCGGATTTAGTAAGACACTCTCTAATATTTCTGCCGATAAGTTGTTAATTCTGCTAAATTTCCCGCACAATCCAACAGGATACGCAGTTACCCGTGTTGAAGCACAACAGATAACAGACGCAATCGTAGCATGTGCTGACACCGGATGCAGCATCCTTGTAATGGTTGACGATGCTTATGCAGGATTTTGGTATGATGCAGAGGTCATGCAAGAATCCATTTTCGGTCCGTTAGTCGGATGTCATCCAAACGTGATTCCAGTAAAAATTGACGGCGCAACCAAAGAGGAATACGCGTGGGGTTTGCGCGTTGGCTTTTTGACTTTTGCCCTGCCAGATAAAGCAATGCAAGGGATTGAAGGAAAGCTAAGTGGACTCATCAGAGCAGAGACCTCAGGTGCCGCACAAATCTCCCAAACACTTATCCTTGAAGCGATGAAAGCACCGGGTTATACAGAACAGAAACAACGCAATTATGAAATTCTTAAGGCACGAGCATTGAAAGTCAAACAAGTCACCGCTGATGCCCGGTATGCAAATCTTTGGGAAGTCTATCCAAGCCACGCTGGTTATTTTATATGTCTATGTCTAAAATCGGGGAATGCGGAAAAGGCGCGTCAAACGCTTCTCAATGAGTCCGGTATTGGCACAATCGCGCTTAGTGAGACTGAATTGCGCGTGGCATACTCATGTCTTGAAGAAACTGATATTGAACCTGTTTTCCGTTTGATTGCACAAGTAATTGAATCACAAAAATCGCGGTGAAAATATTGGTCGTAATTATTATTTTTAGGGAACGGCACAAACACCGTTCCCTGAATGTAAAATCCTTATCTTGCAGCTTTTAAAGCACCCCACGTAGTAGTGATTTTTCCTTGGGGTTCAACAGGAAGTTGACCGATAGTATAACGGAAATAGATATCGTCTTCTCCGTCGTTTGGACCGCACCAAACCCAATTTGCTGTGCATTCAGGGTCTTTCAGGATATTGCGCATAGCAGCAGCCCCACCGGCCCAGATACCAGCTCCGAATTTATCCATAATTTCAAGTTCATCTTCCCATTTACTGTCGTCAAAATCCACTTTTTCCCAACCATCATTACGTTGCGCAATAGGTTTACCTGCTTCGCATCGCCAACCATCTTCACCTGTACCGATGTATTCAGGATCATCGTCAAGAATAATGTCAGCAAGGAAACCGCCTCTGCCAGCAGCACCAGGTTCAGCATCGTGTACATAGATTGCGATCACAGCAAAACCTTTATCCAATTCAAATTCATCAACAGTAGGTTGATTCCAATGAATGTGTGCATTCACCCTTTCACCGTTGATAAAAATAACCCAAGTATTATCACCACTAACACGCAACGTCCCTTTTTTCGGAACAGCATTCACAGTTTGTATTAGGATTATGCAGCCTAAAAACAGTATAAATGTTATGCATGCGATAAATCGTTTATTCATAAAAAACCTCCTTTTTTATGTGTTTGCAATTATAAAATTCTTAGATTTACAATAAAGCAGCAGATTGTAAATTGTTCTAACCGTTGCTTGTTCATGTCTTAACTTCAAAATAGTGACGGAAAATGACGATATGGATCTGCAGGTTCACGAAAGAGAATCTTTTGACGGTCTGTCAATTCTATATCCTCCGGTTGTGCTACGCGTCGGGATGTCCACGCCATGTGTGAAACACAATATTTATACAAAAGCGATCTCCGCTCATGTTTTCCATTCCAGGCTGCTGTTCCATGTGTCAATGCCTCAGAAAACAGAATCGCTGATCCAGCAGGTGCATTTGGAATCGTAACACACGGTGCTTTTTCGGGTGCAGCAGCTATCTCGTGCGGTAGTTTATAATTACTCTTATGGCTACCGGGAATACAACAAAATCCACCATATTCGGGCCCGGTATCTGCCAGATTCCAAGTTACCACAACGAATCCGTTGGTAATCTCGGTATCTCGAAACGCGTAATATTCCCCTGGCTTCGCATTTGAGGTTGGGGAGGAAGCACCGTAATCAGCATGTAATCCCCCTCTTGGCATTCCATCGCGCATATACATACCGTAAATTCGGTCAAGCCGAAAGCAATCGCCTAATCGGAAACGGAGAACTTCCATTACCTTCGGATGGTCAAGCAAATTACAAAACGATTCACCCCACTGTAAAAAACCTGCACCGTCCGGAGCACTTCCAAATCTTTGAACCTTCCCCGGTATGGGAAGTTCTTGATCATCAATTCGTTGATTAAGTTCAGCAACCTCATCAGCATTCAAAACATCTTCAATAACTAAATAGCCTTGTACGTCGAAAAGGTACTGCAGTGTCTGTAGGTCGCTCATAAACTTACCTTCCTGTGTTTTTGCATATAGTGTCGTAATGTGTGAATTCTACTTAGCAACATCCGTAAGTGCTAATTGTCCGGCAAGGTCTGCGATAAACTGAAAAGCAACTCGGCCAGAACGCCCGCTTGATGATGCTTCCCACTCCAACGCTGCTCGGTTTAATTCCGCTGTCGGGATAGAAATTCCTCGTTTTTTGGCATAATGGGAAACAATTTGTAAATAAGTATGCTGCGAAATTCTATAGAAAGCGAGTCGTAATCCAAAACGGTCGCTTAGTGAAACTTTTTCTTCTGTTGCCTCGCGTGGATAAAGTTCATCTTCTTCGTTCTGGGGATACCGGTTTTCACTCACCTGCCGAGGCATCAAATGCCGCCGATTAGAGGTAGCGTAGATAAGAATGTTGTCGGGACATTCGGAAATCCCTCCTTCTAACACTGCTTTCAATTCACGATATTCCGGTTCGTTTTCACTGAAAGCAAGGTCATCACAAAAAAGAAGATAACGTTCCGGGCGTTCCCACAACAGTTCCGTAATTTCCTGTAAATGGACCAATCCGTCTTTGCTGATGTCGATTAAGCGAAGACCTTCGTCAGCATAACGGTTCAACATCGCCTTAACCAGAGAAGATTTTCCAGTGCCACGGTCACCCCATAGTAACACATGATTTGCCGGTAGTCCTTGTAGAAACTGTCGTGTGTTTCTATCCAATGCCTTGCGCTGTATGTCTATGCCAATTAAATCCGTGGTATCTACAAGATGCGGATGTTTAACAGGCACAATGTGTCCTGTTCCGTTTTGTTGCCGCCACCGAAAGGCTATATAATCGTCAAAAACTTCACTTGTTGATTGAACCGCGGGCGTTTGCAACCGGGTTAATAAACTATCCGCTTTTTCAAGCAGTTGTATAAAAAATTCTTCTTGCTTCTGCGTTTTTTCAGACATCATACAAAGTGTGCATAATACTTTTACAAATATCTGCTGAAGGTATCTACGAATACATAGTTTACTATTTATTGATAGAGAATGTCAAACCAATTTTATTGCACGAATCCCTTCAATTGTCCCCATCTAACTGCTAATTTGTGAGTTGAATCAACAGCAAGGGGACCTTCAAATTTTAGAAGTCCAAGATTTGCTGAATCGTCTGGATTCAAACCGTGCCAATCCATAAACACAAGTCCCCCCTTCTTTTCAAGATCATCAGTGCCTTCCTCATATCCGGGTGTAAACCCGACTTCAGTTCCTTGTTCTACTTTCACTTTTGTTAGCCATGCAAACGGCATTGCGACTTCGTAAATCATACCGCCCTTTCCTAATTCGGGTGTTGGAACAATGGCAATATCGGAGTTAGGCAGGTCCGCATTTTTCTGTGCACTGAAGTCGGTAACATGAGCTTTATTGTTAATAAGCGCAAAATTCGGCTTACATGCAGGTTGTCCAGCTCCTACCTTCTCCCAGTCAATGTACAAGAAAATCGTATCACCTTTCCACGAATCAGCGGGATTTGCCGCAGGGGTAAAAGCATCATCTTGTACTGCCGCTGCGAAATAGAAATTCTTTTCATCATACATTGTTGACCAGGTTATGGTGAGGTCGTCTTTCCCTTGCCATATTCCTTTACCCCGAAGTAGTTCCTTTTCCGAGTCGAAGGCTACCCAGACAGCGTATCTCCAATCGTCAAGTTTTCCATCAATCTTCGGTGTACTCGGTGGGACACCTGCAATCGATTCTCCATATTTCAGTCCAAACGCGTCACTATTTTGCTTTGGAAGAAAATCTCCTCTCGCTGAAAAGACAAAAAGAACGCACAAGAGAATAGATAGAATTAGTCGTTTTTTCATCTGATTCAACTCCTTTGATGCAGAAATTCTTTTCTACAATTTATTTTCAGAACGGTTGAAAATCCGTTTTAACCATTCTTCAAGTTCTATATCTTTGGAAATTTCTCTTAACAACCATGTACCACCCCATCTAATACCCCATGCAACTGCTACTGCCATCATAACTACTGCTACGAAAATCCCCGTTGTGTATAGAAGTATTATAATAAAAAATTCAACAAAATTAATACCCATCATGCCAAGTACGTGCCCCTTGATGTAAAAATTTGCATAAAGTATAGCATGTGTTTGAATTATCGTCAAACAAAATTAGCACTGTAGGGGTGTGTAAAGTTTTTGGCATGTGTCCCGTCTGAATCGCGGAGGACACAGAGGACGCGGAAAGAGGAGATATTTGTCCACGACAACGCATTTTGTAAAAATGATTGAGAATGTGTAAGAGCATCATTTTTTCCTTGAATGATATACTTCTAAAAGGTATACTTAAAAACATATTATACTTTCTTAATTTGTTTCCTCTCACGTGCCAATTTATTTTTTACAAAAAGATTTGATAATTTTCTGAAACGTAATGAAGAACAGTTACGTTATTATAACACGAGACTGGATTTATAACAATCCTTTGGCTAAAGGAGGACAAAGGAGGGCTTAGCCAATGGCGCGCCAAGCGAAAAATGATATATCTGCTACTGAAGACACCTATTTGGCTACTCAAGCTAAACAAGGCGATGAAGCAGCGTTTAGTCAATTATTTGAAAAGCACTATAATTGGGTCTATAGTAAGGCTTATCGGATGCTCGGGGACCATCAGGATACTGAAGAAGTGAGTCTTGATGTTTTTACTAAAGTTTGGCAGAAACTTGATAAAGATAAATGGGACCCCGAAAAAGGTAGTTTTCAAGCATGGTTAAATATAGTTGCCCGCAATACAATTATTGATGCCATAAGAAGAAGAGATCGGATACGGGAATCGCTCCTCACACTTGAAGAACAGGATGATTTACCGCTAAATGAATATGAAGATGGACGTCCTGGACCTGACAAGCATATCATCGCACAAGAAGCACAAGAAATTTTAGAAAGTGCTCTTGAACAGGTAACAAAGCCGAACCATCGCATCGCCTGGATATTAAGACACCTTGAAGGGTGTAGTGTCGCCGAAATTTCACGTATTCTTAACAGGAAAGATGGAACTGTGAAAATATGGATTTTCCGGTGTACACAGGAACTGAGGCAAATCTTGATGAATAAAGGTATTAGTTGGATTCAATAATTTATAAACTTTACTAAAACATGGAGGATACTAATGCAGTTTTTTAGAAAAACTCCAAAATCCGCTCGGTATACAGATACCGATGTTAAAGAAGCAGAAATTTTAGAAGCTTATACGTGTTGGCTGAAAAACGAAAAACTCAGCCGTAAACAGAAAAATCTTCTAAAGAATATTCAGGGCTCAAGCCATTTTCATAAGGTAAAAGACCTGATAGATTTCGCACATTACCGTTTTCAGGAAACAGAAAGCATTACACCTCACCCAGGCTCAAAAGAACAGGTGGCCGAAAAACTCATGAAAGCCATTAGAGGTGAAGGACAAGAGTCTACGCAAGAAGTGCCTGTTACGCTTAATCCACAGGCAGCCTATAGTCCACAAGCAATGGGGAACGTAGATACCGATGTTTTTCCAGTGTCGTCACTACCTCCGACTGAAGAAGAAGTGGAGCAGTGGCAGAATCCTGAAGATGCACAAAATACTGATACACGAACATTGGCTCATCTGAATCTCTCTTTTGAGATGGAGGACGATGAAATCTCAATTACAGATAGGGGAAGTTCATCACCTACGTATGTTGAAGGCGTTCGCATTAAAGATTCTGCGCCTGTTCAGGAAGGCACGACGTTTAAATGTGGAGATATGACTTTCCAAATCGTTGACATTGAGAAATCTTAAGTTATCAAGAGGAGAATAGGGGAGTAAGTGCCAAATTTTCAATACGGTTTCATATTATTCAGTATAATACCTGTGCATCTACTCCCCTTTTATTCTCACCTAACCAAGAAAACTAAGAACCCGTGCATGATAAGTCTTCGATTGCCTTATCTTATTTTCAGCAGGCGGCAACTTGTTATCAACAAGCCCGTTACGTTGAATCCATCCAGCACTATTTATCAGGTTTAAAATATGACCAAAGCCGTTACCACATCTATGCTGACCTTGCTAAAGCCTACGAGATGGTCGGTAAATGGGAACAAGCTTTGGTATACTTAGACACCGCTCTCCAGTTACGCCCTGACTCATCAACAGTCCTAAGACGCAAAGCCCGCATCAAGGAAGAAAAAGAATATTATCAAACCCTAATTAGCGAAAGCAAATTGGTGGATGATATCCCCTCAGACTTCTCACCAATACTTGAATCAGAAAATTTGCTACATCCTCAGAATGTTGTAGAACATCAGTTTTTCAAACTGACTGTTGAGTCTACTGTTACACCAAAAACACTTTGGCATATCTGTCAACTCATTAAAAAAACGCACAATGAAGTCGGTGCTCAACTTGATAGTTTTCCACGCCATCAAATACCTATTGCAATTGCAAATACACACAATGTTTTTACGGAGACGCATGTTCCAAAATGGGCAAGTGGGCGCTACGATGGGCATATTCATCTAAATTACTGTGCTGACGGAGAACCGGAACTTGGCGTTCTATATGTCCTGATTCGGCATGAGTGGACACATCTCTTAGTGGACATTCTAACACACGGGAATTGTCCGATTTGGCTCAACGAGGGACTCGCACAAACCGTAGCGCGTCCGTTGCTATCCTTTGAAAAACTTGCCCTGCAACAGGCAGATAAAAACGGTACTTTGCCAACATTGTCGGAACTCAGCCAGCCATTTATGGAACTCTCTACCTCAGAACGGAAAATTGCCTATCTTCAATCTGCAGCAATTGTAGCGACCTTAATTGATGAGGGAGGATACCCTTCTATCCGACAACTTCTCTGCCTTTTAGGAAACGGCAGCCCGATTGAAACTGCAATGAAGCAAACTTATAAAAGGAGTGTTTTACTAAACTAACGTGAGTTTGATAAATCCCGTAGACTTTCTAAGCCCGATTTCGAACCCCAAGGTAGGCGCGTTTTGGAAACGCGCCTGTCCCTTTGCTAAAGAGGATCTAACGGCGCGTTTAGAAAACGCGCCTACCAGAGGTGTGGACCGCTAAGTTGACACATAAGGATTTCGCTGAGATTTACCCAATGGACTATACTCAATCTAATTATCAAACTCACATTAAACTAATCGGATTAAAGAGAATACAATCCATTTCTTAACTTTCTGCAAGCATTCACAGTATAAATGCAGGCATACCTGATGTTTTCCTATTATGACGAAATTAGATATTATCATCCTCATCATCGTTGGGATAGCTGGATTTAGTTGCTACAAGGCAGGTTTTACCCGAAGTGTATGGGGTGTTTTTGCTATCGGTGCTGGACTCGTTGTCGCAAGTCAATTGTGGCAACACCTCGCTCTTCCCATCCAAAAACTTATTCCAAGTGAAGAAGTCGCAAAATGGATCAGCATTATTGCCTTGATAATTATTACATCTATCGTAACCGACATAGTATTTGAACGAATCCATCGAATTTTTGAGAAGGGTATTTTGGGATGGTTGAACAGTCTGCTCGGAATAGCAATAGGTATCGCCTCAAGCGTCCTTATAATTGCACTTCTGCTTACTTTTCTCTATCCGCATTTGGGCGATTTTCTCAAAGACGAAATAGATAATTCACTTTTCTCCTCACATTTGATGGAGTTCGGTAATGAAGTATGGGCTTTTGGTAAAGAGAATGTAGAAAATGTTAGGAAACATCTTGAAACAGAATGATATTGGAAAAATGTTCTCCTGATGTTTTCTATAAAAAACAGGACTTCGCATTTCCCATGAATGAAGTTTAAGAAAACGTGAGTTTGATAAATCCCGTCCACTTTCTAAGCCCGATTTAGGTCCCAAAGGTAGGCGCGTTTTGCAGACGCGCCTGTCCCTTTGCTGAAAAGTACCTAACGGCGCGTTTACAAAACGCGTCTACCAGGGGGACCGCTAAATTTAAAAAATAAATAGGGGAAGGTTTTAACAACCTTCCCCTGTAACGTTTTTTCGGTTTAGAACCGAATTACTTGAGGATCAACATCTTGCGTGTTGCGGAGAAATCCCCAGCAATAAGACGATAGAAATATACTCCCGTCGAGACCTTCTCACCGGATTGATTCTTACCATCCCAATAGATCGCACGACCTCTACTAAGGTAGCTCCCCGCAGCTTTATGCCCTAACGCCAACCGCCGGACCATTTCACCTTTCACATTGTAGATCGCCAACGTAACATTAGCCGACTTAGACAACTGATATGGGATCCATGTCTCCGGGTTAAACGGGTTCGGATAGTTTGCTAACAGAGCTGTTTCAGCAGGAGACTGCTGAGCGGCTGGTGCGCTTGCTGCCGCAGTGACAGTCACTTCGACGTCAATGGTCGCGCTGCCACCAAACGAATTAGTGGCTCTAACTTTGAAGGTCGAATAGGTAACCCCTACATTATAGAAGATCCAGTGCTTTGTCTTCAGCTGTCCGGTGTTGCTATCAATACTAAAAGTATACTCATTAACAGTTCTATGAAACCCCTCCCCGATGAAGATGATCTCGTATGTATGCTCCAGAGCCTTCCCCGGATCCTTTGCAGTGATAGGACTACCAATGTTAGTACCGATAGTCGCGTCTTTAGCAATTGATCGCGTGGCAGTGCTCCCATCACTGAATACAGGCGTGACATCCACCTCGATCGTGACTTCAATGGTATCTGTGAAGGTACCATCAGTAACCGTCATTGTAATCTTTTCCCCAGAATACCAGTTTCCAGACGAGATTTTTAACTGTCCGGTCTTTGTATCTAAACCAAAAAGGTGTGCCTTGGTACCGCTTTTGCTGTATGTGAGCGTATCACCTTCTGGGTCAGTCGCAGCGACTGGACTACCTATAGGGTCATTATTATCCGGGTTCATCCGAATCTTGCGTGTCGTACTGGTACCATCTGTGAACACGGGAGCTTCGTTGACATTCGTGACATTCACCGTGACGGTAATAGACTTACTCCCACCATACGTATTAGATGCAGTGACTGTTACACTATAGATGGACTTTTTCTCATAGTCAAGAGGAGAATTAACCTTCAACTGACCGGTTGTGCTACTAAGATAAAAGGAAGCTGCATCGTCACCACCGAGGCTATATGTCAACGTACCACCTGTCGGATCCGTCGCAGTAACAGGTAAGCCGACATTGGAATCAGCCACCGAATTTTCAGCAATGGATCGTGTCGTGCTGCTTCCATCGCTGAATATAGGACTGTTGTCAACATTGATAGTGACATCAATAGTAGATGAGGTAGAACCATCAGAAGCTTGAACTTTCACAGAAAGGATATCTCCAGGATCAGAATTAAGAAAGAGAAAAGACGTTTTGAGCTGTCCTGTGTTCGAATCAATAGTAAAGCGAGAAGCATGAGTTCCGGAATGGTAGTATGTGATCTTATCATTTTCAGGGTCCGTGGCAGTAACGGGAGCACCGACATTTTTACCATATTCACCGGACAACGGAACTTTAGCAACTGATCGTGTGGTGCTACTCCCTTCTTTAAACACAGGGGTACCGTTTACGATTGTAACATTAATGGTGACCGTAATAGACGCGCTATTACCATTGCCATCATCTGCGGTAACTGTGACGGTATACATGGGTTTTGTATCATAGTCAAGTGCAGCTTTTGTTTGCAGCTGTCCAGTACCGCTATCAAGACTAAACGAAGCTGCATCGGTACCACCGAGGCTATAAGTGAGGGTATCGCCATCCGGATCAGTCGCAGAAACAGGTGCACCGATACTGGACCCACTCGGCGTATTTTCAGCAATATAACGTGATGCGCTGCTGCCATCGGTGAACACAGGGGCATTGTTTACAACCGGTTCATTGATAGGGGTGTTTACGGGGGTTTCATCGATATCAGTTATATTGATTGTGACATCAATAGACGCACTGCCACCCTTCCCATCAGCTGCTGTAATTCTAACCGTATAGGTAGACTTTGTCTCATAGTCAAGCGCAGCACTTGTCTGCAACTGACCGGTCCTGGTACCAATACTAAAAGTTTTGGCATCGGTGCCGGTGAGCCCATAAGTGAGTGTATCACTATCCGCATCAATCGCAGTAACAGCACTACCGATATTAGTATCAGCAGCCGTGTTTTCAGCAATAGAACGGGTGGTGGTGCTGCCCTCCATAAACACAGGGGCTCTGTTCTGTCTGGGTACTATCCTTGGGACATTTTCCGGGATGTTGATGATATTGATTTTGACGTTGATGGACGCGCTGCCACCATTTCCATCATCTGCCGTAATTGTGACGCTATAGCTGGACTTTGTCTCATGGTCAAGCGCAGCCTTTGTTTTCAACCGGCCGGTCTTGGAAACAATAGTAAACGCATTCGCATTGGTACCACCGAGGCTGTATGTGAGGGTATCATCATCCGCATCAGTCGCAGAGACAGGGCTGCCGATATTGGTACCACTTGCAGTGTTTTCAGCAATAGAACGGGTGGTGCTGCTGCCCTCTGTGAACACAGGAGGTCTGTTTTCAACTACTATTTGTTGATCCGTTTCCCTGGTGATATTGATTGTGACAGCAATAGACGCACTTTCGCCATTACCATCAGCTGCTGTAATTGTGATACTATAGCTGGATCTTATCTCATAGTCAAGCGCAATATTTGTCTTCAACTGGCCTGTCTTGGAAACAATAGTAAACGCATTCACATCGGTGCCACCGAGGCTGTATGTCAACGCATCTCCATCTGGATCAGTTGCATCGACAGGCATGCCGATATTGACACCGCTGCTTGTGTTTTCAGCAACTGAGCGTGTTGTGCTGCTGCCTTCTGTGAACACAGGCGCGTTGTTTTTGGGCTGTTCATTGATAGGCGTACGTGTAATCTGTTCATTGATATCAGTGACATTGATTGTGACAGCAATAGACGCACTTTCACCTTTCCCATCAGACGCTGTAATTGTGATGGTATAAGTAGCCTTTGTCTCATAGTCAAGTGCAGCATGTGTTTTCAACTGGCCGGTCTTGCTATTAAGAGAAAAAGCATTGGCATCAGCGCCACCGAGACCGTAAGTGAGTGTATCACCATCTGCATCAGTCGCAGTAACGGGTGTGTCGATATTGATGCCGCTGCCCATGTTTTCAGCTACTGATCGTGTTGTACTGCTGCCTTCTGTGAACACAGGCGCGTTGTTTCCGGGCTGCTCATTGATAGGCGTGCGTGTAATCTGTTCATTGATATCAGTGACATTGATTGTGACAGCAATAGACGCATTTTCACCATTCTCATCAAAAGCAGTAATTGTGATGGTATAGGTAGACTTTGTCTCATAGTCAAGCGCAGCATGTGTTTTCAACTGACCGGTGCCGCTATCAATACTAAACGAAGCCGCATCATCACCACCGAGGCGATATATCAGCGTATTGCCATCCGCATCAGTCGCAGTAACAGGCGTGCCGATATTGACGCCGCTGTTCGTATTTTCAGCAACTGAGCGTGTAGTGCTGTTGCCTTCCGTGAACACAGGCGCGTTGTTTTGGACATTAATTGATTGTGCTGTTTCAGGTTCAATGTCAGTGATATTGATTGTGACAGCAATAGACGCACTGCCACCATTCCCATCAGAGACGGTAATTGTGACGCTGTAGCTGGACTTCGTCTCATAGTCAAGCGCAGCAAGTGTTTTCAACTGGCCGGTGCCGCCATTAAGACTAAAAGCAGTCGCATCGGTGCCACCGAGAAAGTAGTATAATATATTGCCATCCGAGTCAGTCGCAGTAATAGGCGTCCCGATATTGGCATCGCTGTCCGTGTTTTCAGCAATAGAACGTGTAGCACTGCTGCCTTCTGTGAACACAGGCGCGTTGTTTTCGGGTGTTTCATTGATATCAGTGATATTGACTGTGACAGCAATAGACGCACTTCCGCCATTGCGATCATCTACTGTAATTATGACGCTATAAGTAGACTTTGTCTCATAGTCAAGGGCTGTCTTCGTTTTCAGCTGTCCAGTTTTCCCATCAATATCAAAGGAGGCAGCATCAGCTCCACCAAGGGTGTATACCAAGGTAGTCCCTTTATTAGCGTCTGTCGCAGTGATAGGATCACCGATGTAGACACCAGCTGGTATATTTTCTGCCACAGTGAGGACCGTGCTATCGCCTTCTGTGAAGACCGGTGGCACATTTATCGGTTCAATGACCTCTAACGGTGACCAACCTTGTTCGTACCCATCTGATTTGACAAGGACGTAACCGATATGAAATTCTGGCGGACTCGGTAATATGGGAATATCTACTGTGACAGCACCAATCGTGTCAGCAGTACGTCTTACGGTAAGCGATTGACTCTCCATCTCACCTGTCCAAATCGTAAGAGTTTCCGGCCCATTTGCCACGCTCCCATTCTCAACGGTGATAGGTAGGGTAATCGTAAACGGTGCACCGGCTGAAACGACTGCCTTAAATTGGGCATCCCCAACTTTCTCAAGTGTCACCCAAAGGGGTAATGGGTCAACCGGATTATCATCCAAACGAAGTTGTTCAACCTCCGTTATACCTTCAAAGATGCCTTCCAATAGATAAGTCAGTTTATTTGCCTTCAGGTTAAGATATCTTAGGTGCGGCAGTTTCTTAAAAAGTCTGGCAGGTAGGTCCGTGAGTTTGTTGTTGTTAGATGTGAATTTGTTGTTGGATAGGTCAAGATGTTCCAGCGATGATAGATCGTCAAAAATATCGTCCGGTACTGATCTCAGTTGATTGTGAGATAAGTAAAGATGCGTGAGTGATGTCAAGTCATCAAAGATACCATCTGGTAGACTTGTGAGTCTGTTATTGTTCAAAAAGATTGTATGCAGCAGAGGCATCCCAGCGAAATCACCCGGTTTTAAGGACTTAATCCCTTTGGCATTTAGATGAAGCGTTGTAATTGTTAACAGGTGTAGATCTGTTACAAAACGGGGACCGTTTACGCTTTGTATTGCAGCTGTGATCGCATCCGCTACTTGTGGCGTACGATTGTAGACTGTAGATTGTGCAAATGTGTACCCGTAATGATCACTCGGCAACTTTGGAAGTCTCCTGAGCGCTACGGTGGGGGATGTAGAGCTGCCAAGCGTGCCTGTCACCGCGAATATCTCGCTTTCCATGCTGCCTTGCGAAATCGTAAGCGGTGTTTCACCTTCGCTGATAATACCGTCAGTGATGGTAACCGGTAAAATAATATCGAACGGTGCACCGGTAGGGACCACAGCCTTATACTCAGCATGACCTACCTGTTGCAAGTATACAGGGACGAATACCTGTTTAACGGCGTTACCATCAAGACGCAGCTTTTGTAGCGCAGTTAAACCGTTGAAAATACCATCGGGAAGGCGGGTAAGGTGGTTATCGCGTAGATTGAGGTTTTTGAGCGCGCTGAGTCCGGAAAAATCACCCGATTTCAGCTCTGAAATATCTCTGTTCCGCAAATTAAGATTTGTAATTGTTGCAAGGTGTGCTGAGGTCACGTCTTCGGCAACATGCACACCCGGGACCGCAGAGACAATAGCATCGCGTACTTGTGGCGTGCGTTCACTCACTGGGGTAAACCCTGTAGGTCTAAAGGCATCATGAGTACCAATCACTCTCGTAACGACAATAATAGTATCAGAGAGGTAACCGTCAGATGCTGTAATCGTCAACAGATAAGTGCGCCCGTTCTCGTAATAAAGCGGTACCCTGGTTCTCAGATAGTTTTCACTATCCAGTTCAAACATGGCACCATGAATGCCGCCGAGGGTGTATGTCAATGAGTCGCCATCCGGGTCTACAGCTGACACAGATTTCCCGAGTCTTTCACCGGCTGCTATATTCTCAAGGACAACGCGAGTGGTAATTTCGCCCTCCCTAAACATAGGTGCCGTGTTAGTCCGATTGAAAACTTCTATCGGGAGCGCGCCAGATTTCGACAGGTCACAACCGTAATATCCTGACGGGCACTCAGGCAACGTGCCGATATCCACGGTGACAGCAGCAGTCATACCAGCAAGGCGGGATACCTTGAAGGTACTACTTTCCCCGCTGCCTCTCGGAATTACGACTGTCGTCGCGCTGCCAGCAATGTTACCATTGACGATGTTGATCGGCAAGACAATATCAAACGGGGCGCCAGTGGGTGCCACCGCTTTAAACTGACCTTCCGCAACCTTTTGGAGGGACACAGCAATGGGTAAAGGTTCAATTGCATTTCTACCCAAACGGAGCGTTTTTAGTGAAGTCAAACCTTTAAAGATATCTACTGGAAGACTATGCAATTGGTTCCTGCTTAAATTGAGATTTGTCAGCGCGGTGAGTCCAGAAAAATCACCGGCTTTCAGTGATATGATCGACTTATTTCGTAGATCAAGACTTGTAACCTTCTTGAGATGTGTTGCGTTGATGTTAGCAGCGTTGACACCCGTTTGTGCAACGATTGCATCGCGTACCTGTGGTGTGCGTTCGCTGACCGAGGCAATAAGTTCTGCTGAGCCGCTTTCTTGCTGCCCGAAGACTACGCCTTGGATACTAAGAACCATTAAGAAAATAACCAAAACAGAGCTAAAACATTTTTGATTTGTAATCAACATTTTCAATGACATCCTTTTTATCATACTCCTAATACTATAGTGAATTATAATAGGGTTCGTTCAAACTGCGTGTGATAAATAATACTGACTTCAAAAACTACATGTTCAGTAATTGATTCACAACAAACAATGTATAGGTATAAGCAAGAACCTTGCCAAAAGGATGAAATCGGTCTTATCGTTGATGTGATGGTCCTGTACATCAAGGCGGCATCGGGGTTCAGAGGGTAGGTGGGGTCGACGGTGTGATGTGTGAGCGCTTATAGTGTCTTCTGCTCTCAGCTGTGTCAAAATACAACAGGTTAGGGTAGGAAAGCTTGATAGGACAGGTTGCAAAGCACAGTGTAGCATATCGCAACACTGTTGCATTTTGCGACACAGGATCGGTATCGCATTTTTTTTTAGCGCAAACTTTTAATTTGCATTCTACGGGACTGTTCCATATTCCAGTCCCGCTGAATGCCAAAAAGGCATTCATAGCGTTGATTTGGTAGGGACGATATGTTTATAGAAAACTGTTACCACCTCTCTTGAGTTCCGTAGGAACGATATGTGGGACCAATAACAGGTCCATAAACATTGCGTCCCCGCCAAATACCATACGGGGAATGCCAAAAGGCGAATGCGCGTATGGCATTCGCCATGATTCATACCGTTGATTTGGCGTATTTGGCGTTGATTCACGGGACTGAAGAGATGGACTCAAAATCAAAAATCCTTAAGTTGACACCTATGTAACTTGTAGAATTACCAACCCGCCTGTTTCAAGAATTCCAATGCCATCAAGGTGTGCCCTTCTGCATTGGGATGCACGCCATCTTGTGTTGTCCACAACGCACCAGGACGTGCGGCAACAGCATTATCAAACGCATTATTCGTCTGAATTAATCGCGCATCGAACTCATCAGCAAGTTTATGGATACTTGCGTTATAGGCATCCACTGCTAATGGACGCGGGTTTTCAACATCCTCTTCAATATAAAAAATCTCAAATAAGAAAAGCGGTGCATCTAACTCATTTTTTACACGCGTGAGGATTCTCCGATAGCACGTTTCCCAGTTTGGCAGATAGGTTTCATTTGAGATGCCTTCTCCAAGCTGACGACTCGCATTGTTGATACCAATTTTCACTGAAAGCCAATCCGGTTTTTCATCAATGACATCGGTATCCCAACGCGTTTCTAAACCTTCCACAATATCCCCACCAATCCCTTTGTTGACATAAGCGATGTCACGTTCAGGGTATTTGGCTGTAATCAGTTCAGTTATTTTGCGGACATACCCGTGCCCTAAAGGCGCGTGATCGCCCCTTCTACCACAATCCGTAATACTATCTCCGATGAAAAGCACCTTATCTCCAGATTGAAATAATAAATTACTCACAAACTATCTCCTTTATGTGATATACTAATAATAGACATTTTGACTTTTATTTACGTCGTTGCTCAAGATATGACGTTCCAAAGTAACTTATCATATTTTCAACAGAATGCCAACATGAAAAACATCGGAGTTCTCCACGTCATTACAGATACAACGCTGCAGTCTCGATTTACACATCCTGAACTGGCAGCACTTGCGATTCAAGGGGGTGCGGACACCATCCAATTCCGACATAAAAACGGAACAACACGCGAACTGATAGAAATAGCACAGCAAATGCAGGCAATATGCGTGCAGCCTGATGTGCCTTTGATTGTAAATGACAGGGCGGATATTGCGTTAGCTGTTGGTGCTGCGGGAACACACTTTGGGCAAGATGATATGCCTGTTGCTATCGGGAAAAGAATCCTTTCTTCAGAAACTATTATCGGCGCATCGGCACGAACTGAAGAGAAGGTCCTTGAGGCTATTTCAGAGGGGGCAGACTATATCGGGTTTGGCCCCATCTATCAGACCTCTTCAAAATCGGATGCTGAAACACCTAAAGGGTTAGAAAGATTGCGCCTAATGTGTGAAATAGCGAAGTGTCCTGTAATTGCTATTGGTGGAATTACGTTACAAACCACGGCAGCGGTAATTAGAGCAGGCGCGCACGGAATCGCTGTTATTTCTGCTGTGTGTGCACAGCCAGACCCTCGCGCAGCAACAAAAAATCTCATGCGAGAGATACAGCAAGCAAAACAGGTATAAGACACAGCACTGGGAAGATGAAATATGAGTGAATGCAGTCAAGTTGATAAACCTGGTTTACCCACAAGAGAATTTGCACCTAATGAATTCAGGGAAGTCGATCAGGTTTATGAAC
The DNA here is from genome assembly GCA_022825825.1 of Candidatus Poribacteria bacterium. Lineage (GTDB taxonomy): Bacteria > Poribacteria > WGA-4E > WGA-4E > WGA-3G > MSPOR6. Next base: position 136,780 of record JAJDWA010000040.1, read on the forward strand.
CGGATTTTGATAAGGTTGAAGAAGATTTTGTGCAAAAATTATGGAATGGACAACATTTCTTCAATGCTAATCTGATGTCAATTGGTGGCAGAGAAATTCGCGTGTTAAAACAGGGTGTCTGGAACCGTGAAGAAGGACCCGATTTTATGCACGCTGAGATTGAAATTAACGGCAAATTGCATGTCGGTGATGTAGAAATCCACGTTAAAGCTTCGGAATGGTACGCACATAAACATCATCTGAACTCAAGATATAACCGTGTTGTTCTTCACGTAGTTTTCTTTAACGACGACTTCAATCTCCGGACACGGTTACAGAACGGCAAACGAATTCCAACATTGGAACTCCTCAAATGGATTGACACTCCCATCGGAGACCTATTTGACGAAACGATAAAGTCGGAGACAGACGCAACTAATTTCTGTCGAGTAACGGGCAACCGATTAAACATAGAAAACCTCAAAAGCACCTTTGAGTCGTTAGGGACTGAACGGTTTTTAGAAAAAGCTGATGCTGTCAGGCTTTTAAGAACACGTCTTAATTTCGAGCAAATCCTCTATGAAGGCATTATGGAAGCACTGGGATATTCACAAAACACTAAACCATTGCGCGAGTTGGCACAACGCGTACCTTTTTCCGATTTTGATCGAAAGTCCGAACACGAAATTCAAGCTATTCTCTTTGGTGTGGCTGGCCTGTTACCATCGCAATCAGAAAAATCATTACCTGATAACGAGATAGATGACCCGTTAATTGTGGCATTAGAGACACTATGGGAAGCTTCGGCACACGCTGAGCACTCCGACCACATGAACGTATCACAGTGGCGGTTTGGTAAAATCCGTCCATATAACTATCCCACGCGCCGCATTGCAGCAATCAGCCAATTAATCTATTACTGCCGAGGAAGTCTGATGATGTACTTTCTACCCACCTGTGAAAAGGCAGCAAATATAAGTACACCCAAGCAGCTACGAGCAATTGGAGGTGAGCTTCTTAACCTCTTGATGCTTGAACCTATCGGTTATTGGGAAACACACACCAACTTTGGGAAAGGTGGTACACAAAAAGCAAAGCTAATCGGAGAATCAAGAGCTTTGGACATCATGGTCAACAAAATCCTTCCTGTCGCATATATTTGGGCAGTTGAATCGGAAAGCGGGGAATTACAGAGCGCTATTTTGAGACTTTACAGCGGCTTTACTAAATTGCAAGAAAACAGCGTCATTCGTCAGATAGGGACACAAATTTTTTCTGAAGCGCAACCGATGCGTTTAATTAGTCCCACTGCGAAAATACAGCAAGGAATGGTTCGGCTTTACAAAAACTACTGTGCTGACCAACTCTGCGATCTATGTCCTATTATTGAACACAATGCCGTTTTGTTAAAGGAAAGTTAATATGGATTCAAATGCTTCTCCCTTAACTGATGAATCTTATTGGACAACCCTTTGGGACGGACAACAACATAAAGTTCGTCACCTGAGATGGGCTTATGTGGCAAACCGCCAACTCGCGAAATTATTTGAACGTGCCCTTACTAACTTTAAACACCCAACACTTATTGAGCTTGGATGTGCAGATTCGCTATGGTTGCCATATCTTGCCAAAAATTATGATGCTGAATGCTACGGCATAGACTTTTCGGAATTAGGGTGTCAGCTTGCAAAACGTAATCTCGCCCTTGCTGGTGTAGAAGGCACGGTTCTTTGTAAGGATATTTTTTCATTTACCAAAACGCATTCAGCCGAATTTGATTTTGCTTATTCAATGGGATTGATTGAACATTTCACTTCGCCGCAGGTGGTTTTAGAAGAGATGTTTAGCCTCCTTAAACCGGGTGGAACGATGCTTACAATAACCCCGAACCTACGCGGCATGTATACACCAATCGCCCGAATTGCGAGTCCAAAACTTCTTGCTACACACCGAGTGATTCCACCAATAACACTCTCAGCGTTGTTGCGAAATGTCGGATTTCAAGTTACAGAATTTGGATACACCGGTGGTCCGTTAAAGTTCAGCGTAGTTGATTATTCACCGTGGCGCGCCGTTATTGGTAAATGGGGGCACGAGGTGTTATGCAAGTGTGTTAATCTAACGGATATAATAGTCGGAAATTTTCTGGCAGCACTCCGCATACCGAACCAGCAGTTAACATCACCTTATGTCTATGCTATATGTGCAAAACCAAAATAACATGCTAAAATCTTGTTTTACATATTGCCAAAGAAACTACCTCAAAAATCTGCAAACTGGTATAATGTGAATAAATAAGATTGTCAACATCTATAATAATTTTAGATTAATTTGTAAGTTCAAATCTGGGAGCGGCATTGGCTTCCAATTATTTAAAATAAAGGAGAATATCATGAAAACATTGTGTGTTATAACAATTACGTTGTTCTGTTTTTCTGTTGCTATGGCAAAAGAGACTTTCTTTTCAGAGCTTGAAAGCAAAGCAGAAGTCGAAAAAGAGGGCGGCACTGTTGATGGCGGCAGTTTCGTTCCCGGTAAATTTGGCAATGGGTTTGTCAGCGAAGAAGTTGGTGACGTTATCCATTTTCCTGTGAAAGACCGCTTTGTCAACCTTGATGAAGGCACAGTTGAGTTATGGGTGACGATGGGAATGGATGCCAATACTGTCGAAGGTGAGCTTTTTTTGTTCATGACTTATAAACGCGGTACTGACGCAGTATTTCTGCAGTTCAACAATGGTGGGGTCGCACAGATGCGGATTAAAAGCGCAAACTCATGGCATAACGCAACCAGTGCAGCACTCAACTGGAAAAAGGGAGAACATCACCACATGGCTGGGACGTGGGGTCCCGACGGTTTGAAACTCTACTTAGATGGTAAACTTGAAGGTGAAGCTGGTTTTAATAAGGGACCTACCGTCTTTGCAGAAACCTTTGAGATTAATAACGCTTCTCCGCCCGATCCAAAATTCCCAACGAATTGTGTCGTTGATGGACTTCGCATCTCTGATCACCAAAAGGAAGCTGATGAATTGGTGCTTGATGAGCCTGCACCGGTTCAACCTCTTGGGAAATTAGCAGCAATTTGGGGGCAACTGAAAGGGAGAAAATAAAGTCATTGGGCGGTGTTCTAACTCCGCCCAATAGCCTTAATCATTAGAGATAATTTTGTTGTAAATTTCAAATGAATCCTGTTGTTTAGTCAAAGCAGAAACACTTTTTGCTATCCAATTTTGAAGTAAAGTCTCTATAAAAGTGAACCCAGCAATGGCATTTTGTCAAGACTCACGCATAGCGTATAGTTGCAAACTGTAACTACAAATTGAACTGAGGGCTATAAATGTATAAAACAGAAAGTCCGCTTTTTATAGCGGGAAAAGAAGGATACAACACATTTCGTATTCCGGCACTCGCTGCCTCAAATGACGGAACACTATTAGCGTTCTGTGAAGGTAGACGAAAAGGCGGGGGTGATTCTGGTGACATAGATATTGTACTAAAACGGAGTTTTGATAACGGAGAAACGTGGCAACCGATGCAAGTTGCAGTCTCCACAGGACCAGATACAGATGGTAATCCGGCGCCAGTAGTTGACCGAGATACAGGCACAATTTGGTTGCTTTTCTGTAAAAACTTTGCCGATGGCGGGGAAGGTAAAATAATTGCGGGAGAAGCACCACGTACCGTTTGGGTAACCTCAAGTATTGATGACGGTGAAACTTGGGCAGAACCGAAAGAAATCACATCAGGGACAAAATTGGACACCTGGACATGGTATGCCACAGGTCCCTGTCACGGCATCCAATTGGCAAGCGGTAGATTGGTGATTCCATGCGATCATGTGCTTGGGCAAAGCCGGAATTATGCTGAGATGGGTTATTCACATCTAATTGTCAGCGATGACCATGGCGAGACGTGGCGTATTGCAGGTGAAGCGCAGCCCGGCACAAATGAATCTGTTGTCGTTGAAACTGTAAACGGCGATCTATATTTTAACTGCCGAAACTATGTAGCACCGAAACGGCGCGCTTATGCTTGGAGTTCTGACGGTGGCGATACGTTTACTGAATTCGGTTACGACGATGACCTGATTGAACCTATCTGTCAAGCCAGCTTGGTCCGTTATACAGATGCTAATTCCCACGACAAAAACCGTGTCCTGTTCTCTAATCCCGCAAGCACAGGGCGCGAAAAGCTGACGGTGCGTATCAGTTACGATGAATGCCGCAGTTGGAACGATGGCAAAGTCTTGCATGAAGGTCCCGCTGCTTACTCCGATCTCTGTATTGATTCTGACATGAATATATGTTGTCTCTATGAACGCGGCGAACGGGGCGCCTATGAAACGTTGTCCTTTGCGAAGTTTGATTTGGCATGGTTGACAGATGGCGAGGATACATTGTGACACCAAATTAACAGTAATCTGTAAATTCCAGTGTTGATTTGACATCAAGGTACTCTTTCCCACTCTATTAGGCAATCTCTAATCCAACTATAGTGGATATTAGAATTAATGAGACACTTTGCACCAGCACGGTTAGGAAACCGTGCCTACCGCGGGAAGGCGAAAGTGTGTATTTATTTATAAGCTTTACTATAATTTGTTAAAGATTGCTTTCTTTTAATGGCGGATTGATATTATCCTCCCACATTTCAAAGGAGGTTAACCGATGAACTTTACCCGACGAATCAGCAAATATCCATTAGCGGACGTACGAAGTAAAAGAAGAAAGAGGCGCTGGTTTCTAATTTGGTTTGTATCAGCTTTTGCGGCTTGTGATGTGCTTTTTCTCTTTGTGTTGTTCAAGATTTTTCTACCCATGTTGTTAGATACTACTCCGTATCTGTTGCCCGAACAGGCTCAAGAATATACACATCTTTCAACTTTTACCACATCATCTGAAAAATCAGTCACTACGTTGGCGTTCACGCCAGATGGCAAAACCCTTGCTTGCGCGGTGTATAACGAAACTATACTGTGGGACGTAAAAACTGACGCCCCTCTGTACACAATAAAAGAACCTGAAGGAGCCGTTACTGCTTTGGCATTCTCGCCAAACGGCAAAACGTTAGCGAGTAGTAACCAGTCTAAGCAAAATTCTGTGATATTATATGATACTGCTACTGGACATCCAAAAACCTATTTAACTGGACATACATCTTGGATAGCCACATTAGATTTTTCTCCTGATGGTGAAACATTGGTTGGCGCGAATAGTGATGGATTGATAATAGCATGGGATTCCAGCACAGGTCTTATACCTCAACGCGTACTTGGAACATTTGCATTTGCACGTTTGGATCATCTCTACGGACACAAGTATTACGATTATTACAGAGAACGTATTATTACCGGATGGAATTGGGATGTCAGAGACCTAAACGTTGGTAACACACCAGAGAACTTGAATTCTATACTCAATTCAAAGACTTTTGAGAATAAAGGGGTAATTGCGTTGACACCAGGCCCCAATCTCCTGCCAATTTATCTTTCATCACACACCTATCCAGTGCAGGCATTGGTATTCTCACCAGACGGTAAAACACTTGCCAGTAGTAGTCGGAGTGAGTTTCAACCGTTTAATATTACTACTGGAAAAATCCATTTGTGGAATGTTGGGACTGGAATACCTATATCAACCCTCAAGACCCCTGGGTGGAGAGTGGAAACTCTTGCATTTTCGCCGGATGGTAAGATGCTTGCCAGTGACGGCAGTAAAAGATGGGCAGATAGTCGCAAAATTCTCATTTGGGACATGACTACCCATCAGTTGATCTCAATGATAGATACAGATTCGCCATGTGAGATTACTGCGTTGGTGTTTGCTTCTGATAACACAACACTTGCAAGCGGTAATGAGTGCGGCAAAGTAGATCTATGGGATATTACGGATCTAATCAGAGAAAAAACGCAGTGAACAGTTCTCAAATTTAACATTAGTCCATGATTGTTTTCATAGCGGACCTCATAAATACTAAAGTTTGGACAATTTTATGGTGAATTCTGAAAATAATTGGACACTTTCATCCCTCGGTAGGCGAGGTTTCCTAACCTCGCTGGTGCAAAGTGTCCAAAAAAATTCTAAAATCTACTATAAGAGTTTTGTTTCGTAGCATAGTTTATGACAAACCGTAAATATTAGAATCCGTTTTGTTCGGACACATTTTGCCACACTGGGACTTTATCCGTGTATATGTCTTGTTGCTTAGTATAATGACTACCACTTTAGAATGGACACACCAATAGGTTTATATTTGGGGTCCGATAAGGGAAAGGGCAGACATTACGTCTGCCCTTTCCCTTTGAGTAAGAATTCCGGCAGCGACCTACTTTCCCGCGGGGTTGCCCCCGGAGTATCATCAGCGCTGAAGGGCTTAACTGCCGTGTTCGGAATGGGTACGGGTGTTTCCCCTTCGCTGTTATCACCGGAAAATATATGGATTTATGTATTCCAAAAAAATTTGACAGTTGTATAGATTTGAAATATAGCTATAGAGTAAAGTTATCAAGCCCTCGGCTTATTAGTACCAGTCAGCTAAACAGTTCACACTGCTTACACCTCTGGCCTATCAACCTCCTAGTCTCGAAGGAGCCTTACCAGATTAACTCTGCAGCATATCTAATCTTGAGGCGAGCTTCACGCTTAGATGCTTTCAGCGTTTATCTCTTCCGAACATAGCTACCCAGCGGTGCCGCTGGCGCGACAACTGGCACACTAGAGGTTCGTCCACCACGGTCTTCTCATACTAGCGGCAGGTCCTCTCAAATATCCTACGCCCGTAACGGATAGGGACCGAACTGTCTTGCGACGTTCTAAACCCAGCTCACGTACCACTTTAATGGGCGAACAGCCCAACCCTTGGGACCTGCTGCAGCCCCAGGATGTGATGAGCCGACATCGAGGTGCCGAACCGCGCCGTCGCTGTGAACGCTTGGGCGCGACCAGCCTGTTATCCCCGGAGTACCTTTTATCCGTTGAGTCACGGCCTTTCCACACAGAACCGCAAGATCACTAAGCCCTGCTTTCGCACCTGCTCGACATGTCTGTCTCGCAGTCAAGCTCCCTTGTGCCTTTACACTCTACGCACGGTTTCCAATCGCGCTGAGGGAACCTTAGGGCGCCTCCGTTACATTTTGGGAGGCGACCGCCCCAGTCAAACTACCCACCTGACACTGTCTTCGATTCGGATAACGAACCAGAGTTAGAATCTCAATGCAGCAAAAGTGGTATTTCAAGGTCGACTCTACTGAAGCTGGCGCCCCAGTTTCACAGTCTCCCACCTATCCTACATAGGCTACATTAAAACCCAATATCAGGCTGTAGTAAAGGTTCACGGGGTCTTTCCGTCCTGTTACGGGTAACCGGCATCTTCACCGGTATTACAATTTCGCCGAGTCTCTCGCCGAGACAGTGCCCATATCGTTACGCCATTCGTGCAGGTCGGAATTTACCCGACAAGGAATTTCGCTACCTTAGGACGGTTATAGTTACCGCCGCCGTTTACCGAAGCTTCAGTTCAGGGCTGCCAGGTTAAACCTTTGACCCCTTCCCTTAACCCTACGGCACCGGGCAGGCGTCAGTCCCTATACATCATCTTACGATTTTGCAGAGACCTATGTTTTTAGTAAACAGTCGCATGGGCCATTTCACTGCGGCTCTTTTCGGCTTCATATGCGAAATATGTCGCGTACTAAGAGCACCTCTTATCCCTAAGTTACGAGGTAATTTTGCCTAGTTCCTTAGCGAGAGTTCGCTCGAGCGCCTGAGGATACTCTCCTCGCCTACCTGTGTTGGTTTGCGGTACGGTCACCTTGAATCGTCCACTCGAGGTTCTTTTCTTGGCAAACAACCAGACCAGTTTGTGTCCAAAAGGACTCCCCATCACTTCTCAGAGTATTGGATCCCGGATTTACCAGAGATCCCTCTGTCGAGTTTAGCCCAGCTCTTCCATCCGCTGGTAGGTCCTAATGCCTGCGTCTCCCCTAGCTTCAATCTCATCAAGGTGGTGCAGGAATATTATGCCTGCTACCCATCGCCTACGCTTTTCAGCCTCGGCTTAGGATCCGACTAACCCTGGGAGGATTTGCCTTGCCCAGGAAACCTTAGGCTTACGGCGAACAAGCTTCTAACTTGTTTTATCGCTACTCATGCCGGCA
>JAJDWA010000053.1 GCA_022825825.1 Candidatus Poribacteria bacterium
GGGGAAGTTTAAAACGAAAGTAAAAGAACAAGCATTTACCATAATGGGGGTATGTAAAGTCTTTGCCCCCATTTTGTCTGAATCACAGATTTCGCGGATTTCACAAAAGACGCGGATAAGACCTCGGCATCTAATTGTCCTGATTAGAGAACACTTATCCGTTCATGATGTGGTCAGAATCACGGATTACGCGGATTACGCGGATTTCGCGGAGAAGACACCTGCCTGAAATCGTAATGGCAGCGAATAAGTACTATCTCAGCAATACGATTAGATGCAGAGGTCTTATCCGCGAAATCCGCGTAATCTGTGTAATCCGCGATTCAGACAACACCATGCCAAAAACTTTACACACCCTGTATTAAACTTATGTCTTGTCATAATTCAAAACGTTTGGTAAGATACAGACATGCTAAACAGGGAGCCAAACTCAAATAGAAACACCGAAAAACCTTCACTATTCCGTTTTATTGTCGGTACGCTCCTCTTCGGTTCTATCCTCATAATACTAACCTGTTATTGGATTATCTCCGCAGAAAACCGTGTCGTGTGGGAACTGACTGATTTCTCTATCTTTCCCACAGTCCTTTTCACTTTCTTTCTGCTCGCAGCAATTGCACCCCTACTTAGAAAATACTTCAAACGTGCGGCACCTACCTCACGTGAACTCGCAATGACCTACATCATGGTTTCAGTTGCAACGGCACTTGCCGGACACGACATCGTTAGGCAATTAGTACCGATGATTGCAAATGCAGGATGGTTCGCTACACCCGAAAATGAATGGAGTGAAATATTCTTCCGCTTCCTACCAACTTGGCTAACTATTACAGACAAAAGCATACTACAAGGTTATTTCGAAGGTGATGATTCATTTTGGCAAACTCGCTACATGGAAGCATGGCTATGGCCAATAGTCGCTTGGAGCAGTCTGGTAATTGTCCTCCTTTTTATTATGATGTGCATCAACATCATCATCCGAAAACAGTGGATTGACCATGAAAAACTAAGTTATCCGCTCACAACACTCCCGGTCGAATTACTTGGCAACACCTCAAACCTATTTCGCAATAAACTGATATGGCTCGGGTTCGGAATCGCATTCGGACTGGAAATCCTTGCAGGATTAAATTTCCTCTTTCCTGTAATCCCTTCACTCAAAATAAAATATCAACTCTTTTTCGCAGAAAGACCTTGGAACGCGATGGGTAGATTACCCGTCTATGTATATCCATTTGCAATTGGACTCGGTTATCTAATGCCGTTAGATTTAGCACTATCGTTTTGGGCGTTCTATCTGTTCTGGGGCGTTCAACGTGTCATTTTCAATGCAACAGGTTGGACAACAGCGATCGCATTTCAGACTGAACAACGCGCCGGCGCATGGATAGGGATAGGGCTGCTCGCACTCTGGACAAGCCGAAGAGAAATATTAAGGGTTTTAGGAAGCGTGTTCTCGTTTAGATCAAAGGACGGGTTGTACCAACTTGCTGTTTTCGGATTGATCTTTGGATTAGTTTTTGTCGTAATATTTTGGTACGTCGCAGGTTTATCTCCTTGGGTCGCACTTGGCTATTTCGGAATCTATTTGGTCTTGTGTATCGGTATGACACGCATGCGCGCTGAACTCGGTCCGCCCACACATGAACTACACAGAGTACACCCTGACCGAATAATGCTACTATTCTTAGGAAGCCGCCCCTTAGGCGCGCAAAATCTGACAAACACAACCCTCCTATCATGGCTTGCCTACGGATATCGATGTCATCCTATGCCACACCAACTTGAAGCCTTCAAAATCGGTAGGCATTTCAGACTCAGTGAGAACCGTTTAGTTGTCGCATTGATAGTCGCATCAATAGTCGGCGCGATTATCTCAGTTGTCGGACATGTCGCACTCTATTATGAATACAGGTTCGTCCGTTGGGGAATCGGTGAATTTAGAAGACTGCAAAACTGGATCACCTCCCCAACCACACCAAACCTAATAGCAATACAACACATGGGGTTCGGTTTCATATTTACAGGTGTATTAACAGCTCTAAAAAGACAGTTCCTATGGTGGCCATTCTACCCAGTCGGATACGCTGTCGGAAATGGTTGGGCAATCGGATGGATGTGGTTCTCAATCTTCTTAGGATGGCTCTTCAAAAGAATACTATTCACCGGGGGCGGCGTACGCGCATATCGTAAGGCATTACCCCTATTTTTAGGACTCATCTTCGGACAATTTCTTGCAGGCAGCTTATGGAGTTTATTAGGTGTACTTTTCAATAAAAATATGTACACCCTATTTCCGTAGACTCAAAAGTCTTCTAACGCCTCTGCTTCAGACGCATACACACCAATGCTCTGGGTCAAACCGATCGTATTGAATATCGTCCGCACTTGCATCGCCGGATGTACAATCCGCAACTCTTGACCTTTATCACGAGTCTTCCAAAGCAATTTAATTATAGTCCCAAATCCACTGCTTGTAATAAAACTTTGCCGATCAAAGTTTAATAGTAGCTTCTTAGATTCCTGAACTCCGTTGTCTGCATAAGCATCGCTAATCGAATCTTCAGATTCGTTCGTTAAATATCCGGTAATATCAAAAATCGCTACGTCATCTTCGTGTCTAATAGAAACCTGTGGTTGTGCTCTCACATTTTCCTCCTAAGGATAAAATTCTGAATTCGTAAATAAAATCGTCAATCTTCAGTGAAAGTGCGTTGAAGCGGTGTATGTTCCTGTTGCTCACGCACTATAGTGCCGTTGTCAAGATGGAGCCAAGTCTCAAATTGACGTTCACCTTCTCGTAGTTGAATCACTCGTGCCCCGCGTGGAAACCCATCTTTACCATAAGTATTGTAGCCGGTGGCTCTACCGTAGCAGAGACGTATTCCGTGCAAATCTCCCCAGAAATCGTTGATATGCTCATGCCCAACAAACGTTCCCATAACATCTCCCGCTTCATGTAGGGCAGCAAAAAAACCTGTATTGATTCGAGGCGCGCAAACATCCTCATATTTTACACCGTAGCAGGTGTGAAAATCCCATACTTCATGATATTCAGGAATCGGGATGTGGAAAAAAGCGAGCGCAGGAAGCAGATGCCCCGCGGAAGCCGTGTATCTCGCGGATTCACTGAGATACCACTCTATCTGATCGCGTCTGATCCAATCGTAACCACCAATATCTGTTGGCGCATAACTACCTGAATCGATAAAATAAAGAAGTGTTGCAGGTTTGTATGCATCAGAATGTTGAACCGTTAAAACATAATTCCCGACCCCTGAAATTTCTTCCGGTCCTGGTTCCGCAAGTGACAAATCACTTTCCTGCATGACTTCCATCAATTCAGAACGATTTGCTGTGCCCTCATCGTCATGGTTACCGAAAACCGCTGCCCAAGGAAAACCGCACCGTTCCAAAATCTCTACAATCTGTCGAAGGGATTCGGCAGCATCATCACACCCTCCTCCGGACAAAATGTCGCCAGTTAACACGATTAAATCTGGTGATTCTGCCCCCGCAACATTTTCCATCAATTCTGCAGATTTCTGGTCGACAGATTCACCGTTTTGCCAATGAATATCGGTGAACTGGACGATCTTAAAACAACCGTTCGCGTGAAACTTTAATTCCTTTTTCATTCTCTATCATTTCCTCCCGTGAACTATAACGCGACTTTGGTAAATCCCGTCCGCTTTCTAATCCCGATTTATTGCCCCAAGGTAGGCACGTTTTGGAAACACACCTGTCCCTGTGCTGAAGAGGACTAACGGCGCTTTTAGAAAACGCGCCTACCAGGGGTGTAGACCGCTAAATTGACGACTATGAGTTCCGCTGCGCTCTACCCAACGGACTATACTTAATCAAATTATCAAACTCACGTTAACACGTTAACTATAAACACAATTCTGAAAAATTGCAAGGAAATTCGGAGATTTTATTTCGAAATGTGAATCTTTCGCTCAAAATAGGGCGGTAGAATATGTCGTTCTGCTCCGCGGGTCTTTTGTAGAAACATTTAATCTGAAAAGGGTAACAAAACCGGGGAAAAGCGGTTATTTACCGAAGAAATTTTAACTAATTTACAACTAAAACAACTGATTGATACAATCTGATTAAAAGAAAATATGAATGTCGCAAATTCTCCAAAAAATGGTAACAAAATACAAAAAAGTAGCGTTAATTTTTTCAATCAAAATAACAAGTTGTTTGTACTTATTTGAAGTTGTGCAATATGATTAAGTTTTGAACACCGATCCTAATTTTTAGTGTAACCAACAAGAAACCTTCTAATGTTTCCAAAAGGTAGAAATTACAGAGCCAGGTGATTGATTATGCAAAAAGCACTTCTTATAACTTGTATCTACTTCATTGTATCTGTGTTTCTGGGAATCTTATGGTCCTATCCTGTGATGCCATTTCTCTTTTATCACACGCTCGCGGATTCTGAAATGAAGTATCAGATGGAAGGGGATTTAATTGAATTCTATGGGATCGTTAACGAAATTCATGAGCTGGCAAGAAAGAGAGCACCACTTACCGCTCAAGAAAAAGTCGTTTTAATATTAACGCCTTGGAGTGAATACGGTTTTTTACTATGGCCTATCGTTGGTGTTCTATGGGGTTTGTGGCGCGGCCTATCTACTCGCTCCCGTCTGAGAAAACGTGTTCCTGTCTACCCTACTTTGTGATATATTGGTAGATTTAAGAATTATTTGAACACTCTGTGCTGGCGAGGTTGAAAAGCCTCGCCTATCGGAGTACAAAAGTGTCTATTTTCTATAATTCTCTATATAGTAAAACTTAGAAGTAGATAAACACCTTTAGACTTATGGAATTTGGACTTGTTGCATAAGCCGTTCCAGTTTTTGTTTATCTTTCACACCCTTTGATGCCTCTACACCTGAACATAGGTCTATACCGTAAGGTGCAATTGTTTCAATGGCAGATTTTACGTTCTCCGGACGAATTCCCCCCGCGAAAAAAACTGGCAGTGGGCTCTCAGCAATTAACTGAGCAGCAACACGCCAATCACAGGTCTTTCCCGTCCCACCGTACCGAGGTGGGTCAATGCTGATATCAACAGTATCAAATAAGAGAAAATCCGCACCAGCATTATGGAATTCTTGCATCTGTGCTCGCGCTGCTTGCATATCCACATTTTCTGGACTTCCTGCAGGTAGATAGATAGATTTCCAGAGTTGACATGTCACGCCTCGTTTGAGTTTTTCAACTTGTTGTGGTGTCTCCTGCCCAAGAAGTTGTACTGCATAAGGTTGAATTTGTGATACAGCTTCTTGAATGTCTGGCGTTGTGCGATTGTATAATAACAACACCGTCGGGATAGGACTGTCCTTAGCAATTTCTACTGCTTGGGGGGTGGTTAGCGATCGTTCTGAAGACGCTACGTCGACTAATACGCCAGAGTAATCCGCACCCGCATCAGCTGCAAGGCAAGCATCGTGAATTGAGGTTGTACCGCAGATTTTAACTTTGCACCTTGATTCATCGGACATAGTTCGTAATTCCTGTATGCCTTATTTCAATATGTTTTTGTTTGGCAACTATTTAATCACAAAAGACTGTTTGTCTATCAGCATCTGAATAACAGATAATCATCGTTACCGGTTGCCAACCCGTATTGACAGCATTGTGTTTAACATTACGTGGAATACGCAACATCATCCCTTGTTTAAGCGGAATAATTTCGTCCCCTAATTTGTGGTCGCACTCACCTGAAAGTACATAGATAAGTTCCTCACAGTTCGGATGATAGTGGGTAGGATTACCTTCGCCGGCATTAATATAAACAACACCGAATGTCATCTCTGCATCCGGATCAATCTGATCGTTGCATAACCATTTAATTGCTCCCCATGGAAATTCAAGGGCACCCGTTTCATTGCTATTTGTTAACGTAATTTCCATATTGTTCTCCTTTTGTTCTATATTTCAAGCGATTGCTAAAGAAAAACAGGCCAAACTTTCTTCAGCATAAGCCTGCAAGCCTTCAGTCGGTTGTTCGTAGAGATAACCGATAGGCGCACAGATTGCCTTAACGTTTTTAACCTGTTGGTTGACAGCATAATGGACATGTCCAAAAAGGGCATGCGTAACAAGCGGTTCCTGCAAACATAACATGCCAAGACCTTCGCTTCCGTAAAACGCGCGAAAATAGTCCCAAGGCAATTCACCACGGTACCGAATACACTCCCGAAACGGCACATGGTGTGTTACAACAATAATGCGTTGGACCTTGTCCTTCAGGAAAGTAATCTGCTTATTAAGCTCATTTTCAAAGCGATGTGCGACTTTTTGATCTGTCTCTGCCCACCTTGCATATCGTTTATCGTTCCAGACTGTTCCCATCAACTGTTTTTCAACATACTGCTCTGTGGAAAAATCGTATTTATTCGATGCAAACGTATAATCGTACCAACCGATGGTGCCGCAAAAACCTATTTCTTCAATAATACATGGCGCATCAATGAGTGAGTAAAATCCGTGGTCTTGGCAAATTTCTGAAATTACACGACATTTCTGTTCACTCGTCATGTTAGCATCTTTGCTAACCCAAATATCGTGATTACCCGGAACAAACAACTTTTGGCAAGTTAAATCTGCATTGTTAAATTCACCGAGGACTTCGTAAAATTCAGATAACTTCGGGGTGACATCACCTGCAAGGATGAAAACATCAAGTTCAGCTGCTTTAATGGTATCAATTAGAAATGCAACAAGCACCCTGTTTGCCTCGGATGCTTCCACATGCAGGTCGGAAATTAGTCCAATTTTCATTAATTTTTGTGTATACCAACTTGCAGCGTGTTTCTGGAAAAGTTCATGGCTTTTGTCAATTTATATTCCAAAATCCTACGCAGTATGTATAAATAAGGAAAACAGTTGCTACTGAAAAGGTGTCGTCAAGCTGCTAAAAACCTCATCGAGGAAAATACGGATAGCAGAATCGTCTTCTTGAAAACGTTGTCGTTGGCGTTCAAGTGCGCTGAGTGCAAATTCATCTCCGATTTTGGCGATTGCGTCCACCAGCGTTAATTGTACCGCAGGATCATCAGTAGTTTCTAAGGCGTTAATCAGAAAGTCGCGTGCCTGTGTTCCGCCAATAGTGCCGAGGGCAGAAGCAGCGATGTCCTTCGCAGCGGTATCAGATTCATTAAATGCGGTCATAAGAGCGTCAACAGCAGGCGTGCCGATCTGACTAAGCGCTAAGCCAGCTTGGAAACGGATACCTGGAATTTCATTTTGATCTCTAAGCACTTTGATGAGAGGTTCAATTGCGGAGATAGGGCTAAGAGTACCAAGAATGGAGAGGCATGCGCGACGAATTTCCTGTTCCGGTTCAGTAGTAATTTGGATATATTGTTCGGCAAGTTCCACAAGAGCCCCTTCGTTCACCTTCTGGTACAAGGCTTCAGAACGGTGCCGGAATTGGATTCCGAATGGTGCTTCGAGCGTTGTTATATTTGCTGCGGGGTCAGTGAGGAGTAATCCGAGAATTTCAGCAGATTCACGCTGTTGACTATCAAGTGTATCCGCGGGGAGTTGATTCGCATTTTCCTGCTGAAACTGCTGAAAGAGTGGATTGAGTTCACTGAGAGCGACAAGCCGTTCTAAACTTCGCGATGCTGCTTTGCGGAGTGCAAGTTCTTTACTATTTTTAAGAATCTCTATCAAAGATTCTACGGCGCGAGCATCCCCCAAATTACCAAGGGCAGTAACAGCCGCTATTTTTACCCCAATTAATTCTGTTGTTCTGAAGGTTAAGTTAGCATTCAATTTTGAGAATTCGTTGACAGTTTTTTTGTAGTCATTTAAACTGTGGATTTTTCGCTCATCAACAATTTTTTCGACAACATCACCAACCTGGATGACATCACTATTTGCGGCAGGGGTTCCAGGTACAATTTCTTTAATACGAACAGATCCGCTGCCTTCAACCTCTAAACCAACTTTATCTCCAATTTTTCGGACTGCAATACGTAGGGGTTGTTTGCCTTTGAGATACAGGAGCATGTTATTGTCATCAGCCATTGCTTTTTTAACTGCCCGTGTGAACTCTCGCGGACTCTGAATAGGATATTCACCAATTATATAAGAGATGAGTTCTCCAGGTGTGAGTTTTGCTGCATCGGCAGGACCATTCTGCGTGATAGCTTTTACAACAACACCACTCGTTGACCATCTATTTTCGAGGTCACTATCAAGTTGTTGCACTTCCATTTTTAAGTGTTCATCGTAATAGTGGTTCTCACAGCCAAGTGCAAATACTAAGATACTTAAAATGAGTATTATCGGTATATCTCTAAACATTCACGTTCCTTTCAATCATTCGGATAGCCAAAGTGGTATTTGCTCCTACACAACTTCAAATTGGGTCTAATTTCTTAACTTCACAACAACTTCCCGACTACTTTTCTCCTTCAATGCGTCTAAAAGGGGTTGAACAGCTTTCTCATCACCGAGCGTGGATAGGGCACGGATTGCATCAACGCGAAGGGAAGACCCTTTGTTTTGAGTAATTTTGACCAGCTCAGGAACTGCTTTGCCTCCGATTTTTCCGAGTGCTAATACAGCCAACTGACGCACCTCAGGTTCTTCACGGTCACGTTTCCGCTTTGCAGAACCGGATTCAATGAGGGCGGCAAGGATAGGAATAGCATCTTCACTGCCTATTTCACCGAGTGCTTTGATAGCATTCAAACGGGTTCCTACCTGATTATGTTTTAGCAATTCAATCAAAATTGGTACCATAGTTGTTGGATCAGATGTACCAATGTTTGCCATGACCCAATGGGCATCGTGCCTGTCGCGGTTGTCTTTGGACTTAATCGCTTTTTGTAGTTGCTTGAGAAGTTGTTTGCGATCACCTTTCTGGTAAACAAGCGTAAGTGCTTCTAATGCAGCTTTTTGCACATTTACATCATCATCTCGGAGCGTATCAAAAATAAGAATTTCAAGGTATTCACCTGGATCTTCTTGATATGCTTTAAACATGTGCTGTCCTCTCTGAGCGATTGATGCTTGATTCCATGCTGATTGGTCGACTTCGTAAAACTCTTGTGAATCGTAGAATCCAAGCAGATAATGTGCTTCAGCGTTATCACTCTCCTGTTCAATAGCAAGTTTAAATTCACGGACAGCGCGTTCCTCTTTTCGCCGCTTGTCGGATTTTATCAATTCTTTTCCTTTGGCAAGATATTCGTTCTGGTTGCCGCATCCAATTACAAATAAGGCAAGCCCAAAAATAAGAAATATTTTTTTCATACTCTGTTTATCCATGTTGTTGTCAACTTGATTTTTTATGGGTATATATGCCCTCTCAAATGGGCTATTTCATTTTAAGAGTTCCTGCTGTTCTACGACTGTCTCATTTACCTGAGGTTGATCGTCCTCTTCTTCAGCATCATCATTTTCTTCTTCAGTATTTAGGTCTTTTTGAAGCGTGACAATCGGTTTTTCTGAGAATCCCCAATCCTTATATCGTTGTATGACGGGTGCGTCTGTGGACGCAAGTTCAATTTCAAGGGTTTTCAAGCCATTCTCTATTCCTGCCGCCTCAGCCGCTTCAATGAGATGGTCTGCAACGCCCAGCAGCCGAAAAGGACCAGATACTGCAAGGTCACTAATTTGACCAACCTCATCATTTAGTGGGTGCTGTTTCAGCGTGATGTGTCCGACAGCATAACCACTTGCATCAGCAACGAGTCGGGTTGTTTGACTATCTGCAGCCAGATCGGCTTTCAGTTCATCAGCGACCTGTTCTCTGGTTTTTTCAGGAAAGCAGTATGTCTGTAAATGGTTAGCATCATCCTCGTTAGCAGATCGAACATTGAGTTTACCTCTTAAGTCGAAGTCTTTAGTAGCCATTTTTCTCTCCTCCATTCTCTTCAAAATAATGTAAGTTCAATATAGAATAATTCACTATTATGTTAGATTGAACAGTGTAAAACCCATAAGTATCTTAGCGTGTAGATTCAGCCATTTTTCTTATAGAAAGGCATTGTAAGCCTGATTTTTGTGCCCAATTTGTAAGTTGGATAGCGCGAAGCACAATCAACCTAAGACTATACTGAGTCACTATCAATGTTTTCTGTGTTATCTTTGTCTTCAAACGGTTCTTCATGGCCAATTCGTAGCTGGCGTTCAGCATCAACAATATCACGATTGATTTTACCAATGCAGCGATTTAGTTTATCTGTAAGAGCGGTATGTCCTATCATGGTACGGCGAATTTGGCGCAGTTGGTCAATCACAAGTCGAAAAGTTCTGACAAAGTCTCCAGGATCAAGTTCAGCATGGTCTGTTAATTCATCAAATTCACACCCACGGCTCCAAGCCAACATAGCCGAGCACAGACGAGGTTCCAACAGTGGAATTATTCCGGAGATGTTGAGTTGCCTTTCTAACCGTTGAATGTCTAAAATTTCGTCCCACGCTGCGCCCAGAATTGATAAAAACCTCTTATCCTTTACCCTTTTAAAATAACCCTCTCTGCGAGGTTCAGAAACAATCGATACCATGAGACAATTTATTTCATCTTCAGTCAACCGTTCAAAAAATCCTCTAAAGAGAAGTTGAGTCAGTTGTAACTCGTATCCATAGATATGTGATGCAATGTTCCCGCGCGGCAGCAGTGTCTGCGATTCAATATATCCAAGTGTCTCAAGAACATTAAGACGGGCAGATATCTGTTCTCGCTGATAATTCTCAATTGATGTCTGTTTTTGCTTTAAATTTTCAATTCGCTGTTGATCTTTATGTATTGCCTGGTATTTTTTCGTACATTGTTTGCGCTTGTAACACTCGTGACAAAGGTTTTTAGAGAGTTCATCATTAAGCGCTTCCATTTTGTTGTGAATCGGTGCCAACTTCGTTTCTTGTGACTTACCTCGCATAGACCTGGATTTTAGAGATGTTAATTCTATTTGCAACCTTTCAAGACTCTTTTGATTTGAGTGCTTAAGTCTATGATAACTTTCGATCTGTTTCATACCTTCAATGTGGTCGTGGATACAAGTCGGGCGAGGTAAAGACGCGCGTTTTTCCTCTAAAAGAGCAATCTGTTTGTTGAAATCGTTCGTGCGTTTATAATTTTCATGATTGCTCAGACTCATTGTGTAGACATCGTAAATCTCGTCCCCATATTTTTCATACAGATTGAGGATACTGGAATATGAGAGGTTGAACCGGCTTGTGATGGATTCGATGGTGTTGGAAACGACTTTGCTAACTTCGGTATGCGATGCATATTTGGTGTCAATTTGGGCATACACATAACCGACTGTATCAATCCCGCGTCTCCCTGCTCTCCCTGCTATTTGGTGATATTCACGTGCCTTAAGGTAACGGAAACTGATGCCGTCATATTTTCTCAAACTATCAAACACAACTGTACATGCCGGCATATTGATGCCAACAGCGAATGTCTCAGTGGTAAAGAGCAGTTGAATTAATCCTGAAGTAAATAACCGCTCAACCACCTCTTTTAATGTCGGTAACATGCCCGCGTGATGATAGGCTATTCCGCAGCTTATCAGTTTACGAAAATCTGTAATTACTTTCTCTTCAGTAATATCAAATTGTACACAAAGTGCGTCAAATTTTTCTAAAATCTGTTCCTGCTGTTCTGTCTCAAGCAACTCCTGTCGTCTTCGGGATGCATAATAGTGTGCGTTGCCTTCACATTTTCTACGACTGAAACAAAAATAAAGACAGGGAAGGCGATTTTGTTTGTTCAGGTAAGAGATTAATTCCGTCTTAATTATACCCGTTGGTATTTTAGGTTTTTCCTCACTCTGATGTTGCCTCTTACGTTTCCGTTGTTTTGTTATCTGTCGAAGATCATTAAAGTGTTCCAATTCGCCTATACCAAATCCCCTAAAATAGAGGCGATGTTCTAAAGGCACGGGACGTTCTAACTCTTCAACAACTGTAATGTCAATTTCTCTAACGCTTTGCATCCACTCCGCAAATGAGATGATGTTCGGAATCGTAGCGCTCAGACAGACAAATTTAATATGCTGTGGCGCAAAGATAATACTTTCTTCCCAAACGGTGCCGCGCTCTATGTCATTGATATAATGGATTTCGTCAAAGATGACATAGGAAACATCTTGTAGTCTTTCTATGTCATCAAAAATAGTATTACGGAGTATCTCGGTAGTCATCAATAGGACTTGAGCATACGGATTTAAGACCACATCTCCTGTGACAATGCCGATTTTATCACCGTATTCAGATTGAAAATCTCTATATTTTTGATTGCTAAGGGCTTTGATCGGAGCGGTATAAATAGCGCGTTTATTGGTCTGAAGACATTTTTCTACAGCATATTCGGCAATAACGGTTTTGCCAGCACCAGTAGGCGCTGTCACTATCACAGAGTGGTCACGATCAATCGCTGTAATTGCCTCCTCTTGAAACTGATCTAACACGAAGTCTTTATATTTCATCTATCCTCCTATACTTGAAACCCTAATAAATAGTATAACGAATTTACGGCTTTTTGTCAAGAAAGATTGATTGAAGGCAGGGCTATTTAGTTTTAAGAATTCCATTTTATGAGGTTACCTGTAAGTTTATGTCTTGAAGGTTAGGAAACCGCACCTACCATGAAGTGTGTATCCATCGTTAGATAAATATTAACATTTGTGGCAAACATAACAAGAAAAACCAAAACTAAATAATCCTGGAAATCAGGAATTACGTTTGCATTAATAGGGCATGCATGGTATAATATAGCACATGATATTTATGATGGACGAAGTGTCTGATAAAGAGGTATCCATAATAGAAGAGAGTGAGCCAGTGCTCACCTATTGCTATGGTAAGTCGGTCCCGTGTTCACATTTTCATCCGCTCTATGCACCGAATGGACAAGTGGTAACGGAAGGAATAGCGGAAACTGGACAACAGCATCTACCGGGCATCTGTTTTACATTTGGTACGGTGAACGATGATAGCGGAAAGCCTGTTGAACTGCATAGAAGTGGTACAACACTTGATCGGGACCCATTAAAATATTCTGAAACTGAAGAATTAGCCAAAATTGTTAGTAAGATAACTTGGAAAGCCGCTAATCCCGTATTGACAGAAATATCTAAAGTTAAAGTCTATCCACTTCAAAATGATGTTCGGATACTTGACTTAACAGTGATTTTACACGCAGCTTCTAACTCTATGACTTTTGAAGGCAAAATTGGATTAAGTTACCAAGCCGTTGAGATGGAGCATAGGAAAGCAGCTAACGCAAGTGGAAAAATTGGCGAATCTGAAGTAAACGGACAGGAATCAGAATGGGCAACGTTATGTGGGATAAATGCTGATACTGCCATTGGCGTGGCAATCCTGCCTCATTCTGCAAACGGACAAACACTTTTTCTCGCTGAGGATGCATACAAAGGATCTTTATTTGCTAACGCAGCCCCCTTTACGCTAAATGTCAACGAAAACCGAGAATTAAACTATCGCGTGCTTATCTATCTTGGAGATCTATTTACTTTTGACGTGTGGGATCATTATCAAAACTACTTAACTTCAAACGATGTAAATTTGTAGACTCAATTAGGGATAGCGATGGAAACCGATCTTACCGAATTGACTCACGCACAACTTTGTGCTTTATTAGAATCGATTGTAAATAGTAGGTTCTTTGATTCCTGTCAATGTGTCACCGCACTGCTTGCTGAAAATGCCACAAAAGATGCACTTGAAGAAGAATTCCGTGAGTTTTTTGAGGGGTACTACGGATTAGCATTTTCACTTGAAGATTATGAAAATTCGTTACTTTCAATACAAAATTGAATCAATTACGCGAAAGTTGTGAACAGCGTCGGCACAAGGCACTGAAAGGCAAACATAGGGGTAAATTCAGTTTACGAGCTGCTGATGCTTATTACCATGTTTTATTATCATAATTCTTAAACCTTTTTTCGTTAATAATTGAAAACATTGTTTCACCATTCATTTTTCACCTCATTATAGGATATTTTATCATAAAGGAAAATAACTGTGAATACAGTATCCGTTGTATATTTCATATCGTGTAAAGGGTTCATAAAAATCGGTCGATGCCGAAAACATAACTTTGGCAAATACCGAACAACAACCAACAACCGCATACAAGAGTTACAAGGAGGCAATCCTTTTGAATTGGAAGTCCTTGCATTCATTGAATTCCCAACTGAAGATGCAGCAAAAACAGCAGAAAAAGAGATACAAGGCTTTTTCTCTGATTTGCATCACAGGGATGAATGGTATTCTGATGATGCTAAATTGCAAGACTATATTCGTGAACATGCCACCCCATATTAAAGAAGTAACCAGTTATGAATATATCTGACAGACAACTCACTGCCAAAATATTTATGAACAAACTTATGATTCTTAAGTCTCGACTTGATCCATTTGATGATGTTTCTGCCGGCCTGGACGATGAAACCACCACCGCTTTTGATGAGTTTTGGAACGATGTCTATCCTCGCCTTCAAGAATGTTGGACAATTGCTGAGAAGATGGATCAAATATCAAGACTGTCTTTGGAGATTTTTTCACTTGATCCAGACACTTCTGGCATAGACTAATTTTCTCTATCATTTTTTTGTATCATTATGTTATTATATATTATACTACAGGAGTTGTGTAATCCCCTACCTACTTATTGCCTAGAATTATTTATACTTTCAATAAACAGAGCAGAAGTATTTTCGTTCACGAAATTGGGCACAAGAGTAAAATCTATTAAGACTATTAAGAAATAGATGAGAAAACGAATAACGATGAATACAATAAGCAATTTATCTATTTATAAGAATACTCCAAATTTGGGTTTACAGAAACCGCAATTGCCCAGCGGTACGGTATCAATACGCAATGTCTATATTGAAACTTATGGATGCCAGATGAACGTCAGTGATAGTGAACTGATGGCAGGTATCTTGACACAATCGGGGCATCGGACTGTTTCCCACATTGATGACGCGGATGTAATTTTACTGAATACTTGTGCAATACGAGAGAACGCTGAAACTAAAGTTATCAATCGGCTTGAGCATTTGAATCATCGGAAACGGCGAGAAGGTAATCTAATTATTGGGGTTTGTGGATGTATGGCACAACATCTGCGCGACAAACTTTTGAAAGCGGCACCGTATGTTGATCTTGTGATGGGACCTGATGCGTATCGCAATCTACCGATGGCGCTCAATGCTGTAGCAAATGGTGATCCTTTTCTCGGTTTACAATTGGATAAAAGTGAGGACTATGCAGACATTGCCCCTATACGCAAAGAAGGAATTCGGGCATGGCTCACAATCCAGCGCGGATGCGATAAAATGTGTACCTTCTGTATTGTCCCGTTTGTGAGGGGCAGAGAGCGAAGTCTACCGCTGAAACTCCTAACGGATGATGTCCAAAGACTTGTAGATGAGGGGTTCAAAGAGATCGTCCTTCTCGGGCAAACGGTAAACTCTTATCACGATGGTCAACATGATTTTGGTGAACTATTGTGGTCTATTGCTGAGGTTGATGGTGTGGAACGGGTGCGATTCACTTCGCCTCACCCAGCAGATGCCACGGACAGCATGATTGATGCAATGGAAAATTGCCCACAAGTGTGTAAACAACTTCATCTCCCGTTGCAATCTGGGTCAACACCGGTATTAGAACGGATGCGGCGTACCTATACAGCTGAAGAATATAATGAACTGGTTTCAAAACTCAGGGAACGTATCCCACAAATTGCACTTTCAACGGATATTATTGTCGGTTTTTGTGGCGAAACTGAAGCAGATTTTATGCAAACCTATCAACTAATGGCAGATATCCGTTTCGATTCAGCGTTTATGTTTAAATATTCTGACCGAGAAGGCACGTTAGCAAATAAATCGTTGGAGGACGACGTGCCTGAGTCTGAAAAGGCAAGGCGACTCAATGAGATAATAAAGTTGCAAGAGGAAATATCTGCCAACATCAATCAAGATGCGATTGGAACTACTGCTTCTGTATTAGTGGAGGGTGATAGTCGACGCGATGCTGAACAATATCACGGTAAGACAGACACATTCAAAACGACAGTTTTTCCAAAGGAAAATGCTCAGGTTGGTGACATTGTTAATGTTGAAATCCATTCTGCTACAGCGCATACATTGATAGGAGAAATTGTTTGATGGAAAATGATTTTCAGTAAAGACTTTTGGCATAGACGTTACATTTATAGTAAAACCTATAATTATTTGGATACTACTGTATCGCAAACTGTCAGTTTGCGCATCCACGGAAACACAAACTAAATGAAGATAAAAAAATAGATTTGGTAATTCCGTAACCATGCCCAGTGCGGTTAGGAAACCGCACCTACCGGGCCTAGGAAAATAAATATTACCGAATTAATAAATTAATCTTCATACAGTTTGTGCTATCGCATAGGCGGTAGGCGAGGTTTCCTAACCTCGCCGGCACAAATGTCCAAATAATTGTAAAATCTATCATAATCTATAACCATTTTCTAATAGAAAATATGCAAAAGATTAAAATAAAAAACAGAGTAGAAATAGAAAAAATGAGGCATAGCGGGCAAGTCGCAGCAAAAGTCTTGCAGGCGATTGCAAATGCAATTGAACCAGGCATAACGACTTATGAATTAGAAATGGTCTCCCGCAAAACGATTGCTAATCTGAATGCTACATCATCATTTTTGAACTACGTAATTCCAGACCACAGTCCTTATCCCGCCACGATCTGTGTCTCTGTGAATAACAAAGTCATTCACGGTATCCCAGATAAATCCGAGGAACTCATGGAAGGTGACATTATCGGTGTGGATACCGCTGTGAGCGTTGGCGGCTATCACGGGGATAACGCCTTTACATTTCCGGTAGGAAAAATCTCACCCGATGCACAAAAGTTGCTTGATGTGACGAAAGATTCGTTGTATGCTGCAATAGTGGAAGCGAAGCCAGGGAACCGTATGGGTGATGTCTCTTTCCAATTACAAAACGTTGCTGAAAAGGCAGGGTTCTCCGTAATTGAGAATTTTTCTGGGCACGGTATCGGTCGACACTTACATGAAGAACCGCAAGTGCTAACTACTGGCAAACCGGGACGTGGTA
This sequence comes from Candidatus Poribacteria bacterium, assembly GCA_022825825.1. GTDB lineage: Bacteria > Poribacteria > WGA-4E > WGA-4E > WGA-3G > MSPOR6. The sequence goes on from JAJDWA010000053.1 coordinate 17,127, forward strand.
CCCGTTTGCGTCCGGGGATGGTGCTGGCAATTGAGGCAATGGTCAACGCTGGACACTCGAGCGTAGATGTCCTGGAAGATGGGTGGGGTGTTACGACATCAGATGGCAGTTTGTCTGCCTTTTTTGAGCATACGGTGGCTGTTCTTCCTGACGGTCCTGAGATTTTAACGGGGAGTCCAATATGGGAAAATCTGTAAAAATCCTTACGGTTGTCACTGCAATTCTACTTTTCATTTCCCTCTTTCTTATCTTCGGATATGCACAAGTTGAAAAAACAATGTTAGAGGTACAGAAAATTTTCTACCTCCACGTTTCAGCTGCAATGACTGTTTATCTGGCATTCGGTGTAAACTTCATATTTTGTATAAAGTATCTGATTCAACGCAAACCTGACGATGATCTATTGGCAGTATCTGCAGCAGAAATAGGTCTTGTTTTTTGTACCATTGTGCTGCTTTCTGGACCAATTTGGGCAAAATATGCTTGGAATACATGGTGGAACTGGGAAGCACGGCTTACAAGCACGCTTGTTCTCTGGCTAATGTATGTGGGCTATTTCATTCTGCGTTCAGCATTAGCTGAAGACAAACGCAAACTCTATTCAGCAGTACTTGGTATTATCGCCTTTTTTAATGTGCCGATAGTCCATTTTGCCACAAAATTGTGGGAAGAGGGAGCACATCCTGAGCGCGGTGCAAAAGTTAATACACTTCCTTCAATACAATACACATGGATGGTTGTTTTAGTAGCATTCATTGTGCTTTTTTCATTACTATTAATTTTGCAGTATCGGGTAAAAAAAACAGAGTCCCGCTATGAAGTGATACGCCGCAAACATATAGAGGAGACATCTTGATGCGAATTATAATTATAATTAGTTTTCTAATCGTTGTCGGTTTGGTATTCTCGGCAATTCAGGTGCCAACTATACATAGCAAAAAGGTTGAAGAGGCTATCAAGGAAGCGACATCGCAATCTCAAGTTACACCAGAGGATGAAGACATTGTGAGACAAGCTGTCACCCTTTCAGTGGAAAAGCTGGAATCGGCACAACGGACACGCCTCAAATATCTTGTCTCTGCATATCTCGTTATTTGGTTGGTTTTTATGCTCTACTTGTTGCGATTGGGGAGGCAGCAGCAAGCATTAGATCAACGTCTTGCGCAATTGGAACAGGAAACATCCGATAATCAAGATGAATCCATGAAATGATTCCTCGAAGCAGGTATCATACCATATTAACCTGATTTGTCCTGTTTGCCCGGGCGACGGCCGGTCTTTAGTTCCAAGTGCGGTTAGGAAACCGCATCCGCTGAATACCAAACGCGTATTCAGCGTTGATTTGGCCAAATGCCAAAAAGCGCATTTGGCGTTGATTCACTGTCCAGAAAATAAGATAAATCCCGTTAATTGGGTATTAGTCTAACAAAAAAATGTGAATTGTCCTATCTTTTGCCCGTGAGAACGCTGGTAACGTTTCTATCATGCGTCCTCGTTCGCGTATCCAATTACGCACAGTCATATCTGAATCAAGCACATTAAAACTTGCTACGTCTACGATAAACCATAGCCTTTTCCAACCTGCATTTTTCCACTCCTTCTCAAAATCTACTTTATCTTTTACCAACTTATCAATATCAACTGCCTCCAATGTAGGCATATAATACCGAGCCATTTCAGGTTCTGATAGTACCAATACATCGGTAGGTTTATGCACTGTCTGAATTGCTTCAAATGCCTCTCTCCATTTAGGCCTCCCACCGTTTTCATATCGAAAATAGAGATAATCTTGAGATAGCAACACAACAACAATTAGGCAAGGGAGTAACACCTTAAGTAAGTTAGATTTGTCTGCAGCTATTGCTTCCCAGATATAGGTGCATGCAACTGCAGCGAGGATAAAATAGGCAGGTGTTGTCCAAAACAGGTAATAGCCTGCTACATTCTGCAACTGAGAGGCAATCAGTAGAAGTACCAAAGGCACACCAGCGAAACAGAGTAAAAAGCGGGTAGCACGGTCACGGAGATTTACGATTGCGGCAAAAAAAGCAGTAACCACTATCGGAATGCTAACGCTTTCGACAAGTGTTAGAATAATATAGATTGGACTCCGCCCCCATTCATTATGTCCCCATCCAGAAAAAAGGTGTCCGCGAATCTGTGGAAGTATAAGCATTAGGACAGGTAGAGCAAAAGGCAGAAAAAATAGAAGTAGATTGATCCACCGTTTTTTGTTTCGTTCCTCTAAAAGTTGAAGTATCGAATAAACTGCCAACGCAGGCACAATTGCTGCAGCCAACAAGTGCGACAGGATAAGGCAGATACAGAAAAAGAGCGCACATATCGTTAGTAATGTTGAATCGTTTTCAAGGGAACGGTAGAAAAACCATGCTGTCAACACCGCAAACAGGAAGGTGAAGATATAGGACCGTGCGTTTTGCGACCAAAATAGATGCCAATTTGATAAAGCCACAAACGCTGCTGCGAATAATCCTACTCTACTATTGTATAAAGTCTGTCCTAAACTAAAGACTATCGGGATTGATAGGATACCTGCAATACAGAAAATGAGGCGTCCGTTCCACTCACCCTCTCCCTGTGCCAAAAATGATAGCTTTTCACCTAAAAAAACGGAGAACTTCGCTGCGATATAAGGAACTGGATTGATCGGAGAATTGGAAAGAGAAAATTCCCTGGCATCCAGCACCGTGAGCACCTCATCAATCCAGAAACTCCACACTCCGAGATTCCAAAATCGAAGAAACGCACCAATGCTGACTATACATATAAGCAGAATATGCTTATTTTTTAGGCAGTTTTGTGATGAAAATTTCAGCATTTTTGATAGAAACCGATCTCCTCAAAACATGTAATTTCACTAACTACTCTGCCGTATTTTTGACACTTTATGATGCAGGTTAGAATACGGATAAACTAAAGTTACTCTTATGTCAAAGGTGTATCAACCTTACATAGAAGATTAAGTAAAGTTTACAAATATTATATAATTGGCACGTATATTGCTTTAAATGCAGCAGTGCAACTAAGCACAGATTCTATCACAAGTTGATGCCGCGTTCAATAAGAATTGGGCAAGTTGAGTTTCTCAAACTGGCATACAACTTATTGCAGCACGATAATATAGTGCTTGAATACAATATCTATTAAGGAGATTTTAATGAAATTTAAAGCGTTTTGGTTACCCCAATTATTGGCAATAGTTTGCATCCTCACAGTTGGTAGTGTTCCGATGGTTTACGCTGACGGACACGAAGCAGGTGAAGAGATGGAAATGGAAGAAGAGTCAGGTATTTCCGGTTGGTTCCGGACCGATACAGATAGCTTAGGTACGCAAATTTGGTTTGGTGGTAGTTATCCAGCTGGCAGTGTATCTATAGACAGCGATATTTACGTCGTCGGCACTTTCGCAGAGTTTGACCTTGGACTGGGAATTCCAGTTGTTGATAGTGATTCCTTATCACTTACATTCCTTCCGATGGTTGGTATTGGGTTTGACTATGAATCTGCAAACGGTCCCTCTTCTCTGATTGCTCCGCAGCTGTTTACCTATCTTACTGCTGGGTCTATCTATTTTGAGTCATGGATTCAATTTTTCTTCAATACCCCATTTGATTACGATGATGATTCTTTATATACCCGAGATTTTCTCCTCTATTCTATTACTGATAATATTGCTATCGGTCCGCAGGTAGAAGTAGGACTGACTTTAAGTGGTTTAGAGGAAGAAACTGAAACAGGCTTAAGTAGTTTGGTTGTTGGTGGACGGATCAATCTCGGTTATGGTGAAAACAACACACTCGGTCTCTTTGTCGGTTATGAAACCCAACCTGCTGAGGATGATGAAGGAAATGAAATTGATCAAACCGGATTTACCGGTAGAATGACATTCGTCCGTACGTGGTAATTGTATGTTTGTAACAGTCGTTGTGCTGTTTCTTTCATAGGTAAATCATCGCGAATCAGAAAAAACGCTTGATTCGCGATGAACCCAATTATCACAAAACGGATGTAAACTTTCAGTTCCTCGGAGTTTTAAAAAGCAGTTTTATTGAAATATAGGAGATCTTTTCAAATGAATAAAGTGTTTATAATAACGGTTCTCATCTTAACCTGCCTATTGAGTCTAAACGCTTTTGCCTTAAACGGAAATGTTGATGACTTGGAAGCTGAAGGTGAAAAAGTAAAGGCTTACGAAGGCACGCCCTACGAAAAAGAGATGGTTAAGGTTCCCCCTGTGAAATACAGTGCGGATACACTATGGGTGTTGGTTGCTGCATTTCTCGTTTTCTTTATGCAGGCAGGTTTCGCTATGGTGGAATCTGGATTTACACGTGCCAAAAACGCTGTGAATATTCTCATGAAAAACTTGATGGACTTTTCAATGGGTTCAATCGCTTATTGGGCAATCGGCTTTGCCATAATGTTTGGTGCAGGCAATGCGTTCATGGGAACAAGCGGTTGGTTCGTTCCATCTGATTCCGGTGTTTTTAGTTCGTTAGAGTGGAGTTCTGTCCCAACACACGCAGCATGGCTTTTCCAACTTGTATTCGCCGCTACCGCAGCAACAATCGTCTCTGGTGCGATGGCAGAACGGACACAGTTCAAAAGTTATCTGATTTATAGTGTATTTATCACAGGTATCATCTATCCGATTGTTGGTCACTGGGTTTGGGGTGGTGGTTGGTTATCAGATTTGGGCATGTCCGATTTCGCAGGTTCAACAGTCGTTCATTCAACGGGCGGTTGGCTTGCATTGACAGGTGCTATCGTCTTAGGTCCACGCCTCGGTAAATATGATAGTGAAGGTAAACCGAGACCGATTGCTGGGCATAATTTACCTCTTGCTGCTCTTGGTGTCTTTATCCTGTGGCTCGGTTGGTTTGGATTCAATCCTGGCAGTCAAATGGCTGCCGATGCGTTACCTCTTGCTAGTATTGCTGTGACAACAAATATCGCAGCTGCTGCCGGTGCGATTACCGCTATGATCACAGCATGGATTTTCCTCGGCAAACCTGATGCTGGTATGTCTCTCAACGGTGCACTCGCTGGGTTGGTAACAATTACTGCTGGTTGTGCTTCCGTTACTCCGACATCTGCTGCTATTATGGGAGCACTCGGTGGTATCGTTGTTGTCCTCAGCGTGCTATTGCTTGAACGTTTCCGTGTTGATGATCCGGTTGGTGCTATTTCTGTTCACGGGACGTGTGGTGCTTTAGGTACACTTCTACTCGGATTTTTTGACAGTTCAAGTGGAGTTTTTGCTGGTGGGGGATTTACCCTCCTCTGGGCACAATTCGTTGGTGTCGTTGCTGTCCTCGTGTGGTGTCTCGTAACAGGCTTTATTCTCTTCTACGCAATTAAAGCAGCTACAGGTCTACGGGTCACAGAAGAGGAAGAACAAGCAGGACTTGACTACGAAGAACACGGTGCAAGTGCTTATCCGGACTTCAATGTTTCATCAATGCGTTAGACACATTTCAGATAACCTCCGAATACAAAATCGTTGGTTATACAATTCAAAATAGGTCGCCCATAAGAAGTTTCACTTATATCCCTGAGTTTACTTCTTGGCTTATGGGCGTTCCTATTTTACTGTTTGCTAAGGTGTAATCTTTTACCGTTAGATTGAAATCACTTGAAACCTTTGTTATATTTTGGTAGAATGCTAAATCAAAACTTATAGAAGTTAGACTTTATTAAGAAGCGTTAGTAGATCGAATTATTTTTATGAAATTAAAAGTTGAACGGTAGACAAGGTTGTTTGCCATTATAAAAAATAACTTAACAAGCATCATCGCTTGTTAATACCAAGGAGGATACAGATGCAACAACGAAGTGCATCACATTTTTTAAAGAAGCGTTTTAATTATTCGCTAATTGGAGCGCTTATACTAATTTTACTGATATCTGGTGTACCAAGCTTAATCCTGACACAACATGTGTTTGCAGACCAGCATGAGACATCTGAAGTGGAGGCAGAAGCACCTACTGAACAAGCGGCGGATGCCGAAGAAGAGGTAGCAAAACTTGAGCCCGGTGATACCGCTTGGATGCTTACCGCAACAGCACTTGTGCTGTTTATGACTATTCCCGGACTTGCCCTCTTCTATGGTGGGCTTGTGCGCGTACAGAATGTACTCTCCGTACTCATGCAGTGTTTCGCTTTAACGGGGCTTATCACTATCTTATGGATTGTCATCGGGTATAGTCTCGCTTTTAACACCGCTGGTATGGAGGCAGGAAAAATAACGCTCAACTCTTTTGTTGGAGGACTCGGCACCTATTTCCTGAAAGGAATTGGTGTAGGTACTTTAAGCGGAACTATTCCCGAAACCGTTTTTGTTGTCTTCCAAATGACATTCGCGATTATCACCCCTGCCCTGATCGCTGGTGCATTCGCTGAACGTATGAAGTTCTCAGCAATGCTTCTCTTTTCAGCAATCTGGTCACTAATCGTTTATGCTCCCCTCTGCCACATGGCATGGTCAGGCGACGGTTCACTGTTTGGTGATATAATCGGTGCTATTGATTTTGCAGGCGGGAATGTCGTGCATATAAACGCAGGTATCGCAGCGTTAGTCGCAGCGATTTTAGTCGGGAAACGGATCGGTTACCAGACAACAGCCATGCCGCCGCACAGTTTGACACTCACCGTGGTCGGCGCGTCAATGCTCTGGGTAGGCTGGTTCGGTTTCAATGCTGGCAGCCAACTTGCTGCTGACGGTACCGCTGGCATGGCAATGCTCGTCACGCAGGTTTCAACTGCTACTGCCGCAATTACATGGATGTTTATTGAATGGGCTAAACATGGCAAACCCAGTGTTCTGGGTATTGTTACAGGTGCCGTTGCAGGATTAGTTGCTATTACACCTGCTTCTGGAACAGTTGGTCCGATCGGGGCATTGGTTATCGGGTTCGTCTCTGGTGCTGTTTGCTTCTGGGGTGCTACCAGTTTAAAAACAAAACTCGGCTATGACGATTCATTGGATGCTTTCGGTGTTCACGGAATCGGTGGAATTGTCGGGGCACTGTTGACAGGTGTTTTCTCAGCTACAGTTTTAGGCGGATCTGAGGATATTATGATTGGAAGTCAGCTTTGGGCACAGTTCCTTAGCATCGCTATCACCATTGTTTGGAGTGGTGTGATTTCGTTTATTATCCTTAAGATCGTTGACGCTATAGTCGGTCTACGCGTTGAAGAGGACGATGAACGTATGGGTCTTGACCTATCACAACACAACGAACGCGGTTATAACCTCTAACAAAACATGCGTGGTTACAAACTACGCTTACAGATGAGCGGGCGGGCAATTATGTCCGCCCACACTGTTTTACCAGATTATAACTCCGCTATCCTTCCAGCTATCTCATCATTTGACATCATTTCTTTTCTCACAAGCAGATGTTGTTCTGCACCGATATTCTGATACACCTCTTCAATCCACGCCGTGTTAAAAACATTACCAGTATTGTGGATAATCAGATTACGTGGCGCGACAAGTGTTCCCGCAGTGCGGAAATCCCCTACTTTGCGTAGACTTGGTATTGGTAAGGTCTCCAAAAAAGCATCACCACTTTTGCTATCAAATTGTGCAGCGTCCGCAACCACGTTTTTAATATTCGTGAATCCGGCTGCAAGTAATGCCCATAAACCTGCCTCACCTATTCCGATTAGGCTTACTTCTGAAACGTCACCTCTGGTTGAGAAATAGAGTAACGTCGTCAAAATGTCCTGCACGCGTAACGCCGCAGTTGTTCTGTTGTAGGTGGTGAAAAAGTTTGTGTCCTCTGACCTCTCATATTCTCCGTGTTCCCCTGTCCCGAACACATCAATAATCAGAACTTTACGATCAGAACTTAGCAGGTCGGTGATCATTAGCGCAGGTTCCCCTGTTTCTGGATCGATTAATTTCTCTTTGCCTTCAGGATGCACAATGATAACGACCGGATCATGCCCCACCAGCGGTTCTGTGCGGAATAGCACAGCAGGGATTGCGTCTCCGATATCTTGTCTGCCGATGATAACGTGACGCGCAGAATAGCGTGGGTGATAGGTCGTTGGAAAAGCGCCTTCTGGCTCAACAAGGGTTACCTCACTGCTATTTGGCAAGTGCAACCCGAGCGAATGTTGCAAGACACTGCCCATCTCTTTTCTAAAAGTCTGATGTTCGATTGCATTTGTCGGCTTAAGTTTTTCTATTGTTTCTTGGGAACGTTTCGCCCAAGCAGGTAGAATTCCCTTCTGTTCCAATGCATGTTTTGGTAAATCACGATCAGAGAATACCAGTAAATCATCATCCGATTCCACCTGATATGACACCTCTTTGAACGCAGACGTATCCTGTGCACCTAAAAGCCATTTTGCGAACCATGCATATACTGCCTCGCGGCTCTCCTTATTGTAGTTATGTTCTGCATCTACCTGAACCTGATGCACTTTGTCTTCCGCATCAAAGTGGGCATAGATACTACGGATAGCGGGATATTCAACCGTTGGCGTTTTCGCTGTCCAATCGCCAGTGCAGGATACAAGCAGCAGTGGACGTGGTGCCATCAATGCCCCAATTTCAAGGTTGCTTGCTTCTAACCGCAAATTCGGTGCGTTTTCACACACACAACCGCCCTGCATGGTGGCAGAAATCATATTGACAGGCGCGGAGACCTTGATACGTTCATCCACTGCCGTTAAGATAAAGGTTTGCGTTCCACCACCCGATGCGCCTGTGCAACCGATACGTTCTTTATCCACATCCGGTAGGCCCTGCAAGAAATCGATGGCACGGATGCCATTTTGGAGTTGCAGCCCCATCGCGCTTAATCCCCATAAAGCTTCTTTCGCGCCACCGAAGTGATGTTCAAACTGTTTACTACTATCATTGTAACCTATCATATCATAGGCAAAAATAACGTAACCTTGTTTGGCAAAATTGATACATCGGGCAGGAATCGAACCACGTTCGATATCTTCTAACCGTCCACGTCCCCAATGTCCATGCGGACTTACAATGCCGGGAAACGGACCGGTTTTTCCTTTTGGTCGATAAAGATTACCCGTTGTGAAAAAGCCGGGAAAAGGTTCAAAATAGACCTTTTCTACGGTGTAATCTTCATGTTCAATTTTTCCAAAAATTTGGGCGTTGAGCGGTGTCGGTTCAGGCGTAGGAACTAAGCCTGTTGCAACGCAAATCTGCTGCCGTAATGCGTTGGCTTTTTCTGTCCACTCCGCTTTGGTGTAGTTTGGAAAAGTGTACGGTGTGTTGAGGTCGCGTGCGGCAGTGCCTCGCGCATCGTTAACAGTCTGTGATGGATCGGCGAAAACGTGTGCAAGTTCGTGATGTTGTTCAGCCACTGTTTATTTCCTCCAAGTGCTTCGCAACGATAAACTTCAGAAGCTGGACGATCTGTTCAGCGTCCCATATTCCGTTGTATACCGGCGAAAATTCAATCGTGAACGTTGGTTTGTCGGTTTCAATGTCGCTGACGACACCGCGCACGAATGTCCAGCTGTCATTGACTGTATAGCAACCAAAGATTTCTTGTTCGGGCTTAGGTTTTTTTTCCCAATTGAGCCATGCGGCAGCAAGCATTTCGCCGTAGAGTTGAAACTGTGGATCAGGTGCCTGAATGCCGCGTTTCGCTTCATTCACGATAAGATAAGGCGGACGGATACGCCCACCGATTGCAGGAGCAAGCGCGCCATCTGCTTCACCCTCCAATTCAAATGTTAGATATGAGGCTTTCAACGGAACACCACTCCATGCTTGAATATGCCCCTGTTCTGCAAGCATCAGCATCGGATAAATTGCGCGAGCCCAGAGCGTCGTTTCGTTCATGACAACCAGATGACGATGGCGCAAAGTTGCTTTGATGTCGTCAAGTCGTCTACTCTCTTCTGCTGTTAGTGCCACCTGCATTTTTTCCCATTCCGCTGGCGCAATGTCCTTTTCGTTCAACGTTACAAGTGTCTTAAGTGTTTCTTCCGAAAGTTGTGAAAATGTATATGTGTCCATCATTCAAAACCTCTGTTCAATGCACGTTAAGCAAAACTTCAGAATACCTTTTAAATACTATGCGTTTGATGTAAATAATATAACAAATTTCAAAATTATTCTCAATAAGTTAAGTGCCTATAATTCTACATATTCACATAATGCGCTCGCGGTTCATCTAAATCAGCAAGCACTTTTGCCCGTACTTTAAGGGACCGCCCATTGATCATCACAAATTTATCCCCACGTAAAAACAGATATTCCCCTTTAAATTCGATTTTTTCGTCTGTCTCAGAAGTTGACATTGTAGCAAAGCCATCATCAGAGATCAGAAAGGTATCTGTTACGTCATTAGATTGGACCGTGAAACCGGTTGCTAATACATCCGCATCCGCACAGACCGAAACAGAATGAATCTCGGGACGGTGTTCCACGTTAGGTTTCATCGGAAATAGTACCACATTAAAAACTGCAGGTAATTCACATTGGGTATGATAAGTGAGTCTATGTCCATTTAATTTAACGGTAAGGTTGGTCGGATTAACAGCACCGATAAATATATTACTGCATTCCGGCACCTGTGTGCAAACTTGTCCAGCATCCGGCACAATATTTTCTCCACATGCGCCGAGGTGAAAAATCTGCTCCAACAAATGTGCTCCGTTTCCGAGAACAAGGTCATGTAAAATAAAGTATTCCCCTTTAATATAAAAAATGGATCGTTTATGATGGTAGTCAGATGTTTTGTACCAGCCTTCAACAAAATCAAAAGCGGAGGTCGTTATCCAGCGTGTATCAGAGGCAGGGGCAATTTCCGGTTCAGGCGATTGTCTTTTCCCATCAATCAGAACAACGTTGTGTGCTTCGCTTGTCGTCCTGGGCGAATCCGCATCATTTTTACGGTTATGTGTAATAAGTTGTCGTCCATGTGCGTGCAACACAAAGCTCAACTTATCTTCATAACCATGTTTTCCCAACGGGCCACTATCAAAAAGCAGATATTGTGCGTCTGATTCCCAATTATCCCTCATGACATAGTAACCAGTATACGGTAGCGCGTGCGATAATGCATGCGGCTCACTATCTTTCCGATTAAAGTTCATAATATTACACAGTTCAACAACATCTAATTTATCAGGAACATTAGCACCTACAGGCGGAAAAGACAAATTTGGCTGGCTAATATAGATACAGGCCTCTAACTGCTTCTCTAATAACGTTCTCATATCTTCAGCACACGCAAAATGGCAGGAGTGCTTTATTTTGTCATAAGTTTGCAGAAATCTGGCGAAATTCGTAATTGCTTCTACTTGAGAACGCAATGATGTGTCTTTGTGAAAACCATCTGGATAGAAGAACGCATCAACTATCCACTTGTAGCGACGAGATGCCAGCATGAGAAGTTGCTCACTAAACCGAAATTCTGGAAAAAGGAGTGATGCAATACCGATTTCTGTAGTTCCCAAAATAGAAGGAGTGGGATATATTAACAATCGAAGCAAGCAGTCAAGATAAGATTTGGCAGTGTTGAATGTATCTGTTCTTTCCAAATGTGGAATCTCTTTAAACTTCTTTGAATACTGTTGGCGATACGCGGTATACTCGAATATTGCAGCATCTAAATTGATCTCCGAGAAAGCATCTTTGACATTTTTCAATCCTGGAAAGTCCAAATTCAGATAATGGAAAAACGCTTTATCACTTAACGGAAACCTTAGCCTGTTATTAGCAGAAAAATGACGGTTCAGAACCTTGTTATAGCATTCAATTGCGGAATCCAGAATTGGAAGGTTTAATTTATTGGCAAAGATAAATGATGCTTCAAGCGGTTGTATAACATGTGTCCCTGATGATGTCGGGGCTACTTCACTAAGATTCGCGGCGATGCGCCCAAATCCCGCGAGTCGCCATAGTTCAGATTGCGGCAACAAAGCACAAACATTACCTGCTAATGCCAACGCATTGGCAGCCGCCAATTTTTCGCGTGCTGTAGGTGCTTCAGGATATGTCCAGAGATATTCTGTATGCTCTAACAGAATTCGGGCAAGTGATCGCCATCCAATATCATTTAGCGGTTCATGCGCCGCGATCGCAATAGCTTCGATTACGCGTGCTGCTACCGATTCAAGTCGCCACGCAGGATGTTGCTCTGCGAATTCAATTGGTGTGGGATATGCTTCAGAAAAGGTAAAAAGTTCTTCAAAATCGGCAATCGGCTCAAATTGGTCAATTACTGACAACTTTCGTTCTGCAAGTTCTAACGCCAACAACTCAACTTGGTTAGATTGAACTGTCGTGTACCCATCTAACGACATAAACATTACTCTGATTTACCTCCAGTTTTTTTGAAACAAATGTACATAAGGTTTTACCCCCTTTATCCTCCCAATTCGCATGCCACAAGCGCATGCAATGGCGAGGGGAATGCGTAAGTCCTGGTTACCAATTAGGATGGTATCTCATGTATAAAAAGTCAAGAATAAAACGCATTTTCGTAACGATATCTATTCTATATGTTGATGGTTATTGAATTTTGCACCATTTTGAGAAATATCAGATTAATTTTCAATTTGTTGGCAATTATGTTATACTTAAAACATGTTATACTTTAATATACGCAGACTGCAATGAAAAGGATTTTATAACCTATACACTCACATGGGTGGAGGTAAGGATGGAACAACTGATAACAGATGAGCAGTGGGAACATTTTACAGAATACGGCTATGTTCGTATAGGGCAAGTCGCCACTGATGAAGAATTAACGCGGTTACAACAACGGATGGATGACATCATGCTTGGTAAGGCGCCTCTTGATTATAACCAAATCATGATGCAACTTGACAGGGAACCTGGAACAAACAAACCCGGTCCTCAATCCGCAGGGCATAAAGGCGCAACGTTATTATATCGTAAAATTCAAAATCTCGAATTTGATCCATACTTTTTAACGTATCTTCAGAATCCGACCTTTAAGGAAGTTTGTGCGAAAATCTATGGGGAAGGTGTCCCAGTACTATGTTTCCGCGCAATGTTTATGAATAAACCAGCAGGCGAAGGCACTTACCTTGTTTGGCACCAAGACAGATGGACAGACCTTGACCGTGATCCACAGATTACCATCTATACCGCCTTGGACCCAGCAACGATTGAAAACGGTTGTGTGCACATTATTCCCGGTTCACACAGTGACCTTATTAATCCTTCCCACGGTTCTGGATTTCTCACACAGGAACAGATAGACGATATTGTTGAAAACGCTACGCCTCTGCCGTTAGAATTGGAAGCGGGAGAAGTGGTTTTGCTACATAATTGGATGTTGCACAGTTCCGGCACAAATCAGACAGATATTCCACGGCGTGCTTTTAGTGTGTGTTATATGCATGGTGACACGCGTTCCCATCGCGGTGGATCTTTTAGACGCGTTTTTGGTGAAGGTGCGTTGAGCGTAGATGATTTAGCGAAAACTGCTTAGGCGTGATGTTCACCTTTAACTTTTGGGATTATCGTGAATTTGAAAATAATAGACACTTCGTCCTGGTAGGTGAGGTTTCCTAACCTCGCCGGTGCACGGAGTCCAAGTAATTCTAAAATCCATGATAAAAAATTTATAACAAATAAGGAGTAATTATGTCAAAAATTCGGCTCGCCATAATTGGATGTGGCGGCAATTCTTCAGGGCACGCGCGGCGAATGAACGGAAACCCTGACGTACAAATCGTTGGTACTTGTGATGTCAATACAGACATCGCTAACGGCTATATTGACCGTAATCTGTCTGACCTCAGTCCGCGTCCGGGGGCTTATGACGATATAGCGAAAATGCTTAAAGAGACAGAACCGAATGCAGTGGTAATTTCTACGCCGCATACATTACACTTTGAGCAAGGCATGCAGGCACTTGAAGCAGGATGCCACGTTTTGATGGAAAAACCGATGGTCACCTCCTCCGAAGATGCGTATACGCTTGCCGAGAAGGTTGAAGAAACAGGACTTATATTGACAATTGGCTACAATACACCTTGTTCTGCAAATTTTCACTATATCCGCGAGATTGTGCGCAATGGCGATTTTGGTAAGTTGGAATTGGTAATCGGTTATATTACACAGAATTGGAAACGCGCGACAACCGGTGCATGGCGACAGAAACCAGAACTTTCTGGTGGTGGGCAGGCTTACGATAGCGGCGCACACCTCCTTAATAGTCTGTGCTGGACAGTGGAAGCGAAAGTAGAAGAAGTATACGCTTATACCGACAATATGGACACAGAAGTAGACATCAATTCCTCAATTAACATCAAATTTGAAAACGGTGTGCTTGCGTCAATGGTGATAAGTGGAAATTGTCCAAGTCCTGGTGGCACGCACATGGCACTTATCTTTGACAACGGCAGAATTGAAGTTGATGGCTGGGGCGGTGGCTGGATTCGTGCCTGGAAAGGTGGCGAGGCATTAGACCCGCCTCCGATTACGCCTGAGATGTCCGCTGGCAACCCGGATGACAACTTCATTGACGCTATTTTGGGAAGAGCCGAACAGCGCACAAATCCTATGAATGGAATTATACAATCTGAACTGATGGATCTGATTTATGAATCCGCGGAAACAAAAACACCTGCGCGTCCGAAACGGTAGAAATGATTATCAGGAAACCAGGCAATTAGAATGTTGCTGGGGACATTTTGGGAGATTGTAATGGGTTTGTCCTACATTTTTCTCATTTTTCTATCGCCTGTTGCGGTAATAGTTGGAATTTTCGTGTATATGTTCCTTTTTTTAAAATTGGATATACGGAGCTTAAGTTACACAGAAACCGATAGATTCGGACGTAGCTACCGCAGGAAATTGTTTTATCCAGGACGGTTCTGCATTGGGTGTGGAAGAAGGATAATAACAAATATCCCTAAGTGCCCTTCGTGTAATCACTATTTTAAAAGACAGTTAGCGGAAGAAGCTTCATCAGAGGAATAATTTTAAATCCCATTTTCATATTTTTATTGATACGAAATCATCCCGTTTGGAAAACAACATGTCAAAAACCTCACATCAAGATGCGGAAAAGGTGTCTGAAGATCAAAATTTTAGGTCCGGATACGTAAGCATCATCGGTGCACCGAACGTTGGCAAATCTACACTGCTGAACACCATTTTAGGGCAGAAATTGGCGATAGTTACCCCAAAACCGCAGACAACCCGTAATCAGATTCGCGGGATTGTTACGACTGATACACATCAGATAGTTTTTGTAGATACGCCAGGACTGATGGATCCGAAGTATCGTTTGCAATCTGAGATGGTTCGGACTGCTTATGGGGCTTTACGCGATGCGGACATCGTACTTTTTGTGATTGATGTTGCACGCCCTGCTGAAGAAACTGAGGACAGGATTTTAGAAAGGTTGCGCCGCGCCAAAATTGCTAAGACAATTCTTGTGCTAAATAAGGTCGATATTGTTGAAAAGCCGACACTTTTACCTATTTTTGAGAATTTCAGTGCAAAATTTGAATTTGATGATATGGTGCCGATCTCCGCTAAAACCGGTGATGGCGTGCCGCTCCTCCTTGAACAGGTTCGTTCATATCTACCGACAGGACCTCTCTATTTCCCGGAAGACCAACTCAGTGATTTACCCGAACGTTTTTTCATCTCTGAAACAGTCAGAGAGAAAATTATGCTTATTACGCAAAGGGAAGTTCCCTATGCGTCTGCTGTTGTCGTTGAGGAATTTGAAAAAAGACAACGTCGCAACGCAGAGGAGATCATTTACATCAGAGCAATCGTCTATACTGAAAGACAAACACAAAAGCAGATAATTATTGGTAAAGGCGGAAAGTTGATTAAACGGATTGGTGAATTAGCACGTCTTGATATAGAGAAGTTCTTGGATACATCAGTCTATTTGGAATTATACGTAACGGTTAAAGCGGATTGGCGGAGAGACGTGCGTAAACTCAAAGAATTAGGCGGTTTTTTGGATTTATAGTAAAAGCACACAACATCGTCTGTCGGAAATTGCAATAGAAAACTTTTAGCAGGTTTTCTAATAATCGAGCGCCGAAGTTGACGATCATGAAAAGAGGGTATAATACTATGGTAGACGCGTCAATTGACATTCACGGCGCACGAGAACATAACCTAAAAAATATTGATATCCAACTCCCAAAAGATAAACTGATAGTTTTCACTGGCGTTAGCGGTTCAGGCAAATCTTCACTTGCAATAGATACGTTGTATGCAGAAGGACAAAGACGATACATAGAATCACTTTCCGCTTATGCCCGGCAGTTTTTAGGACAACTTGGTAAAGCAGAAGTAGACAAGATAATCGGTTTGTCCCCCTCCATTGCCATCAATCAAGGTTCCACAGGACATAATCCCCGCTCAACGGTTGCGACAGTAACTGAAATTTACGATTATCTCCGTGTTCTATTTGCCCGCGCGGGAGAATTCCACTGTCCTGAATGTGGACAACAGGTCGGTTCACAAACGATCGCTGATATTGTCTCACATATTTTGAGTTTCCCACCTCGCACGCGCCTCATGATTTTAGCACCTATCGTCCGAGGTAGACGCGGAGAATATCGGAAAGAGTTATCAGATGCTCGTAAGATGGGCTTCGTTCGCGCCCGAATTGATGGTGAAGTCCACGAAATTAACTCCAATATTGCTCTCAACCCGAATCAAACCCATAACATTGATATAATCATTGATAGGATTATCATTAAAGAAAACATCCATAGCCGTGTTGCTGATGCTGTTGAAACAGCACTTTCCCTCGGAGATGACACGCTTATTGTCAATGTTATGTCTTCAGAAAGTGATGCTTCACGAAAGAGATCAAAGGATGAGGATTTACTGTTTAGTAGGCAGTATGCCTGCGCAAACTGCCAAATCAGTTACGATGTGCCTGAACCTCGCCATTTTTCTTACAACAGTCCTTATGGTATGTGTGAACAGTGTCGGGGATTAGGCGTGCAAATGGCGATTTCTCCGAAGTTAATTATCGCAGATGAAACGCTGTCTATTTTGGAAGGTGCGATAACTCTATGGGAAAAACCTGACCCTCAAGAAAAGATGGTAGCGCAGTCCCTTGCATCATACCTGAAGTTCAATTTAAAAACCCCGTGGAAAGATCTAAAACCTGAGCAGCAGCATGCGATTCTTTATGGGACAGGTGATACTGTGCTTACTTTTCGTCAGCCTTCAAAGGATAGTAAGCGGAGAGGGAAACGGTTTCGCGGCAGATTTCATGGGCTGATTCCTGCGCATGAACAACGGTTTCTTTTTTTAGACGTAAATGAAGAGGGTGATGGGAATTCTCATCTTCCTGACTACTTTGTTAAGATGGAGTGTAGAGAATGCAACGGAACCCGTCTAAATCAATTGGTTAAAGCTATCACCTTAGCGGGGCTAAACATTACTGATGTAATGGATATGTCAATTCAGGACGCTACCTCCTTTTTCAATACCCTTGAACTACCGGATCGCGAGGCTTTTATTGCTTCAGAACTGTTAAAAGAAATTCGCTCACGTTTAGGATTCTTGATGGACGTAGGTTTAGGGTATCTAACATTGTCGCGTTCCGCCCCGACATTATCCGGTGGAGAGGCACAACGTATCCGACTTGCGAGCCAAGTTGGTGCCGGGTTACGCGATGTAACTTATGTCCTTGATGAACCGAGTATCGGCTTACATCCTCGGGACCATGCTGGTTTATTGAAAACCTTGATGAACCTCCGAAATCAAGGAAATACCGTTATTGTCGTTGAACATGATGAAGCAACTATGTTGGTGGCAGATTGGATAGTAGACTTCGGTCCTGGTGCTGGTATAAGAGGTGGCGAAATAACTGGTATGGGAACTCCGAAACAATTGATAGAAGAGAATGACTCACTTACAGCACAATATTTGCGTGGTGAGAAGGAGATTGTCCATCCCGAATCGAGACGTCCCACAGGTGATAAATGGGTGCAAATCTGCAACGCGCGGCAAAACAATCTTAAAGAAATTAGCCCGAAAATACCGATTGGGACGCTCTGCTGTGTGACAGGTGTAAGCGGTTCAGGAAAAAGTTCGCTCATCCACGATATTCTCTACAGTGCGCTTGCACGCGACTTAATGAAGGCAAAAACTGTACCGGGCGACTATGACAAAATTCAGGGTATCATCGGAGACGAAACTGTTGCGGTCCCTGATGTTATTGACAAAATTATCAACATTGATATGGCACCTATCGGACGGACTCCTCGTTCTAATCCGGCTACGTATACAAAAGTATTTGATGCAATACGAGCCTTCTATACTAACTTACCAGATGCCAAACTGCGTGGATATAAAGCAGGACGATTTAGTTTCAATGTTCCCGGGGGTAGATGTGAGGCGTGCAACGGCAATGGGGCGAAAAAAGTCGATATGGGCTTGCTTGCGGATGTTTGGGTAGAGTGCGACGTTTGTAACGGAAAACGTTATAACAATGAAACGCTCACCATTAAATATAAAGACAAAAATATTTCCGATGTGCTTGAAATGGATATAGAAACTGCACTTGCACATTTTGCTGATCTGCCCAAAATAGCAAGAGGGTTACAATTGCTTCACGATGTTGGTTTGGATTACATTAAACTTGGACAACCTGCGCCTACACTTTCCGGTGGTGAAGCGCAACGGATTAAACTCTCTAAAGAACTTTCAAAACGGAGCACTGGCAAAACACTTTATATCCTTGATGAACCCACAACCGGCTTACACTTTGACGACGTAAACAAGCTGTTAACTATTCTTCATAGATTGGTTGATGAAGGCAATACTGTAGTGGTTGTTGAGCATAACCTTGAAGTGATCAATTCAGCAGACTACCTGATTGATTTAGGACCAGAAGGTGGTGCTGATGGGGGTAAGGTTGTTACTGTGGGGACTCCTGAAGAGGTTGCGGATATGCCTGACTCATATACCGGGAAAGCACTTCGGGGGGAATACGAACTCTGGAAAACCGAGGACACAAAACAGAACATAGCAGCAAATGGTAATTCCCAAAATCCTCCTTATCAAGGGGATAGGCAGGACGATGTTGATGGAACAGGTTCTGAAGTTTCCAAATCTATTATGGTCCGAGGGGCAAAAGAAAACAATCTTAAAGGTATTGATATTGAAATTCCGCATCAGAGGCTAACAGCCTTTACAGGTGTGAGCGGGTCTGGAAAGACATCGCTGGCGCTTGATACGATTTATGCTGAAGGGCAACGTCGTTATATTGAGACACTCAGCACTTATGCGCGCCAATTTATTGGCACGATGGAGAAACCTAAGGTCTCTAAAATTGAGGGATTGTCGCCAGCGATTGCAATTTCGCATTCAAGTCCAAGCCAAAATCCGCGTTCTACAGTCGCAACAATTACCGAAATCCACGATGGTTTGCGTACGCTTTATGCGAGATGGGGGCAACCACACTGCCCCGATTGCCAAACAGAGGTACTCCCACAGAGCGCGCAGGAAATAGTTGAACATGTTTTCCAACTTTTACGAGAAAAAAGAGTGGATATCCTTTCACCGCTTACGAACTTTCGTACGCATGAAAATGATTCTGAGGTGGTAATTGGAGCGGATCGTACCCCTGGTTTGAAAGGGAACGAGGATTACGCTGATGCGTTTCGCAGGTTGCAGAGGACAGGTTTTGCACGTGTACAAATTGATGGAGAAATTTACCGCCTCGATGAGGCACCGGAAATTCACAAACGGCGTAGACATGAAGTTTTTCTCGTGATAGACCGCGTTCAGCTTGCTGATGATGAAAAAAGCCGTTTCACAGAAGCAGTTGAATTAGCACTTATAGAGAGTAACGGCTTTGTTATTATAGAGGAGAAAAAAAGTAAAGGCGAACCGAATAGACATTTCTTTAGTGAACATGCGATGTGTTCAAAATGTGGCCGGAATTTTCCGCAGCTAACGCCCCGGCACTTCTCTTTTAACAATAGGTTGGGGGCTTGTAGTGCATGTGAAGGGATTGGTAGGCTGCTTTCGGATGGCCAAAAAATCTGTGGAACCTGTAATGGGACAAGGTTAGATGAATTTCCGCGCAATGTCAAGTTCTCTGAAGCAACAATCGCTGAATTAATGGCGATGCCAATTTCAGACATCATTATATTTTTTGCCGCACGGATAAACGCTATAGAAAAACATCTTACTACGACTGTTGGTGCACAGGAAGCAAAGGCAGCCAGAGACCAAGTGAGAGATGTGTCAACCTCACGGGCAACGCACACGACACTCCACTCCCATACTTCGCCTGAGTTTGAGGCCCAACTGCTTCGGCAAATTCAGATTCGCCTTAAGTTTTTAGAGGACATCGGACTCGGTTATCTTGGGTTAGACCGACCCGCACCGACACTTTCTGGTGGAGAAATCCGCAGAATTCGGCTCGCAAGTCAACTCGGTACAGGTCTAACCGGCGTAACCTACATCCTTGATGAACCGAGTATTGGACTACACCCTCGCGACCAGGAACGATTGATTTTAGCGATGAAGGATTTACGCGATATTGGTAATAGCGTCCTCGTCGTTGAACACGACAGAGATACTATTTTATCTGCCGACCATATCATTGATTTCGGGCCGAAAGCGGGTAAGCAGGGAGGGAAAATTGTTGCTACTGGCACACCTACCGCCTTTACCGATTCGGAACCTATCTCCTTCTCTAAACATATCACAAACGACTCAGATGAAGCAACGTCTACTCCCCAGGATAAAGGGTTGACACAAGCATATCTTTCCGATGAAATGCAAATTCCTGTTCCCGCTGTTCGACGCAAAGGGTCAGGAAAATGGCTAAAGTTATCTGGTGCAAAGACAAACAACCTTAAAAACATTGATATCGAAATTCCTTATGGAACGCTTACCTGTGTTACAGGTGTTTCGGGATGTGGAAAGAGTTCGCTTATTGAAGGCACGTTACGTCCCGCTTTGGAAGCCCGAAAATCTATCAGAAAAGGAAACGAACAATCGGATAATTCTTATGGCGCGGCATTGTATGACAGCGTTCAAGGCACGAGTGCAATCGAACGGATTATCCACATAGATCAAAAACCGATAGGTGAAACCCCCCGTTCAAACCCTGCGACTTATACTGATCTGTTCACCAAAATTCGAGAAATGTTTGCAGAGTTACCTGACGCAAAACTCCGTGGATTTAACCGAGGACGTTTCAGTTTCAATCTTTCCTACGGGCAGTGCGAAGTATGCGATGGACAACGTTTCAATCGAGTAGAGATGCACTTCCTTCCTGATGTATGGATACCTTGTGAAAACTGTAACAGCACAGGGTATAATGCTGAAACGCTTGAAGTGCGTTACAAGGGCAAAAATATCGCAGAGGTATTACAAATGACAGTGCAGGAAGCTCTTGAGCTATTCAGTAACATAAATCGTATAAAACGTCCACTCCAAACGTTAGCAGATGTCGGTTTAGATTATATTCAATTAGGCCAAGCTGCAACAACACTCTCTGGAGGTGAAGCGCAGCGCGTTAAACTTGCGAAGGAACTTGCCCGCCGCCAAACTGGTACAACCCTCTATATTATGGACGAACCGACGACCGGATTGCACTTCGATGATGTCCAAAAACTGCTCAATGTGCTGAATAAACTCGTTGATGCAGGCAATACGATTGTTGCAATAGAACATAATATAGACGTTATTAAATCAGCAGATTGGGTTATTGATTTAGGGCCTGAAGGAAGCGAGGGGGGCGGTTATCTTGTTGCGATGGGTACTCCTGAAGAAGTTGTTGAAGTAGCGGAATCACATACTGCAAGGTTCTTACGCCAAGTGTTGTAAGATAATCCATAAGTCTTAAAATATTCCGCTGTCTTAGGAATGCCTTCATTTTTTCTTGATATTTTGATTCACATGTAATATAATAGCAATAGACGATTAAGGTGGGATACACCCATGGAAAAGAAACTAAAGCATTTAGAACTAATTCAGAATGTCATTAATCGATTGGCGAATAGTTCCTTTTTTTTGAAAGGATGGACGGTGATTTTTGTTGCTGCCGTTTTAGGTTTTGCTACAAAGGACTCCAAACCCCACTATGTTTGGTTAGCTGCGATTCCCACCGTTTCTTTTTGGTTATTGGACGGTTTCTATCTTAATCAAGAACGGCTTTTCCGGCGTTTATACGATGCCGTTAGAGAGACAGATGAAGATGAGATAGACTTCTCTATGAATACCGTCCCTTTTAAGAAGAGTGGAGACTGGTTTAAAGCCATTTTTTCAAAGACGCTTCTGCCTTTCTATATCCCAATCATACTTGTGATTGTGTTAGTTCTCATTTGGAAGTTGGTAGGAAATGGGACTGGATAACAAGAGGTGTTGCAATTCCACACATCCGACTGATCCGATCATTTTTTCAAACATTCAGAAATCTTTGCATCAATTTTTTTCCACTTCCATGAAATGACATCGCCTGCTCCAGGAACCTTACCGCTTGTACTATTTTTTGAACGAATCTGGAAAATCGGTTTATCTTGCTGGTTTGCAATTGTCACCTCTTTTTCAACACCGGGTGCGTTATGTGTATCTTCCCCTAACATCACAATCACAATGTCCGAACGAAAAATCTGGGCCTGTGCATTCTTCAACCAACCATTATCATGGGGGCGATATGCTTCGTTTAATGAAGAATCTTCAATCTCATGGCAGGAGTGTTTTGCAGCTTGTCCGAAAAAACCGCGATAAAGTTCTTTATCCCTGTCAAACTCGAAACTTAGAAATATCTTAACCTTTACCATATTGCATTTCCTTTTATGTATGTAACATCTAAACTCTGAAATTAAATCTAACTATGTAAAGTATACCATTAGAAAACACCACACGCAAATATTCTGGTACTATCAGCAGCTTGCCTCCTTCCTCTTTTTATTTTCTACCTTCCAATTTCCACTTGACAAATCCTACAATACATGGAATTATAATACTATATCAATCTGAAATATAGTATCCACATGCAAATCCCAAATTATTATCAAATATTAGAAATAGGTCGAAATGCGACTGTGTCCGAAATAAAGCAAGCATTTCGCAAACTTGCCAAACGATACCATCCTGATAAACTTCACATCAACTTTAGTCCGGATGAAGTGGCGCATGCGAAACGGATGTTTCGTGAAGTTTGTAACGCTTACGGTGTGCTGCAGGACCAAAAACGCAAGGCTGACTATGACCGGATACTTCAGAACATTGAACGGCAGAAGAAGTCGTACCGCTCGTATTTTGACACGCGTAGTAGACTTGATCAGGACTACGTCAAGTTAGAATTGTTGTTCCAAGCACTACTACATCAGAACTACGAAACCGGTATCTCCATTTATGAGCAGCTATGCCGAAAATGTGAAAAGAGTGGCACTAAATGGTGTCCTGATGATTTTTTCAACTATGAAGATAGCCGAGACTGTGAATTTCTGATTGCTGAAGCGTATCAGAATCTCGGTTTTTCCAATGGAGATGTTTCTGCTTCTGAACGGCACCGAAAAATTGAGTTGGCAATGCAAATTTATGAGTCTCTGTTATCTGCAGAAGGTCAACGTCCCTGTTTCAAGCACTTTATCAAAGAGATAAAGGAACGTCTTAAAAGAATCTATCTCTATCATTTCAGTGTTGAAGGATACGAACAGATGACTCAGATTTCATTAACGAAGATCCAGGCATTAAAATTGCCGAAGCAAGAAACTGCATGGATGTACAAGAAAATTGCTGAGTTTTATGTTGAAATCAATCTGTTCCCAGAAGCACGGAAAGTATTACTTATGGCATTTGAACTGCAACCTAACCTGGCCGGTGCTAAGAAGATTTGCAGAACTTTGAATTTAGGAAATTCACAAGCGGTATCTTAGTTTGAAAGTTATTCTGTTGAGCAAGAAGATACAAGGAGACGAAAGTTGGCTGAACCTATCATAATGATAATACCTTTTGTTATTATAGCGATAATTTGGATTTATGCACACCGTACGGGGGTAAGGTTGTTTTGTCCGAATTGTGGACAGCGGCAAACAGGATGGTCAACGCAGTGTCCGAGGTGTGGTGTTGTTTTCAAGGATTGGAAAGAATAAAATTAGCAGTCTAAATTTGTCATATATTTGAGGAATCCTAATGCGAAAAGAAGTACGTTGGGAACGCATGTTCCCCGATGAATTAGAAGCGGCTTTTGCAGCGTGTCCCGGTGTCTATTTTACTTACGGATTGTGCGAACCGCACGGCCCGCAAAACACAGTCGGGCTTGATGCACTCAAAGCACATGCAATCGCTTGTCGTGTAGCACAAACGCACGGTGGCATTGTCGCACCACCCGACTATTGGCACATCCATGAACACGGAATGTATGCAAACTGGGCACAGCAGAATGTCGGTGAAGTGCGGAGTTGGATGACGGCTATGCCTGCATGGCAGCATTTCAAAAATGTGTGCTACCATGTCCGTGCCGCCGATGCACTCGGATTTCACGCTGCTATCTTCCTTACCGGTCATTATGGACCGAATTGGCAAGACCTCAAAACACTTTTGGACTTAATTCAACCACACTTCGCGATGCGTTTGTATGGGCTGCCAGATTTTGAGGCAAATCATATCGGTTTCAGTAAACAAGGGGATGGTGCAGACCACGCGGGGAGGGTTGAAACCTCGCTGTTATGGGCGTTAGAACCTGATTGCGTTGACATGTCTCGGATGCCAGCAAGAGATGAACCAGGACCGCATTTCGCAATGGGCGGAAATGCTTATGACTCAGACCGGCGCATCGGTGAGCGTATGGTAAACGATGAAGTTGCATGGCTTGGCAAGAAAATGCAGGAGTTGTTAGATGCTTACGCACAACAGAATATCACCGAACGCCAACCCGTAACCTTTGAAGAAGTTGAAAAGATTTGGACAGAACAGGTAACACCTGCTCTGAAAACTTTTGAGACGATGGAAAATAAAGGTGAACCGCCTCCAGAAGATTCACAATGGTTTCGTCAGTGGAAAATTCCAGAACTTTCATAAGAGAGGACATCACATGAACATCACAAAAGAACAACTTGCTCAAAAATACCAAAAAGATGGATTTTTAACTGGCATCCACGTCGCTGAAGATGCTGAAGCTTCACATTTTCGTAAAGAATACGATGCGTTAGAAGCAGAGGTCGGTGCAGAAAAATGCGAAATCGGGCTTATAGATTGGCATTTTGATTATAAATTTATATGGGACATTGCTATACATCCCAAAATTGTTGATGTTATTGAAGCACTTATTGGGCCGGATGTGATGCTGTTAGCTACGCATTTCTTTTGCAAGTATGGTCCGCGTGAAAAATTTGTTGCATGGCATCAAGACGTGACATATTGGGGACTTGAGCCACCTGATGCGATTACTGCTTGGTATGCTATAGATGACAGCGATACGGGAAACGGATGTATGCAGGTGATTCCCGGTAGCCACCATAAAGGTGTTCAAGAGCATGGTAAATCTGAACAGGAAGGCAATCTACTGAGCATCAATCAGGAAGTCCCTGTTACCGAAGCGGACGCAGAAACAGCCGTAGATTTAGTCCTAAAAGCAGGCGAAATGTCTATCCATCACGGACAGATAATTCATGGGAGTTTGCCAAACCATTCTACACGGCGTCGATGCGGTTTAACAATCCGATATATCCCGCCATCAGTGAAACAAGCAGAGGATAATTCGCTGAAACGTCCGTGGAAACCGATTCTGCTGCGTGGCGAAGATCGGTACCAGAATTTTAACACTGTGCCAAACCCGTTCCCACTTCCTGGCTAATTTATGGTAAAGATTAGAATTAACGTTACATTCCTGAACTGTAGGAGGGAACTCCGATTCCGACTGTTCCTACAGTTCGGTCGCGACTCGGAGATCGCTCCTACAGAGGAAATGTAGAATTATCTCTATACTCTACTATAGTTTGCTGTTAGCGCGTTTGTAAACGCGCAAAACTTTAAGCTCAAAGACAAAGAATGCAATCTCATATCTACGACACAATCGTAATCGGTGCAGGAGGCATGGGGAGTGCAACCGCATATCACCTCGCCAAATCAGGTGCGGATGTGCTTGTCTTAGAACAGTTCCAGCGTGGACATACATTCGGTAGTTCACATGGGGAAACGCGCATCATCCGCTTCTTTTACGATAAGCCTTTTTACACCGAATTGATGAAAACTGCATACGCCGAATGGCGCGATCTTGAAGCAGTGTCAGGAAAGCGATTACTGTTCATCACAGGAAGCGTCAGTCTTGGTAAAAGTGGAAATCAGTATACAACTGCGGTGCGGCAAAGTTTAGATGCTGCGGGTGTTGCATCAGAGTGGTGGGATGCGAAACAATTGACAGAACGATTCTCGCAATTCCGCGTGTCTAATGATATGGATATTTTGTGGCAGAAGGATACCGGTTTTCTTTATGCTTCCGAATGCGTTTTGACTCACCTGCAATTGGCTGAGCAACACGGGACAGAAATTCAAGAAAAGACACCTGTCGGACGAATAGATTGGCAAGCAGATGTTCCGACCGTCTATACTGAAGACAACCAATTTCGTGGTAAAAAAGTTGTCGTGACAGCAGGGGCATGGACAACCTCTCTACTCAAAGAACTAAATCTACCACTCACAGTGACAAAGCAGCAGGTCTGCTATTACATACCAACCATTGCTGCTGAGCGTTTCCTACCAAATCAGTTTCCTGTCTTCACAGAGATTACAACTGATAACGAATTTATGTATGGTATACCTTTTTTTCATAAAAAGGGTGTAAAGGTTGCACGCCACGGAATGGGGCAGACCGTTTCGCCTAATGCATGCAATCGGACACCTGATTCAGATTACATTGAGCGGATGGATACTTATTTGAGTGAACGTATTCCTGAACTTGGCAATACGGTTCACGCAGAAGTTTGTTTGTATACCGAAACACCGGACGAAGATTTTATTATTGACGCGCACCCACACTGTCCAAATATATTCATAGCAGCAGGCTTTTCTGGGCACGGCTTTAAGTTTTGTTCACTTGTCGGACGCATTATGAGTGAATTAGCACTGGCAGGTGAAACTGCTTTTGATATAAATCCTTTTCGTATTAATCGATAGTGTGTAGGTTGGGTTGGATAGAGCGACGCACATAACTGTCAACTTAAGAAAAAATGCAAGATTTTTCTTGTAGGAGCGAGCTTCGCTCGCGACATCGGACAAACGGTCGCGAGCGAAGCTCGCTCCTACAGAAAAAAATCGGGATCAGAAACTCCGCTAACAAGAGGATATATCCTTAAGTTGACAGTTATAGGTTGGATAGAGCGACGCAAACCCAACATTTATCCAACGGGAGTTCATAGATAGAACGACTTACGTTGATACACGGAAAGGTGAAAAGAGGTTAAATGATGCGAAAAAACAACCTATTTTTGATTCTTAGTGGATGTGTAGCAGCTGCGGTGGGAATATTATATCTGCATTTCTTCGGATTTGAAAAATCCCGATTTCGTGTTGATGTTCCACAATGGTCAGGTCCAAGTTGGAAGAAACCAGAAAAAGTTGCCAAAGCAGAATTTATAAATGATTTGTTTAGTATGATAGACTGGGTGATTCTGATTGGAGTAGTCATTATTGTAATCTTGATTGTTGCTATGGTTGTCACAGCATTTGTCGTTTCTCTATTTCGAATTAAACAATCTTTGCAGAAGTAACCGCTCACCATAATTGATAACGGAAAACTAAATAGCCTTGATTCACTTATTATTCATCTTGACTTACGAACCTATCTTTGCTACCATAGGACAACCGAAATGAAGTCATAATTTGACGAGGAGCAACGCGATGAAAGGCAAACAGATAATCATGCCAGCGAAACGTTCGGCAATCTTAGAGGATTTTGAACTTGACGAAACATTAGCACCGAACCAAATTTTGCTCAAAACACATTACAGTCTGATTAGTCCTGGGACCGAAGGCGCAGGATATACCGGTTTAGAGAGCGGCACCCGGTTTCCGCATGGGTCAGGTTACACCGCTATCGGTGAGGTGCTAAAAGTGGGTGAGCATGTAACGAAGTGTGCAGTTGGAGATTTCGCCTTCTGCTATAGTTCACATGCTTCTATCGTTAAAACCGCTTCCGTGATGTTGGCTTTCAAACCGCCGTTAGAGATGGATGCTAAGCTAATTCCGTTTGTGCGGATGGCAACAGTCGCGATGACTTCATTGCGTGTGTCCTCAGCAGAGTTTGGTGATACTGCTGTTATTATCGGCTTAGGGTTAGTTGGCAACTCTGCTTCACAACTTTTCAATTTGGCAGGTATGCAAGTGATTAGCGTTGAACGTGTACCTGAACGGATAGAAATTGCGCGGAAATGTGGTATTCAACACCTGGTTAATCCTGACCAAGAGGATGTACTTGAACGTGTCAAAGCTATAACAGGCGGGCACAAAGCGGAAGTTACTGTTGAGGCAATCGGCAATCCACGGCTTGTTGAATTGGCATATCAGTTAACTCGCACCAAAGGAGAAGTTATCCTACTCGGTTCGCCACGCGGAGAATATGTCACTAATGTTACTGCGATACTCAATTATACACATCTCATAGGTTTAGGTGCAGTTACACTGAAAAGTGCACATGAATGGGTTTTTCCGACAATGCACTCTGGTGAGTCAAAACACTCGCTTGAACGGAATTCGCAAATAGTTTATTCCCTCATCAAAGAAGGTAAATTCAAGGTTGAGGAATTGCTAACACATGTAATAAATCCTGAAGATGCGCAATCCGCTTATGATGGTTTGACCGATCAGAAGGATAAATATTTGGGTGTGATTATGGATTGGACACAGATTTAAAATGAAAACCCTTCTCATCCTACGACATGCCAAATCCAGTTGGGACAATCCAGAACTCTCTGATTTTGACCGTCCCCTTAACAAACGCGGTAAACGAGATGCGCCGCGTATGGGAAAATATCTACGCGAACAAGGATTAATTCCAGACCGCATTCTTACTTCAGCAGCCAAACGTGCCAGAAAAACTGCTACCAAAGTTGCTAAAGCATGTAGTTATACAGGAAAAATCAAGCGATTAGAGCGTTTTTATCTTGCTCCACCGGGCGTTTACTTGGAAAAATTACAAGCCTTATCCAATAAATATCAGCGGGTCATGGTTGTCGGGCATAACCCAACGATGGAACAACTTGTTCGGCACTTGACAGGCCAAATTGAACGGATGCCCACCGCTGCACTTGCACATATTGAACTATCCATCCAGAATTGGGAAGAACTTGATTTATATACCAGAGGAACACTGGCCAACTTATGGACACCAAAAACACTTTTCACCGACTGAGTTTCCCATTTGTAAAGCTTATATCTCTTTTCTTGGTAGGAGTATTTTTTCTTTTACAGTCTATTGCTGCGTCCGAAAAAATTGATGTATCCACTGCCAAAGACGGCCAGCTTTTTCCATCGGTCATGCACGATGGGAAAGGTGGCGTTATCATTATATGGGAGGATTACCGCACTGGTAGAGATTGGGATGTGTACGCCCAACGGATAGATAATACAAACGCTCCGATGTGGCAACCGAACGGTCTTCCGCTATCTATCGCGGATAGAAATCAACGCCGTTTACGTATGATTCGGCACGATAAACATGCAATAGTTGTATGGAACGATCGACGCAATAAAATCAGTTGGGATATCTATGCACAAGCCGTAAACCTTGGAGGTAAGGTGCTATGGCAAATGGATGGAATTCCTATCTGCACAAATGCTGCAGACCAGTCTACGCAAGCGATTTTGAGTGATGGTGAGGGGGGTGCTATTGTTGTATGGGAAGATGAACGTCAGAGTTCCGAATTTCAAGACCTCTATATCCAACGTATCAATTCTGATGGGATAATGATGTGGGAGCAGGACGGTGTCCCTGTTTTTCCATCGGAATCGCTGCAGAGCAATCCTATCCTTGTCGTAGATGGATTAGGCGGATTTTATGTCGTGTGGTGGGACGTTATCGGAGCTGATACCTGGTCTATTATGGCACATCGTCTCAGTAATGATGCGAAACCTTTATGGGATGCACCACTTCTTATTACTCCAGAAGATGGTATGCAAGGTGAGCCGCGTGTAGCGGCAGATGGCAAAGGTGGTCTCATAGTTGTGTGGCAGATATACGTAAATTTCATTAATGACCAACTCTATGCCCAACGCGTATCTCCTGAAGGTAAGAAATTGTGGCAGGACATGGGCGTTCCTGTCTGTACAGCAGAAGGTATTCAAAAAAACGCTGCAATTGTCTCTGATGGAGAAGGAGGGATTATTGCTGTCTGGCGAGATAAACGTGATATTTACGGTGACCTATATGCACAACGCATCCGCGCTGACGGAACGTTGGCTTGGCAAAAAGATGGTATCCCGTTTTGTACTGTTGGCGGTCATCAGGACAGACCTTCTATCGTGCAAACTGCCGAAGATAGATTCTTTGTTGCATGGATAGATTATCGAGGGGACTTCGGCGAAAAAAGCGTTGATGCAATCTACTGTCAGCAAATTGATTTAGATGGAAACATTTTATGGGATGAAGATGGCGTGCCTGTCTCTACAAGCGAGGGAGAACATTTTCCACCCGTTGTGGTACCTGTGGGAAATGAGCAGTGTGCAGTCATCTGGAGCAACAGTCAGCGGGATAATGGGGATATTTTTCTAAAAAAGTTTTAGGTTGTTTTTAAGATTTCCGACTCATCTCAATCAGATGTGCACCTTCTAACCCTGCACGCACCGCTTCATCATAACTTGTCACTACGACTTGGTGATCTTCAGCAAGTTGTTTGATAAAGTCTACCATCAGTGCTTTTCGTTCGTCATCTAAATGAAGCGTTGGATCATCAAATACAAAGAAACCGGGGTTGCCTAAAACTTTAGCGAGAGCAACCTTGAAACAGAGATAGAGGAACATTTTTTCGCTACCGCTGAGCAACATCAGACTCCGATCTACACCGTCAATTTTGACTGAGGGAAGCAGATGTTGTTTCTGTAAGTCAATACGGGTTCTTCCAAAAAGTTCCATCTGTTCAAGCCGGCGGTGGAGTTCCTCCTCTGCAGGTTTAAGGATTTGACGTTGAAGTGTTTCAATAGTTTTGTCAACACCTGCACAAGCAAGTTCAAGACTGAGCGTTGTCCTTTCAACCTGTTCTGCTTCAGCGTTCACCTTCTGAAGCCGCTCAAGCCTATCTAATTGCACTGCTTCCTCCTGTTTGAGTTTATTAAGTTTTTTTCGTTCGCTGTCGATTCGTGCCTTCAATTGACGTTTATCTATATTTTCGGGGATGGATTCTGCGGATTGTGCATCGTTGATTGGGACATCCGTTGTTTCCTCTTCTGACATACCTTTCTCGCTTAACCGCGCTGTGAGTGTGTCAAGCTCAGTCTGGACTTTATCAATATCTGGCTCAAGCTGTTCTAACCGTG
This sequence comes from Candidatus Poribacteria bacterium, assembly GCA_022825825.1. GTDB lineage: Bacteria > Poribacteria > WGA-4E > WGA-4E > WGA-3G > MSPOR6. The sequence continues at coordinate 48,614 of JAJDWA010000053.1, forward strand.
TTACCTTCGTTTGCAAGGTTTGTAGTCTCTGTTCAAGTTCCTGCCGACTTTCTAAACTTTCAGTTTTCTCGGTAAGCGTTTTCTTGTAAGTTTCTAATTCAGCAGATAGTTGCGATTTTTCAATTTCCTTTTCCTCAATAATCTTCTGCACGATTTCCTCTTCAATTTTCTGATGGCAAGTGGGACAGTGCCCATTACCACTCTCAATAAGCGTACGAAGCGTGTCGCGGACCTTCGTTAATGCTGCAATTTGAGAATCGATACTACCTATTTTTTGGATGAGTTCTTCACGTTCTGCTTCTAATCCTGTGGCTTCCTTAACTGCGGTTTCAATAGTAGCTATCATCTCCCGTAAGTGGGTGATGTTGTTAAAACCGCTCAAAACTTCTGTACGCTCTTGTGTGAGGGTATCTAACTGTGTTTGTGCTTGTTTGCGGTTTCGCCTCCATTCAGCAATTAATTCGGCATCCCCTATATCCGTGCTGTCCGCCGCCTCAAACTCTCTTAATTTTGCCTCTATTTTCGCAATCTCAGCTTTGTGCGTATTCTGTGCACTGAACCGCAGACTGTTTTGATGTGCTTGAATCCTACTCCTTTCGCGTTTCGCGAGGCGGCGTGCATCAATGAATCGCTCCCGAACCTCAATCAATCTGTCAATGCCGAGGAGGGCAAATAGAATATCACGCCGAGTGGCTGGTTGGCGGGCAAGAAATTCAAAAATCTCACCTTCGCGCAAAAACGTCGTCAAAGCAAGTCGGTCGTGCATAATCCCAAATCGCTCTTTCAAGGTTGCTTCAACAACTGTGATACGTTTCTCATCAAAAACGATATGCCACTCTTCATCTTTTTCCTGCCTGAGTTGGAAACGTTTACCGGTCCCACGAAAAAGCATGTAGCGTTCACCATTTTCCATAAATTGAAGTCCAGCTGTTCCGCTGTAAGATTTTGCACTTTTTATTGCTGCCGCATCAACTCGGGGCACGATCGGTTTACCGGTTAAAGTAAAAAAGATAGCGTTGACAAGCGTGCTTTTGCCGCTAAAGTTAGGACCGAAAATGAGATTGATGCCATCAGAAAGCTCAAAATCTTGCTGTTGGAAACAACCGAATGTCTTGAGGCGAATCCGCTCTAACCGCATTTTATTTTTCTCTTTTCTCTTGGATAAGGTCATATATCATTTGTGCTCTGACCTTTTCGCGCCCATTTGCCAAAGTGAATTCAAAGGCATTCACAATCGCTTCAAGTTCATCAGGGCCGAGGGTAATATACTTCGGGTCGTGTTGGATTATCGCTTCTATTTCTGCTTTATAGATTTCTCGTGTTTCATTATTAAGAACAGTATCCATAATTTTCTCCCTGTGAATTTTTGCTCTAAACTCGTCGCTGCAGATTAGATTTTAGATTTTATTTTCATCAACCGTTCACCCGCTTCAATTAGGACATCATCTGCCATGCTAAACATAAACCTAAACTTTGTTTTGCCGAGATGTGGACGACTATAGAAACTGGAACCTGGCACACCTCCTACACCAATTTCTTTCACCAACCAGTGGGCAAATGCAGTGTCATCAGGAAATCCAAAATCGGAGATGTCTGTCATAATATAATAGGCAGCCTCCGGCGGATGGCAGCGAAATCCAGCCGCTCTTAGTGTATTAACGAGTCTTTTACGATTTTTGTCATATTTTTCGACTAATTCTTGGTAATAACTTGGTGGTAAGTTGAGGGCAGCGATGCCCGCACGTTGTAACGGATGCGGCGCACCGACGGTTAAGAAATCGTGCATTTTGCGGATCGCATTCGTTAAGACCTCTGGTGCCACGACATACCCTAAACGCCATCCTGTCATTGAATAGGTTTTACTCAATCCAGATACAGTAATTGTCCGATCCTGCATCTGCGGCAATGATCCGATGCTAATATGCGATTTGTCATCATAGATCATGTGCTCGTATATCTCATCAGTTACAGCGATGCAGTCATATTCACAGCAGAGGTCAGCGATCTGCTCAAGTTCTTCTTGCGTAAAGACTTTTCCGAGTGGATTGTTGGGAGTGTTTATAATAATAGCCTTTGTGTTGGTGGAGAAAGCATTTCGGAGTTCGGTTGTGTCATAGGTAAACCGCATCACGCCATCTACGGATTGTGTCTCGTTTAATGCGACATAAACAGGCTTTGCACCAGAAATGATGGTATCCGGCCCATAGTTTTCATAAAAGGGTTCAAAGATGATTACCTCATCCCCAGGGTTGATAATTGCGAGCAGTGCGGACAGCATGCCTTCCGTTGAACCACAGGTAACGGTAATATTCGCAGCAGCATCGGTAGGAATATGGTTGAACGTCGTCATTTTGTGGGCAATTGCTTCGCGGAAATCGGGTGCTCCCCACGTGATGCTATATTGGTTATACCCTTCTTGAATCGCCTCGATTGCAGCTGCTTTGACGACGTCTGGCGGTTGATAGGCAGGTGTGCCTTGCGACAGATTAATCGCATTGTAGCGTAAGCAGAGCTGCGTCATGCCACGGATAACAGATTCTGTAAAACGGGTGGATTTGTCTGAGAGTTTGGATTGATGGGACATGTTACTATGTGGAATCTATAAAAAACCCTCGCAAAATGCTTATTGAAACGTGTCTATTTCAGCTCGCGACTATCTACTTTCCGTATATCCTACCTTAATTTTTCCCCAAATTGTCGCAGCTTTGTCCGCTGCCTCAACAGCGAGTGTCCCTTCTAAGCCGTTTTCCATTAACATCTTAATATCCTCTTCCGCTAATGAGACATTGAAGAGTAGCATTTCATCAAACATCCCTTGCCACTCCCTGCCACCGTTAGACCATGAACCGATGCGGCCAGGTCCAAATTCACCGGGCAGAGGACCCCATTTTCCCTCAGCATCAAGTTCCCCATCAAAGTAGACACGAACCGATTCTTCGGTACTGCTGTATGCAATTGCAAGATGGAACCATTTATTCAAAGTGCTTTGGTCTGCTGTGAAATTCGATTCTTGCCAGCCTGGGTGTCGCACAGGATCGTTGGAGTGAATGGCAATCTCCATCTTATTGTCTGGACGAAATTGATAATGAACAAACCCAGCAGCCCAACCATCGCGGTTAAAAAAGCATCTCCATGCCCCAACTCTGCCTGTCGAATTGAACCACTTTAGCAGTGTAAATTCTTTAAGCGGTCCGATTGCCGGGACGGTGACCCAAGCGTCTTTTCCATTGAGTTCTATAGCGTTTCCAAATTTGCCTTTTACCCATTTCGCGCCGCCAACGAGGTTGCCATCATTACCGTTGTCAGATGAATCTGCTGCGGCTTTTCCACTTGCTTCATCAAACAACCACGCACCAACAATAGTATCCGGATCAATTTCAGCGATGCTGAGTTGTGCAAGCATGAAACCTATGGTGATAACACTAATTGTTAAACGTATCATTATGTTCCTCCTTAAGTTGTCGGTTATAAATTTCTAAAAACATGGTAAATCCGAGTTAGATTGTGTCATAACTCACCGTAAAAATGTGTCATCAATAATCTATACTTACGACTTGTATTAGTAACTTTTTGTTTTTGTTGATATCAACGCCAAATGCGCCAAATCAACGGTATGAATCATGGCGAATCATGTAGAATACCACACGCGTATTCTACCACGCGCATTCGTCTTTAGGCATTCCCCGTATGGCATTTGGCGGGTGTCGCAAGCGAAACCCAACTTACGAAATAATGCAATATAATCACTTAGAAATGGTATTTTCTGCATGGTGAACCGTGATTATCTTTATTGCGTCATACCTTCAGCTTGTTTCAACCGACCCCAGAGGGTCGTCTGGGTGTCCACAGTCGGAGAAACGGAAAAAAAACTTTCGGGGACCCATGCGGGACAAGCATTTAGCCCATTTAGCCCAGTATGTTGTGTGATTTGCTGTGGCTCGCCCCCCTCAACAGAAACGATAAAAATTTGTTTCCCCACATTCGGGTTTTCCCAAGGATTCGCAATTCCTGCTTCGTAGGCATCGTAGGCAATCCACTTACCATCAGGTGACCACGCAGGATTGTAGCTAAAAGTCCCAGGAGGTGACATGAGGCGGGCGTTTTGTCCGTCTGTATCCATGATGTAGATACCAATCCCTCTCTGTATAGCGACAGCACAAGCAATCTGTTTTCCATCAGGAGACCAAGCAGGCGTAAAAAGAGATCCGCGTACATCTCTCGGGTTTATAATCTGTCTGGGATGTTTTCCATCTGCGTCCATCACAAAGATACCGTGGCCATCATTCCCAATAGATTTGAAAGCAATTGATTGCCCATCTGGAGACCAGGTTGGGGAGGAACTACCTCCCTGGTTAGTCAGTCTCTGTAGATTCTCACCGTTGATATCTATTTTGTAGATATGACTTTCCCCTGTTCTCTTGGATACAAAAGCGATCCAATTTCCATCAGGTGACCAGGCAGGAGCATGATCTAACTCCGGATGGTTTGTCAACCGACGCGCCTGAGCTACATTGAATGTCTTAATATAGATTTCGGAATTTCCATCACGGTCCGACACAAAAGCAAAAGAACGCCCATCTGGTGCCCACGTTGTGCAATAGTCATTAGCGGGATGGTTTGTTAGGTTGCGTAGATTCTTGCCGTTTGTATCAATGATGTAGATGTCGCTTTGCCCTGTACGGGTAGAATAGAAGGAGATATACGGAGCTCCCCAAGCGTTTACGGCAAGCAGAAAAAGACTGAACAGTAATGTCATTCCAAACAACATATAGGTGCGTTTCATTTTTTTCTCCTGGAAAATTACTATCAAGACCTGCGCACCCAAGCCTAAATAATAAAGTTTGGGTGGCGATACAAGACGTTGGACTATTACTTTACTACAGAAATGATTCATAATTAAAAAACAATCTAATGTTTTTTGCTATTTATGAGATACGCTGTAGATTTAATCAACTCAATGCTAAAGTTAATTATCAAGCGTAAAGCGGAGTACCCCGGTTCCATCTGTTCCGACATAAAGCGTACCCTCATCAATAGCAAGACAGGTAACATGATGTGAGATTTTTGGTGTGACCTGCTGCCACGTTTTCCTCCACGTGCCTCTAATATTGTTCAATTGATATATTTTCTGATCGGATTCACCGTAGACCGTTGTGCCATCCACTGTCAGTTTATTCATAACGAGAGGTTTCCCTTTTGCATTGGTAATTGTGTGCCAATCAGCACCGTTGCCTGAATGGACTACGCCTTTGTCAGTTGCCACATAAACAGAGTTTCCCGCGAATACTATTTCCCTGAAATGGTCTACGGAAAATGGAAGTTTTGCGGTGACATAGTTCCAGGTGTTTCCTCCATCAACAGATCGCATGAGATGACCATCCAATTTCCCGACGTAAACAGTACTTCCCAAAACAGCAAGTTTAAAACCGGTATCTTTAGAATTATCACCTTCATCTAATATGCCCGTGTCCGACCATTCAGCTATGCTTGGTTCCAATTTGAAGAGTTTGTGCATGTATTCCACATAGTACGTTCCGTCGTTAACAGCAAAACTTCCAAGCATTGAAGTATAAAGACTAACATTTCTGCGTGTCACAGATGATATAGATTTCCTATGAGTAGTATTCATTTCACGCAATTCTTCCATTGCTTTGTGTGGGTCATATACATTAAAGGCGGGTACTTTAGAAGCGTCAATGAGTCTATTATCTTTGGTAGATAAAAAGTAAAACCGAGGTATCCCGATTTTATCGTCTCTCACATATAGTTGCCCATTAGATTGCGCAATACGTGTGATATAACCAGTATCACCTGGAACAGGTGTCCACGATTCTCCACCATCAGTTGAACTGAGAACTCCACCATGCGTATGCGCGTAGAGGATACCGTTAACAGCAATCAATTCCTGGACATAAGTATTTACGAATCCAGTATTAAATTGATGCCATGATTCTCCGCCATCTGTGGTGCGGTAAATTCCGAATTTTCCAGATACATAGAAAGTATTCTCATTTAACGATGCCAAACCAGAAGTATCACCTATATTAGCCGTTTTGTCTGAGGTTCTCCAAGTTTCACCTGCATTGATAGAATAGAAGTATTCCTCACCGTCAATTAATATCACCTTTTCCTCCGCTGCAGACATTTTGAAGGTTGTATTCACTCGTGTTGCAAAGGGAACATCGTCTTCATTCTTGCGTGGTGGAAATATATTGGAGATTTTTGGCTTTTCCCCTGTTTTCTTTTCTATATTGTTGCTATCTGGCGTAATAGTTTTCCATGAATTGCCTATGTCATCTGAACGAAAGATTGACCACACGAATCGTTTTAGCGGCTTAATTCCCATTCTTGACCTCGGAGAATCAATTCTTATGCTTGATATACCGAAATTTTCATAGAATGGATCATAATCTCCATATATATATTTCCTTGTTACAACATATAGACGGTCATCTGTAACTGACATTGCAATAATAGGTAGCGTGTTTTCTTTCGTATCTGCTTGAGCGATGGACAATTGTTCCCATTTATCAGCGTTAAGACGATAAAGCCCTTTGTCAGTACCGACAAAAACAGTTTTTCCTACATTAGTGATTACGCCAATTTGTCTATCGTTGATACCTTCGGGCAATGGTGTCCATGAATTGCCCGCGTTTTCTGATCGAAATACGCCTTTCTTGTAAGCAAGGTGGATTGCCATCTTGCTTACAGATCCTGGATTACTTCCTGTTATCACCATCCCAACAAGTTCACCTTTTATACACTCACAAAATTCTTTCCATGTCGCGCCTCTATCTGTAGAAGCAAAAATCTGTGTATCAAGAGCACGGTAGAGCGTATTCTGCCACTCTGCTAAATGCTGAAATACATTCCTTTTTGTTGCTATATCACGCCAGGACTGTTTGACAGCGTTTATGAGTTTCCACGACTGGCCATTATCTGTGAGTCTGTAGAGACCGTTTTTTGCCGTTGCATACACGTCACCACGGTTTGTTGTGAATAAGGTAGTAACTCTACCACCCTCTGGTCCTTTGGGATCACTCCATCGTCGTTTCGATTTTGAAATTTCTATGTCATCTATCTGTGCTGCAGCGAACAGTGGCGCGTCCGGTTTTTGCCCTATTCCTTCGGGACTACCAGTTACATCAGATTTCCCGACTTGAGTCCGCACTGCTGGTTTTGCTGGCGTGTCAATCACGAGTTGTGTGTCTGTTATCTCAATTGTCGGTTCTGATTGTGCGTTTAAGCTGTACGGTTTCTGAAAACGATTTAAGTATTGCATCCCAGCACCCATCAGCAATAAGATTAAAGCTGCAGCGGTGGCAGAAACTGCTATCGGCACTAATGGTTTGCTGTTAGCAGGTGTTATCGGATTGAGACGTGAAATCTCTTTCATGATGTTTTTTGCCGTCTGTGTCGGCAGTTGAAAACTGCTAAGGTTTTCTTTAATCATTGCTTCCTCCTTTTTCAATCGGTTACGGGCTTAGATTCTTGCCGTTGATATCTATTTTGTAGATATGATGTCCATCTGGTCTTTGGGATATAAAAGCAATCCAATTTCCATCAGGTGACCAGGCTGGGTCAGAATCGGCCCCCTCCGGATGGTTTGTCAACCGACGCACCTGAGCTTCATTGAATGTCTTAATATAGATTTCGAAAGCTCCATCACGGTTCGACCTAAAAGCAAAAGAACGCCCATCTGGTGCCCACGTTGCGGAATAGTCTCCTGCGGGATGGTTTGTTAGGTTGCGTAGATTCTTGCCGTTTGTATCAATAATGTAGATGTCACTTTGCCCTGTACGGTTAGAATAGAAGGAGATATACGAAGCCCCCCAAGCGTTTACGGCAAGCACAATAAGACTGAACAGGAATGTCATTCCAAAAAACATATAGGTGCGTTCATTTTTTTATCTCCTGGAAGATCCCTTAGGCTTGGGTCCTTGAAGTTACTTACTAAATCCTTATGGACTTAAACATTGTAGTAGTTATACCATTTGAGACGATAATTTATTCATCCAAAATGGTATAAAGGGTCTATCGGATTAAGTAGCAACTCAGGCTAATTATTAATGTATCATCAACAGTCTACACTTCAGTTCTATAACTTAAAATTATACCATCATCCAAAGGAATGTCAACAGAATTTAATAGTGGCGTGTTAAAGACAAATTCGACATAATCTAACATCTCATCGCGCATTGTCACGGTATCATCAGCCACGATTAAACCGCCCGAACGAATGTTGGGTAATGTTAATTCAAGATAATGCAGATATTCATCTTTCTGTGCGTCAAGGAATACAAGATCAAAAATGGCATCACACTTTAGAATTTCATCAAGTGCGTTTCCAACCCGTATTTCAACAATATCGTCTAATTTAACTTCTTTGAGATGTGCTTGTGCCTCAGCTGCACGTTTTGAATCGAATTCAAGGGTAATAAGTTTGCCTCCTGTTTCTTTTAGCGCAGCAGCAAGCCAAATTGTGGAGTAACCATTACTTGTCCCGACTTCAAGAACGTTTTGTGCCTGAATAGCGCGGATGAGGATAGAAAGAAATTCTCCGTTTTCGGGGGCGATATTTGTATATTGTTTCGCTGTTTTTTCAAGCCGTTTTAAAATAGATTGGTAATCTTTCATCATATCAAGGTGGTTCATAGTGTTATTAAAACTATTTAAATTGAGGCTGTGCATAATTGAATTTAGCCAGAATATAGGTGGACTCTTATCTAAAAATAAAACAAAAGGAGTATTAACCATGTGTTATCCTGACCAAAGGTATTATATCACATTTCGCTGAATGCTACAAAGATTTTGGTAAGCCTATCAACGCCAATCAAACTAAACCGAAAGGAAAACCTAAGCGCGTCCCGATCTCTTTCAGAAAATCACAACTTCATCGTTAGCGGTGAGGTAACCTCGCCGCTTATGTGTCAACTTAGCGGCCCACACCCCTGGTAGGCGCGTTTTCTAAACGCGCCGTTGGCTAATCTTCAGCACAGAGACAGGCGCGTTTCCATGAAGATTAAGAAAATATTTCGGTAATTTCATAATTATATCCAGTGCGGTTAGGAAACCGCACCTACCGGGCCTGGGAAAATAAATATTACCAGATTAATAAATTAATCTTCATCAAAACGCGCCTACCTTGGGATCCTAAATCGGACTTAGAAGGTTTCCCTCCAACAAGATGATGGCCCCTTAAGTTGACAGTCATGAGGCGAGGTTACCTCGCCCTATAAAGAAAGGCCGCTTCTAATTGAGCGTGGATCCCCACCCCTAACAAGTGATTTATGAGGTCCGCTTTAGTAACTATATTCGCTTGTTAAAAGTTTTAACCTGACCACAAAATAAATGAGGTTGTTTGGTTCGCTTTAATATGCTATACTTTTCAAAATCTCGTAGCGTATTTTTGGAGAAAAATAAAGAATGTTTTCTATAAAATGGTATTGTATTCTTTCATGTATTAGCCTTCTTTTTTTCGGGCTTAACACATGTTTCGCGGCAGGTGGATTTGAATACCTTCCTGACAACAACACCCTCGGACTCTGGCATTTCAATGAAGCCAAGGTTGAAGATGTGTCAAACAACAATGTGGAGGCAAAAGTTGAAGGAAAAGCAGCATGGGATCCAAACCAAGATTGGAATAAAGCAAACGAAGCAGGAAAGTCGTTTCGTTTTGATGGGAACACAGTGATTTCTCTTGGAAAAACGAAGGAGCTTATACCTGAAGTTGCTATTACCGTGGAAGCCTGGGTTTACCCTGAAGATTTAACCGGATGGCGACTTATATGTGCTAATTGGGATGGTCCGCCAGGTGCATACCACTTAGGTGTTTCAAATGCTATGCCCAAATTCCACATTAATACGACAAATGGAAGCGCTTCCGCTGAACCAGCAGAAACACTTAAATTGAAGCAGTGGTACCACATCGCTGGCACTTATGACTCCAACGCAGTTAAACTTTATATCAATGGTAAAGAGGCGGCATCAAAGAACCATGGCGGCAAACTGAAAGGCGCCGACTACGACGTAGTCATTGGGAGTAAGAATACGCGCCAATTTAAATGGATAGGTTTAATCGACGAAGTACGGATAAGCGATATTGCCCGCGAAGCCGACGCGCTTAGTCCTAATTTCGATAAACCACAAGCGGTTGAATTCACTGAACTGACCTTACCACTTTTATGGGGTAGCCTTAAGCGATGATGCAAAACCGGACATCCCAACACAATTCGACAATTAAGCAACAGGCTACATCTGTCTTAACACGGGCTATTGATTTTTTGCTGACACAGCAGCACGCGGATGGAAACTTTGAAGGGCAACTCTCTTCAAGCACGTTTCCATCTTGTGCTTATGCATGGATTCAACTCGCGCGAGGACAGACACCTGAAAAAACGTTGATTGATTGGTTTATAAAAAACCAGAAGGAAGATGGCGCGTGGGGATTGGATACTGCAAATCAGTCGAATCGAGATGCAACGTTGTTTGTCCAATTGATTTTGGAACAGGTATATGAACAATCTCCCGATCCACAGATTCAAGAAACACTGTCTCACGTTCCAAAGTTCCCCCTTGACCTGGCGTTGGTTAAACTCGCCTATGCTGCTTTTACCCGTTTTGACTGGCAAAAATTGACTGTTTCAAAAAATGCATTGCCGTTAATGAGACTCGTCAAACTCCTAACGCGCACCCGAATGTTTCGCGCTTTGTTAAAACCTCCGCGAAACAAACTCCCTCCCGTTGACCTTTTCAATACTTCTCTTTTTGGAGAGTTGTTTATCGCTGAGCAACATACTTTAGTTCCCGTTTTTATTCTGATAGAGTTGCACACAGCAAAACGTCCCGAAATCATAAATTCGTTGGTGGCATGGTTGAAAGCACGCGTTCTGAGTGATGGGAGTTGGTTTCGTGTAAATTACATCACTGCGCTATCGGTGTTGGCGCTGATTGAAGTTCACAAAAACGGCAATGCAGATTCGCAGATTCCACAGTTAATAGAGAGAGGTATTGAATGGCTACGAGCGACACAGAATCCGGATGGCGGGTGTCGAGAGGCGCTAAATCTCAATGTGTGGGATACTGCACTAAGTATCATCGCTTTGACAGAGGTTGATGCAAAATATATGGATAATTTGAAAGTAACCGCTAAAGCAGCACAGTGGCTTGTTGACCACCAAAATGACAACGGGGGATGGGCGTTTTCTGGCATGCGCGATAGTTCGCTTCCGAGTGATGCAGATGACACCGCTTTAGGTACCCTCGCCTTAATCCGCTCGCAACTAACATCTGTTGACGCAAACAGTGCTATTCAACGCGGGATTGAATGGTTGAAACAGAATCAGGGGACAGATGGGAGTTGGAGCACATATCAACCCGGGCAAGGTGATGTCGGATGTGTTAGCATTACCGCACATGCGATTGAAGCACTGCTTGCAGACGGGAACAATGAAATGTTTGTAAATCGTGGTATCCAATGGCTTCGATCTGCTATTCATCGTGATGGCTATTGGAACGATCTCTGGTTGGCAAAACGGACTTATGGAACAGCATACGCGCTTGTTGCGTTTGTCAAGGCAGGATTCGGAAATGTGCCAGAGATTGCACGTGGAATTCGTTGGTTGGAAAAGACACAAAATGCAGATGGCGGATGGGGAGAAGACCTGTTTGGGAATCCTACTGATAGCACTGTGGAGCAGACGGCATGGTGCACTTACGCCCTCGGACTTGCTAATGGTGAAAACCAAGCTGCGCAAAAAGGTATTGAGTTTCTTATAGAGAATCAGCAGGAAAACGGTTCATGGCAAGAAAGTTGTGTCGGTATTTATTGGGAAGTAATTGGGGGATACAGCGATCCGATTTATGCCTCTGTTTTCCCGATCTTGGCACTGAACCAGTATATCAATAAAACTTCATAGACAATTATTTTATTGTAGTTTAAAAGATATGATCTCAGTCATTATTCCAATTCTAAACGAAGCAAAGATATTGGAAAAAACACTCTCTCGACTTCAACCTGAATTGGAAAACCATGAACTTATTACCGTAGATGGCGGCAGCACAGACAGTTCTATCAGCATAGCAAAAAAATATGGGAAAGTGATTAAATCTGAGCGGGGACGCGCAAAACAGTTAAATGCTGGTGCAGCGGCAGCGACAGGTGACATCTTGATCTTTCTACATGCAGATGTCTGGCTTGAACCGGGAGCGTTTGGTGCAGTTGAAAAAACGCTGTCATCAGGGGCTGTCGGAGGAGGATTTCTTCAGAAAATTGATGGTCCGAGTATCCTATATCGCATTGTTGAGATTACCGCAAACATGCGCGGTAAATATCTAAAGGTTTTTTATGGGGATAGCGGGATTTTTGTGTCAAGAAGTGATTTCCAGCGTATCGGTGGTTTTCCAGAAGTGCCGATAATGGAAGAGATGGGATTTTCCAAGGCTTTACGCGGGTTAGGCAAAACGACAATGGTTAAGCCTCGCATTCATATATCAGCACGGCGGTGGGAGGCGAACGGTATCATCCGAACGACAGTAAAAAACTGGTTTATTACCCTCCTCTACTTTTTAGGTTTTTCATTGGAACGTCTCGCGAAATTGTATCGGAATATACGATAAAAAAGAAACGCGGAAACAACAATTGTTCCCGCGTTAGAAAAATGGAATATAAGCATATTTCTGCTAAAAGCTATTCACTGGAATCTTTTAAAATTTCCTTCCCATTTTTTAGCCAATCGTTATCTTTCTGCTTCAATTTCTTCTGGTCCTCTGGGTTTTTAATGTCTATGATGTGAGGCGTAATGATAAAAACAATCTCCGTATCTTGGACTTCGGTTTCGGTGCTTTTGAAAAGTCTGCCGAGTAAAGGGATATCGCCAAGGATAGGAACTTTGTTTTCCACCTGTTTCTGTTTCTTCCGAATGATGCCACCGACGATAAGTTGTTGTCCATCTTCAACGTCAACATAGACACTGAGAGAGTTATCATCTGTTATGGGGGCATTAAAGTCGGTAAATTCAATGAAGTTACTGGCACTGATATTTGTAATATCTAACCCGATTGTCCGCTTTTCATCATCTTCTGCTTTTGATTTTGCGATATAAGGCGTGAGCGATATGTTTATGCCGACAGGCGGATCAATAAAATCGTAGTTGAAGAGCGGCTGCGTAGCAGTGTCTCCAAGGATACTATTGGTATCAACACTCTGGAGGTATGGAATACGCCGTCCGCTGCTCCATGTGGCAGGATGGCTGTCCCGTGTCGTAATTGTTGGTGTCGAAAGCGTCTTGACTTTGTTTTCACGAATAAGAGTGTGTAGGAGTGCCATATACTCTTTTGTTACCAAACTGTAGTTAAATCCGGAGATTTCTTGAGCGAGTCCGAGTTGTGCATTTGTATCACCGATCAGTGGATTCCCTGGCGCGAGTTCAACTCCGCCAAGTTTTCTTTCATTAGCAGCCAATTCTATACCAAGTTTTGTTCTTTCATCAAGGGTAACTTCAAGAATTTTAATATCAATTCGCACCTGTCCTCGGACGAAATCAAGTTTTTTGATGAGTTCCCTAACCTGTTCAATATAGCGGTACCGAGTTGTAACAACGAGCGAGTTTGTATCCGGATCAGCATAGACAGTAACCTTGCCAAAAAGTGAATTAATGTCTGTCGATTCTTCCTGGTTGCGCCTGTCATCGTCATAAAATATAAAAAAACCAAACCCATCATCTTCCGCTTGCGGGTCTTGCCAAACTTGTCCGAGCACTTGAGCAAGAGTATCCGCGGTTGCATATTCAAGCCGAATTATTTCGGTGACTTCTATCTGTGATTCAGGGGTAGGTATATCAAGCTTCTTAATAAAGTCTTCAATAAGTTCGAAGTTACGTTTTGTCCCAGTAGATACAATAAGCGCATTGTGACTGGCTAAAGGTTGGGCAGCAACGTTACCAGAAAGGGCACCTTGCGCTTGTGGCGTTGATTGACGTTGCGGAAGATAGTAACGGTAATAAGAGTAGCTACTACCGCCTCTAAAATCGTCTTGGTTCCCTTGGTAATGTGTGTTAATCAGATTTGCTATATTTGCCGCATCAGCATGCTTAAGATAAAATATCCTTGAACCCCATTCTTGGTCGGGTAGGTTGACATCAAGTTTTTTAATCAGATCGTCAATCATCGGAAAATTCTGGGTGGAAGTAGAAACGAGCAATGCATTAAGTCTAATATCTTCAACGATGTGAACAGTTCCTTGTACCCCAAAACCCGTATCTTGGTTTGAATCCCTGCGGCTATCCCGATCCCACCAATAATACCGGCTGCTATCACTCCCCGTATCCTCGCCTTCAAAGAGGGCGGTTAGATTCTCTTTAAGCGTTGCAGCATCTGCAAACTCAAGTAGATACATCTTGAACTCATTCTCTGTCTGCTTTTGATCAAGTGCTTCAATAATCTTTTCAATGATAGGAAAATTGCGCGGGTCAGAAGAAACAATAACGATATTCAATCTATCATTTCGGGAGACATTTACCGTCCCTACAATTCCTTGATATAGATCACCTGTCTCACCGCGTTCACGTCGATATGCACGCATCTTCTCAACAGACCACCTGTCCAAACTTCTTCTACCACCGCCTTGGCTACTTTCACCAAAGACGATCTCTTCAAGCGTGGTGGCAACATCTTCTGCAGAGGCATAATTCAGTCGATATGTTCGGATATCTGTTGAAAGATTAGGTGCCGTATCAAGATGTAGAATGATTTCTCTCAGAATAGCAAGGTTGTCCTCAGTGGCTTTCAAAATAATAGAGTTTGAGTTGCTATCTGCCTCAACCTCAACCATTCCTTCAACTAATGGCACACCTAAGCCTTGTTCAATAGCCTCTTTGAGCTCCTCAGGGTCCATAGCAACTTGCCTTTGTGGCGGTTTGCTATCTTCTTCGTTATCTTCAAATACATTTTCAAGTGTATCTTTTAAAGATTCAGCGTCCGCATAAGCTAAAGGGATAATCGCAATCTTTAATGGGAGTCTCTCACCTTCATCAGCAAATTGCAAAATGTTAACAATTCTACGGACACTTGAAGCAACATCAGTAACAACAAGTGCGTTTGTCGTAGAATCAGCAAAGATATTTGCCTGTTTATTTAACAAAGGTTTCAACGCGTCCGCTTGCTCCGAGGCAGAGGCATTTTCCAACTGAATAATGTAAGTTTGGATCTCATCGGTCATTTCAACCTGTTCAGGATTAGGACCAATGATCTTGACTGGCACATTCATTGTGGTCGCTTTATCAAAGGTTGTCACAATGAGGACACTATCACTTCTAACAAAGGTTAAGTTATACTGTGCAAGCACCGTCTTGATTTTCTCAATGATATCATCAAGTGTAACATAGTTAAGGTTTATCAATGCGAACTTTTTGCCTTGAATATCACTTTCGCTTGCGAGAATTGCCAGGTCAGTTTTGTCAGACAACCATTCAAACACGTGTTTGAGTTCATTACTGGTAAAGTCAAAGTTAAATCGTGTTGCTTCGCCAGTTTCCTCATCCCGTTCAGCAACTTCCATCCCCCGATCTTGCGCATACAGCTGCCCTTGCATCACCGCAAATAACCCAAGACACAGAATAATAAGGCATAATTGACGGTGTTGACGTGATAACGCGTTCACCCAATTAATGTATTTTACAATCATTGACACTTCCTCGTAATCATATAATTCTATAGGTATATGATCCTTCAGATGTTATATGTATATATAAATAAAGGAACGGATGTAATGGAATTCAGCAACTACTTAATTGAATTCTCAAAATTTGACTTCCCATTTTTTTGCCAATCGTCAGCAATTTCTTTCTGTTTTTCGACATCATCTGGCTGCTTTATGTCAAAAATATGAGGTGTAATAATGAAAACAATCTCCGTGTCTTGGACTTCAGTTTCAGTGCTTTTGAAAAGTCTGCCGAGTAAAGGGATATCGCCAAGGATAGGAACTTTGTTTTCCACCTGCTTCTGTTTCTTCCGAATGATGCCACCGACGATCAATTGCTGTCCATCCTCAACGTCAACATAGGCACTGAGAGAGTTATCATCTGTTATGGGGGCATTAAAGTCGGTAAATTCAATGAAGTTACTGGCACTGATATTCGTAATATCTAACCCGATTGTCCGTTTCCCATCTTCTCCTGCCTGCGATCTTGCGATATAAGGCGTGAGCGATATGTTTATGCCGACAGGCGGATCAATAAAATCGTAGTTGAAGAGCGGCTGTGTAGCAGTGTCTCCAAGGATGCTATTGGTATCAACACTCTGGAGATATGGAATACGCCGTCCACTGCTCCATGTAGCAGGCCGGCTGTCGCGTGTCGTAATCGTTGGTGTTGAAAGCGTCTTGACTTTGTTTTCACGGATAAGTGTGTGTAGGAGTGCCATATACTCTTTTGTTACCAAACTGTAGTTAAATCCGGAGATTTCTTGAGCGAGCCCGAGTTGTGCATTTGTATCACCGATCAGTGGATTCCCTGGTGCGAGTTCAATCCCGCCAAGTTTCTTTTCGTTGGCAGCCACTTCTATACCGAGTTTTGTGGTTTCATCGAGGGTCACTTCAAGGATCTTGATATCAATCCGCACCTGTCCTCGCACGAAATCAAGCCTTTTGATGAGCGCTCTAACCTGTTCAAGATAGCGGCGTCGAGTCGTTATAATAAGCGAGTTTGTATCCGGATCAGCATAGACAGTAACCTTGCCGAACAGTGAATTAATGTCTGTCGGTTCTTCCTCATCAAATCTTGAACTGAAAAATCTACGAAAACCAAATCCTTCATCCTCATTTTGCGGGTCTTGCCAAACTTGTGAGAGCACCTGAGCAATGGCATCCGCGGTTGCATATTCAAGCCGAATTATTTCGGTGACTTCTATCTGTGATTCAGGGGTAGGTATATCAAGTTGTTTAATAAAGTTTTCGATAAGTTCGAAGTTACGTTTTGTCCCAGTAGATACAATAAGCGCATTATGACTGGCCAAAGGTTGCGCAGCAACGTTACCAGCAAGGGCACCTTGTGCTTGGGGCGTTGATTGACGTTGCGGAAGATAATAACGGTAATAATAGTAACTATCTCCGCCACTAAAATCATCTTGGTTCCCTTGGTAGTGTGTGTTAATCAGATTTGCTATATTTTCAGCGTCAGCGTACTTAAGATAAAAGATTCTCGAACCCCATTCTTGGTCGGGTAGGTTGACATCAAGTTTTTTAATCAGATCGTCAATCATCGGAAAATTATTCGCAGAAGTAGAAATGAGCAATGCATTAAGTCTAATATCTTCAACGATATGAACAGTTCCTTGGACCCCAAAACCCGTATCTTGGTTTGAATCCCTGCGGCTATCCCGATCCCACCAATAATACCGGCTGCTATCACTCCCCGTATCCTCGCCTTCAAAGAGTGCGGTTAGATTCTCTTTGAGCGTTGCAGCATCAGCGAACTCAAGTAGATACATCTTAAACTCATTCTCTGTCTGCTTTTGATCGAGCACTTCAATAATCTTCTCAATGATAGGAAAATTGCGCGAGTCAGAAGAAACAATGACGATGTTCAATCTATCATTTCGAGAGATATTCACCAAACCGACAATACCTTGAAAGAGATCGCTGGAGTCCCCTTGTCTCCGTCGGTACGTCATCATTTGCAAAATATCCTCTCTGTCAAAACTTCTTCTACCACCCCCTCGGTTACTTTCACCAAAGATGATTTCATTAAGTGTTGTGACAACATCTTCTGCTGAGGCATAATCCAGTCGATATGTTCGGATTTCCGTTGAGAGATTAGGTGCTGTGTCAAGATGACGGATGATTTCTCTAAGAATAACAAGGTTGTCCTCAGTGGCTTTCAAAATGATAGAGTTTGAGTTGCTATCTGCCTCAACCTCAACCATTCCCTCAACTAATGGCACACCTAAGCCTTGTTCAATAGCCTCTTTGAGCTCCTCAGGATCCATAGCAACTTGTCTTTGTGGCGGTTTGTTATCTTCTTCGTTATCTTCAAAGATATTTTCAAGTGTATCTTTTAAAGATTCAGCGTCCGCATAAGCTAAAGGGATAATCGCAATCTTTAATGGGAGTCTCTCACCCTCATCAGCAAATTGCAAAATGTTAACAATTCTACGGACACTTGAAGCAACATCAGTAACAACAAGTGCGTTTGTCGTAGAATCAGCAAAGATATTTGCCTGTTTATTTAACAAAGGTTTCAACGCGTCCGCTTGCTCCGATGCAGAGGCATTTTCCAACTGAATAATGTAAGTTTGGATCTCATCGGTCATTTCAACCTGTTCAGGATCAGGGCCAATGATCTTGACCGGCACATTCATTGTGGTCGCTTTATCAAAGGTTGTCACAATGAGGACACTATCACTTCTAACAAAGGTTAAGTTATACTGTGCAAGCACCGTCTTGATTTTCTCAATGATATCATCCAGTGTAACATAGTTAAGGTTTATCAATGCGAACTTTTTGCCTTGAATATCACTTTCGCTTGCGAGAACAGCCAGGTTTGTTTCGTTAGACAACCATTCAAACACGTGTTTGAGTTCATTACTGGTAAAGTCAAAGTTAAATCGTGTTGCTTCGCCAGTTTCCTCATCCCGTTCAGCAACTTCCATCCCCCGATCTTGCGCATACAGCTGCCCTTGCATCACCGCAAGTAACCCAAGACACAGAATAATAAGGCAAATTTTTTGTTTTTTTATCCACATTGAGCAAACCACATTTCTAAAGTTTTTTATCATTGATAAACCCTCGCAATCATGAGAATATCCACATTTATTTTATTTTCTTTGTTATCAGCAGAAATTTGGAGGTCTCGGACCATCAACCATTTAGTTGTGGTTTCAATGAGTCGATTTAAGTTAACAAGTTTATCAATTTCCGCTTTAAACTTCATTTTTACGGTATAACTTTCAGGCGAATAGGACGCAGGCGCCATTTGTAACTTCTCGGAAAGTTCTGAAATTTGGGATTCAATCCGTTCAAGATATCCAAGGAGTTCTGTGGTAAGTTTTTCCTTGTCCGGTTCTTCCTGATAAAATTCAAGGAGTTCTGTGAATTTTGTTAAAATCTGGCTATTTGGACGGAAGTCTATCTCGGTTGTCGGTTTTTTCGCCCCGATACCGAAAAACCCAGGGGACGCCTCCGTTTGTGTTTCGTAGAATTGGTTTTTAAACAGTATGTTTTCGGCACCTACAAGATGCTGCTCTGCCATTGAAATAATGAGTCCAATCAATTCAATTCGTATTGAACTTGGTATGGTCTCCGGTAACGAAGCAAATTCCCATTGGGATTCAGTATCCATCGGATTTTCTGAATCAGTTTGATTTTTGTCGGATTCTTGAGGTTTTTGTGGTATTTTGACATCTGCTTCCCCAGTCGTCTTTAAGGGATTTTCAATATCTATCTGATCCTTATCAGACTTTTCCTCTACCCGATCCTTATCAGACTTTTCTTCCTGATCCTCATCAGACTTTTCTTCCTCCTGATCCTCATCAAGTTTCTCTGATTCTTTAGGTGTTTCGGTATCCTCGTCAGTTTCATCCAGCCAAGCTTCCATCAACATATCCAAAGACGCATCTTCTGCTTCAATTTCAGCTTCGGTTTGTGCTTGAAGTTCTGCTTCAATTTCAGCGTTAAGGTCATCACGTTCGGTTTCCAATTTCTTCTGATAAAGATAAACAACAAGGTTGCGTCGAGCCTTAGCTGAAATACTTTCGGATTTTTTACCTGGGACTAGATCCATATCCAATTGATAATTCTGGGGAATACCGGCTTCTTTGACAATTGCGTGAATTTTCTCTCGGATAACCGTTTGAGGGTAACTTTCATCAAAAACGGTCGTAGTTTTATCCTTCTCGGCGAGGCCGGTTTTCTGGTACAGATCAACTTCAATAGGTTTCAGAATTTTTGATGCCTCCACCAAATCTTTGGACGTCTGGAGTGTTTGCTGCTTGTCTTTCATATCAGGATTGGAAATCAAACCGTAGAGTCCCGGTCCCCATTGTGTTGCAACAGCAGCAATAAGCACAACTACTAAAACCCCAATCAAAATTTTGGTTTGCGTTGTAAGTTGAAGATTAAATTCCACTTTTTGTTTCCTCACCTACTTTTGTAGGTTTATCTGCACGACTCATGCAGAATGTAAGTAGGTTAATTTTATTGTTTCTATTTTTCGTCTTCTTTGTTTTCTCCCGTTGATGCTTTTTTTAAGGCTTCAAAATTTTCCGGTGGTAGCGAGATGTGGACATCTTCGTTTCCTACCTTTTCCATTTCAAAAACAGGTTTTGGATACCGTTTTTGTGCAAACATTTGGACTGCTTCACGACTCAATCGACAGTTTACTTTTACCTGGTATGTTGGTCTACGTTCATCACCTGTCGTTGTGACCTCTCCCATCTCAATGTTGCTAAAAAAATTTGTTCCATTAAGAACTCTTTCCATAGAGTTAATAGCATCATACGAATTTGCTTGTAGACTAAATGTTATACGTGTTTTTTGGAGGTCATCCAAATTGTTAACCTCAAAGGTTTTCCATGCAACTTTTGTTCTATCTTTAAAAAGCGTACTGAGAGCATGTAAAATATCCATTGGAGAGATTCGATGTGTTAATTTGTCTGCTAAAATCAGTTCAAGTGCAAGTTGTTTATCCGCCTCAACTTGTAGGCTTCCAAAGGTGGCAATCTGGTTGTCTAATAAATCTACTTTGGATTTTTGCGATCTGCTCCAAGTGATACCAGAAAGAACAAGTACAAGAAGTACTAAGCCAGCAATACCCGCCGCGATCAATTGTTGATGTTTGCGAGTAGACTCAACACGTTTGACACCGACTTCGGTCGGCAACAACGAGACAGGCTCTTCTACATTTAGAAGATGTATACCGACCCCTAAAGGAACGGCCAAAGCATCGCCGTATGTTTCAAGTACTTGTGTTGGTGCATTACTTGTGTCTAAAGCATCCGTATGGAGGGGGTTCCAAAGCTGTGTTGGAATTTGAAGTTGTTCCTGACATGTTTCTGCCAATTCTGGAACGCGTGCCCCGCCACCACATAACCATATTTCTGTAATCGCTTCGGGCTCACCGTCATTACCATTAATTTCTCTTTCAGCTGCGGTAATGGAGCGTTCTAACTCTCCAACAAAACGTCTTGTCCAGGTCCGAGTAGGTGCTTGATGTGCAAGAATATTTTGTTTTTCTTGTTCTGCTGTTTCGGCATCCCGCTGCATTTCTGTCATTAAGGTTCGTGTTAATTGGTTACCGCTGACAGAAAATCCACGAGAAAATTCCAAAGTGTCTCCCCGCATTAAACAGAAATCTGAACGTTCTGCTCCAATATCCACGATAACTGTCCGTGCTGTTGGGCCAGATAATGCCTTGCGTGCTACAGCTGCTATGGCTAACATAGACGGGATTACTGCTGAAGGTGTAACACCTGTTTCATTAAGGTGTTCCATATAGCGTGTTACAGTATCGCGCCGAGTCGAAACTAATTCGACAGAAAGTGATTCTGCTGTCCGTTGAACATCGTGGTACGTAAAAATGGACTCTTCCGCTTGAAACGGCAACTCTGTCTCTGCAGCCATTTCCACTATAGCAGGTAACTGTGCATCCGTTGTTGATGGTGGTAAGTTAGGTAGCCGTTTTGTGACAACAAATCCACGAGGAAGTGCGATCCCGACTTCTATCTTATGTTTATTAAAAAAAGTTCGCTTGATTCCAAGTTGATTCCACAACTTTTGGACGACTTCAGAAGTGTGTTGAGGATTATCAGGATCGGTAAAAGAGATTACCCCCGCGTTGATTAAATGCAGAACACCAGAAATTTTTTCGATATGTACTATTTTAGCTCCGGCTGACCCGACATCAATTGCTACAACTTGATTTTTTGCCATCTGTTAAAGCCTCATTTTATTTTTTAGTAGTTTCTTTCTCTTGCTAATCTTGTCGCAAATATGGAACGCTTAATTGGTTTCCGTTTCGTACAACGATACCGACACACTTTGCGAGAGTTTTTCCATCCGCTGCAACACCAAAAGATTCAACACGATATCCGTGTGAACGGTATGTAACCCAGTCTACGACTTCTCGGAAGGTCTGACTATCAATATCTTCAATATCTAAAAGTTGCCCAATATCACTGAACGGGTTCCCTCGGATCTGTTCTTCTGATGTATTTTGTGCGTCTGGGTTTTCCTCATTACGTCGATTGATAATTGCCTGCGCTTTCTGTTGATCCATTCCTGGTAGCAGTTGTAATATTTCTAAAGGTGCTGTATTTATATTGATTAATCCGTTTACAGTTTGTCCATCGCTTGCTGTAATTTTATCAGTAATTCCTGCAAGTTCTTGTACTGTCAATATCTTGACATTTTTAATTGCATCAATGTTTTGGAATAATCCTTGGGAATTGCGATGTGCGATAATTCGTTGGGCAACCCCCTCATCAATCCCTTGAAGTTCCTGGAGTTGATTTGAGTCAGCCGTATTAATATTAATCAGTGAATTTCCATTATCTTCATTGTTGTTATCTTCATTGTTATTTCCACTAAATTGATTATTTTCATTATCGCCTTGATTATTTCTATTGTCACCTTGATTATTGTTATTTCCAAAACTGGTATTTTGAGCAGGAGCATTTTCGACAGTGATCTCATCGCTTATATTATTAAAAACATTATCCGATACAGCCGGAACATCTAACAGGGCAGAAATTCCCTTAAATTCGTTAGATTCACGGTTCTGGATAATGGCATTCGCCTCAGCTTGCGAAAAAACGGATTGATTATTATTGGCTCTAACTTGTCTTAACTGCTGTGCGTTTGCAGTATTAATATTAACTCGTTGTTGCCCGTTAGAATCCGTATTCGCGTCAACGGAATAAACTGTTGCCCTGTTAACGAGGCTATTTGCCCCCATTGTGATTTGTGTTTGCGGCGGAATATTTTCAACCGCATTTGTTTCAGGTGTTGCGACTGTTTGCTGTTGTATGCCATAAAGCACTTCTGGCGTCATACCTTCAACACGTGCCACATCGCGGACAGTTCGATACGGACGCCCTTCAACGATTCGAGATGCAAGATCACCCGTTTGATTGTTTTCTGGCTGAGCACCCAAAAACGCAAGTAAATTACGAATAGTATCTTCCTCTGCAGTGTTGATATTAATTTTCGATGCTTCATCAGTTATGGTCACCTGATAATTTAAGAATTTACCGATCTGTATGCCATCATCAATCTGTTGCTGCATAGGTTCTGCCCATGTTTCCCCAAGCGAGTCAAAATTTGTTTCATCCGTTCCTAATTTTGCGATACCCAACTCAAATCCAGCTTTAGCTGCGTAATGGTACTTCTCTCTCTCCATAAAGTTATTTTTCGCTTTGTTTTCAAGCTGAAATGAATAAAGCAGCTGCATTGCTAAGATAGAAAGAATCGTCAAAATCCAAAGCGTTGAGATAAGCGACAACCCGTTTGAATCCCTAAAACAAAACGTTGTTTTAGTAGATAAACTTCTATATCCGAAAAGATCGTTACGATAGTCTTTCACTGGTTATCCTTAAACTTGCTTTCTGAGCAGAACGTGTTGGCAGCAGAAATAACGATAAATTTTTATTCCAAGTTAACCGTTTTTATTATCTGGAGGTATTTGCACTTGCGGGCAGATATACCATAGTTGACTGTGTTAAGGATCCTGGCACCATAACACCTGGGTTTTGCGCAAAAGTTTGTATTGGCGTTGATTCTTGTCTATCTTCATCTATTATTGAAATCAAGACTTGAACAACCATCGGAATTGCGTCTGTTTGATCCCAAAAGTCATAAGGTTGTCCTTCTTCATCAACATACTTCAGATCAAAGTTAACAATTCCATTGACTAATGTTTTTACTTCAAAGGAGAGAATCGGCGTACCATTTTCATCTACTGTCGGAATCGTTCCAGTATTCATAAATGCATTAATCGCCAATTCTGGATTTAGTGCTGTAGTCACGATACGATAGAGCGTAAGCGTTTCTTCCTGTCCGGATATGTCTTGTTCCGGTTCTTGTGCTGCAGTATAAGGCGGCGGAATCAAATTCTCACCCCGCAGTTCTTCAGTAGGAACCTTCAGTCCGACATAATAAGCGACGCGCCGGACATCGCTCAACGGAGGTGTACTCAAAATGCTCGGAGCATCCACCTCTGCCACAAACGGATCTGGATCGGTCTGGACCAACGTTACGAAACTTAAGATATCCATCTCGCCAAATGCAGTCGGGCGGTCTTCGGAAAAGAGTACCAACATTTCGTCAGATGTATCTACTTGTATCTGCCTTAAATCTGTGACTAATTGATCCATAGCCACACGACAACTTTGTGCTTTAATCAATTTCGACTGTGTCTTGTGATATGCTTTTATTGCCGTGTTGAAAACAGCGTAGGTGGTCCCTCCCATTATTACGATAATAGTAACAGCAGTTAGCATTTCGACGAGGGTAAGACCACTTTCACACTTTTCGATTAGATTTCTCATAATTCAGTGTTCCAATCAACCGTCTTTTTATGCGGCGAATGTTTTACTGGTTTTGCTGTTGTTCGGTTTCTCTGTTAGCTATATAAGTAAACATACTGATTGATCGTAACTTTCCCAAATGCTCCCAAGAGATAGTTAACTGAACCCTTCGGAGTCCAAATATTTCTTCCGATTCTATATCTGTTACATGAGATTCCCACTCAAAGATAGAACCTCCAATCACATCACTCTGTTGTCCCACTTCTGGGTACCCATTCGCCTCAATCTCTGACATCTGAGATTTAAGCAGATAGAGTGCTGTCACTCGGTTATCTGAAAGAGACACATTGCGGGCGGTATCACCGAACACCTTTAAAAGCGCTGGTAGTACCGCAGCCATAATCGCTATGGTTACAAGAATTTCGGCAAAAGTGAATCCGTCCTCACGACAGAGAATTGATTGTTTTTTCATTTTACAAGTCGTTCCCTAAACCTAATCTTAGAATCTGTTCCTGTGATACCTGCTCAATACTGGCGCGCCCTGTTGTTGCCTCAACAACAATTGCTATCACCTTTTCTCTAACGTTTCGGAGATATACGATGGTATCTTCCGATGTTGAAGTCGGGGTGAAATAAACATAATCCACACCAGAAATAATTTGTTGGGTTACACCGTTATGTGTTGTAACTAAAGCTGCTATCGTAACACCTTGCCTGAGCGGCTGTGGAATTCCCATGACTCCGCTCGTCCGCGACATCACAACTTGCCCATCTGTTGAAGTTGTCGGTCTGGCGGCTCTCCCTGTTGAAGCGGCAGGATTTTGGACGTCAAAACTTTCGCTGGAAGCCAACCAAAATCTATTGCTATCAACATCAAATACAACGAGATGTGTCGTTCGCTCCGTAATTGCCATATCTCGAGCAAATGCAAGCGTATCAGCAATTGCTTGTGCGGAGGTTGTTAACCTGCGCGATGCGGCAAACCCCCGCATCGCAGGCATAGACATGCTGGACAGAATAGCGATTATAGCCAATACCAGCATTATTTCCATAAGACTGAAACCGTCCTCGCTGGACGAAGAGATTCGGTTTCGGAACTTCTTAAAAATGCTGGCTTTTCTATTATCAAAAAATAGTTGTTTACTGTGCTGCAGTGGTTTCTTCGATCCAGTTAGTGATGTCTTTGTCAAATTTAAGACCTCCGAGTTTGCCATCTCTACCGTACGACAGAAGGTCAAAATCGTATCCATATTGCGTGCCGGGGTAACGGTAGACGTAAGGATTACCCCACGGATCGCTCGTCAACTGCTTTTTAAGGTAAGGCCCCTGCCAATTTGGAGGACTCGGATTCGGCGCACGCCACAATGCTTCTAACCCTTGTTCTGTGGAAGGATATTGCCCAACCTCCGTTGCATACAGTTCTAATGCTGTAGATAAGCTTTCAATTTCTACTTTTGCTTTGGAAACATTAGCCTTTTGCGGTGCATCTGCAATTCTGGGTGCGATAAACGCCGCTAAAATACCCAAAATAACGATAACAATTGTCAACTCAATTAGAGTTAACCCTGATTCGTCCGTTCGAAGTTGTTTTAACATTTAGTCTAACTCCTTATTAGTTTGCAGAACTTTGTGTTCTGGTATTTCTTATTATATACGGAACTTGTGTCTATTTAGACAAATATTTCTTACGATAGTTTAGAGAAAAAACATTTAAGTGGTGTTTAGCATTTAACCACTACCTATTATTTGTTGTGCTTCAAAGATAGGTAGAATCATCGCGACAGCGATAAATCCAATCATCAAACCCATAATTAAAATTACCAAGGGACTAATGGAACTCGTCAACCGTTCAAGATTCTTCCTAATTTCCATGTCGTAATATTCAGACAGCTTTGACAACATGTTGACCGGTTCTCCAGATTCTTCACCTACAGCGATCATGTGGGTTACAAGGGTAGGAAAGTCTTTGCTCTGTCCTAATTCACGTGAAAGTGTAGAGCCTTGTTCTACCTCTCTTTCTGCATCAGAAATAATATTACTGTAAACCTTGTTCCCAATAGTATCTTTAACAACTTTCAGCGCAGGAAGCATGCGTACTCCATTTTCCAAAAGAGTCGCCATCGTACGTGTAAATCTAACAATAGCAAATGTGCTAAAAACGGGCCCGACAAGTGGGATTTTAAGCTTAATCCGATCCAGCATGACCTTTCCGTTTTCCGTACGAAGATATTGTCGAAGGAATGTTGCAATCACAGTGATGGCGAGCAACCCTAACCACCAAAAATTTGCAAAAGCTCCTGATACTGACATCAGAATTTGGGTTGGAAGCGGTAGATCTTGATTAAATTCTGCAAACATTTCTGTGAATTTGGGAATAACGAGAATCATTAACACGATGACTGCAATTACCATTAATCCAAAAAGAATTGCAGGATAAAATAGGGCTGAAACGACTTGGTTTTTGAGAAGTCGTTGCCGCTCAGCGAACTCTGCCAACCGTTCCAAGACTTCTCCCAATACACCACCCGCTTCACCTGCTTTGACCATATTCACGTAGAGATCGGAAAAAATTTTGGGATGTTGTTCTAACGCAGCGTTAAACGTTGCACCGTGTTCCACATCGTATTTGACCTGTGAAATTATACGGTTTAACTCTGGATTCGTAATTTGTTCTAATGTTACTTCTAAAGCGCGCGGGAGCGCAACGTGAGCATTTATCAACGCTGCTAATTGATAGGTGAAGAATTCTACTTCGGCCGATTTTATTTTCCGCGTTCCAAAACTAAATAATTGTTTCGCTTTGGTTTCAAGCGCTTCGCCTTCTTCCACAACTTGTGTCGGCCAGTATCCCATCTGCTGTAATTGCGCGATAAGCTCAGCTTTAGAGTTTGCTTCCAAAGTATTGTTGACTGTGGCACCTGTATAGGTGATAGCTTCATATTGAAATCTTGGCATAATCAATCTCTTGTATGAAATAGTCTGTATTTACAATTAAAATAATCGATACATTTAATAAAAAACGGAGTGTTTACAAAGCGCACATAGTTGCAAAATATTACAATTACAACTTTTTGTTTCCAAGTGTACTCCTATTCGGATGCACTTTGGTTTTCCTCATCAAATTCGTAAGCATCTTCTTGGGTAAGTCGAAGGACTTCATCAACCGTCGTTTGTCCTGCAGTAACCTTTTGCCATCCGTCTTCGCGTAAACTTTTCATGCCCATTTTAATAGCAAGTTGGCGGAGTTCACTGGTTGAAGAATGTTGGAGTGCCATTGAGCGTAATTCTTCAGTCATAAAAATAACTTCAAAAATACCAATCCTGCCCTTATAACCTCTGCCACGACATTCTTTGCAACCGTCTTCGTTTGCACGTGGAATTTCAAGGTCAGTTTCCACATGGGCGTCGTTGTTGATGAGAACGCTTGCGATTTCCTTTTCAGTTGGTTTGTACATTTCGCAGCAAGCTTTGCAAACACGTCGTGCCAATCGTTGTGCTATAATTCCTTCTACTGTAGAGGCAACTAAATACGGTTCTACCCCCATATCTATAAGACGGGTGATGGCACCTGGGGCATCATTTGTATGCAGTGTGCTGAAAACAAGGTGCCCTGTAAGTGAGGTATGGATTGCCATTTCAGCCGTTTCATCATCACGGATTTCACCGACTAACACCTTATCAGGGTCTTGCCGTAAAATATGTCGTAATCCATTCGCAAATGTAAAACCAATTTCAGGATTAACTTGGACTTGGTTGATCCCTTCCAATTCATATTCAACCGGATCTTCAAGGGTAATAATTTTAACTTCTGGCGTGTTGATCTCTTTTAAACAAGCATAAAGAGTTGTTGTTTTACCACTTCCAGTGGGTCCCGTTGCGAGGATAATTCCGTGTGGCTTATGGATCATTCGCTGAAAAAGTTCAAAATTATCATGAGTTAGACCGAGCTGTGTTAAACCGAATTCAATGGATTGGCGGTCAAGAATACGCAGCACAACACTTTCACTATGCTGTGTAGCAACAGTAGGAACTGTAGAAACACGAAGGTCAATCTGCCGACCACCGAGGCTGCCAATTTCTTTATTGATTTTTCCATCTTGTGGACGGCGACGTTCCGCCACGTCCATCCCAGCCATAATTTTAATACGCGAGGTAATCGCAGACTGCAAATATGCGGGCGGTTGTTCTTCGTCTTCTAATACACCGTCAACCCGAAATCTAATCTTCAATTCTTCTGAATAAGGCTCAATGTGTATATCACTCGCCCCTGCGCGAACCGCATCAATGATCATTTGGTCAACAGCGTGAACAACTGTCGGGTCTTCACTGAGATCCTTATCATCAATACCAAAGTCTTCAATTCTATCTCGATCAATTGTTGCAGCAGCACCGACCGGACCTTTAATACCTGCACTCAGCAGTGAAGCGGCACTTTGACCGTAGAACCGAACAATCGCGTCTGATATTTCGTCTTCATCAGCGAGAAGAAGGTTTATTTCACATTCGGTGACGAATTGAATTTCGTCAATTAACATTACATCTTGAACATCGGCAATCGCGACAGTGAGGGCGTTCCCTTCAAGTTGCACCGGCACAACCTTATTGCGATAGGCAAAACTTGCTGGCACCTTCTCAAGTGCTTCCTGTTCAGGGTTTACCTCTTCCAATTGTAGGATAGATGTTCCGAATTCGCGTCCCTTTTTAGCAAGTTCGAGAACTTTGGAAGAAACATATTCAGAAATAATTCCTTCTTCTGATTCTCCTGCCATCTCTATTTCATCCAAAATTTGCCGATAACTTTGTGAGTCTCCGTCTTTTTCGCCTTCAGTTTGGGTAGGCTTATTCACCCAACCTGCAAGTATTTTCTCATGAATTTCATGATATTCCTGTTCTGAAATTAGGTCTGCTTCTCGTAACACTTCAACGATAGATTTTTTAGTGGATGCACCGTACATAGGGTAATAGTTCCTTATTGGTTATCAAGTTAACCGGTGTTTTTTCTGACATAGTACCTGCGCGAAATAATAACCTCTCAAGGAATTGTTGAACTTCCTCAATCAGTATCTTGAAAGGCAAATAAGTATATTGTATAGGTTTTTATCTCGTGGGAACTGTCCTTTTAAGACGAAATAATTTGCTAAAAAGTTTAATATGTCAACGAAATGTTTTACGACTCACAATTAAAATGGACCACTACATCATGTTTTAAATCCAACCTATCTAAGCTTTTATGAAAAACTTGGGAGTGAAGGATTTAGCTTAAACCCAATTGAATTTTGAAGATTCAATACATTGTTAGGAGTTATCATAAGACAACGTGGGCTTGGTATAAGAGATATAAAGTTCTTCATGCTTTGATTTGGACTCTCATAACCATAGTAGGTTCGGTTTCCCAGCCGAACCGGGCTTATCCTGGCAACGGCAGACACGTTTTGTGTTTGACACGGAGCGGTTTGGAAACTGATCCTACCGTTTCCAAAATTGCTTATCCCGAGCTCACGTTAAGACACGTTACTATGGTCCATTATACAACACAATTGGACATTATGAGTTGTCCGAGGGAACTCGATTCCCGACTATCACTACTAATACCTATAAATTTAGAATGGATAGACTACTGCTTTGTCAACATGTTATTGTAGGTCGCGATTCGGAGATCGCTCCTACCGATGGATTGCTTACAGTAGGAGGGAACTCCGATTCCCGACCCTTTCAAGCCATCAATTAGTGCTTGACTAAGCACTACTATAGAATTGTTGCGTTATTCATTAGACCAAACACTATTGTATAAGTTCGAATTTTCAGAAAAATTGTGAAATATGCTATTTTTTCTGAATTTTTCAGAAAAATTCGCGAATATAGTCACTTTTTTTAAACAATTTGCTTGACAATACGTTATAGTATAATGTATTATATGTTTTCGGTTGATTTTGATAGAATTTTATAATTTAAGGAGAGGAGACGAATGGAAACCGAGTTTTTCGGTGAAACAGAAGACATCAAAGGTGTTGACTCATATATAGAGGAAGTGTATCCGTCGGAAGAAACGGAGTATACGAACGGCAACAAAGGTAGTGATAGGAGTGCTTTAACGAGTTGGTTACAGCGTGTTGCGGGCCATCGTTTATTGTCTCGTGAGGAAGAAGTTGAGTTAGCGAAACGGATTGAAGCTGGCGATGACTCCGCGCGCGACGAGCTTGTACAAGCTAATTTACGACTCGTCATTTCTATTGCAGTCAAGTATCAAGGAAATAAAGTTCCGCTTGAAGACCTAATTCAGGAAGGAAATATTGGGTTAATTAAAGCAGCAGGTAAGTTTGATTATCGGAAAGGCTTTAAGTTTAGTACCTATGCTATCTGGTGGATTAAGCAATCTATTATGCGGACGCTTGATAATTTTGCCCGGTCTATTCGGTTGCCAGCATATATCGTTGCAAAGATGAATAAATTTGATGCGACGTATGCGGCACTTTGTCAGGAACTTCAGCGTGAACCGACACGTGCTGAAATCGCTGAAGTGCTTGACCTAACCGTCCAACAGATAGAGGAACTTCTTAGCTTTAATGCTGATACTTTGTCAATGGATTTACCAATTGGTGAAGACCGGGACCGGATATTACGTCCGGTAACAACAATCGGAGATTTGATCAAAGACCCCGCAACAGCGTCTGAAGATGATGCGATTGAGAAGTTAATTACACAGGACTTGGTAGAGCAGATTCTGAGTAAACTCCCGGAACGGGAGCAGCAGGTTTTGAAAATGCGTTATGGGCTTGACGATGGTGAGCGGAAAACACTTCGTGAAATCGGAGATGTGCTTGACGTGACCCGAGAACGCATCCGGCAGTTGGAAATCTATGCAATTGCTCAGTTAAGCAACCTTTACGACGAAATGGGTGAATTCCGCTCAGAATACAAGGCTGATCAAACGGCTGCATGAGCTGGGTTTACGAAGGACACTTATGAAGAATTTGTTAAAAAAGCTCGCGGGAACTGAAAAACATTTTTTGGAAGTTACAAAAACCGCGCAAGAAAAGATCCAAGCTGTTATTGATGCTGAAGATGTGGAAGTCGAAGGGCTGCGTATTAGTATTGAAGGACGTAGTGCTACCGACTTCCAATATAGTCTCGGCTTAGCTACGGAAGCTGAGGAAAATGACATAGTCATTGAAATGGATACTTTTAAGGTCTTGGTCGATTCAAAAAGCGCACCAGACCTTAACGGTGCTGTTATTGACTATGTTGAAGACCTCAATTCAAGTGGTTTTAAGATAGAAAACCCAAATAAGCCAACATGGGACAATCCGAAGGCACAGAAGATTCAAGAACTGATTGATGAACGAATTAATCCCGCTGTCGCAGCACACGGTGGACAAATTGAACTTTTGAATGTTGAAGATGATGCTATCTATATTCACATGGGCGGTGGATGTCAAGGATGTGGTATGGCAAATGTTACGCTCAAACACGGCATTGAAGCGATGATACAGGAAGTATTCCCTGAAATCAAGCAGGTTATTGATACAACTGACCATGCATCTGGGACTAATCCCTACTATTCTGCTGGAAAGGGATAGAAACAATACATCTGATTTTAGGAGTCCGTTTTCATAGGAAAATTTTATATCAGATTTAAAATTGATTCATTTACTATAGAGACAGTTGGTTAGAGCAATCATGCTTTAGCCAACTTTTTTAATTTGTACTCCCGTATTGTTGGCGGAGGTAATAAAGCATGTGCCGCCATTTCGTAAAGTCGTTAGATATTTTTCTGTTTTCTGTTTCAATACTTCAATTTCCTCACTCACAGCACAAATTGCTGGTCCCCAACTACTAACGCCAGCACCTAATGCACCGTTGGTTTGTAAAAATTCAAGTGTTTGCTGTAATTCGACACCTTGCGCATCGATCTCCACCTTTTTCCAACCAAACGTCTGAATTTCGTTCAAAGCTTTACCGAAACTATGTATATTATCTTCAAGGATTGCAGGTAAAACTTGTAACAGCAGAAGATGTGACAACTTTGGTGCAACAGATGGGGGCTGCGGACATAGTGTCCGAAAGAGATTTAATTCTTCTTCTCCGTAGATACGCGAACAGTTCGGCAGGACAATAAGAAGAGGCCACTTTGGAAATGTATATCGGAGTAGGATCGGGGGTGGTGAAATATTGTCTGCGGCAGAAGACGGGAGAAAGGAGGATTTCTGTTCAGGGTAACGATGTCCTCCATCAACGATAAAACCGCCAGTTTCAAATGCAGCGACTCCAATCCCAGAAGTGCCACCACGTCCCGCAGCATTCGCGAGTTCCAAAACACTCAATTTCAGATCGTATAGGATGTTTACAGCAGAAGCAATACCGAGCGAGAGTTGTGTTCCTGAACCGAAACCGCTGTGTGTGGGAATTTCAGAGATAAATTTGAGTTTGATTCCCGGAAACTGGTAGGTTGTTTGAAGTTGTGCCAAAATAGCACATGCCCGTTCGTGATAGGCAGCAGATTCAACTTGGATTTCTGTTGACGGTTCTGCGATGATTTGAAAATTCGGTTCAGTAATAGCTAATCCGAATCCGCCATCTATGCGACCGAGTTTTCCATTCAGGTCAATCAGAGAAAAATGGAGTCGTGAAGGGGTGGTAATTCTGACTTGATTGATTTTTGGATTAGTCTCGCCTTTCATCTTGCTCAATAAGCCCGTCCCGGATATGTAGCACGCGTCTCGCATGTTCCGCAACTTCCGGTTCATGCGTAACCATGATGATGGTATTCCCTTCCTCATTCAGACGGTCAAAAATGGCTAAAATCTCAGCTCCAGAACGTGTGTCCAAGTTTCCGGTCGGTTCGTCAGCAAAAATCATTGACGGTTTATTCACAAGCGCGCGCGCTATCGCTACACGTTGAACTTGTCCACCAGACAGCTCAGTTGATTTGTGGTCAACCCGATCAGCTAATCCCACTGCCTCCAAAGATTCAAATGCTCTTCGCTTACGTTCTTTACGTCCTAAGCCTGAATAGATGAGTGGAAGTTCAACGTTATGGAGCGCACTTGTTCGCGGAAGAAGGTTGAATGACTGAAATACGAAACCGATCTTTTTATTTCGGATATCTGCCAGACGGTTATCTGAGAGTTTGCCGACCTCTTCGCCTTCAAGAAAATATTCACCATCTGTTGGGGTTGCAAGGCATCCTAAGATATCCATCATTGTGGATTTTCCAGAACCGGAGGGTCCCATAATAGCGATAAACTCACCTGATTCTACAGTGAAGGTGACTCCTCGTAACGCATGCACCTGCACATCGCCCATCTCATACACTTTTGTTATATCTTTGACGTCTATTAACATATTTATTGTTCCTCACGTATTGATCATAGATGGTATTTTAATTTATTACTTGACAGACAATAAATCAAGACTTCCATTTATCACTCCAGTACATTTGTCTGATTATCGTGCGGACTTCTCCCTGTTACACTTTTTGCAAAGCATCTGGCAATTATCCTCGCTGGTCTTGCCACCCTCGGACCAGGGTGTGATATGGTCTGCTTCCATCTCTTTGATTTCGAATTTTTCACCACAGATAACACATTTGCCGGACTGTTTTTCGTAGACCCTTTGCTTCATATTATTTGTAAAGGCGCGTATGCTCAGGTGTTTCTCCTCGCCAGTGAGAATATACGGATATATACCCGATTGTTTTGTGACATCATCGTCATTTATAAGGCGGACGGTTTCCTGCTCAATCTCATCAACGTCAAGGTCTTCGTCTTTAAACTGGTTGTATAGCGAACCCCACTCTACGCCCTTCATTATTTTGGGTCTCTTGTTCGTGAAAGTGGATTCAACCCAATCAATCACCGATCGAAAATACTCCCATAGGGGCAACGCGTCTTCGTGGTGCTGATGCTTCCCCATGTATTCTTCAATTGCGTCTTCGCTGATCCACTTAATCACTGTCTCCAAGTACTCTTGCCGGTTTGGCGACCCACTGACATAGTCTTTGCCGATTTTGGATGCAACGCAACCAATCCGACTAAAATATCGCTTCGCGTCTGACAACCATTCTCCTGCGTAAACGGCGTTACGCAACTCTTGATTGGTCAACTTCATCCCCGCAATATTGATCGTTTTGAACCACTCCAACTTTTCGCTGTCGGTCCCAGTACACACGTAGACCATCAACTTGTAATCCAATATCAATTCTTTTTTGTCTGATGTTAGATTGTGGAAGTATAGATCATTGAACGAAAAATCCCCCTCCACATACTGTGCAATGGAGATTGTACGCTGTTGTCCGTCAATGATTTCGTATTCTCCGTTTTCCCGATCCGACCAGTACATCACGTTCAACGGGAATCCTTTCAGGATGGAGTCAATGACAGCATTGCGTTCCTTGTCTTTGTAGATAAACTCCCGTTGAAATGGCGGTCGTATATCCAATTTGCCACCATACCCGGTCACGCCGCCTTCGTCATCGTCGTAGTAATCCTCGACAAGCTCTTGCACCGTGAGGTCTAACAACTTGATTTTCATTACTGTATCCTCTTGTTACGGATGACGATACGCACATAGGTAGGCTTGCCGCCTATTGCTCCGTCCTTATCCTTGATAAGTCCATGAGGTTTGACGGGAACATTAGCATTTGCCCTTATATCATTTGCACTTACGATCTCGAACTGATCAGGGTTGTGCTTGTCCAAGAAGGTAATCGGCACGCCCATTTCTCCAGCATAATCTACTGGAATATCAGCCGTTTTACCCACGTTGATAGCATCGTAATTATCGTACTTCGGATATTCATCAGGAGAGTATTTCTTGTAAAGGATTAGGTCTTCGTGCCGTTTCTTATGGTCGAGGTTGGTAAACCAAATACTTTCCGATCTGCCTTTTACAATCCCATCCACTATCTTATAAGCACTCCCCTTCTTCTTGGTTTTAAGTAATTCTTGAGCATAGTCTTCTGGCACATCAAACAACAAGTCTTGACTCATAGGGGTATGCCCAACCCATAATTTGTCTCCCTTGATTAAGGGGAATATCTCTTTGTAAGTTATCGCATTTTTGTTCCCAATGACGAGGAATTTCTTGTCGTATTCAACCAGTTGCGCGATATACTCCCTGAACAATGAAAACGGCGGATTTGTAACCACAATGTCTGCTTGTTCAAGCAGCTCAATACATTCTTGACTTCTGAAATCGCCATCTTCCTT